>CAVEOK010000037.1:0-22191 GCA_963617415.1 Oscillospiraceae bacterium
ATATGAAGGAAGCTATTTAAGATCCTATATCGAAGCTTCCCGAAGACCGGTCAGGAATTTGGAGAAAAAGATCAGGGAACTGAGAGAGGAAGGCTATGGGACAGAGAATATTTGGCTGATTACCGATCAGAAAGAAAAAAGGGACGAACTCTATCAGGAATTCAGCACAAAAGGGGTAAATCTGCTTCGTACAAAGGACTGCGATCTGGAAATGGTAAGTCCCCTGGCAGATAAGGGCAGAGAGCTTCTTTATATTGCCGAAGCACTTGGAATCGAAAGGGAAAATATCCTGGCAGTCGGAGACAGTGAGAATGACCAGGGTATGATCCAGGCAGCCGGGTGCGGCGTGGCTATGGGAAATGCGGCTGAGGCCACAAAAGCGCTGGCGGATTATGTGACAGAAGACAATGCGCATGACGGCGCAGCAAAGGCAATTGACCGATTCATGCAGGAGCATGTATGATAGAATATAAAAAAAGCTTTGGAGGAAATGATGAAGAAAAAATTAGCAGTAATGATGATAGCAGCAGCAATGACTCTTCTTTTGGGGGCATGTGGGACTTCTGCTCCGGAAGAATCCGGTCAGGCAGTTAGTGCAGATGCTCAGGCAGTCAGTGCTGACGCAGGACAGACAGAGAGTGCAGAGGCGGCAGAGGAGGAAAGTGCAGATGCAGCTTCCCTTTCTCTTCCGGAGGATGTACCGACAGATTTTTATTTTGCAAGTGGAGTAGGAGCCTGGTCTACCGGCATTACCCTTCATAAAGACGGCAGCTTCTTCGGTGATTATCATGATTCGGATATGGGAGATACCGGTGATGGCTATCCCAACGGAACGGTATATGTCAGCAGCTTCAGCGGTGCTTTTACAAACATTCAGCAGATCGATGCTTATACTTATGAAATGACCTTAAGCGATGTGCAGACAGATGAGGAAGAGGGCGTTGAAAGTATCGTAGACGAAATCCGTTATGTCAGCTCCAGTGCATACGGACTGGAAACGGGCTCAACATGCTATCTTTATCTGCCGGGAACACCGAAGGACAGTCTGAGTGAGGACTGCCTCATGTGGGTTCATATGGATTTCTTTGATGAGAATGATGATCTGACCTGTTATCTGATCTACAATCAGGAGCCGGGCTATACCTTTATCGGAGATAATACAGATTATCCTGAAGAATAATAGGGGAAATTTTGTTTTTTTGCCGTGAATGAAGTGAAGGGTAAGAGAAAAAATGGGGACTGCTGCATATCCTGCGGCAGTCCTTTTTTATCGTATAGGAAACTTCGTTCCTATACGATAAAAAGGCTCCGCAAGGATGCGCACTCGCGCGAAGAGGAAATATGTCGCAAGCGACCGCGCTCGGCGCGAGCGAAACGCTTTGTTATCTCATAGGAAACTTCGTTTCTATGAAATAAAAAACATTTTTACTCTAAAAAAAGAGGAGAAAAAATATAAATTTTAGCAATTTGCCCAAAAAATCGCTTTTGCAAAAGTGAAAAAACAAGGATTTCTGGCGAGATGACCAAAGCAAATTTCACAAAAATTTAATTAGTTAGTGCGTTTATAAAAATCTTGGTTATAATAATAGCTGACTTACTATTTAGTTAGCAGTTTAATTAATTGAGAGGTGAATATGAAAAGACTGACAAGAGGGCTGTCAATCTTAATAGCAATGCTGCTATTGATTGGCTGTGTCGGATGCGGCAATAGCAAAACAGCATATGACCGAGAAAGCGCAAAGGAATCTGCAAATGCAGATACAAAGACAAGTGCAGATGCTTCTGCAAGCGGAAACGCATCTGCAGACGCAGAAACAAAGGATACAAGTGGTCTGAAGATTGCTTATTCCTGTATTGCATCAGAGGAGTCAGCACCATGGGTTGGCGTTCTTTGGAACGATATGGAAAGTATGTGCGAGGAAAACGGATGGGAATTTATCGGCTTATCTGCAGAGGGAGCTCCTTCCAAGCAGAGGGATCAGGTTGATGAGCTGATTGCAGAGAATCCGGATTATTTCGTACTGATGGCAGGTGATGCTACCATGGCTGATGAGTGGGTAAAGAAGATTCATGATGCGGGTATTCCGGTAATCATGGTTTCCACAGATGCAACGGTTTCTGCCTACAATGAGGTTTCTGCTTATGTAGGTGAGGATCAGGAAGCACTTTCCTCCCAGCTGGTTATGGATATGATTGCAAAGAACGGAGAGTCTGCAGGACTTAATGTTGTTGCAATCACAGGCTATAGTGTTCAGCAGGATTACATCCTGAGAGAGCAGGGTGTTGAAAAAACACTGCCTTACTTCTCCAACTATAAGCTTCTGTCAACAGAGCAGGCTGGTCATAGCCGCGACAAGGCAAAGGAAATTATGGAAGAGTATCTGAGCTTCTATGACAATATTGATGCCGTGATCGCATATGACTGTGAATTTGCACTTGGTGCTCTGGATGCGATCAAGGAAGCTGGTCTGGAAGGACAGATCCAGATTTATACCATTACTGCTTCAGAAGAAACTCTGCAGGCAATGGAAGAAGGCTACATTACCGAATGTGCGGTAAACAGTCCGACAGAAATGGCAAACGGCGTGGGTGAAACCATTATTGGATTGGAAAACGGACAGATCCCCGACCACTATCAGTATACCGAACGTGAATATATCACACAGGACAACCTGTCAGCTTACAGTGACAGAGCAGTATATTAAAGGGGGATTTCCGGAAAAATGAGTAAGAAAAAGAATCAAAATACGGATATAAAACATAGTGCAAGTTCAAACTTCGGAAAATGGGGCTGGTGGATCATCATTTATACAGCGATCCTGATGTTTATCGCAAACGGAGCCCAGTCTGATGGTTTGAACCTCCTGGTAGCAAAATTTGCATTCGTTAATAACTGGGATTCCAACCAGGTTCTGGCCCTGGCAACTCCGGCAGGTTATATTTCACTGGCTGTTGGTGTACCGGTTGGCTGGCTGATCATGAAAAAGGGTGCAAAGAAGATTTTGATCGGTCTTCTTTTTGTCGGTGGTTTGTCTTATGCAGCAATGGGTAACAGCAAAACACTGATCACCTACTTTATTTTCCAGAGTATTCTCTATACCTGTGCAAACTGCTTCTCTATGCAGGCAGCAAATACCCTGATCGCAAACTGGTTCCCGCGTAAAAAGGGTCTTGCTCTTGGATGGGCAACCATGGGTATGAATGCTTCATCTGCATTAACATCCATTATGTTTGCCGGTCTCTTTGGCAGATTTACACTGGCTATCTCCCTGGATATCATGGGTGCAGCAACCATTATTGTTGGTATCATTACCATCTTCTTTATTAAGGACACACCGGAAGAGCTTGGATGCACACCGGATAATGAGGAACTGACAGCAGAACAGATCGCTGCAAATAATGCAGAGCATGAGAGTTATGTATCTCCGTGGAGCTTTGGAAAGCTTCTGAAGGATAAGGATACCTGGATGGTTGGCCTTTGCTTTGGCTGCTTCATGCTGGTAACAGTTGGTATCATGTCTCAGCTTGTAGTAAGAATTATGCAGATGGGCTTCACACAGACCTATGCGATTTCTTGTGTATCCTGTACAGCGATCATTGGTCTGGTTGGTTCTTATGCTTGGGGTGTTCTTGATCAGAAAAAGGGAACAAAGTGGGCAACCGTTTTCTTCGGAATTTTCTATGCAGCCGGAATTTTCTTCAACGTTCTTGCATCTGTATTCCTTGATGCAAACAGAAGTCTTGCTTTGGCTTTCATGTATATTTCTGTATTTGTTATCGGTGTTTCCATCGGTGGTACAGCAAACTTTGCTCCTTCCATGACAACAAATATTTTCGGAAGACGTGATTTCCCGCTGGCATTTACGGTTATCTCAACTATTTATAATATTATGAGATGTACATCCTATGCGGTACTTGCAGCTGTCCTTGCGGCAACCGGATCTTATACTGCAGCATATGTGGTATTTATCTTGATTTCTCTTCTGGGCTCTTTGATTGCCTGGAGAATCGATGATTCCGAGAAGTCAAAAAGACCTGCGAAAAATTCATAAGGCAAAATAAAATTTGATATAAAATCTGATACAATAGGAAAGAATTCTGCAAACAGGATTCTTTCCTATTTTTATGTTATGCGAAACTGCAGGAGAAGAAGATGCTTTATCAGATTAAGGATGTCTCTGTCAGCCGTGGCGGAAAAATCATATTGTCCCATTTGTCCTTTGAAATAAAAGGGATGGAGAAAATTGCCCTGGTAGGCCGTAATGGAAGCGGAAAAACGACCCTCCTGGATCTGATCAGCGGAAAGCTGGAGGCAGACCGGGATGACAAAAATCCGGAGGCAGGGATCTATCAGGCCAGAAGCTTTACCATGGGAGTACTGGAGCAGACAGTAAGAAAAGAAGATTTGGAGAAAACCGCAGAAGAAATGATGCGGGAGGCTCTTTTGTCCGGCAAGGCAGAGGACTATCTTTATTCCAGAGAGCGCTATGAGGAAGAGAGCAGCTACCGGAAGATCTTTACAGATTTTGGTTTTTCTATGGAAGAAAAAGGAAAAAAACTGAAGGAATTTTCCGGAGGAGAGCAGAAAAAGCTCCTGCTGATCGGTCTGATTCTGGCAGAACCGGAGCTTTTAATCCTGGATGAGCCGACCAATCATTTGGATCTGGATGCAATCCAGTGGCTGGAGCATTATCTGAAAAACTATCCGAAGGCGGTTCTAATGGTGTCCCATGACCGCTATTTTATCGATCAGACAGCGGATCTTATCTGGGAGATTTCCGGCGGGAAGGCGCACCGTTATCCGGGAAATTATACGGATTACCGAAGAGAAAGAGCTCGAAAATATGAACAGGAGCTGAAGCGCTATGAGGAGCAGCAGAAGGAGATCAAACGTTTAAATGATCTGATCGAGCGTTTTAAGCATAAACCGAAAAAGGCTGCCTTTGCCCGTTCGAGAAAGAAGATTCTGGAAAGGATGGAGCGGATCGAGAAACCGGAAAAGGATGAAGCTGTGATCCATAGGGAGGAGATCCTGCCGGAGCAGTATGGCAGCAAGTGGGTCTGTCAATGTGAGCATATGAAGATCGGATATGACAGAGCGATAAAGGAGATCAGCTTTCGGATCAGGAGAGGACAGAAAATCGGTGTCTGCGGACCGAATGGAAGCGGAAAGTCGACCTTTTTGAAAACCCTGGCAGGAGAAATACCGCCTCTTTTCGGCAAGCTAAGGGAAGGAAATCATATTGATCTTGCTTATTTTGATCAGAAGGCGGCAGAGCTTGCTTCTGATCAAACTGTTTTTGACTGGTTCCATGACCAGTTTCCGGGTCTGAATGAGAAGGAAACAAGACAGCTTCTGGCTGGCTATCTTTTTCGGGGAGAGGATCTGGGTAAGGCAGTGAAAAGTCTATCCGGCGGAGAAAAGGCCCGGTTAAAACTGGCAGCGCTACTTCAGACAAAAGCAAATTTTCTGATCCTGGATGAGCCGACAAACAATATGGATATTCCGGCAAAGGAAACCCTGGAATCGATCTTTGCTGCCTACAAAGGAACCCTTCTTTTTGTTTCTCATGACCGATATTTTTTGAGCCAGCTGGCGGATGCCCTTCTGGTATTTGATCCGGAAAGGGAGGAGGTTCTTTACTATCCCTTTGGTTATGCGCATTACCGGGAACAGAAGGAGAAGGCGCTTTTCGGAGCGGATCCTGCGGCTTTGCGAACAGCAGAGCAGCAGAGGATGATCGAGGAACTGAAGGCGGTACCTAAGAAGGAAAGCCATCGTCTGAAGGAGATTTCTACCAGAGAGGCAAGCTTTGACTGGAGATTTTCCTTAAATAAAGAAGAAAGAGAAAAAGCGGAAGCGGACTTTAAGAAGCTTTTGGCGGAGGAAGAGGAAAGTCTGCTTTGGGAGGATGCCGGGCCGGCATCAGAAGAGAAACGAAAAGAGGCAGAGGAAAAGGAGCAGGAAGCGCTTGATGCATGGACAAAGCAGTGTCTGGAGTATTATGATATCTATTTGGATAGCATTGAATAATAAGGAATAAACAAAAGGGCAGGTGCAGAGTATGAAGAAGAGATATTTATTTTTTGATATAGACGGAACCCTGGCGGCAGGGGGGTATGAGAATACTTATATTCCGGATTCAACCAGACTGGCTTTGCAGAAGCTGAGGGAGGCAGGTCATTTTATTGCAATTGCAACAGGCAGAATGCATGCCCTGGCAGTAGATTTCATGGATGAGTTCGGTATTTACAATATGGTATCTGACGGCGGTTATGGCATTACCATAGAGGGAAAGCTGCAGGAGGTCAGACCCCTGCCGAAGGAGCAGATCATAGAGCTGGTTCAGGAATGCAAGGAAAAAGATTTCATCTGGGGACTGCAGGCAGAGGATTCCGATACCCGTTTTGTGCCGGATGACCGCTTTCTGGATTTCACCCATGATGAATATGTGAAAACAAAGGTAGTTCCGGGTCTGGATCCGGAAAACTATGAGAAAATTTATAAGGCCTATGTTGCCTGCTATGCTCCGAGAGAGCAGGCACTGGAGTCCCTAAAAAAGCTGCCCTGGGGGCGCTATCATAAGGAATATCTTTTTGTAGAACCGACCTATAAGGCAGAGGGCATCAAAAAAATGATGGATTATCTGCATGCTGATTATCAGGATGTGATCGTTTTTGGGGATTCTTCCAATGATATTTCCATGTTTATCGATGAGTGGACAAAAGTGGCAATGGGAAATGCAATTCCAGAGCTGAAAGAGCTGGCGGATTATGTAACGGCGGATGTGAAGGAAGACGGCATATACAAAGCCTGTGAGCACCTGGGTTTATTTTAGCAAAAAAATACTGCCTTTCCCGAATAATAAAAAGATCATCCGAAAAAGGCAGTATTCCTCAGTATCCCTGTAAGAAAGGTGAATTAACAGAGTCTTAGATGCGATTCATGGAATATTTATGCTCCTTCGGAATCTCACGGTCTGCATAAACTTCTTCTGTCGGTCCGAGAATAAAGGAAGCGATCGGGGTAAAGCCTTCCGGAAGGGAGAGCTTCTTTACCAATTCTTCATTTTTAGAAAGGGCAGCTGTGCATCCATAGATATCGCAGTGTCCGAGACCCAACTCAACAGCAGCAAGGGACATGTTCTGAATAATCATGGCAACATTGGCACTCGGTACATTTCCTTCAGAATCAGAAGAAAGGACGATCAGCATAGGTGCACCATAAAGCGGGTGAATGCTTGGATCGCCAAAGAAGCTTGCACCATTGGCATCAATCTCGGTCAGAAGATCTTTGTCGGTGATAACAGTAAAATGAACACTGTCATATTTGCCCATGCCAACCGGCGCCTCATATGCTGCAGTAAGAACCTGTGCAAGTGCTTCCTCGCTTACCGGCTCTCCGGTATAGGATCTTACAGATTTTCGAATATTCATTGCTTTTTTCAGTTCCATAATAATACCTCCTATATGAATTCCAAATTCCTGTTTATTATAGCTTATCTTTTTTTAAATTCCTATTCTAAAGATAAATAATTGAGAGAAATAAAGAGTGGAGTGTAAGTAGGGAAAAGGCATACGATGAGGGTAGTGCAGGGGACTTTCTTGTAAATTTCCACAAAAAAATATGTATAGTATGATATAATACAAACTTGTTAAGAAAAGTCAATGATAAAGGAGATACTTTATTATGAGTAAAACATGGACAGGACGCTATTGGAAATCAAATGGATATAGCACCAGAAATGAAAGAAAAGACTTTGAAATAGAAGTAAGTGACCGGGAATATGAACTGCTTACCGAGTTAGCTGCCGATCCGGATGGAAGAAACTTTGTAGCCGATCTGGAGGAGCTGGATGATCTGCGGGCAAGGACAGGAAGATTGATTTTGAAGCTGGCAGTTTCAGATACAGACTCCAACGATGAAAAAGCATTGATGCGAGAGGGCAGTATTGCGGTTGGCTGTCTTTATACAGGCATTCCGGGTTATAGTTTTTATGATACCGGAAGAAATGAATGGTAAAGGACAGCGGGAAAGAAAAAGAAGATGAACAGATTATTACCAAGAGTTATTATTCTTGTTTTGATCATTGTTGCGGCACCGATCCTTGCGATCTGGCTTTATCTACAGTCCCAAAAGCCGATCATTATCAATAAGATAGAGGACAATTCTGCCCGGATCATAACCCTGGCAGAGCTGGCTTTGGAGAATAATGATACGACAACCTACAGGCCGGACTGGACAAGCGGAGGCTTTATCAAGGATGGGGTGGTTTATTATCAAAAGTCCTTCTATGGTCTGGTTCCGACAGGAAAAGAATATGGTTATTATTATGCAGCCGACGGAAAAATGCATGTTTATCCGGGAATGGACAATTACGTAACAGAGACAGACGAAAAAGGAGTCCGTTTTTCCAATCCGAATGGAAATGACGGCTGTTATATTCAAAGGATTACGGATACACTTTATTATTATGAAACCTGGGATTAATGATAAGTGAGTAATGAGAGTATGAGAGAATGGGGGAGAACTTCTGTATAAAGAAAAAATAAGGATTTTATCCAAAGTATTGATTTTTATCCTGATTGGGAGTATTTTGTTTGGTCTTTTCCAGAATATACTAGCCAGGAATTGGGATGATTGGAAAAACTATGCGGAAAACAGTACGGCCAGCCTTAAGACCTTTTATGGTCAGGAAAAGGATATCGATCAGGTCTTGTTCCTGGGAACCAGTCATTCTGAATTTGCAGTATCACCCATGGAGATCTATGCGGATTCCGGGATTGTATCTTACAACATTTCTACCAGCGTACAGCCGATCGAAGCAAGCTACTATCTACTTCAATCGGCTTTTTCGCGTCAGTCCCCCGAGGTGGTTGTGATGGATGTGTCCAATCTCTTTTTTGATGATGAGATGGAGGAAAAAGGCTGGCGCTATATCCTTGACAGCATGCCTTTGAGTGCATCCAAAATAAGAATGGCACGCAAGTATGCCATGCTGAAGAATGATAAGGAAGCGTTTGATCTATCCTGCGAAAAGGATTTTCTGAATGCTCTTGTTCCCATGTTTCAATATCATACGCGCTGGTCAGAGCTGAGCCAGTTTGATTTTGAGGATGTCATGCAGGAAAGCTATTATATTCCTGCCGGCTATGTTATGCAGTCAACCCTAAAGGGAAGCAGCATAAGCGTAGAGGAGATGAATGACATTGCAGCGCTTCTTAGGGCATCAGACAGGGCATATGAGAAGAGCTATAACGAAAAAGGCAGTCTTAGCTACGATGTAGACGACAGCTTATACACGGTAGATATCACGGATCAGAAATTGCTTTATCTGCAGCTGATTCAGGAGCTGTGTGAGAGCAATGGAGCGCAGCTGCTTCTTACCAAGTATCCGGTGGTGGCCAGTCCGATAGAGTATGCTTCTGCCTGGACAAGCGAACGGTCAGACTATACCAAGGCGCTTGCAGACAGTCTGGGGCTTGAATTTCTGGATTTTGTCTATGATATCGACTGCGGATTTGACTATGCTTTGGATTTTTGCGACGGAGGAAAGCACAGCAATTATAGGGGCGCCAAAAAGATTTCCTTATATATGAGCGAATACCTGCAGAAAAACTTTGGCCTGGAGTCAAAGGTATATGAGGAATATGAGGTAAATAGGGAAAAGTATGACAAACTGGCAGAGCTTGCAGAATTTCAGCTGTCGATCGACTGCAGCGATATTATGGAGTATTTGCTTGAACATAAGGAGCAGTATATCATTTGTATCGCAGCACAGGGGGATATGAGCTCCTCCCTTGGTGAGGAAGAAACAGAGACTTTCAAGGCACTTGGCCTTCAGACCGATTTTAAAGAGGATATGGCATATGCAGACAGCTATATCGCGGTGATAAACCGGGGAAAGGTTCTCGTTGAGAAGGAAGGCAATCGTCAAGTCTGGTATGAGGGAGAAATCAATGCGCTTGAAGGGGAAGAACTGCTGCTTAAGATAGGAAGTTCCGGAAACTATACCTGGCCTTATGCATCCATCTGTATCAATGGACAGGATTATTCGATTCATGGTGCGGGCATTAATATTGTTCTTATTGACAAGGATAGCCAGACCGTGGTTGCGAGCAAGGTGATTGATACCAGTCGGAAGGATACGGCTCATGTCGTAAGCTCGGGGGACAATTTTACAATGTTTGAAGACTACTGGGAGGAACTGATCAAATGATTTTCACTTCTTTAAATTTTATCCTTTTTCTCTCAGTTTGCCTTATTGTCTACTACATTGTTCCCATTAAGGCCAGATGGATCGTTTTGCTGGCAGGCAGTATTTTTTTCTATGCCTGCTCCGGCTGGGAGATGCTGATCTTTGTTATAGCGACCGCTCTGGTCTGCTATCTGGCTGCATTAAGAATAGACTGGATCTACAGCACAGATAAATATGCGGAGCTGAAGCAGGCAGAGAAGAAGAAAAAAGCCGCGGTATGGCTTTACCTGGGCATTGTTCTTGTAATCGCTCTTTTGGCATATACAAAGCTTGCACATTATTTCCTGAAAGTGGATAATATCATTATTCCTTTGGGTATTTCTTATTACACATTTGGAATTGTGGGCTATATGGCTGATGTTTACTGGAAGCGGGATCTGGCGGAGAAGAATCCGCTGAAGCTTCTTTTGTATATGATCTATTTCCCGCATATTCTGCAGGGACCCATTGCCAGACATAAGAAGCTGGCAAGCCAGCTGGCAGAGGGACATCGTTTTCAATATCAGGCTTTTTGCTTTGGCCTGCAGCGGATAACCTGGGGCTTTTTTAAGAAGCTGGTAATTGCAGACCGCTTTGCTGTCCTTGTCAATGAAATATTCAACAATTACAAGCAGTATGAGGGACAGTATTTTCTGATCGCCTTATTTGCCTGTGTGGTTCAGCTCTACTGTGATTTTTCCGGCTGCATGGATATCGCGATCGGTGTATCGGAATGCTTTGGCATCAGCCTGGAGGAGAACTTCAAGCGGCCCTTTTATTCAAGAAGTGCGGCTGAATTCTGGCGCAGATGGCATATCACTCTGGGTGCCTGGTTTAAGGACTATGTGTATATGCCTATGGTGATCAATCCCCGCCTGATCAAGCTTAGCAAAAAAGCAAAGGACAAGTTTGGCGCACGCTTTGGCAAGAATCTGATGACGATCATCCCGCTTGCGATTGTCTGGCTGCTTACCGGACTCTGGCATGGCACGGGTGCAGATTATATTATCTGGGGCTGCTACTGGGGACTGATGATTATCATTGGTACGGTTTTTGCACCTGAGTTTAAGAAGCTGAATAAGCGGCTGAAGATCAATACAGAATCAGGCCTTTGGAAGGGCTTTCAGATGGTTCGGACTTGTCTGATCTTCTGCGGGGGCAGACTGCTTACCGCACCCGGAGACATCAAGGTAAGTTTGGAGATCATCAAAAGCATTTTTACCAAGGGCAATATGTGGATCTGGTTTGACCAGTCTGTTTATAATCTAGGCTTAAGCAGACAGGAGCTCTGGGTTGGAATATGGGGTCTGCTTCTTTTATGCTTTATCAGTCATAAGCAGGAAAAGGGAACAAAGATCCGGGAGAGTGTAGCTGCTCTTCCCCTGCCATTCAGATGGATCTTATATTATGGCTTGTTTTTCCTTGTGCTTATTCTGGGCCGCTATGGAAGTGGCTTTGAGGAAAGTGCATTTGTATATATGCAGTATTAGGAATTTGTATAGGTGTTAGGAGAGAAAAGACATGGAAGAAAAAGTATTGGCTTTATTGAGTGCGGAATATCCGGAAATTGATTTCGAATCATCGGATGCTTTGGTTGATGATGGTATCCTGGATTCCCTTACCATCACAGGAATTATCGCCAGCCTCACAATGGAGTATGGGATTACGATTCCCTATGAGGAGATTATCGAGGAGAACTTTAATTCAATAGCCGGACTGGCTGCAATGGTAGAAAAACTGCAGGCATAGTTTCCGGGGGATAAAGTGTACGAATATGCAAGCTTTGGCAGTCGTACACTTTTTCTATATGGGGAATTCCGGCTCTGATCACAGAAAAAAGAAAGCAGCTGTCAATCATGGGCAGGCATGCATAAATTTTAGGAATGGAGAGTATGATTAATACATTAGTAAAGCGGGTGTTTGAACTGGCAGATATCACACCGGACAAAATGGCTGTTGCCTTTAAAAAGGAGAGGCTTACTTACAGGGAACTTGCCATAAAGGCACTGGGGATTTCAGAATTTTTGAAGGCAGAGGGGGTTTTGCCGGGGGACAGGGTATGTTATTCTGCCCTTTCCAAGCCGGAAATGGTAGCGGTCTACTTAGGAGTATCCCTGTCCGGGGCAGTGTCGGTTTTTCTGGATAAGAACAGTACCCTTGAAAATATGATTCTTGTATATGAAGAGGCCGGGGCCAAGCTTATGCTCACAAATAAAAAGCTGAAGGATGAGCAGGCCTGCAGGGTGAAGTCCCTTAGTGAGCTTTATAAGAATGCAGATGCCTATGCAGAGGCTGTGCTTCCTGGAGAGGGGGAGAAAGATCTTGCAAGGATATTTACAAGGGAATTGGATTGGATCGGATATGAGATTCCGGCAGAAGACAGCCTGTCAGAGATCCTTTTTACCAGCGGCACAACAGGCAGGCCCAAGGGCGTTATGCTTTCCTATAAATCTGTCTACAATATTTTGAAGAATACGATGGAAGGCATTCATATTGATGATCAGGTCATCCTTCTTCTGCCTCTTCCCTTAAATCATTCCTTTGCACTTCGTGTACTCAGGGCAGTGCTCTATGCAGGAGGAAGCCTTGTATTGCAGAATGGATTTACTTTCGCGAAAGAGGTGGAGAATAATATAGAGGCCTATCACTGCAATGGAATGGCCTGCGTTCCTACCTCCTATGAGGTGATGAAATCCCAGATGCAGGATAAGTTAGTACCGGTATTATCCAAGCTTTCTTTTATGGAATTCGGAGCCGGCTCACTGACGGTTAGACAGCGAAAAGAGATCATGGAGCAGATGCCGGATCTTCAGGTTTATAATACCTGGGGAAGCTCGGAATCCGGCGGAGCGATTTTCTGTAATGTCAGCGAGGTCGTAAAGGATCCGGTCAGAATTTCGTCCTTAGGAAGACCCCTTGCAGGAAAAGTGGAGCTTAAGATCATGGATTCGGAGGGAAAGAGCATTCAGTCAGATGCAGATCATCCGGGGCGTATGGCGATTAAGGGCGATATGCAGATGATGGGCTACTGGAATAATCCGGAGGGCACAGCAAAGACACTGGTAGATGGCTGGCTTGTCACAGGTGATATGGCCTATACGGACGAAGAAGGCAATGTCTATATGCTGGGCCGGGCAGATGATATCATCAATGTTGGCGGAGAGAAGGTTTCCCCCATCGAGGTGGAAAATATTGCCTGCCAGTATGAATATGTAAAGGAATGTGCCTGCATAGGCGCAGCAGATCCGGAGGGGATAACCGGTCAGATTCCGGTGCTCTTTCTGGTCAGCAAATCCGGATATGCAGAAGAGGAATTGCATAAGTTTATTGCTTCTAAGGCGGAGCGATACAAGCTGCCCCAGAAGTATGTCCTCTTGGAGGAGCTGCCTCGCAACCGCATGCAGAAGATTGACCGCAGACAGCTTAAGAAAATTTGGGAAAACCAGGGAAAGAAGGATCTCATGAATCCGGTAGTGGATGCGATTTTGTCTCGTCACAGCATCCGTAAATTCACAGATGCCAAGATACCGGAAGAAATCCTGGCGATGATCCTGAAATGCGGCTATCATGCACCCAGCGGTCACAATATGCAGACTTGGAAATTCACCGTACTCACAAAGAAGGAAGACCTTAATGAACTAAAGTCTGCGGCCGAAAGAGCTGCCGAAGAAAATAAGGTCAATGTTTATGGATGGGAAAATCCCAAAGTAATCATTTTGATTTCGAATGATAATCGAAATCAAAATGGCTGTCAGGATGCTTCCTGTGCAGCTGAAAATATGCTTCTTGCGAGCCATTCCTATGGCTTGGGTGCAGTTTGGTTGAATCCCTTGAGAGGACTTCGGGATGCAGAGCCGGTGAAAAGCCTCCTGGATCGCTTCGGGATTCCGGCAAATCATACGGTCTGGTCAGCGATTGCTTTGGGCTATCCTGCCGGAGAAGGCGCTTCACCGAAGAAGAAGGATTCTGTTATAACATTCATATAAAAATGGAGAAACGGGGATGAAAATCCCATATTTTAAAATAAAACACAAGATGATGTAAGGAGGAAAGGAATGAATACATTGGGCTTTATCGGAATGGGAAATATGGCACAGGCACTTGCCGTTGGCTTTATCTCATCCGGATCAATCGAAAAAGAAAAGGTATACGCTTTTGCACCGAATCAGGAAAAATTGAAAAAGAATAGTGAGAAAATCGGTTTTACGCCCCTTTCCTCATTGGCAGAGCTTGCGGAAAAGGCGGATACATTGGTCATGGCATGTAAGCCTTATCAGATTGAGGGCGTACTAGAAGAACTGGGGAGCAGTATTCTCGGAAAGGCGATTATTTCTATTGCGGCAGGATGGGATTTTGCAAAATATCAGACCCTTCTGAGCAAGCAGGTCAGACTGCAGTTTATTATGCCGAATACACCGGCAATGGTAGGAGAAGGCGTTTTCCTTTTTGAAGAGAGCAATTCTCTGGAGCCGGAGGAAAGAAAACAGATTGAAAGTCTTTTTTCAGCACTTGGACTGGTGAAGGAAGTAGAGTCTTCTCTGATGGGCATTGCGGGAGCGATCACAGGCTGCGGACCGGCATTTGTAGATCTGATGATCGAGGCTTATGGAGATGCTGCGGTAAAGTATGGCATGAAGAGAGGAGACGCCTATGCTCTGATTTCACAGATGATCCTGGGATCTGCCAAGCTTCAGCTTGAAACAGGCAGTCATCCGGGCATTTTGAAGGATAATGTCTGCTCACCGGCTGGCACGACCATTCGTGGAGTTACCTCTCTGGAGGAGAGCGGCTTCCGTTCCGCCTGCGTTAAATCAATCGATGCGATCATGAGAAAGTAGGAAAGTTTATGTTTCGTGTTCTGCCGGGAAATTTTTTTGTTCCCTTATCCTCTCCGAATCGAATTGTATATTGGGAATGTATCTGTAAGCTGTTTTCCACGATGGAGCATCAGCTTTCTTTTGGCGTGGAAAGAGAGCTTCTGGCAGATGAGCTGGAGTATTACTTTGAGCAGTTACAGGCGGCAGAGCTGGATGAAGAGGAATTTTCGGCTCTGGATAATCGTGGAAAAGCGAACAGCATGCTTAGAAAGCTGGAATCCTATGGCTGGATTGAGATTGAGACGGACAAAAGCTATGTGCAGAGGGTCAATTTCAAGGGATATGCTGTCAAAATCATAAAAACCCTGTTGGATATTGCAGAGGGAAAGCAGATGGAGTATCAAGGTTATATTTACACCATTTACAGCCTGGCTCGCAGCAATACAGATCATCCCGGGATTGTGCTCCTGCAGATTTTGGAAAACACCGATATGCTGATCACAGGGCTGAAGAATCTGAGTTCCAATATCAAGCACTATATCGATGAGCTGACCCGGCATCAGACGGTTGCGGAAATTATGCAGGCCTTGTTTAACGATTATATTACGAATATTGTAGATAAGGCCTATCACCGGCTGCTTACTTCGGATAATGTTTCTAAATTCCGGCCGGAGATTATCGAGCGGCTGGAAAGTAAGAGCCGAAGCAAGAGCTATATTGCAAATGCTTCTCAGGAAATAGCAGGCATTCGGGAGGTTTCAGAGGAAGAAGGAGAAGAGCTTGTCTATAAATACCTTCATGAAATTATAGAAGCTTTTCGCAATATGGATGATATTTTAACGGAAATCAACCGGAAAAACACCCAGTATCAAAGGGCAGCAATCAACAGAGCAAGATTTTTGCTTTCCGGAGATGAGGATACCCGTGGGCAGTTAAAGGAGATTTTACTGGGAATCAATGAAGTCATGACTGCGGAGGAGTTAAATCCGGGCGGTATCTACAGAATTGAATTTCTGGATGAGCTGCTTCGTATCTACAGCAGCAGCGTATTGGACAGCAATTCCTTATACTCACCGATCGAAGGGAAAAAGGAATTTGTTTCCCAGGAGCTGGCGGAGGAAGAGCCGGATCTTTTACAGAGACAGGAAAAGATTCGCAGACTGACAGAAAAAATGCAGAATATTCTAAGTCCGGCCCGAATTGAAAGCTATGTCATGGAAGAACTGGGAGAGAAAAATCAATTGCGAGCAGGAGAGCTGCCGCTAAGGAATGATGAGGATTTTATCAAAATCATTTACATTCGTCTTTATGGACAGAGAAAGAAGATGAGCTACCGGGTAGAAGGCCTTGAGGAAATTCAGATAGGCGGATATCGTTTTAAGGATTTCACGATACGGAGGAAGAGCTAATGGAATTGCTGGATGGAATGCTGCAGAAGGATAAGGATGAGTTCAAACGCATTTGCAACCGTCTTTTGAGCTATTGCTTCATTTGCAAAGGAAATCAGAGCAGTCGGTCAGATTATTATTTTGTTTTGAAATACAGGGATAAATTCCAGGAGTTTTTGGATCTGTTAGGCTATCGTCT
Organism: Oscillospiraceae bacterium; assembly: GCA_963617415.1. Lineage (GTDB taxonomy): Bacteria > Bacillota > Clostridia > Lachnospirales > Lachnospiraceae > RUG14243. The sequence goes on from CAVEOK010000037.1 coordinate 16,643, forward strand.
GGAGATCAATGAGGAGTATGGTGTGGTTCAGCTGACCAATCCGCAAAATTACAATCGTCGTAATTTGAAATTGTATGAATCGATCATTCTTCTGATTTTAAGAATTCTGTATGACGAAAAGAAAAGAGAGCTGTCGGCAGCCAATGAGGTAATTGTTAACCTGGGAGATATTCAGGATAAATATATGAGTCTGAAGATTCGGGAAAAGCTGATCGATAAGACAAGCATGCGCAATGCTTTGCATTTGTTTCGGAGATTTCAGCTTTTGGAGATATTGGACAAAGATCTTTCTAATGAGGAGTCCAGAATATTAATCTATGATTCCATTCTGATGGCAATTCGTGTGGAGGATATCCGTCAGGCCTATGAGAAGCTTGAACAATACAGAAAGGGGAAGGCCGCAAATGAAGAAACTGACACGGATGAAGTTGATTAACTGGCATCGTTTCACAAACTGCACCATAGATTTTGGCAAATCTACTTTGATTTCCGGGGAAAATGGTGCAGGTAAATCAACCCTTTTGGATGCGATTCAGTTTGTGATCATTTGCTCTGCAAATTCCTTTAATAAGGCTGCACATGAAAATGGCAAGAGAAAGCTGACCGGTTATATCCGTTGTAAAACCGGCCGTGAGAGCAAGCCATATGAGAGAAGCGGACAGCTGAGTGCACATATTGCGCTGGAATTTTTTGAAGAAAGCAAAAACCGGTATTTTATCATTGGGGCAGTTGTAGATTCTGCTTCAGAGGGGCAGGAGACGACGGTTCGCTATTTGATCGATAATCAGAGACTGTCTGATGATATGTTTCTTCAGGGAAAGCATATCCGGTCAGTTACGGAATTTCGGGCAGCGAATAAGGGAATACGGCAATGGTGTAAAACGCAGATAGAAGCCAGAAAAATGGTACAGGGAAAGCTGGGAAGGATTGAGGATAAGTTTTTCAGACTGATTCCAAAAGCGCTTGCCTTTAAACCCATTGATGATATTAAGGATTTTGTGTATTCCTATGTGCTGGACGAGAAGGAAGTCAATGTCGATATTCTTCAGGAAAATGTCCGAACCTATCAGGATCTGGAAAGAACACTGGAATCTGTAAAAAAGCGAATGCAGAAGTTGGAGCAGATTGAGAAGTATCATGAAGACGCTCTGGACTGTGAAAAGCGAGACCAGATGTATGCTTTTTTCCTGCAGCAAGCCCAGCTGGATATTACAAAGGAAACGATAGAGAAACTGAAGGCGCAGATTCATTTAGAGGAATTTCGGCTGGAAGAAATTCAAAAGAAGCTGGAAGAGCTGAAAACAGAGCAGAAAAGCAAGCAGGAGATGGAAACAAATCTCCGGGTAGAGCTGAGGCAGAATAAGGACTTCCTTGCTTTAGAAGAGCAGGAAAAAGAAAAAGAGCGCCTGGAAGCAGAAGAAAAAAGCTGCCTCAAGGAGAAGAAGCTGCTGATGGACAGCGTGAAAGCAGCAAAGACTCAGTTAAAAAGGCTTATGGAGCTGCAGAAAGAAGAACTTTGCAGTAAGGAGCTTTTTCTCTTCGGAAAAGAAGATGGACTTTCAGAATATTACGCGGCGCTCCAGAATCTGGACAAGGCAGAAGATATTGCTTACTTGCAGGAATTGACAGCAAAGGTCATTCGCAGCAAAAAATCCATCTATGAAAAAGCCCATCACAAAATGGCAGAAATTCAGGTGGAGATCAACGCCTGCCGGACTGAGAGGGAAGAGGTATCCCAGAAGATCAATCGTCTGGAAAAGAAAAAGCTGACCTATCCTGCCGGCGTAGAAGCTCTTGTTATGGCGATTCAGGAAGAGTTTGCTCAGATTGGACGCAAGGCAGAACCCTATGTTCTGTGTGAACTTTTGGAAATTTCGGATGAAGGCTGGAGAAATGCGGCTGAGGGATACCTGAATACCCAGAGATTTTATGTTCTGGTAGAGCCAAAGAGCTTTGATATCGCCCTGGGTATATATGACAGACTGCGGAGAGAGAGGAAGGTCTTTGGAGTAGGTCTGATCAATACACAGGGGATGGAAGCCTATGATGAGGCACCGGAAGGAACCTTGGCGTCAGTTATTACATCAAAGAATCGCTATGCCAGAAGATATATTAATATGATCCTCGGAAAGGTAAAGCTTTGTGACCGCTATGAAGATTTGAAGAAATATCCGATATCTATTACCAGAGAATGCATGCGTTACCAAAACCGGGTGGCAAGTGCCATAAAACCAGAGATTTATAAGGTGCCTTTTATCGGCAGTCATGCCCTGAAGGTACAGCTGGAGCAGGCAAAAAAGAAAAAAGAAGCAATCGGGGAAAAGCTGACCGGCTTAGAGGCTGATTTAAAGGTGATAGATTCTGTAACGTCTTCTTTAAATACAGAAGCGGATGTAGATATTAAATACCGTCTTGAGGTGATCGGCAGACTGCGTATGCTTCGTCAGGCAGTAAAGAAGTGTGAAGACAATATTAAGACCTTAAAGAAGAATGCCACGATCATTGAAAAACAGATTCAGCTTCAGACTCTGGAAAAAATACTAGCAGATCTGCAGAGGGAAAGTGATGGCTATAACCGGGAAATTGGCACTGCTTTGCAGAAGAAGGAAGATGAAAAGCATCAGCTTGAAAATCTGACCGGAGAGGAAAAGGAGCTTCAGAAGGAAGTAAATGAAATCCTTGAAGCGGCAGGAGATATTCAGAGCAGCTGGCTCAAGGAGTATGAAGCACAGACCAGACAAAAAAGCTATCTGCAGTTCAGGGAAAATTATGCAAGGCAAAGAAAATCCAATGAGACCCGGCGGCAGACTGCGGTCGACAGAATGGTTGATGTCATGATTCGTTACAAAACGGAACATGATTTTGGTGCAGCGCCAAGTATGGAGGGATATCCGGAGTTTGCAGCTGTCTATGAAAGGCTGAGAACCTCAGAGCTTTTGGATTATGAAGAAAAGGTGGAGCAGGCCCGTATTTCTGCAGAAGAGGAATTCAGAGAGCAGTTTTTGGCCAAACTTCAGGAAAATATGAAGCAGGCACAGGGAGAATTTAAGGAGCTGAACAAGGCACTAAAGGATATTCGTTTCAGTAATGAGCAATATGAATTTATTTATATGCCGAGTGGACGTTACAGAAATTATTACAATATGATCATGGATGATTTCAATGTTGTTCAGGGCGTATCTATTTTCAGCGGTATCTTTCACGAAACGCACAAAGAAGTTATTGATGAATTATTTGAGCGCCTTACCCTGAATAATGAGAGCAGTGCCCAGACGCTGGCTGAGTTTACGGATTATCGTACCTATATGGATTATGATATTAAAATTGTTCATTCAGACGGAAGCTTTTCTTATTATTCCAAGGTTTGTGAGGAGAAGAGCGGCGGTGAGACACAGACGCCCTTTTATGTGACGGTAGCGGCATCCTTCGTGCAGCTTTATACCAATAATATCGGGGGCGAAGCGGCAGGTCTGGTCATGTTCGATGAAGCTTTCAACAATATGGACGATGAGCGTATCGGAGGCGTCCTGGAATTTATGAATCGTCTGCCCCTTCAGCTTGTGATCGCGGCTCCGCCGGATAAAATTCAGTATATCGGTCCCTCTATGGAGGAAACCCTACTGGTTATGACAGACGAAAAGGTAAGCTTTGTAGAGAAATATTGCCATGAAGTATGAAAAAATTATTTTGCATGCCCTGCTGGATTCCTATGAAAGAAGCAGTCTTTCCAGACAGGAAAACAAGGTAGCGGTTCATATTTCTTTTCCGATCACAAGAAAGACTCTGCCGGAATACTTTGATGAGAATTCACTGGCATATGAAGAAATTCATGCAGTCGCAGGACATCTGGAAGAAATGGGCTTTACCCGCTCGGAATGGAAAGCGGGAAAAAAGAATCATATTTTGCAAAAGATACTTCTTTGCGAGGAAAGTGTAGATGCAGTCTATCGCCATCTGGGACGGGTACCGGAGAAAAAACAGCAGGAGAAAGAAATTCTGCTTTTGCAGGAGCTGCAAAAAGAAGTGCAGACAGAAATTGCGGGAAAATTTATCGCCTGGCTGATAGAACGGCTGGAAGCAGGCAAAAGTGTAAAGGAATATCTGGAACTGGATGATCCTGAGGAGAGCAGGCGCTTGATTGATGCAGTTGCCGCTATTGAAGGGAATCAAAAAGAAAGCTATCTTCGGGAATTTTCCGTTCACTGCTTTGGTGACAGCAAGGCGCTGGAAAAGAGGCTGGGGCGAATCGGAAAGATTTTTCGCAGATTTTCAGAGGAATTCGCGGAAATGGACAATGATTCGATCCTTGCTGAATATGGAATTTACAGCACACCGAACTATGTCTATGTGAAGGGCTCGGGTAGTTTCCTTCTTGGAAGCAGTGGAAGGATAGAGCTTGCCGGGCTGCGGCAGGGAATCGGCATATCCGGCGAGGATTTAGAGGATTTGGAATGGCTTGCGGACAGTTCAATAAAAAAAGTGATCACGATTGAGAATCTGACGACCTTTTTTCGCTGGAATATGGCAGACAGTGTCCTCATATATTTGGGAGGATATCATAACCGGGTTCGAAGAAAGCTTTTGCAGAAATTATACAGGAGCTTTCCGCAGGCGGAATATTTCCATTTTGGAGATATTGACGTAGGCGGATTTGAAATTTACCGGAATCTTTGTGATCGTACGGGAATTCCTTTTCAGCTCTATAAAATGGGCATTTCGGAATTAAAGCAATACGAGTCCTGCACAAAAGAGCTGACAAGCAACGATTTACGAAGGCTGGAGGGTCGGTTGAAGGATCCGGAATATGAAACTGTTTGGCCCGTGCTGCAGTATATGAAAGAAAGCGGAAGAAAGCTGGAGCAGGAGAGTATCCGCAATATGGAAGAGGATAAGTAAAATTTTACAAACATTTTATAGAAGTTTGTAAATGGGCTTTACCTTCTTGGCCTATGCTTAGTGCATAGAAAAAAGGAGGTTTATCATGAAGCCAAAAGAGATTGCTTATGTTGTAAAAAATAGCTTATTGCTTGGCATCCTTGGTTTTGTCATCACCTGGGCAATTTGCCGGATGCTTGGTCTTGGAGAAGATACCGTAATCAGAAATGCTTTTCTTGTAGCGGGCTATTTGCTGATTTTTGTCGGATTTTACGGTTCTTTGGTACGGCTTCTGAGAAAGCCTCTTTAGCTCCTGAATCCTCAGCTTGCTTGTTGAGCATGACGATCTACAAATAAATACAGAACAAGGCAAGAGCACCTCGCTGCGGCGGGGTGCTCTTGCCTTGTAAGCTAGATTTCAGTGTCACATTTCCGGGGATTCAGGATAGAAAGCTGGGGACGTGGAAGTGAAAAAATAAGGAATGCTTGTGAAGAAGGCAGGGCAAAGCCAGCATAGCAGACTCTGTAAAACGGGGTGCATTTACAATTTCATGCGTGCACTTACATCTTCGAACGTGCATTTAGATTTTCAACTAACCTCAACTAACCTCAAATAACCATGTTTTGCAATGTCAGATTTATTTCAAGTCAGGCTGATGTGATTTTTTCTGGGC
>CAVEOK010000038.1:0-20879 GCA_963617415.1 Oscillospiraceae bacterium
TTAAGTCTTCTGAAGAAATATCAGCTTTCCGTTAAAGCAGAAGCAAAGGACTTTACAGCGAAGGATATCCTTCTTGCGATGCGTTCTGATAAGAAGACAATGGCCGGAAACATCCGTTTTATTATGATGAGAGGCCTGGGAGATACTTATATTGATCAGGGAATTCAGGATGAGGAATTTCTGGATGCAATTCACAGCGTACTGGAAATTGCTGGCTGAAGGCATAAAGGCCATAAGGGCATAAGGGCATAAAGGCATAAACAAGCATAAAGAATAAGGAAGAAAAGGACAGGCAGAAAGATAAATGGAAAAGAAGAGTAAGAAGAGAATCTTCGGTATTTTGCTGATCGTATCGCTGGTTTTACTGGATCAGCTGACAAAGGAACTAGCAGTGATTCTCTTAAAAGGAAAAGAGAGCTTCGTAATTCTGAAGAACGTATTTGAACTGCAGTATCTGGAGAATACCGGAGCAGCCTTCAGTATGCTGGAAGGAAAAACCATCTTTTTCCTTATTTTAACAGTCGTAATCGTGCTTGCAGCGGCAGTTATTTATTTTAAAACGCCCTTGGAGAAGCATTTCTTTTGGTTTCGGGCAACTCTGGTCCTTTTGATTGCCGGTGCGATCGGTAATTTTATTGACCGTACTGTAAATGGTTATGTAGTTGATTTCTTTTATTTTAAGCTAATCAATTTTCCAGTCTTTAATGTGGCAGACATTTATGTTACCGCAGCAGAGGTTCTTTTGATCATTCTTGTTCTTTTTTACTATCAGTCAGAGGATTTTGAGGAGATTTTCCATGGGAAGAAATGATTTGGATCTGCATATGGAAACTGAAAAAAAAGAAGAATTAAGAGAGGAATTTATTGTCGAAAGCGAATATAGCGGAGAAAGACTGGACAAATTCCTTTCTCTTGTTTATCCCGATAAATCCAGAAATTATTTCCAGAATCTGATCAAAAAAGGCAATGTGCTGATTGATGGAAAGATCCAAAAAAGCAGCTATAAGGTCAACGAAGAAGAAGTGGTTGAGATTCATCTGCCGGAGGATGAGGAGATCCAGATCCTGCCGGAGGCAATTGACCTGGATATTCTTTATGAGGATGAAGATTTTCTGGTTGTAAACAAGCCTAAGGATATGGTCGTGCATCCCGCACCGGGGCACACCAGCGGAACCCTTGTTAATGCGGTTATGTATCACTGTAAGGATCAGCTTTCCGGAATTAATGGCCAGATCCGGCCGGGGATCGTGCATCGAATCGACAAGGATACCACAGGTGCATTGATCGTATGCAAGAATGATCAGGCCCATAATAAAATCGCCGAACAGATCAAGGAGCACTCCGTTACAAGGAGATATGTCGGCTTTGTGGCAGGTGTCATCAAAGAAGAAGAAGGTACCCTGGAATCAACGATCGGAAGACATCCTCTTGACCGGAAGAAGATGGCTCCCAATGTAAAAAATGGAAAGGAAGCCATTACGCATTACAAGGTATTGGAACGTTTCCCGGGACATAATGTAAGCTTTGTTCAGTTTGAATTGGAAACGGGAAGAACGCATCAGATTCGCGTTCATATGGCCATGATCAATCATCCCTTACTTGGTGATCCTCTTTATGGATTTGGCAAAAATCCTTATCACCTGCAGGGGCAGGCCTTGCATGCAGAGGTCATCGGACTGATTCACCCGAGAAGCGGTACGTACATAGAAATCCATGCGCCTTATCCGGACTATTTTGAAAAACTATTTCTAAAATTTCGCAAATAAAGACTGGCGAATCATTTTATTCAAATTCTCTCAGCGATCATAAGAAGTTTCTTGAATTATGGCGGGCAGGATACTATAATAAGAGAAAAGCAACTATTCGCAAAAGACAGCTTTTACGAATAGTTAGGGTAAAAAAGAGGCCATACAAAGGAGAAATCACATGGAAGCCAGGTATTCTGACCGGATCAATCGCCAAAATGAACTGAAATTACGTGAAATGCTGAAGGAATTACCCATGTTCTGCAAGGAGTTTTTTATCGGTATTTCCCAATCAACGGCAAGCCGCACAAGACTGGCCTATGCCTATGATCTGCGCATCTTTTTCCGTTACATCAAGGAAAACAATCCTCTTTACAAGGATATGGATATACATGACATTCCGATTGAAATCCTGGATCAGCTGACTGCTGCGGATATTGAAGAATATCTTTCTTATCTGCGCATTTATGATCAGGACGGAAATGAACATACCAATGAGGAACGCGGCATTTCCCGTAAGCTGGCCTGCCTTCGTTCCTTCTATAATTATTATTTTAAAAAGGAACTGATTGAAAAGAACCCGGCGGCTCTTGTTTCCATGCCCAAGCTTCATAAGAAAAATATCATTCGTCTGGATCCGGATGAAGTCGCAAAACTCTTGGATCAGGTTGAAAATGGTGACGGCCTGACGGACAAGCAAAAGCTTTATCACGCAAAGACAAAAAAACGTGACTTTGCTCTTCTGACCCTTCTTCTGGGAACTGGAATTCGTGTATCGGAATGCGTTGGCCTGAATCTTACAGATGTGGACCTGAATAATAATGGCATCAGGGTACAAAGAAAAGGTGGTTCTGAAGCGGTTGTTTATTTTGGTAGGGAGGTTGAGGATGCCTTGCAGGCCTATCTTGAAGAAAGATCTCATGCCAAAACCGTTTCCGAGGACGAACCTGCTCTCTTCCTCTCCATGCAGGGAAAAAGGATCAGTGTTCGTGCCGTCGAAAACCTAGTAAAAAAGTATGCAAAAACCGTAACCTCATTAAAGAAAATTACACCGCATAAGCTCCGGAGTACCTATGGCACCAGTCTATATCGGGAAACAGGTGACATTTACCTTGTAGCCGACGTCCTTGGACACAAGGATATCAATACAACCCGGAAACATTATGCGGCAATTGAGGAAGACAGACGACGTCTGGCTGCCAATAAGGTGCAGCTGCGGGAGGATTGAATCGGGTTTTCCGACTGAGTTAACCCTGAGAATCAAGAATCTGTCTTGCTACATAAACACCGCTGGCAGATGCATGAGACAGAGAATGGGTTACTCCGCTTCCATCTCCGATCACATAAAGGCCCTTATAGCCTGTTTCAAGATTCTCGTCCAGCTGCACTTCCATATTATAGAACTTCACTTCTACGCCGTATAAAAGGGTATCGTCGTTTGCCGTTCCGGGAGCAATCTTATCCAGAGCATAAATCATCTCGATAATACCGTCCAAGATACGCTTCGGCAAAACGAGGGAAAGATCACCTGGCGTTGCATTTAATGTCGGTCTGACATTGCTTTCCAGAATACGCTTTTCATTGGTCCTTCTTCCACGCTCCAGATCACCAAATCTTTGTACGATCACGCCGCCGCCCAGCATATTGGAAAGACGGGCGATACTTTCACCATAGCCATTTGAATCCTTAAAGGGTTCAGAAAAATGCTTGGAAACCAACAAGGCAAAATTTGTATTGTCTGTTTTCATGGACGGATCTTCAAAACTGTGACCATTGACCGTGATAATTCCGTTCGTATTTTCATTTACCACAATGCCGTTCGGATTCATACAGAAGGTACGAACATTATCCTCGAATTTTTCAGTACGGTAAACAATTTTGCTTTCATAAAGCTGATCAGTCAGATGGGAAAAAATCTGTGCCGGAAGCTCTACTCTGACGCCGATGTCAACTCGGTTGGAGCTGGTCGGAATGTCCAGATCCTGACAAACCTTTTCCATCCACTTACTGCCGCTGCGGCCAGCGGAAACAATACAATATTTGCCTTTTGCTTCCAGCTTATCGCAGATGATGCGGTAGCCGTCCTCTTCTACTTCGATGCGGTCTACCGGTGTATGGAAATAAAAGTCAACCTTTTCTTCCATTTCGCTGTAAAGATTCTGCAAAACAATATAGTTAATATCTGTTCCCAGATGACGCACGGATGCATCCAGAAGATTCAGCTTATTCTGCATACAGAGCTTCTTGAATTCGCTTCCTGCTGTAGAATAAAGCTTTGGATTCAGATCATCTGCATGAGAAAGGTTAATCTCATCGACATACTGCATGAGCTCCAGTGCCTTTTCCTTGCCAATATGCTCATATAATGTTCCGCCAAAGTCATTTGTAATGTTATATTTTCCATCTGAGAAGGCTCCTGCACCGCCAAATCCGCTCATAATGGCGCAGGTTTTGCAGTTCTGGCAAGCAGTAATCTTCTTTCCGTCGATGGGACATTTTCTTGATTTCAAAGGATTTCCTGTCTCAAATACCGCAATCTTCAGCTCAGGATCATGGATCATCAGCTCATAGGCTGAAAAGATACCGCCGGGTCCTGCTCCGATGATAAGTACATCATACTGTTTCTGATTGGTCATAAATTTCACTCCTAATAAGATACATAAATTGAATCCTGCAAGCGGAATTCTCCGCCTGCGGCGGGTCACTTCAGTGACAAATTTCCCTTTCGCCGCAGTGCGCATCCTTGCGGACTCGCGCCGCATGATGCTAAGCGTTCTTCGAACGCTTGGCGGCTTCGTTTCATCGTATCGCATTGCGATTCGATAGATTGCGACGCTTTTTACATTAAAAATGCCTCGCGCAAAAGGCGAGGCTTGTTGCAATCTATTATAGCATAATTTTTTGTTATTTATAACATAGTTTTTGGAATTTCGATTTTTTTATTGTGAAAAAAAGCAAATATGAATTATTCACGGGATTGTTCTATGAATATTCAGGGCAAATCAGCTATTTTGTAAATCGGCCATTTTTAGATTATAAAAGAATCGTGCCGAGGGAGAGAAACGCCTTCCGGCAACAAGCTGCGTTCGCTGTTCCTTGCGGCGCCGATTCGCTCCGGCTCTTACGCGAAACTCGCTTCATATTTCGCGATGCCGCCTTGACTCTTGTATTTCACTGATGTCAGCCAAGTTATTGCTGCTCAGACACGCGTTCGCCGGAGCTGCTAGCCGCTGCGTCACGACGCGAGCCTTGCTAATCGTTGCCGGAAAGACGTCCTCTCCTCTCTGCACTACCCTCTCTACACAAGAAGCTTATCTGCAATTTCCTGCACTTCCTCAGCTGAATAGCTAAATATCTTAACAATGCTGTCAACTGTCATACCAGCAGATAAAGCACTTCTAATTGTTTTCTCACGTTCTTCTTTCAGGCCTTGTTCAAGTCCTTCTTCAAAACCTTCCTCACGATTCTGTCTGTCTCTCATATAAAGAGTCATATACTCAAGCCTCCATTCCTTGTGTTCTCTTGCCTTAACGACCTGCTCTTCGATCTTTTTCACAAGTCGGCTTTTTCCATAGCCATCTCTAAGCAGATGCAGAAAATCCTTAAGTTCATCAGAAACCTGAATCAAACTGCAAAAAGAAAAAACATCTGGCGGTATGTCTCTATTCATCTAATTCTCTGATCATCTCGAAGGCATACAGCCCATTATCTAATTCTTTCTATAACAAAGCATTACAACGCAAAAAAATATCAAGTATTTTATTCTCATCCAGCTCTCTATCTCTTGATTTGATTATAGCATAGCTAAAATACCGAATGAAAATGAAAATCATCTTTTATATTCAATTGTATTTAATTGATCACTATTCACAGCAATGAGCCAAAATTTATTCCAGATTGTCTTTGGTACTAGATATAATCGCTATACTGAAAGTGAGCCACTTGAACCTCAAATGCTGACTTTCTGGCCATCATTGGGTGGCTTAAAATCAAGCTAGCACGTGGCACATTTTCTAGTTGACAAACATATACTAGAATTTCTGCTGGTATATCTCAAGTTTTTGGCAGGAGCTTCAATGATGTATGCGGGCAATTCCGCATAGGGAGAGAAGCTCCATCCGGCAACGATTAGCAAGGCTCGCGTCGTGACGCAGCGGCTAGCAGCTCCGGCGGACGCGTGTTTGAGCAGCAGTATCTTGAGCGACACCAATAAAATACAGGAAACAATGCAACGCCGTGAACTACGAAGCGAGTTTCGCGTAAGAGACGGAGCGAATCAGCGCCGCAAGGAACAGCGAACGCAGCTTGTTGCCGGGATGGTCTTCTCTCCTCTCTGCGATTTTTTCTGATTATCAAGGTATTCATAAATTAGCCCTTTATAAAATTAGGCATTCAATAAATTTTTCATACCAATAGGAACTTTGAAGAACTATGAGAAACTTTGAATCATCATTTCTATTGATTCATTTGATTCAATGCTTTTGAAAATCAAACATGTGTAAAGCAAATATATGTAAATCAAAGAGGCGTAAAACAAACAGGCAGGCGATAGCATCCTATCACCTGCCTGAATCATTTGTTAATCATTATTCTTTTTTCTCTTGTAACGAGCACCGGTATAAAGCATGGAAACAAATGCTCCCGTCATCAGCAATGCCCAAAGTATATACTGAGAATCATCTCCGGTCTTTACATTCCTGGAAGCGGAATTCGTATTTGTTTTCGAATCGGGCTTCGTAGAATTATTATTATCCGGATTTACTGGATTTGCCGGTTTCACCGTATTTGTAATGGAGGTGGATGCGATATTGTCCTTAGCCTTGCCATAGGAAAGCACGCTTCCTTCCGTTACGGTATAATTTGCACTTGTATTCTTGCTCACTTCCTCAGTCACTCGGTACTGAACCTCGACCGATCTGCCCTTTGCATCTAATGCATGTGCCGGCAGATTCTCCCAGATGAAGCCCTTCCATTCGGAATCGGTCATCTTACCTGAGATGGTCTGTGTTACATCAGAGCTGGTCCATACCAGACTGCCTTGGTCTTCTGCTGCATCCGGAATCTCACTTTCCTTTAGCTGTGTTACCTTCTGCCAGGTCTCGCCCTGATCCAGACTGTACTGAAGCGTAAAGCTTATGCTGGAGTCTCTCAAGCCTCTTGCATTTGCGTTATCATCCCAGATCTTGCTTGCCGTAACTGTAAAGGTATCTGCCTCATGGGTATTGGTTACCTTGAGAGCTGCAGTCGCATCGGCACTGATGGTGCTTGCTGCATCTGCTGCAGCATTTACAGTTTGATCTGCTTTTGCAGCAGAGCCTGCTGTAAGCTTGCTAAGTCCCGTAAGCTCTGTGAACCTATCAATCACATTTCCAGCTGCATCCATGACAGAAGAGATAATACTCTCATTTGCTGCCTCATAGCTGCTGCTGTAGTTATCGGTATCAGCTTCCTTGACATAGTAGCTTGCCTTTCCGGAACCGTCTCTCGAATAAACCGGCAGATTGTTCCAGGTGTAGGTCGGCCAGCTGCCGTCATTTTCTGCCTCGATCGTGATACTGTCAATGACCTCATCATATTCCTTGTCACCGATCTTATCGACGCGGTGAAGATCAAGGCTGATGCTGCCCGGTCTTAAGCCGTCACGGTTATTGCCGTCTGCCCAGGTCTTGCTTACGCTGACACTGCCTGTTGCCAGGCTGTTAACTGCGGTTACAGTCCAGGTCTCGTTATCATTTTGCTTTGTTGTCACCTCTGCATCATAAGCGCCTGCCTTGCTGCAGATAGACTTTGCATTCTCCTCCTTTTCTGCATCAGCAGTGAGCGTAGCCTCTTTGGAAGCATCCTCCTTGCCCAGGCAAAGAATCGTCTGTCCATTGATCTCAATGCTGTACTCGCTTACCCGGTACTGATAGGAAGTGCCGTCCTCGGTAATAAGGGGCAGATCATTTAATACGATATCCTGCCAAACACCTTCGCTGTCTCCGCTCATTGTGACATAGCCGTCTTTGCAGACTGCATTTTCTCCCTCTTCGGAATAAGCCGTCCAGCTCTCTCCACCGTCTAAGGAATATTCTACCAGGAAGGTAATCTTAGAAGGACGGGTAATATCGCCCCAGGTCTTATCGCCGATCCAGCTCTTGCTGATGGTCATGCTTGTAGTCATCAGTTTATTGGTGATGAACTGTACAGAAGCTGTATCTCCGGAATCAGAATCCGAATCAACTGAATTAGAGTCAACCGAATCCGAATCTGCCGAAGCATCATCCAATGAAGTCTTACCATAGCTTACGCGATAACCATTTGCAGACTTACCGACTGCATTTCCTTCTGCATCTGTTTCAAATACCTGATAGCTGATCTTCTTGCTTACACCATCCACTACAACTGTCTGCGGCAGATTGTCCCAACTTGCAGTCTGACGGTTGCCATTCTGCTTGTAAGAGGTCTGCAGCTCCTGAATCACCTTGCTTGTGGTATGAACACCGCCATCGGCATAGCGTACATCCTCGCCGCTTGCGCTGACTGCTTCTGCCTGTGTAACAAGGCTCCAGTCATCTGAACCCTCCGTCTGATACATAAGTGACAGATAGATAGAGTCGGGTCTCTTATGGAAGAGATCGGAATGATCATCCCATTCCTTTGCTGCTGTCAGCGAGCTCTTCTTCGGTGTGTGAATGTTCTTGATGATCAGTTCGCTTACTCCATCATGCTTCAGGCTAACACTTGACTTCGATGCATCACTGTAATCAGAATTTCCGTCATTGTAAATGGTCGTGTAGCCATTAACTGAGGTCTCCATTACATAGTATACAGAAGGTTCGCTGTTGCCTGTCTGATAATAAGGAAGATTTGTCCATTCATATGTCCATGTATTTGCATCTCCTGTCTGCTGATAAATCGTCACCGGATCGCCGTAAACCTTGCCGTCACGATAAAGCTGTACCGTAATGCCTGCATTTTCATCTGCTGCCGGCCGGATCTGATCTCTATTGTCCTCATCCAGCCATTTCTTGATAACTCTCAGCTGAGCCACCTTCAAGGTATTTGTTACTGTGATGACAGCTGAATGACCATCTTTATCTAATGTGACACTATTATCTACGATTGCGTTTGATGGATAGCTGCTACTATAGCTGCTTTCATATCCACTTACTGCCTGTTCAATTACCTTATAAGTAAAGGCCTTGCCATCTTTGTCATAAACCGGAAGATTATCCCAAGTATAGGAAGCGCTTCCGTTCACCGGATCAACGTCAACCGTCTGTGTCTTATAGGCATCCTCACTGTTATCGCTTCTCCAGAGCTCGTAAGTAATTGTCTTTGGCCGTTCGCTTTCTAGACCGCTGTCACCAACCCAGGTCTTATCTACGCTGATGCTTCCGACTGTCTGCGTATTTTTAATATAGCTTGTTACAGTCGCATCCTTTGTCAAGCTAAGCTCAACCGGATTGCTTGTCCAACTTGCAGATATATCATCAGATGCAGAGTAGCTTACGCTGTATCCATTGATCGTGCTGCTTTCTACCACACGATACTGAATCGGAGTCTGCGTCGGATTGCCGTTTCCATCATAGGTCTTATCATAGACTGGCAGATTATCCCAGGTATAGGTCCAGGGATCGCTGTCTGCAGAGCCCTTGATCAGAGTCTGTGTATCAATGAGATTCCATTTTGTCTCACCACCCACAGTTGTCTTACGATAGAGCTGAACTTTAACTTTGTTCGGTCTGAGTGAAGAATCACTGTCGTCCCAGGATTTGCTTACCTTCAGGCTTCCCATGGGAAGGGTGTTGGTAAGGGTAATCGCAGCTGTATTCGCAGGAGCATCCTTGCCGATATCGTCGTAAGATACGATAGTTGAAAGCTGACTGTAATATGCATTCATATCGGAAGAGTCTTCTCCCGGCGTAGATGAATCGCATTCAACTACTCGATAATATACCTTCGCTGAGCTTCCGCCTGTTGCATCAGTCGTTGTACGAACCTTTTCAGGCAGATTCTCCCAATTTACGACAGAGCTGGTACGGACATTGCCTATCTTCTGAATGGTAATCTTCTGAATCAGATCACTTGTTGTATAAACCTTCGCACCGTCTGCATAGCTACTGCTGTAAGCAGCTACACTGTCTGCATGCTCTACATCTGTCCAGTTTGTTTTGTCTGTTGAATACTGGAGCTTCACATAGAGGTAGCTTGCCGATACATTATAAGGGTCATTTGCATCTTCCCATTTCTTTGTGGCTGATACCGTGAAGTAGTTCGGCTCGATCGTATTTGTAATACTTGCTTTGCTTTCCTGATTCTGCGTCAGCTGAATGCCGGAAGAAGCACTCTCCTTTTGTTCTGCATTGGCAGGAGAATAGCTTACGCTCCAACCAGTCTCAGCATTTGTTTCTTTAATTGTATAATTTGATTTATCCCTTCCATTTTGCTGGTATACCGGAAGATTATTCCAGGTATGGCTCCAGCTGTCAGGACGAAGCGTCACCTCTTCTCCGAATGCTTCGCCGTCACGATAAAGCTGAACCGTAATATGCTTTCTGTCCGCTTCTCGGTTCTGGTCATCATCCCAAATCTTATTTACTGTTAAGCTGCCATAGATCAGGCTGTTAGTCGCCTTCAAAGACAGTGCTGTATCTGTGCTCTCTGAAGCAGCTGCACCGCTTTCCTTCCGTGACAGAGTCCAGCTGTTCTCACTTCCGGAGACCTCCGTAATCTGCCAGTTACTGTTTGCAACATCGTCGATTGACAGATCCATCGTATAGCCGGATTTATTGATGACTGCATTTCCAAACTTGTACTGCTCGGTAATGGTATAGCTGTAAGCATTACCATCTATGTCATAAAGGGGCAGATCAAAATTGCTGCTCTGCCAGCTGTTGCTGTCATTTAGCACAATTGGATTATCACTCGTTCCAACTATTGTATTGCTGCCGGAAGCGTCGGAAAGCACAACGCCCTCTCCGCTTTGACTGCCATGTGTCCATCCGATCGTAACAAGAAGATTATCCGGACGAACAGCAGAGCTCCAGCTATCATCACCAGACCAGGTCTTGCTGATCAAAGCAGTCTGCTTGATCAAGGTGTTAGTAACAGTAAGATTCAACTTCTGGTTATCCTGATTATTCTTGTTAAAAGATCCACTCGCACTCGAATAGTTTACGGTATATCCGTCGATCGTATCTGAATCCTTTACTGTCGGTTCCGTAGCATCTTTTGTCGCTGTTGTTACTTCAACTACACGATAGGTGAGTTTGCTGCTATTACCATTGATATTGCAATTAACCGGAACATTCTCCCATTTTACCTGAGCACTATCCTTGTTTACTGCCTGAACCAGATCGGAGCTTGTATATGCCGTCGGAATAGTCGTTCCGGATGCCGCAATATACTGTCCATTGTTGTCAAACTCAGCATTTGTTGTTACAAATTTCCATGTATTTGTAGATGAATCCTTGTACTGTAAAGCAAGATAAACAGTGCTCTCGCTTCCATAGTAATTGTTCAGGTCATCCCAGCTCTTAGTGGCTGTTATGGTGCCACGGTAAGGACTATGAATATTGGTCAGAGTTGCCTTACCAATATTTTCCTCATAATTCCAATCGAATCCACCACTTGTCTGATCACCGTCAACCGCTTGATCAAAGCTGTAGCGATATCCGGATGCACTGCTGCCAGAGCCAGTGACCGCCTTGCCATTGACACTCACCTCTTTATAGGTGTAGACGGATCTGACACCGGAATTCGCATCATTCTTATAGGTAGGCAGCAGGCTCCAGGTATAGGTCCAGTTATTCCCTGCATTCAGTGTAACCGGATCGCCATATGCTTCTCCATCCCGGTAAAGCTGAATCACAACATCTCCCTGCAGACCATCACGGTTATTCTCATCAAGAAAGCTCTTGCTTACCGTTCGATTTGTGCTAGCAAAGGTGTTGGTAAAAGTCACCGTAGTAATCGGACTGCCGCTGCCGGTTGTAATGTCAGTCTTGGTTTGAAGTTGGATACCGGCGCTGGCATTCTGCCAGCTTCCACCCTTGTATTGTACCTGATATTCCTGAATGTTATATTTAATCTCTCCGCCGTATTGATCATAACGCGGCAGATCGATCGTAGTCTTTGCATTTACATTTGCAAGATCCGTAACCTTGAATTCTTCCACCAAAGGATCTTGAATCATTTGAACATGTCCCTTGCTGTCTTCATAAGAAGAAATCCTGAATCGAATATATTCCGGCAAAGCCTTCAGATCAACAAGCTTTTTCACATTGGCTTCGCTTATAGGAGTTTGTGGATCTCTCTGCTCCTTCCAGTTCTTTTTGATACTGATCGTCGTCGGCTTCAGCTTGTTTGTGATCGTACCGGTAGCGGTATCTGTGTTATCTGTAAGATTGAAGGCATAGCCATAGGTAAGAGGACTCTTGCTCAGGACATTACTGCCTTCGCAAACATAGCTGCTGGATGTAAGGGATTTTCCATCTGCTCTTTCCTCGATCACACGATAGTAGATCAATTCAGACTTACCGTCTACAGAAGGCGTATCCCAGTACTTTTTCAGGTACTTCCACCACATCCAATCCTGTAGAGTCGTATTCTTATCAACGGTATAAGATGCCTGCGCCGTATAGTCACTAACATCTGCCGGAATCAGTGTGAAGTTACCGATACAACTATCTCCTGCCGTATCCGTCATACTGATCCAGTCACTGCTAGTATTCTTATTTCCTCCCTGTTTTAAATACTGAAGCGTGAACTTCATCGTCGGTCTGAGATCTTTCTCCCAGTCACCTGAGCTAGAATCATCCCATTTCTTATTCACACCAAGATTGATGGTCTTTCTGTCATCCTGAAGCGTATTGGTAATTGTTGCAAGATAGCAGCTTGAACCATCCTCTTCCGTCTCAGTGGACCATGCAACTTCTGAAGCCTTATAATTTGCCGTATCGATAGCTACTTCCGTAACCTTGAAGTAGCTGGAAAGCTGCTCCTGCGTGATATAGGCCGGAATATAGATATAATCAGAATAATAGGTGCTGGAAACTGTTCCATCCGCATTCTCTGTTACATCTTCACCCGTAGCCCCTGAGGTCTTCAAACTAAAGGTATGGCTTCCGTTTGCTGATGTGATTGTCATCTCCAGACTGTCTGGTCTGGTATGATCCCGTCCGCGATCATCAACCCATACCTTGGCCAGTCTTAAGGCCTTGGTCTCTAATTCATTCTTTGCATCTACATTGTAGATGGTTGTTGTTGCATGTGTATCGTCATCATAGACAGAAACGGTATGGGAATCAATCTTGCTGGTTATACCATTCGCCTCTGTACCATTTACATACTTAACCTCAGTGTAGTCATACTCTTCTTTTTCATTTTTAGTGCCGCTCTTCCAGGTCAGAATCTCACTTACACGATAGCTGTATGTTTCGCCATCAGCAGACTTTGCCGGGAGATTCTCCCACTTCACACTTGTATTGAAGATGGCTCCGAAGTTATCTTCCGTAATGCTGTTCAGATCTACCTTGTATCCTACAACATCTGAAGAAGCTCCATCGGATCCTGTAAGCGTGATCTTATGATCGCTGTCCACAGAAGAAGCATCAATGCTGGACCAGTTCACATCATCACTGGAACGCTCTACCAGGAATTTCACCTCTGTCGGCAGGGCATTCATTTCACGAAGAGATTTGAACTTCTCCCAACTTATATCATAAGAATTCTGGCTCTCTGAATTAGTAATCTTATAGGTCCAGTTCTTCTTCAGATTGATCGTAACTGAATCATTCAGTTTATTTTTCAGCGTATTCGCATTCTGCTCGCTCAACTGATAATCGCCGATCAGGTCATTCACTTTATTGGCTGTGCCGATCAGCTGATCAGCTGCATCCAAAAATTCTTCCTTGGAGATACTGTAGCTGTAAGCATAACCCTTTGTATCATACTTGGGCAGGTTCTTCAGTGCAGTAACTTCTGCAGAAGAAGGCTCGCTGTTATCTACAGTCCATTCCGAGGCAGAAGCATTGCTTTCAGTCTTGCTGAAGGTAATTGTCCTGCTCCAGCTCTTATCTGTAACGCCATTAGAACTTCTCGTAATCGTCAGGCGAATCTTTGCCGGACGGTAGTCACTGTTGTCGACATAGCCATCCGCCCATTTCTTCACCGGGTTAAATGATACCGTTGGCTCACCGTTATAGGTATTATCAAAAGCAAGGCTCTCGTCCTTTGCATTGTAATAGGTACTGTCCTCTTCATTCAGTTCCAGATTAATATAGTGACGTTTCTTCACATTATTCTGATCAGAAGCAGAATAGCTCTTGTCTCCTATCGTAATCTTACTGTCATAACCGTTCACAGAAGACTCTGTCACATAGAAAAGGAAGGGTCTTCCATTTGGTGCGTAATAGGGAATCGTTGAGTTCGCAGCTTCAAATTTGTCAAAGCTTGCATAAATTGTTCCCGTTTTTTCATCAATCTGGAAGCTGTCATAGACAGAGCTATCCTTTGCATTCGGATCATAGGTGATGGTCTGCATTTCGACCGCTTTGCCGACCGGATCGCCATTTTCGTCCTGCATGACAGCATATAGGGTAATATCTACCGGAGACAGGTCTTTTACCTGAAGATCCGGATTTTCCTTCAAGGCTTCCTTACTGATGGACCAGTTCTTGCCAACCCGAACCTTTACATAGGGCTGCTTTGTCACATCGTAGGTATTGGTCAGATAGAAGTAAGCCGCATTATAGGTCGGATCCTCCTGATATCCCTGAATCTGATTGCCGTCTTTGTCACCCAACTCGATCGCATAGTAATAGTAGATATTGCCATACTGATCGTACTTAGGCAGCTCGGTTTTGACAGTCTCTTCTGCGCCGTCTGCATCATAAGCGGTATGGGTATCAGCCACGCCGTCCAGGTCCAGATCCTCATATTTGATACGGTAGGTATAGCCTGTAAAGCTATAGTCTCCTGCAGTTTTGTCATGCAAGGTGAATTCAGCTACCTCTTCGGCAGAAGAATCCTTGATCCACTTTTCCATCTGGGACTGACTGTACTCGCCCAGTTCCTGATCACCATTAATCGGTGTCGTGGAACGATAAAGAGCCATCTTTACCGTCGGCAGATCATCCGTGCTGACAGAGAACGGTATTGTATTCCAGATCTTTCGTCCGCTGATGGTACGGGTCTCCTGCTTTTCATTTACGATGGTTCTGGAATAATATGCACCGGCATCCCCGTTTCTGCTATGTACACCATCAGACAGAACCAGAAGTGAGTTTGATACATAGTCTTTATAATTCTCATAGCTATAGTAATCATAGGTTTCTTTTGCTGTCGCATTCTGATCTGTCTTCTTATCTGTATCAACATGCAGACTGTCCCAACTCATATTTCCGTAGAATTCGTTGCCGTAGTAGGCGGAGTCCTTGGAAATGCCGTTCTCAACTGCAAAATAGATATAAGGATAGCCATCTTCATCGTACTGTGCCACATCGCCGACATCGATGGACCAGAGGTATTTGTTTCCTGAGGCATCATAGTAACGGTCGGCAGTAATGGTTGTGACCTTCTCTGCAACCTGAGACCAGGAGTCAGCACTTGAGTAATACTTGCTGAAAAGAGCGGAAAAGGCTGCTTCCTGGGTAGAAAAGGTACCCAGAGAGGATGCCTGCTTCCAGAGACTATCGCTCTCCAGCCAGTCCTTCAAGGTGTACTGGTTGTTATTGATCCAGACATTGGTAGATACACGGTAAATATCAAAATAGATATTCGGACGCTGCTTTATCTCGTCTGAACTGTCATACCAAACCTTATAGAAGTTCAGGTTATAGCTGCCGGTCAGATTGTTGCTTGCTTTCCAGTAGGTCCAGTCATTGTTATGGTGGAGATCACCGTATATCGTACCATTCTCTCCCTTGCTTGTATCAAGACCGCAGGAGGAAGAATACTGGTGACCGTCTACGCTTGCAGATCCGTTTTTAACCTCGACAGCTTCTCCTTCATCATTATAGATTGCTGTCTCCTTTAGTGTATAGGTAAGCAGACGGCCATTTTCATCGTATTTAGGCAGTCCTTCAAGCTGAATCTCATAGCTCTTCAACTCATCCTGATTAGTCTGCTTGTTTACCTCAGTATTAGCCGTAATGCGGTAGGTCGCACCACGGAAGGCTGAGATGGATCCGGTTGAAGAAGTCGAGTCAAGTGAAATGCCCAGAATATTCTCAATGGCATCCTCTACAAAATTGATCACCTTTTCTGCCGGGCTGATATCCTGGTTGACGCCAAGGTCAAATTCGAAGACAGGCGTATCATTGCCGTCCTGGTAAAGGGCAAAGTGGCCCGCTCTATTATCTCCGCCGTCTGCCCAGGTCTTGGTCAGATCCAAATTCACCTTACCAACACGGGTGTCGGTAATGATATAGCCGTCTATTTCGGCATAATCAATATATCCTGTTCTCTCACTGACGCTATAGGTATAGTTGGAGTCTCCCACGTTATCATAGGTATCATCTGCCAGAAGACCAATCTCACTGTCAGAAGAGCCGATTGCATTCTTCATAGAGGAAAGGTCATCTGCTGACCATTCCAGATAATTACGCCAGTTCTCAGGAGCCTGAGAAATATCATCATCCTCACTGCCTGAGAAATTCATTTTCGTCAGCGTGTTTTCATTTGCCGGCAGATTGATCGTCCGGCTTGTCTTTCCATCCGCATCGCTTACGGTAACAGGGCTTGTGCTGCCTGTACCCAGCTCAACGATCAGGAAATCATCGCTCTTAATATCTGCAGGCAGCGTTCCGACTGCTGTCCACTCGCCATCTGTATACTGATAATAAGTTTCACCCGCAGTTACATGAGTTTTTTTATACCAGAGTCCGGATTCGGTCAAAGTCATGGTGTCAACAAGACCAGATCCTTCCTCGCCAATGTAGTAAATACCGACTGTAACCGGCTTACGACTGATCAGATCGCCGTCATCCTTCCAGACCTTCTGTGCTGCAAGATATACCGTGTTGCCAGGATCGACTACATAATAGTTCGAAACATTGGCAATCATTTCCTTGGCGGTTTCATCTGTTTGGTCGGCTGCATTGGTGGGAGCAACTGCCATAGAATAGGTAGTCTCTTTGCTCCATTTGCCGCTTTCCTGCTCTGCCAGATAGCCGCCGTCATCCATTTTAATTTCTTTGATGGAATAGGTATACTCACGGCCATTCTCATCAAAACGGTCAAGTCCGCTGTAGACCATCTCCCACTTGCTGCCATCGGAAGTCAGATTGTTGGCATTTAAGGTGATCTGGATCGGATCGCCGTTCTCGTCTTTTACAACATTGCCATCGCCATCATGAACTTCGAAGACAACATATGCATCACTTGGCAGTTTGGAAGTAACATTTTCTCCCTTAACCGTCCAGGTCTTCTCGATCTTCAGCAAATAAGGTGCATTGATATTGTTATCGATTGTTGTTTCTGTTGATCCGTTACTGTTAACGCTTGTTGTCGTCTTACCAGAGAGATAGAAATCAACCATCTCATCACCGATACCAGGCGCATACTTGCCGATGGAAACATCTTCTGCAGTCTCATAGGTCATGGAATCGGGAGAAACATTGCTCTCATCATCCCAGGTCAGCTCTTTTACATCAGAGCCGTTCATGGAAACAGAGACTTCCTTCCAGCGATAAATAATAACTTCACCGGCATCATTATACTTTTTCAGATCCGGACTGCTGCCACTCTGGGTCATGCTTTCTGCACGGAAGCCATTCAATGTCAAGGTGACATCTCCTTCTTCACTGCTGTCATGGCCATCCAGATCGCCATTTGTTGCATTTACCCACTGATAGCTGATGCTGCCGTCTTCTGCTGTCTGGCTTACCATCTTCTGGAGTACAAAGTTCACCTCTGCTCCATTCATTTCCTGCATAGCAGTCGCATGGATGGTTTTGGTCACCTCCGCCTTTGTTGTAGCAGAAAGCTTATTGTCAATGCTGCCGCCGTTCAGCAGATATTTCGGGTAATAGACTCCGGTATCACGATTCAGATAAGAACCCTTGATATTATCAAATACCTCAATAACATCCTGACTGGCAGTTGAGGCAGTTGAGTTATCCACACCAGAGATATAGTCACCGCTGAGTCCCTTCTCAATCGCAAAGTAAACCAGCTTCTGTCCCTGGTCATTATATTTAGGGAGACCGGTACAGACTATATAAGTACCATCTTCTTTCTCAACAGCAACAGTAGAATAGCCGTCTACAGCAGATGCCTTATTGGTGTTAAAGGAGCCGCTTGTAACATCATCCTCGGTGGCTACATAGAAATACAGCTTGGCATCCGGCCTATTATTATTATTATTATCAGACCAGGTCTTGGTATAACTAAAATTTATGTTATTACTTAAGACTTCTGTCAGTGTTCCGCCATTATAGAGCGAGCCAATATAAGAAGCGTAATTATCTACATTGCTGTAGGTACCAATGTAGGAATCGCTGCTATCTGCAGCACCCTCATTAACATGCGGCGTAAAGATGATCGAGTAAATATAGGGTGCTCCGTAGTTATCTTCTTCGGAAGAATAAGCTGGAAGCCCTGTGATGGAAATGCTTTCGGATCCATCCTCATTAACCTCAATCTTAAAGTTGTCTGCCGTAACGCTGTCTGTGATCTCTACCGGCTTTGCAGAAGAGTTGCCTTCATAACGCATAACCTTGATGGTGCCATTTGTAAGAAGATTGGCAATATCTGTTTTCGGAGGTCTTGTATTATATGCGTTATCATTATCCTTCCAGATCAGCTTTGTCTGGAAATGAGCCTGCACCGTATCAGTGATAGAGGAATTCATCTCGATAAGAGAATCGCCGCTGTCTGCTCCATCATTGATATAGCCGTCCGGAACTGCCGTCTGCTTAATCGCGTAGCTGATGGTATAGTTCTTCTTGCCAACGCCGACATTCTGGGTATAGCTTGTCGGCAGATTCTCCAGGGCAAAGGACCAGGAAGTTACGCTGGAATCTGTATCAGGATTAAGATCCGGAAGATCCGTAAGTCCGTAAGCGGAAAGGGCATCTTTCGTCAATTCCTGATATCCCGTCTGATATTCGCCATCCTCAGATGTGATGGAATACATAAGAACATAGTTGTTACGAATCGCAGACCATGTAGGTCTTGAAACCAGATTGGCTTCATCGTTTCCGCCATTGTCATTCCAATTAATGGTAAAGCTTGTAGAATCGCTTGTACTTACTGCTGGAAGATCAGAATAAAGATTTACACTATAGAAACCGCCGTTTTCATCATAGAGGGTGATGGCATAGCTGTCTCCGCCAACCGGAACCGTAAAGCTTCGCTTAGTTCCGCTGCCCTCGACAGTAACATTGCTGTCGGAACAGCTTCCGGAGATAATATTGACGTCTGCCGGAAGGCTTCCAGCTTCCTGTAAGCCAGAAACGATTGTATTGATGTCTACTGTATCGTCATCTTGGATCCTGTAGCTGAAAGCAAGTCCGTCATCGGTGCCATCGCTTTCATCAATCACTACCGGTGAATATGTAGAGATCAGTTCTTTGGCGATTGCATTTACTGTATCTGCATAGCTGTTTTCTTTGGAAAGCTCAATCTGATATTGGGAAAAGCTGCTGACTTTTCCTGTGCGAATCAGGCTGGCATTTGTCATGTCGCTGTCGCCCTCTGTATCCTGGAGCTCTACCTTATCTGCAGAAAGACTTGCATCTGCATTGCTGGTCAGATGATAAAGTGAGAGGGACAAATCGCTAAGCTGATAGCTGAGGGAAAGCTCCTCCTCGAGGGCTTCTTTTATCTGCTCTTCTAAGATCTGCTCATCCGAGATTGTGGCAGAAGCTTTCACCTTTGTCATAATCTGCTCGGAAAGCGCTGACTCAATGGCAGCTGTTGCTTTCTCGGATAAGCTTCCGGCATCTGCAAGGCCAAGGGTCAGGTTTACCTCACCATTTGGCTCGATGGCATTTCCTTCTGCATCCTGGAAAGACAGGTCCAGAAGATAGGAATCTGCAAGAAGCTGGTCTGACTCTCTTAGGGAAGATACAGCCGCATCAGCCTTTTCCTTCTCTTCTGCTGTATCTACCAGCTTTGCTGTAAAAGTGCTGCCTTCAGGAAGAACTCCCTGCTCGGCGCTTGCTCTTACATAGAGGATGTCACCGTTCTCATCCAGCTGAACAATAGAAAGGGAATCATAGGCAGTTTCACTCTGACTCTCTTCCTCCTTTTGCTCAGAAGCAGTGCTTTCTTCTGCAGCATTTACAGAAGCAGATGATCCTGCATTATTCACAGAAGTTGAAGATCCTGCATCATTTACAGAGGCAGAAGATTCTGCAGAGCCGTCTGATCCGTCTTCCGTCTGAGAAGCATCGGTCAGTTCGCTTCCTTCTGTTGCAGAAGCATCATCAACATTGGAAGTGCCGTCCACTGAATTATCAGAAAGCTCCTGGCTGTCATCCTGTGATGCGTTTTCGTCCTGCTGACTGCTTGTCTCCGTCTGATCGGTCAGCTCATTTGCCGTAACGGCTGTAGCAAGCGAACTAACGCTTCCCAAAGTCATTGACGCTGCCAGTAAGACGGATAAGAACTTTTTCATCTTAGCATTCATACAATACTCTCTCCTTTGCTTTTTATTCAAAATGCGTTATCGAAATTCTAATCAAAATTCCATTTCGAATTGCAATCCAAATTCTGATCTGAACTCTGGTCTGAATTGCAATCTAAATCCCAATTGAAATTCCTATCTGAATTACAAGCTGAATTGCAATTCAAAATTGAAATTGGAATTGAAATGGAATGGAATATAAAAAAACGATAAAAGTACATTTGTAAAAATAGCGTAAAAAATGTGAAAATATAGAAAAACACTTTTTCTACCACACTGAATTATAGCATATCGAGGGGGGAGCGGAAACGATTTATGTGAAAGAAGTATAAAAAATTTCTTCTATAGATAATAGTATCTGAAAAAATATAACAATGAAGTTGCTTATGTCGATGGATTCTCCGTTTGCGGCGTGTCGCTTCAGCGACATTTTTCTTTTCGCGCGAGAGCGCATGCTTGTGGACTCACGCCCTGCGTGATACTAAGCGTTCTTCGAACGCTTGGCGGCTTCGTTT
>CAVEOK010000039.1:0-19689 GCA_963617415.1 Oscillospiraceae bacterium
GGGAAATAATGCTTTCACATTCCGCTCGCCCGCGGAGAATCCTGCAAGCAGTATTCTTTCTTGTGGAAATTTCGTCAGATTTTACATAAAAAAGCAAGGATGCGCACTCGCGGAAAGGAAAGAAGTATATGAATTTTTTGGAAGGAAAGATTAAGCCGATGTATCTGAAGTATCTGGCGGCAGCCTTTGGCAGTGCCATGATTACTTCTGTGTATTCTATTGTTGATATGGCAATGGTGGGACAATATCAGGGACCGGAGGGAACTGCAGCACTGGCGGTAGTTGCTCCGGTCTGGAACATCATTTACAGCCTGGGCCTTTTGATGGGCATCGGCGGAAGTGTCATTTTCAGTACAAAGAGGGGCAGCAGTCAGAAAAACAGCGGGATTGAAAACCAGTATTTTACGGCGGCGGTAATCGGGGCGGTAGCTTTGGCGATACTGGCCTGGATCGGAGTAAGCTGTTTCGAAAATCCGATTCTAAAGTTTTTCGGGGCCAATGAATCCCTGCTTGCCCTTGCAAAGGAATATATGAAGCCCATCAAGCTGGTCTTTCCTTTATTCCTTTTTAACCAGATGCTGGCGGCTTTTTTGAGAAATGACAAAAATCCGGCTCTTGCGACCTTTGGTGTTCTGGCCGGCGGTATCTTCAATATATTCGGAGATTATTTTTTTGTATTTAGCTGTAATAAGGGAATCTATGGAGCGGGACTTGCGACGGCCATCGGTTCTGTAGTTTCTTTTTTGGTGATGATGACTCATTTTATCAGCAAAAAAAATACGCTCGCTTTCGTTCTGCCGAAGGAGCTTTTTCAGAAGTTGAAGGAAATTTGCGTGACAGGTTTTTCTACCTTCTTTATTGACGTGGCAATGGGCATTCTGACGGTGCTCTTTAATCGGCAGATCATGACCTATCTGGGGGCGGATGCCTTGTCCATCTATGGCCCGATCATTCAGGTCAGTACCTTTGTACAATGCTGTGCCTACAGTGTCGGTCAGGCAGCGCAGCCGATTATTTCTACGAATTACGGTGCCGGAAAGGGAGACAGAATCCGGGAAACTCTTAGGCTGGCCATCGGAACAAGTGCGATCTTCGGGATTTTCTGGACTCTGCTCAGTATGAGC
Organism: Oscillospiraceae bacterium; assembly: GCA_963617415.1. GTDB lineage: Bacteria > Bacillota > Clostridia > Lachnospirales > Lachnospiraceae > RUG14243. The sequence goes on from CAVEOK010000039.1 coordinate 1,125, forward strand.
ATCCCAAATCTATATATCCGGATTTTTATGTCACCGACAGAGACGATCCTGAGGATGTCACCGGCAATTGTGAGAACCTATGCCATATCCTTTATTCTTCTGCCTTTTAATATTTTTTCGACCTATTATTTTCAGGCGATTATGAAGCCAAAGGCAGCTTTTATTGTCTCGGTAGCAAGAGGCCTGGTCATCAGCGGCCTTTTGATCATGCTTCTGCCTCTGACTTTTGGAGCAAATTCCCTCTGGCTGGCAATGCCGATTACCGAGTTTCTGGTCATGCTTTATGCCGCCATGGCAATGCGAAAGTATACGCGGATGCTTTCCTAAGAGAAAAAACAGGAGAGTAAATCCTAACGCTTTTGGAGGGATTGAGGGGAGACTATTGAATTCAGCAGGAGTAGACCTCATAATATAGTTTGAATAGAGAAAAGAAGAGGAGAAAGGCTATGATAGGAATCCTTTGTATCGAAGAGGAAGGAGGCATCCTTTTTCATCAGAGAAGAGTTAGCCGGGATAGGCTGCTGATCGATTGGATCATGAAGAAAATCGGGAAAAAAAGCCTTTGGATGAAAGAATATTCCAAGGCACTTTTTGCTGACTATCCGGTGAAAATAGCCGAGGATTATCTGGCACAGGCGGGAGAAGAGGACTACTGTTTTATCGAGGACGGGGCTTATCTGGAATATCTGGATAAGATGACCGAACTTCTTTTGTGCAGATGGAAGCGGCATTATCCCTCCGACCTGAAATTTCAAGAGAGCATACTTGCGGAAGGCTGGCAGTTGGAAGCGGTATATGAAGTAAAGGGTTCCTCTCATGAAAGTATTGCGGTAGAGGAATGGAAGAAAAGGAATGGTTCACTTCATTGCGGTGAAGGAAGTGAACAGTAAGAAAAAGTGAAAGCATATGGTGAGAGAGATGAGAGATAAGAGAAGAGTGGAAAGAAAATTCGGAAGGAAGAAACCGGAAAGTTATGCCTTGATTTTCCTGCTGACCTTGATGCTGGCCTTTCTTCCGGCCTGCGGCAGTTCAGATGGGGGCTCAGATGCTTCGGCGGATGCAGGACAGACGGCAGCAGAGGAGCAGACAGCAGAAGAGAGTGGCCTTGAGCTAAAGAATGCGGCGGCAGGAGTCGGTCTTAGCACCGGCTCGGTAAATGCAGAAAGTAAGCAGACAGATTCCGGCAGCGGTGGCAGTATCAGTCTGGAGGAGATTCCGGCTTACAGCGGCAATCCCTATGTGGAGATCAATGATAATAATCCCTTCTTTACGGATGCGGATCTGACGGAGGAGGCTTTTGAAAGCTACAGCGATCTGGATTCTCTTGGAAGATGCGGTCAGGCCTATGCAAATGTAGGCAAGGAACTGATGCCGACGGAAGAGAGAGGGGAAATCGGTTCGATTAAACCCAGCGGCTGGCATACCGTAAAATATGATTGTGTCAGCGGAAAATATCTCTACAACCGCTGCCATCTGATCGGTTATCAGCTGACGGCAGAAAATGCCAATGAGAAAAACCTGATCACGGGAACCAGATATCTGAATGTAGAGGGTATGCTTCCTTTTGAAAACATGGTTGCTGACTATGTGGAAGAGACAAACAACCATGTTTTGTATCGGGTAACACCCTATTATGAGGGAGATAATCTTCTGGCGAGCGGAGTTCTGATCGAGGCAAAATCCGTTGAGGATGAGGGAGACGGAATTCTTTTTAATGTCTACTGCTACAATGTACAGCCAGGTATCAGTATTAATTATGCAAATGGAGACAGTGCAGAGGATGGAAGCAGCGGATCAGAAACAAAGTCCTCTGCTTCAGCGGGGACAGGAGCGGCAGCTGCTGCAGGAGCAGTCAGCAATTCCGATCAGACGGCAGCGGAGCAAAGCAGTGCAGGCAGCGTTCAGCAAAGCGTATCAAGCAGCACAAGTGCAGAGAACGACAGCGATTCGGACAAGGGAGAAACCATTGTTCATATTACGGATACGGGAAGCAAGTATCATAATGCAGGCTGCAGAACCTTGAAGAGTGACCATGAGGTGACTTTGGATAAGGCTAAGTCTATGGGATTAGAGCCCTGTAAGGTCTGCAATCCGCCGAAATAAGAGCAAGGACGAGGAAAAATAAAAAGAAAGGCAGCGCAGACAAGGGAAAATGACAGAAGAGGAGCGTTATCGGAAGGCATTTTGTTTTGCCGAAGAAAAGCATAAGGGACAATACCGGATCGGGGGTCAGCCCTATATCAGCCATCCGCTGGCAGTTGCAGAAGCATTAAAGAAAGAAGGCTATGGCATAGACTACCAGATTACGGGGCTTTTTCATGATCTTCTGGAGGATACGGATGCAAGAGAAGAGGAAATTGAGAAGATCGGTGGTTTAGAGGTTCTGGATGCAGTCAAAAGACTGACCAAGACAGAGGGCTATGTTATGGCAGACTATATTGCAGGAATCAAGGAAAGCCCGCTGGCGCTGGCCGTCAAAAGAGAAGACCGCATTCACAATTTGAATACGGCCTTCTATACAGACAGAGAGTTTCGAATCAGATATATCAAAGAAAGCAGGGAGTGGTATCTGGACTTTTCACCAAAGATCAGTACTCTGGTAGAAGAGCTGGAAAAGACCCTGTGAGGTGCAATAAAATGAAGAAAAGTGGAAAAAGGAAAAAGATAGGGAGAATTTTTGAGAGGCCGATCCTGGGAATGATCGTGGCGATCCTGTTGATGTATGTTTTTGAAGGTTTGCTTGGCAGCATTGCTAATTATATATTTGGCGTCAGCTATACCGGATTAGTAGCCAAAAGCCAGAAGGCAATGATCGTCGGTGATGGAACAGGGATTGCAGCCGGTATTCTTTGCCTGCTGATCTATTGGCTTTATAATAAGAAAAGGCCGAAGGACTTTTTTACGACCAGGAATTTCGGTCCCTATCTCTTGATGGGCTGGAGTATATTCCTGGTAGAGGGAATCACCCTGATTGAAAATATTGTGCAGGGACAGAAGGTTGGAAGCATTGCCCTGGCGATTCTCATGGGCCTGGCACCGGGTATAAAGGAAGAGGTTATATTCCGCATTATCCCGATTGCCATTCTTATGAAGGGAAAGAATAAGGAGAAGCATATGTGGATCGCCTTTTTTGCTTCCGGCATCATTTTTTCCCTGATTCATATTCTGAATATCATCGCAGGAGCTGATCCGGTAATGAGTCTGATCCAGGCCTTCTATGCATTCTGCGTTGGTCTCGTTTTTGCGGCAATTTATCTGAGAACCGGCAATATGTGGATTACGATCTTCCTGCATTCCATCACGGATATCATTGCTTTTCTCGGACTTGAGGATCAGCAGAATTTAGGAGTTCAGGTGACGAGAGTGGGTATTTGGGAACAGCTGATATTGATCGGCTTTGGTATTCTTTATCTGATCAATGCCATTTATATTTTCAGAAAGAGCAAGAGAGGAGAGGTTCTTTTGACCTGGAAAGAGAAATGGGAGCAGACAGAGGAAAGTCAGCTGTCTGCCTGAGAAAGAGGAGGGCAGAGAGTACATAGAAGAGCAGGGAGCCCAAAGAAGAGAGCGCGTATAGGAGAGCCGGAAGGATACAGGAAAGCGGAGGAAGAAGATGCAGATCAGGGAAGTGGAGCCCAAAGAGGTATTCTATTATTTTGAAGAGCTTTCAAAAATCCCGAGAGGATCGGGACATACAGAAGGAGCGGCAGACTATTGTCTTCACTTTGCAGAGGAGCACGGTCTGGAGGCAAAGAAGGATGCCGGAGGAAATGTGCTGATTTATAAGGCGGCTTCTCTCGGATATGAAGAAAAGGAGCCGGTGATTCTTCAGGGACATCTGGATATGGTCTGTGAGAAGGAGCCGGACTGTGAGATCGACATGGAAAGGCAGGGGCTGAAGCTTCAGACAGACGGAGAAAAGCTCTGGGCAGAAGGAACGAGTCTGGGAGCAGATGATGGAATTGCTCTGGCCTATATCCTGGCTCTTCTTGCTTCAGACAAGATAGCGCATCCACCGATCGAGGCTCTCTTTACCAACGATGAGGAAATCGGCATGCTGGGTGCAAGACAGCTGGATCCGGCAGACCTAAAGGCAAAGCGTTTGATCAATATTGACTCGGAAACAGAAGGGATTCTCTATATCAGCTGCGCAGGCGGAGTAAATGCAGTCTGCGAGATTCCGGTGATCTATGAAGAGGCGAAAAGTGCAGACAGCCTTTTCTATGAGCTGACGGTCAGCAATCTTGCAGGCGGTCATTCCGGAATTGAGATCCATAAGCAGAGAGTAAATGCCATCCGGCTTCTGGCATCCCTTCTTTCGGCAGGTGCAAAAGAAGCGAAAGTGCAGCTGGCAGAGCTTGCAGGAGGCGGAAAGGATAATGCCATCCCCAAGGAGGCAAGCGCTCTTGTAGAAGTCAATGGGGACGAAGAAGAAGCCTTTCTCTATGCGGTGAGAAGGAGTATGGCTCTTTGGCTGCAGGATATGGGCGAGGCAGATAAGAATGTGAAGATCAGCCTGAAAAGAGTCGAAGAAAGAGCTGAAAAATTGCTCACAAAGGAAAGTACGGAGAAGGTACTTTTTGCCCTGCAGATGAGTCCGGATGGCCTGTATAAGATGAGTGAGGAGATCGAGGGAATGACAGAAAGCTCCCTCAATCTGGGAATTGCCAATCTGGAGGAAGATTGCCTGCGATACACTTATCTGATCAGAAGCAATAAGGCAGCAGGCAAGGAACTTTTGCTGGAGCGGCTGGAGCGTTTTACGGAATATTTATCCGGAAGTGTGAAAAGGAAGGCAGATTATCCGGCCTGGGAATACCGCAGTGATTCTAAGCTGCGGGAAATCTGCAGAAGCTGTTTCCGGAAGCTTTATGGATATGAGCCGGAAATTACTTCTATTCATGCCGGCTTGGAATGCGGGATTTTCGCAGGAAAGATGCCGGAATTGGATATGATTTCCTTTGGACCGACCATGCAGCATGTGCATACAAGTGATGAAGTGCTGGACCTGGCTTCGACAAAGAGAAGCTGGGACTATCTGCTGGAGATTTTGAAGAACCTGCCTTAGGCAGAGACGGAGCGGAAAGTGATGAGGCAGAACAGGTGGAATTTCAGATTAAATTAGCGGACAAAAAAATAAAAATAGAAGCCCTATACGAAGAGGTCTGCGAGATGTGCAGCGCCTATCTGTGTGAAGAGAGAGAAGCTGATATAGAGATTCACAGCAGCAGAGAGCTGATCGAAGCTGAAAAGGCGGAAAACAGAGAGGGAAATACGGTTACAGACGCCTATCGGGAGACTCTGGCTGTTTACAGATTGATCGCAGAGGAGATGCTGGCCTATAATACCTTTCTCATGCATGGTTCTGTTGTAGCAAAGGAAGGAAAAGCCTTTATGTTTACAGCAGCAAGTGGTGTCGGAAAGACGACAAGAACAAGACTTTGGCTGGATCAGATGGCAGATTCTCAGGTGATAAACGGGGACAAGCCTTTGATCAGGATTACGGATCAGGAAGTTATAGCTTGCGGCAGTCCGTGGTCGGGAAAGGAAAAGCTGAATCAGAATCTTTGTCTGCCTTTGGCAGCAGTCTATTTTCTGGAGAGAGGAGAAGAAAGCTCTCTTCGCAGAATGTCTTTTTCAGAGGCCTTTGTCAGGCTCCTTCGGCAGACCTACCGTCCGAAGGAAGCGGGAAAGATGGCAAAAACCCTAGAGCTTTTGAAGAAAATGGAAAATAAGACAGCCTTTTATCTCTATCGCAATAATCTGAAGGATACGGACATGAAATGGCTCTATGAGGAAACAATGAAAGATTTGTGATTAGTGATTATTTCTTTTCCAAAAAGAGCTTTCTTGTTACAAAATTATAAACCATAACAATCGCTGTAGCTGCAATCTTTGCAGCGGTATAGACCATGTTGTATCCGGCATGCGCCTGCAGAAAGCTGCTGCTTCCATAAATCGGGCCGACAGCGATCCAGATAATAAGACTATTAATGAAAAGACCTACTAGCGAGAGCAGGACAAAGATCAGAAACTCTGCCCGCTTGTCCAGATCCTTTTTTCTTTCAAAGACAAATTTGAAGCTTAAAAGGTAATTCACAGTCACCGATATGACAAAACCTACCACAGAAGCCAGAACCGAAGCTGTTTCAAAATATTCTGCAGAGAGGGATGCCATCAGAATGTTCAGTAGGAGCAGTCCTATGAGATAATCAATGACAAAGCATACTGCACCGACAAAGCCGAATTTTATCAGTTGTTCTATTAGCTTTTGCATGCAAATTCCTTTCTTTTTCCCATGAGATAATACTGCTCCGCAAGGAAGCACAGCTCCTTCTTTCTACTGCTTTTTATCATCTGTCCGATCGCTGATGATGTATCTTGGCCTGTGTTTGCTTTCCATATAAATTTTTCCGATATACTGACCAATCACACCGAGGCTGATCAGCTGTACCCCTCCAAGGGCACACACGATGCAGACCATACTTGCCCAGCCGGAAACGGCGTCTCCCCTGAAATAGGCAATTACGGCATACAGAATTCCAAGAAAACTGACAAGAGATACGATCAGACCCAGGCCGGTGATCATACTCAAGGGCTTCATGCTGAGGCTTGTAATCCCATCAAAGGCAAGAGCCAGCATCTTACGCAATGGATAATGACTTTCTCCTGCGGTTCGCTCATGACGTTCGTAGGAAACGCTCGTGCTCTTAAAGCCCAGCAAGGGTACCAGCCCTCTTAAAAAGAGATTCACCTCTTTGAATTCGGCTAATTCATCCAGCACCAGGGATGACAATAATCGATAATCCGCGTGATTGAAGACTACCTCAGCGCCCATGGCATTGAGCAGCTTATAAAAGCTCTCTGCTGTAAATCGCTTGAAGAAGGTATCTGTATCTCGCCTGCTTCTGACGCCATAGACAAGCTCGTAGCCATTGAGATACTGATCGACCATTTCCTCCATAACGGCAATATCATCCTGACCGTCACAGTCTATGGAAATGGTAATGTCACATTTGTCTTTTGCATCCATCAGTCCTGCCAGGAGGGCATTCTGATGTCCTTGATTTCTGCTCAGACAAATCCCGGAAAAATGTTCATTTTCCTGCGACAATTTCACGATAATATCCCAGCTCCTGTCCCGACTGCCGTCATTTACAAAAAGAATTTTGCTGTCCTGACTGATCTTGTCCTTATCCATGAGAAGCTGTAATTCTTCCAGAAATTGTTTTGATGTGATCGGCAGGACTTTCTCTTCATTAAAGCATGGAATCACAATATATAAAGTAGGCTTCATCTGCACCATCCATTTCTTTAGCTCTATTGCTGCTGCATCATGTCATTTTGAAGCGTGTCATAATTCTCATAACCAATCACGATATATTCGTCAGACTGGTAGATAATATCTTCTGTACTCAGCTTTTCTGTCCATGGCGTATTCTCCCATTCCGCTGTTGTGAAAAGGAGGAAAAGCTTTCCTTCCGGATGCGTATCATCGTGAGATTTCGGCTGCAGCCAATCATCCGTATCATCGATGTTTTCAATATTTATACGATGATCACTTCCGGAACTTTTCCAGTGCCATACCTCGATGTTGCCATTTGATAACTCGGTTAATACGTTGGATAGCCAGAAAGTGGAATAGCCCTCAGTACAGTCTTCTTCCTGCAATGCTGCCACGATGCTGCGAAATTCTGCAGTGATGTCAATCTTGGATTCTTCCTTATAAAATGCATATCCGGAATAAGCTAGGAGCAAAACAAAAATTGTGATCGCGGTATAATTCATCACAGCTTTCAGTCCGGTGTTCTGAAAGAGAATTGCGATCATGGGGATTGATAAAATGATAATCGGCAAATTGTATCTGTTTACATAGCTAAGGCTTGTAAACAAATATAATAGAATAAATAAAAGAAAAGCAGCTATGGTGAACAAGGCCATTCTGTAATGTGCCGGCTTTACCGTAGTTCTGTTTTTCAATATGTGAACACAGGCATAAATGGTTAGGAAAAGCCAACATAAGCACAGAAAATTATAGAGTAGTGCTAAGCTGAATATATTCCCGCTTCGGTAGCCGTAAGAGTACAAGAAGCCATTGATCAGCAGAGACAATCTTGAAAGATCAAATCCAGTAAAGGAAATGGCATCCCAGATCTGGAAGGAATAGATCTGGGATAAAAATTTCGTGTTAATGATATATCCCAGAGCAGCCCCTGCAAAGGATAGCACTGCAAAAAGGATATATTTCCTTTCCCCCCGATCCAGATCAAAATGGATTTTTTCGTCTGCTATGGACGTTCTGCTTTTTGCAAGAAGGATAGATGCGGCAAGCAGGGGAAGATAGAGAATCATGACCTGCCTGGCTCCGCCCATACCTGCAAGAAGGGAAGCTAAAAGAGCAGCTATTAAATACAGCTTTTGCCTCTTTTCTTTTTCCTCAGCAACATAAAACTCACATAAGCCCAAGGTGAAAAAAGTGATTGCTATATGTGGAATATAATAGGCTCCTTTCAGAACGTATAAAAAATAGTCTTCTGAAAAAGGAATCATGAGCAAGGCGGCTGTTATCAAAAAATATCTCTTGATATGCAAGGCCTTGCATGCAAAATAATAGGATGCGATCAGTAGAAGGTACAAACAAACATAAGAAGCAATCCGCACCCTGTGCCAGTTATGAAAGATCTTGAAGAAAAAAGCATAAAAGATCTGTGTGTTGACAAGGCGCAATTCGCTGGAATAATACCAGGATTTTGATAACAAAGAGTTTTCATGCGCCAGTAATTGTCCCAATATAAGCTCACTGGCATCATCGGAATTCAGCAAAAAGGCGACTCTGCTTTTGACAAAGCAGATAGATCCTATAAATGCGAAAAGAAAAATGATTCCGGATATGGTTAAAAATATCTTGTTTTCTTTATCTTTCATGGCTTCTCTCATTTGCGAATGTCTTTCTAAGGAGATGCTGATTGAATCAGTGTTTCCCTAATGATGTGAATTTGTAATTGCAACAGGGTTACCAGTATATTGCCAGTATTTTCAGTATAGCCTAAATTAACGGTAAAATCATGCTGTTTCCTTGTTGTGAGCAAAACTGTGGCGTGTACAATTACTCTTAAGAAACTTTGCTCAAAGCCCTTTTGAAGAGAAAAGTATGCTATAATTAATCAATTATATGCGAATATATGCGGATATAAGCAAATACACGTGAACCCTCCTGTGCTTCACAAAGCTGCGCAGGAAAAATGAGCAAGAAAGCACAAAGAAAAAGAAAGAAAAAGAAGGGGAAAGAGCATGAAGGCAAAATATACATTCGAAATCATGGAAATTGATGACCAGATGATGGCAGTTCCCGTCGGAGAAGAGGCGGATGAGCTGCACGGCATTCTGAAGCTGAATGAAAGTGCTGCAGCAATTCTGGAGCTGCTCAAGGAAGAGACAAGTGAAGAAGAAATCGTGCAGAAGCTTCTGGAAAAGTATGAATCCTCTGAAGAAGAGCTGAAAAACTATGTGCACGATTATCTGGCAGAGCTTGAGGAAGCGGGAATTTTGGCATAATGGAGATACTCAAAAAAGCGAACAGCAAGGTTGAAAAAATCTGGGGAAAGCAAAAAAGAAAAGAAGAGAAATACCGTCTCTTAAGCTATACATTGCAGACAAAGAGCGAGACAGGAGATCTTCTTTATAATGTCATCAGCGGTGAGCTGCTCCTTCTTTCAGAAGAAGAGAAGGCCTTTTTGGATGCTCTTCCGGGAGAACTTCCGGCAGCTAAACTTGCACAGACATATGAGACATTGATCGAAAAGCATTTTCTGGTACCCCTTTCCTATGAGGAAGGAAAGACAGTAAAGCAGCTCCGCAAGCTTTATTCTGTTATGAAGAAGAAAAAGGACATTTCAGGCTATACGATCCTGCCGACGACCTACTGCAATGCCAGATGCTTTTACTGCTATGAAAGCGGCATCGAATTCACCCATATGACGCCGGAGACGGCGCATGATCTTGTGAATTATATGGAGGCTCACTGCAAGGAAAAGAAGCTTTCTCTTTCCTGGTTTGGCGGAGAGCCTCTTTTGGGTGCAAAGATCATTTCGCAGATTTCAAAGGAGCTTACGGAGAAGGGCATTGAATATCATTCTTCCATGATCAGCAACGGCATCCGTTTCGATGAGGAGATGATCCGGGAGGCGAAGGAATGCTGGAAGCTGCAGAATGTGCAGATTACCATCGACGGTACGGAGGAGATCTATAACGAGGTCAAGAGCTATGTCGATATCAAAAAGGAAAGTCCTTACCGGAGGATTCTGAAAAATATCCGTCTGCTTTCGGAAGGCGACATCCGCGTTTCTATCCGGATCAATCTGGGCTTCCACAATATCGAGGATATCAGAGCCTTGATCAAGGAACTCAGCGAATATTTTGCAGACTGTAAGAATGTCTCCATGTATGTACATGAGCTTTTTGATGGGGAGGGGACAGATCCGACTCATTATACAGAGCAGGAAAAAGCAAAACTGATGGAGCTGGTGAATGACTTTAATCAGTATGCCGATCAGAAGGGCAAGTATGAGAAGAAAAGAAATCTTCCGGGTCTTAGCTATTCTCATTGTATGGCAGATAATGACAGTTCTCTTATCGTTTATCCGAATGGAGACCTTGTAAAGTGTGAACATTACGATCCCAGTAAGGATAAGGCCGGTTCGATCTATTCCGAGGAATGGAATCAGGAGATCCTGAAGAGCTGGAAGGAGCAGGCGGAGCTGCCGCATTGTCTGGCATGTCCTCTCTATCCTTCCTGCGTTCAGTTGGTAAGGTGTCCGGAAACGGGAGACTGCTATGGCATCAAGCAGGAAAAGAAGCTGGAAGAGGTGAAAGAGAATATGTGCCTTTATGCAAAGGAGCAGCTAAGAGAGGAAAAGGAATAAAAAGATGGAGGAAGAAAAGAAGGTATCCATATTTCGAAAAAAGAGTCAGGAATACATTGATTCTCCGGAAAAATTAGATAATTATCTGCACGTAACCTCGCCGGGCGTATGGGCTCTGCTTCTGGCCGTGATCATCCTTTTGATCGGAAGCTGTGTCTGGGGCGTGATGGGCAGACTGGAGACCCATATCACGGTTGCGGTGATTGCCGAGGACGGAAAGTGTTCTGCTTATGTTCCGGAAAGTGCCATTGATGCGGTTGTAAAGTTCCGTGACATTACCGTGGAGAATGAGAAGCTGACCTTAGAGCCGGATGCCCTGGAGCCGATCGCGGTAACAGACAGCACCAATATCTATGTTCGTCTTGCCGGCAATCTGAATGTAGGCGATATCGTTTACGAGATTCCCATTGCAGAGGAGCAGGAGGATCTGGATAATGGAATCTACAGCGGTACGGTGACAACGGAAACGATTTCACCGGCAGCCTTATTATTGAATTAAGCTTCGAAATGTGAGACAGAAGAATGGCAAAGAAGATAAAAGAACCTCTGACAAAGGGGGTTGCAAAGGTCCCGGTCATCATGCAGCTGGAAATGCTGGAATGCGGCGCAGCCAGCCTGGCAATGATCATGGGCTATTATGAAAAATGGATCACCTTGGAGCAGGCGCGTGTGGACTGCAGTGTTTCCAGAGACGGATCCAGTGCGAAGAGTATCGTACAGGCTGCCAAAAGCTATGGTATGGATGTGGTCGCTTACCGGATGGAGCCGGAGGTTCTTCTGGAGGAGGGACCTTTTCCCTGTATCATTCATTGGGGCTTCAATCATTTTCTGGTCCTGGACGGCTTCAAGGGGAAAAAGCATGATGCGGTTTTAAATGATCCGGCCAGAGGAAGGGTAACCGTTTCCTGGGAGGAGTTTGACCGGGAGTTTACCGGTGTCTGCATTACCATGCAGCCGGGAGAAAATTTTGTTCCGGAGGGAAAGAAAAAATCTGTTCTGGATTACGCAAGACAGAGAATGATCGGAACGGGAACAGCGGTTGTTTTCGTTGTATTGACAACAACCATTGTTTCTCTTCTGGGTGTCATTAAGCCGATTTTTAACCGTATCTTTCTGGACCGGCTTTTGACAGGAGTAAACAGTGACTGGCTATGGCCCTTTATTGATATACTGGCGGTTTTTTCGGGTATTATTATCCTGATGACCTGGATCAGTGCTGTATACAGTCTGAAGATTCAGGGCAAGATGGCGGCAGTGGGCAGTGCTTCCTATATCTGGAAGATCCTGCGTCTGCCCATGCAGTTCTTTGAGCAGAGAATGCCGGGAGATCTGTCCGACCGAGAGGCAACCAATGCATCCATTGCGGGAACCTTGGTCAATACCTTCGGCCCTCTGGCAATCAATACGGCCATGATGGTCTTCTATCTGATCGTGATGGTTCGTTATAGTCTGGTCCTTACTCTGGTCGGCGTCAGCGCGATCTTTATCAATATGTTTGTTTCTGCCTTCATCAGCGAGAAGCGCATCAATATTCAGCGTGTACAACTGCGAGATCAGAGCAAGCTGTCAAGTGCCGTGATCGCCGGTATCAATGTGATCGAAACGATCAAATCCTCAGGTGCGGAGAAGGGCTATTTCAGAAGACTTGCCGGTTATCAGGCCAGTGTCAATACCCAGCAGATGAAATATGCAAGACTGAATCAGTGGCTGGGCATCATACCGGATCTGTGTATCTCCCTGGCCAATCTGGCTGTGCTGGGACTGGGCGTCCTTTTTGTCATCCGGGGTGAGTTTACCATTGGTATGATCATGACTTTTCAGGGCTTTTTGAGCTCCTTTACGACACCGGCGGCATCTCTGATTTCAGCCGGACAGTCCATTCAGGAGATGATCACCCAGATGGAACGTGTGGATGATGTGATGAGCTATCCCAATGACAGCTGGTTTAGTGAGGAAAGAGAAAAAAAGCAGACAGAAGAGTATGAGAAGCTGTCAGGACATATCAAAATGGACAATGTGACCTTCGGCTATTCCAAGCTGGAGCCGCCCTTGATCGAGAACTTCTGCATGGAAGCAAAGCCGGGCCAGAAGATTGCCTTTGTCGGCGGTTCGGGCTGTGGAAAGTCAACCCTTGCAAAGCTTCTGTCCGGACTTTGCAAGCCCTGGTCGGGAGAGATTACATTTGATGGAAATCAGCTGGAAGATCTGGATCGTGATGTCTTTACGGAATCCGTTTCTGTTGTGGACCAGGACATTGTTCTCTTTGATGATACGGTTGCGGAAAATATCCGCATGTGGGACGCAACGGTAGAGGATGAAGATATGGTCGCAGCGGCAAAGGATGCAGGTATCCACGATGATATCATGCGTGACGGCGGCTATCAGAGAAAGCTCTTAGAGGGCGGAAGGGATATGTCCGGCGGACAGAGACAGCGTCTGGAGATTGCAAGAGCTCTGGCGCAGAATCCCGCTATCTGTATCCTGGATGAGGCAACCTCGGCCCTGGATGCCAAAACAGAATTCGAGGTCGTAGAAGCGATTACCGCCAGAGGCATTACCTGTATCGTGATCGCTCACAGGCTTTCTACCATTCGTGACTGTGATGAAATCATTGTCTTAGATCACGGTAAGATCGTGGAGAGAGGCCGGCATGAGGAGTTGATTGCCTTGAACGGAGCTTACACGAAGCTCGTTACCAGCGAATAGGAGGGAGCAGGATTCATGAAATTTGATGATCGGATTGAATATCGAAAAAAACGTGAAAAGATGCTCCTGAATGATTCTTTTCAGGGAATTTCCAAGGCAGTTGTACAGCATACCATCGGTGAGGGTCTCTTTGAGGAAAGCGGAAGAAGCATGAAGGATGCGGTTGCGCAGCTTCTGGTTTATTTCGACGTAAAGGAAAAGGAAGTTCCCTCCAAGCTGAAAAGTCTGGAGGAGCGTCTGGATTATCTGCTGGCGTCAACTGGTATTTTCTACCGGGAGGTTCGCCTGGAGGGTGAATGGTATAAGGATGCTATGGGAGCCATGATCGGCAGCATGAAGGAGGACGGTGCAGTGATCAGTATCCTGCCCGGTTCCTTTGGCGGTTTTGTTTATGTGGATCCCCATACCGGCAGAAAAAAGCGGATCAACAGGAAAGAGGCGGAAAAGATCGGTGATGAGGCCTATTGCTTCTACAGGCCTCTTCCTATGCGGAAGCTGACCAGTATTGATATCTGGAAATACATGAAGGCCAGTGTGACGAACTGGGATCTTTTCAGTTTCAGTATTGCGGCAATTATCATTACCTTTCTGGGGCTTCTGATTCCGAAGCTGAATAAGCTTCTGATGGGAGATGTTGTCAATTACAGCAGCAGAACCCTGCTGGCGGCTGTTATGGTCTATATGCTCTGCATTACCATCGGAAACAGGCTCTTTACTTCTATCAAGCAGCTGCTTTTGACGAGGATCGGAACCAAACTGAATAACAATATCACAGCAGCGACCATGATGCGTGTTCTGTCTCTGCCGACGGATTTCTTTCAGAATTATTCTACCGGTGAGCTGAATCAGTATCTGACCTATATGTCTTCTATCTGCGATACGATCGTAAATTCCGTCTTTTCCATGGGACTGACCGGAGTCTTCTCTCTGGTTTACCTGATTCAGGTTTTCTCCTATGCAAAGATTCTGGTTTTGCCTTCTCTGATCGTGACGGGACTGACCCTTCTTGTCGGTATGATCACAGCCTCTGCCCAGATGGCGATTACGGAGGAGCAGATGCGTATCACGGCAAAGGAAAAGGGCATTGTTTATTCCATGATCATGGGCATCCAGAAGATTCGTCTGGCAGGTGCAGAAAACAGAGCTTTTTCCAAGTGGGCGGAATGCTATGCAAAGGAAGCGGATCTCCAGTACAATCCGCCGGCTCAGGTAAAATTGAACAATGTGATCACGACGGCGATCAGCTTGGGCGGCACCATCTTTATTTACTATATTGCGGTGAGAAATCAGGTTTCGGTAGCGGATTATTATGCGTTTAATTCATCCTATGCCTATATTTCCACAGCGTTTAATGCTCTGGCCTCGGTTGCGACAACAGTGGCAACCATCAAGCCCAGTATTGAGCTGGTAAGACCTCTGATGGAGGCTGTTCCGGAGATGGAGGAGGAGCAGGAAACAGTAACGGATCTGACCGGTGAGATTGAGATTTCCAACCTTTCCTTCCGTTATCACAAGGAAGGGGCAATGATCATTGATGATCTTTCCGTGCATATTCCGGCGGGGCAGTATGTGGCTATTGTCGGCAAAACCGGCTGCGGAAAGTCGACTCTTCTGCGACTGCTGCTGGGTTTTGAAAAGCCGACCAAGGGCAGTATTCTTTACGACAAAAAGGATACCAGAAGGCTGGATATGCGATCTGTCCGCAAGAAGATCGGAACGGTTATGCAGGACGGAAAGCTCTTTCAGGGAAGTATCTATGAGAATATTACGGTGGTGGATCCCACCCTTACAATGGATCAGGCCTGGGAGGCAGCAGAAACGGCAGGCATTGCCGATGATATCCGCCGTATGCCTATGGGTATGCATACCATGATTTCTGCGGCAGCAGGCGGTATTTCCGGCGGCCAGAGACAGAGATTGACGATTGCAAGGGCGGTTGCGCCCAAGCCGAAGATCCTCTTTTTAGATGAGGCAACCTCGGCTTTGGATAATATTACCCAGAAGCATGTGTCGGATTCCTTAGACCGTTTGAACTGTACCCGTCTGGTCATCGCACACAGATTGTCGACCATCCGTCATTGTGACCGCATCCTGGTTCTGGATCAGGGCAAGATCATCGAGGATGGTACCTATGAGGAGCTGATCGAAAAGAAGGGCTTCTTTGCAGAGCTTGTAGAAAGACAGCAGGTATAAAATGACGTTTGAAGAAGAGCTGAGAAGAAGCGGCAGGCTGGTATTCACCAATAAGGGAATTTCCATGATGCCGCTTCTTCGGCAGAATAAGGA
Organism: Oscillospiraceae bacterium; assembly: GCA_963617415.1. Taxonomy (GTDB): domain Bacteria; phylum Bacillota; class Clostridia; order Lachnospirales; family Lachnospiraceae; genus RUG14243. The sequence goes on from CAVEOK010000039.1 coordinate 17,039, forward strand.
TATTATGGTTATTGAGGCTTGTGAGAGCGGGGAGCTTCGGCCCTTGGATGCCGTTCTTTTTATCAGAGAGACGGCAGGAAAGAAAAACTATGTTCTGCACAGGATCCTGAAGAAGAACCCTGACGGCAGCTACTGGATTGTCGGAGACAACTGCTTCTCCGGGGAAACGGTGAAGAGAGAGCAGATCATCGGCAGGCTGACTGCTGTGGTCAGAGACGGCAGGACGATTTCGGTAGAGGATAAAAAGTATCTGTTCTACGTCCATTTGTGGTGTGATTTTTATCCCCTGCGTTTTTTGATCCTGCGGAGCAGGCATTTTTGGCGAAGGGGAGTTCATTTTATCAAAAGGCGGATCTTTCATGAAAAATGATGGTTACAGCATTCATACACATATTTCTGCAAAAGAGAAAAAGCTGGATCTGAAGCTGGACGAGGTGTGGAGATACCGGGAGCTGATCCTTCTTTTTACCAAGCGTTCCTTTAAGGTGGCTTATAAACAGACCATTCTGGGACCCTTATGGCTTTTTATCAATCCCTTTCTGACTTCGATCGTTTATACGATTCTCTTTGGGCATATTGCGGGTCTGTCTACGGATGGCAGTCCGCAGATTCTTTTTTATCTGACCGGGACAACCGTTTGGAGCTTTTTCTCCTCCTGTCTGAGCAATAATGCGAGCACTTTTATTGGTAATGCCGGTCTTTTCGGCAAGATTTATTTTCCGAGACTGACGGTGCCTCTGTCCAATGTCCTGTCAGCAATGATCCGCCTGGGGATTTCCATGAGCATGGTTTTACTTTTGCTGGTCTATTACTGCATAAAAGGAGAGCTGAGTCCACACTGGGGCTTTTGGCTTCTGATCCCTTTTATTCTGATCTGGCTGGGCCTTTTCGGCATGGAATGCGGCATTTTAATCTCCAGTATGACAACAAAATACAGAGATCTGAGTGTGTTGGTTTCCTTCGGTCTTTCCCTATGGATGTATGCTAGTCCGGTGGTTTATCCTCTTTCCCAGCTGCCGGAGGGCTGGATCAGAGGACTGATTCAGTACAATCCCGTTTCGGCACCCTTGGAATTGATCCGGTACGCCCTTTTGGGTAAGGGAAGCCTGCTGCCGGGAAGCATTTTATTTTCTTTGCTTCTGACTCTGGTGCTTGGCTTCTTTTCCATCCTTGTTTTTAATCGGGTGGAGAGAAACTTTATTGATACGATATAGGAGGCTGGCGATGAAAGAAGATAGAGAAAAAAAGCCGGCAATCCTGGTATCCGGCTTGAAAAAACAGTACCGGCTTGGCTTGATCGGGGGAAGAACCCTGCAGGAGGAGCTGCAGTCCTGGTGGGCGAAAAAGAAGGGCAGGGAGGATCCCAATATAAAGATCGGAACTCCCACAGAGCTGATCGGTAAGAAATTTATGGCCTTGGATGGCATCGATCTGCAGATCATGCAGGGAGAATCCGTGGGCATTATCGGAGCAAACGGTGCAGGCAAATCCACTCTCTTGAAGATCCTTTCCCGGATTACAGCTCCGACAGAGGGAGAAATTGATATTTACGGACGGATCACCTCCATGCTGGAGGTCGGAACAGGCTTTCACGGGGAGATGACCGGACGGGAAAATATCTATATGAACGGGGCAATCCTGGGCATGAGCAGGAGCGAGATTGATGAGCAGCTGGAGAGGATCATCGAGTTTTCGGAGATCGGGGAATTTATCGATACCCCGGTAAAGCGTTATTCTTCGGGAATGTTTGTGAAGCTTGCCTTTTCGGTTGCGGCTCATTTGAAGAGCGAGATCATGATCATGGATGAGGTATTGGCTGTGGGGGATATGGCCTTTCAGCATAAGTGCCTCGATAAAATGCGGGAGGCGGCCGAGTTGGAGGGCAGGACAGTCCTTTATGTCAGCCACAATATGAATACCATCCGCCGCCTTTGCAAGCGTTGTATTGTCCTGGAAAAGGGAACGATTATCTATGATGGCGAGGTGGAGCATGCCATTGCCCTCTATATGGACCGCTCGATCGGGGAGGAGCAGGTGGATCTGGATCTGAACAAATGCAGTCATGCAGGCCCTAAGGAAGAGTCAGCCTTATGGATGGAGCATCTGAAGCTGCCGGGCAAGCTGACAGCTGTCTATGAGAAGGGGGAGGATCTGAAGCTGGAGCTTTTGATCAGAAGAAGGGAGCCGGTGGAGAAAGCCAGGCTTCGCCTGACCTTAAGGACGGATACGGATGCAGGACTCGGAACGGGCTGGTCAAAGGACTTTCTGCTGGATCCGGAAAAGGAACTTTACCGTCTGCAGTTTTCCATGCCTTTGGATTGGATCGAAAAGGGCCTTTTTTATGTCAGTATCGGTCTTTATGAAAGGGATGAGCTTGGCAGGGCTCAGCTTCTGGACCATATTACCAGGGCTTTTAAGATTGAAATTACAGGAAGTCCCATATGGTATACCAATACCTACGGGAATATTGTTTTCCCGGAAATAGAATATAAAATCCTCGATGAAAGAGGAGAATCCGGTTGACAGGGAAGAAAGATGAGCGTATAAGTGTATTAGCAAGAGTAATACACTTATACGCTTTTTATCGTATCGCAAAGCGATACGATGAAACGAAGCCGCCAAGCGTTCGAAGAACGCTTAGTATCACGCAG
>CAVEOK010000040.1:0-19584 GCA_963617415.1 Oscillospiraceae bacterium
TATGCTCCAAATTATCCTTTACATTTTCCACGACAGATGCCGAAAGATTTGTTCTCGAATCAAACATGGTAAATAGAACACCTTCTACATGTAATGTCGGATTCAATCTTTCCTGAACCAAAGAAATTGTATACATCAACTGGGATAATCCTTCCAATGCGTAATATTCACACTGAATCGGCACCAATACACTCTTCGCTGTTGTAAGTGCATTAATGGTAAGCATATTTAAGGAAGGCGGACAATCAATCAAAACGTAATCAAAGTCATCCATTACGTAATCAATTTCATTACGAAGGATAAATTCCTTTTCATTTACGTCTAGCAATTCTATCTCTGCTCCGGCAAGATTCATATTTGATGGAATTACCGTAAGATTTTCCTGTTCCGTTTTATACATGCACTGTTTTGCGCTGCAATTTCCCAAAATCAGCTCATAAACGGTATATTCCACACTATCCTTATCAATTCCCAGGCCGCTCGTTGCATTTCCCTGCGGATCTGCATCAATTAAAAGGACTTTTTTATTTGCCTCAGCCAGACATGCCGAAAGATTGATCGCAGTGGTTGTTTTTCCGACACCACCCTTTTGATTTGCAATAGCTATAATTCGATTCATATACATTTCCTTGTATAAACTATCTTAAGACTCTCTCTTTCTTCATAAACAGTATTCATGAACATCAAACTATGCTTATAAAGAAAACCCTGTAACTGTTCCTATACGCACCATTTCGCAAGCTTTTTGGCATACATATGCCAAAATTCCGATTCATATAAGTCAAAATTTCTTTGCCGATAGCATTTTGGAAAGGATTTCAGCTTTCTTGCTACGAATCTTGCTGCAAACGGATTGAACAGTAACGAAGACTTTAATAATCATAACATTATCATTATTCATATTCAATGAAATAACGAAATCTCTTTCTGGGCTTTTACTGTCTGGTGATTTTTGAAAATTTTGCACACAAATGCAAAGAGGTGATGATATGGCGCAAAGACACGCTTCGTTTCCTACTCACTGCAGCCGGCTTATTCGCGAAGACTCCCGCAAAACTCGCGCTGCGCGCTCACTCAGGGCTGCGCCCTTCGGCCCCTTGGGCACATTGCTCCCGTCTTCGCTGCCAGGCTGCAGTTCCCTACGGAAGCCTCGCTTCCGTCCTTTGCGTGCATATCATCACCTCTTTACAATTCTGTACTGCCTCACTATTCCAATGTTTCACGTGAAACATTGTTGGAGTATTTAGTTGTTGAAATATTGATTCGACGTGACGATTTAAACGGCTTTCCTCTTCATATTTTCTCTGCCTATTCTTCTTCTATGTTTCACGTGAAACATTGCACAGGCACTTAGTCGTTGGAATACAGATTCGACGTGACGATTCGCAAGGCTTTCGTCGCGCTGTGTACTCTAATAACTCCGTCGGAAGCATGTTCGAGCCTCACTGATTCTAATAACAAATCTATGAAGCATCCTATTCTATGCACACAAAACCTGGAGCGACGAGTTTTGCGTGAGACAGAGTGAATAGATTGATGTACACGGCGCAGAAAACGCAGCGTGTCACTCGAACTGTATTTCAATGACGAGTGCCCTCACCACAACTCCAAACAAACCTAACTCAAAAAAGTTAGATTTTCATTGAAACATTTTTTGTTTCACGTGAAACATTGCGCAGGCACATAGTCGTTGGAATACAGATTCGACGTGACGATTCGCAAGGCTTTCGTCGCGCCGTGTACTCTAATAACTCCGTCGGAAGCATGTTCGAGCCTCACTGATTCTAATAGCACATCTATGAAGCATCCTATTCTATGCACGCAAAACCTGGAGCGGCGAGTTTTGCGTGAGACGGAGTGAATAGATTGATGTACACGGCGCAGAAAACGCAGCGTGTCACTCGAACTGTATTTCAACGACGAGTGCCCTCACCACAATTTCAAACAAAACTAACTCAGAAAAAAAGTAGATTTACATTTAAAACCAAGGTAAAACCAAAGCTTTCCCCACAATAAAAATCGGCACACAATGCCAGAACCATTTCAGAATATTTTCAGAACATTCGTTCGACATTGTATGCCATTTTATTCGTCTTAAAACACACACATTCTCATATTTTATTCGTTTAAACAGAAAAAATTCTCACTATTTTCTGTTTGAAATCGGCTTTTTCGCCGGAATTCCGGGCTTTCTCGGAAAATTATCCGGTGTGGAAATAGCCTTGGAAATCACCACAAAACTCCGGCTGATGTCAGAATTCGGAAGTTCAAACTTCTCCATCCTGGTATTTTTTCCACCAAGCAGCTGAATTGCCCTTTTTGCATCCTGCAATTCCTCATCCACCTGTCCGGATTTATAAGAAATAAAATATCCGCCTCTTTTTACAAAAGGTAGACAAAGCTCAGACAATGTAGACAAATTTGCAACCGCTCTCGAAAGGCAAAGATCAAACTGCTCCCTGTACTTTTGATCCTTTCCAAAATCTTCCGCCCTTCCATGAATCGTTTCAATATTTTCCAGACCGAGCTCTTCAATTACTTCATTCAAAAAGACCAAACGCTTATTTAAAGAATCAAGAAGAATGATCTTCATCTCCGGAAAAGCAATCTTCAAAGGAATCCCCGGAAAGCCTGCACCGGTACCGATATCAATCATACTTTCTCTTCCGCTCAATTCATATACCTTAACAACAGAAAGAGAATCCAGAAAATGCTTTTGCAGAACCTCTTCGAATTCTGTAATCGCAGTCAGATTCATAACCTTGTTTTTTTCGATCAGCATATGATAATAAGTAAGAAATTGATCGAGCTGTTTTTCACTTAAAGAGATTCCAAGCACTTCACACTCTGCTGTAAAAGCCTCCATCTTCTCTTTTTCATCAATCATCCTTTTTTTCTCTCTTTCTTTGTTCCAGATAAATCAATAAAACAGAAATATCCGCCGGCGATACTCCCGATATTCGGGATGCCTGTCCCACAGAAACCGGCTTAAAAAGATTCAGTTTCTTTCTCGCCTCCAGACGAAGTCCCTGGATTTCTTCATAATCAAGCTCCTCAGGCAGCTTTTTATTTTCCATCTTTTTAAACTGCTCTACCTGCTTTTCCTGTCTCTTAATATATCCCTCATACTTGATATTGATATTGATCTGCTCGATAACCTCTTCGGAAAGCTCCGGTCTCTCCGGATCAAGCTCTGCGATTGCTTCATAAGAAAGCTCAGGTCGTCTTACCAGCTCTGCCAGACTTGCTCCCGTTGTAAGAGGTGTGGAGCCGGCTTCTTCAAGAACCTTTCCAACATTTGCACTGGCACCGACCTTAATGCCCTCAAGCCGTTCGATCTCTGCCTGAATCTGCTGTCTTTTTTCCCTGACATGCTGAATTCTCTCCTCTGAAATCAGGCCGATCCGATATCCATATTCGGAAAGACGAAGATCCGCATTATCCTGACGAAGAAGAAGACGATATTCTGCACGGGAAGTCATCATCCTGTAAGGTTCGAAATTTTCCTTTGTAACCAGATCATCGATCAATACACCGATATAGGCTTCGGAGCGATCCAAAATCAAAGGTTCTCTTCCGAGAATCTGCATCGCTGCATTAACACCGGCAACAAAACCCTGCACTGCGGCCTCTTCATATCCGGAGCTACCGTTAAACTGGCCGCCGCTGAAGAGTCCCTTAATACTCTTAAATTCCAAACTGTGTCTGATCTGTCTCGGGTTAATGCAGTCATATTCAATTGCATATGCATTTCGAACAATTTTTGCATGCTCTAAGCCGGGAATCGTATGATAAAAGGCATCCTGCACGTCCTCGGGAAGAGAACTGGACATACCGGAAAGATACATTTCATTTGTATTTCTGCCTTCCGGCTCCACAAAAAGCTGATGTCTCTTCTTATCAGCAAATTTTACCACTTTGTCCTCGATGGAAGGACAATATCTGGGGCCTGTTCCCTGAATCGTTCCTGAAAATAAGGGAGAACGATCCAGATTCTGCCGGATAATCTCATGGGTTTTCTCATTTGTGTAGGTCAGCCAGCAGGATTTCTGCTCAATCTGTACGGATTCCGGATCTGTTTCAAAGGAAAAAGGTACTACCCTCTCATCTCCCGGCTGCTCCTCCATTTTGGAAAAATCCAGGCTTCTCTTATCCACACGGGCCGGTGTTCCGGTCTTAAAGCGAACCATTTCAATCCCGTTTTTCACAAGAGAATCTGTCAGATAAGAAGCTGCCTGGAAGCCGTTCGGTCCCGTAGGTACAATTACTTCTCCATAGAGACATCTGGCATTCAGGTAGGTTCCTGTACATAAAACAACTGCCTTGGCATAATAAGCCGCTCCAGATAAGGTATGAACGCCTCTGATCTCATTTTCTTCCACGATCAGGTCTGTCACTTCTGCCTGCTTTATGCTAAGATGATCCGTATTTTCCAGAGTTATCCGCATTCTTCTGCTGTATTCTTCCTTATCAGCCTGCGCTCTCAAGGAATGTACCGCCGGTCCCTTTGATTTATTCAGCATTTTGGACTGGATAAAGGTATGATCGATATTTTTTCCCATCTGGCCGCCAAGCGCATCCAATTCTCTGACCAAATGTCCCTTGGAGCTTCCTCCGACATGAGGATTGCAGGGCATAAAGGCAATACTGTTAATACTAACTGTAAATATGATTGTTTCAAGGCCAAGTCTTGCTGAAGCAAGTGCTGCCTCACATCCGGCATGGCCGGCACCAACTACGATTACATCATAAGATTCTTCTATTCCAGGCATCTTTATTTCCCCATACAGAATTTACTGAAGATCTCATTAATAAGATCTTCTCCAACCGAATCACCCGTAATCTGTCCCAGTGATTCATAAGCATTCAGCAGATCAATGGATAAGAAATCCTCCGGCATCTGCATTTCAATTCCATCCTTTACCAATTTTAAAGCCTCTTCTGCATTTTTCAGACAAAGAAGCTGTCTTTCATTGGTAATATAAATTTCGTCATTGAAGGAAATTTCTCCTTGGAAAAACATTTCTTCAATCGCATTCTCCAGAAGCTCTGTTCCTGTCTGCTGCTTTGCAGAGATGGAAAGAATTCTCTGGGAAAGTCTTTTTTGCAGCATCTCCTCCGTGATCACAGGAGAAAGATCTGATTTATTCAGTAATATAATAGCAGTTTTTCCAGCCAAAGAAGTAATGATATCCTCATCATTCTCATCCAAAGGAACCGAAGAATCCACCACATACAGGATAAGGTCTGCCTCCTCCATCAGCTCCTTCGCTTTTCCTACGCCGATCTGCTCAATCTTATCCTCTGAATCACGAATTCCTGCCGTATCTGTAATATTCAGCATAAGTCCCTTCAGACGAATCTGTTCTTCAATGATATCTCTTGTTGTACCGGCGATTTCCGTTACAATTGCCTTTTCCTTCCCGGCAAGAAGATTCATCAAAGAGGATTTTCCGGCATTTGGCTTTCCCACAATGACCGTATTGATTCCTTCCTTCAGCAGACTTCCGTTTCCGGCAGAATCAAGGAGCTTCTTTACCTCCTCAAGAATTTTCTCTGTGATCTGTTCTAACTTTTCGGCATAACCATCCAGGGAATAATGCTCCGGATCATCTAAGGCTGCTTCGATAAAAGCTGTCTGCTCCAAAATAGTCTCTCTTATGGAAGAAATCTTTTTTTCTACAGATCCCTGCAGCTGGCTGAAAGAGCTCGCCCTGGCAAATTCATTCTTGGAATTGATCAGATCAATTACCGCCTCTGCGGAGGAAAGATCGATTCTGCCATTCAAAAAAGCTCTCTTGGTAAACTCTCCCGGCTCAGCAGGTCTGGCTCCGTTTTTGATAAGGGTATTTAATATTTTCTGCATGACAAGCGGTCCGCCATGACAGTCTATTTCTACGGAATCTTCCTTTGTATAGCTGTTGGGTGCACGCATGATCAGAACCATAACCTCATCGATCTGCTCTTCTCCATCCATAATAAAACCATAATGAATGGTATGCGTTTCCACCCTGCTTAAGCGTTTTTTTCCGTCCTTTGACCGGTAGACCCTGTCTGCGATTTCGACTGCATCCGGACCACTGATCCGGACAATTCCGATTCCGGACGGTGCCATTGCGGTGGCAATTGCAGCAATTGTATCTTCTTTCATAATTTCTCCCGTAAAGTAAATCATATGCGCGTCTTTGCGGTTTTTCTTTATCTCATAGGCACGAAAGTTCCTATGAGATAAAGAAAAACCGCCGCACAGAAAGTGCAGCGGCCTTTGACTTTTTATCATTTCAATGTAACGACAACATGTCTGTAAGGCTCTTCCCCTTCACTGTGTGTTGTTACAAACTTATCGTTCTGAAGTGCATAATGAATCACTCTTCTTTCATAGGGATTCATCGGCTCAAGTGTAACCGGTCGTTTTGTTTTCTTTACCTTGTAAGCAATGTTTCTTGCAAGATTTTCCAGCGTTTCTTTTCTTCTCTGACGATAATTTTCGGTATCAAGCTTGATACGAACATACTCATCGGTTCCCTTGTTTACAACGAGGGAGGTCAGATACTGAAGAGAATCCAAAGTCTGTCCTCTCTTACCGATCAGAATTCCCATGTTCTTGCCCTGGATATCAATTTCAAGGCATTCCTCTTCTTCATTATCTGAAATTTCAAGCTCTGCTTCAATTCCCATTTTTTCAAGAACAGAGGTAAGAAATTCTCTGGCAGAAAGCTTCGGATCAAGAAGAACCTTTTCCTGCTTTTCAGAATGGATTGCTTCTTCAGTTGAAGCTTCCTCTAAGCTGCTTTCTTCAGCAACTTCTTTTGTCTCTTCAACTGCCTCTGCTGTCTCTTCCTCGACCGGCTTTTCTTCTTTCTTTCTCGCACGGATTTTTGCCGGCTTATTGCCGATTCCGAGAAATCCTGTGCTGCCCTTTTCGATTACCTCATACTCAACCTGATCACTTGTCAGTCCGAGCTTTATGGATGCTTCAGTCAAAGCATCATGAATCGTCTTAGCGGAAACCTCAATATATTCCATAACTATGTCCTTCGTTATTTTCTGTTGTTACGCTCATTGAACTCTTTTACAATAGAAGCTCTTTGTGCAAGAGAACCCTTAACTGCATTTTTCTTGATCTCATTTGCCTCAGCAAGCTGACGTTCACGCTCTTCCTCACTTACAGAGGATGTTTTGATCTGTCTTGCATTTACCTGAGCTGCCTGGCGTACACGTTCCTGATTAATACCGCGTTTTTCTTTTTTCTTTGCAGCCTTTTCTCTGTTTGCCTCAATAATAGCATCCATATCCATCTTTTCAAAATGCTTATTGAAAAGAACCATATAAATACTTCTGATGATCGCACCTGTGATCCAGTAAATACCAAGACCTACCGGAAGGGTGAAAGCAAAGAAGATTGACATAAGCGGCATCATGATATTCATGGTCTTCATCTGCTGTGCCATCATATCATTGTCGCCGGTAGACTGCTGCGGTGTCAGCTTAAAGTTAATAAACTGGGAAAGACCTGCAAATACCGGAATCAGAATGGCAAGGAATACAATCAGAAACTGACCATTCTTAAATCCGTTTGTAATCAGGTACTGGGGTGAATTGGTTACATTCAGCATACAGAAGTTATTGATCTTATTAAAAGAAGCCTGTACGCTTGTAAAATCCACGCTTCCAAAGGACTGCTGAAGGCTGTCCCAGTTAGACGGAGAAAGCTTATAAAGAACGTCAATGATTCTGTTCGGAATCTCTGCATCGGAAAGATCCGAAATAGTCGGAGAACTTACTCCGATATTACGGAGACTGATATTAAAGGTCTCCACAACAGAATCAAATGTTCCCTTATAACCGCTTGTACCCATAATGCCGTCTACTGCCGGCTGAAGGGTATTACGTACTCTGTCTACGTAAGCTGGTATATTGTAAATTACTCTGTATAAAGGGAAGAGAATCAGGATGGAAAGAAATGCCTGTGCACAGCTTCCTGTCGGAGAAACGCCGTACTTGTCATAGATCTCTCTCTGCTCCTCCATCATCTTCGCCTGAGATTCCTGGTCTTTTTTTCCTTTGTACTTTGCCTGAAGGGCTCTCAGCTCCGGCTGCATCTTTTGTGTCAGTCTGGAAAACTTCTGCTGCTTGTAAGTCAAAGGAATCATTGCCGTGTAGATAAGAACGGTCAGGACAATGATCGAAACACCGATATTTTCAATACCGATCGCACACAGGCCGTTATATAAAAGATTCATGACCTCGCCAAGCAAAATAGCGATCCAGCCAAAGATCTTCATACCTCCTACGTATGCTGTTGCTACTACTAGATTTCCCACGGAAATAACCTCCTAAGGCACGGGATCATACCCTCCCTTGGAAAAAGGATTACATCTCATAATCCTCCATGCACCGAGTGCGGTTCCTTTGATAGCCCCGTGCTTTTGTATCGCCTCAACTGCATAACAGGAGCATGTCGGATAATAAGGACATCTCGTTGTCTTCAGGGGCGATAAATATCTCTGATATAGTCTGATACAAAAAATTAAAAACTTTTTCAACTTAATCACTTCTCATTCTTCTTCTGTTGCGATGACCCCGCTTTTGCGGCTCACATGCAGAAGTGATCTTTCAATTTCAAAATATCCCAGATCCTTTGCAGCTTTTCTTGCAATCACAACCAAATCATAGCCTCTGCCAAAAGAAGCCTCGTTGAGACGATAGCTTTCTCTGATCAGTCTGCTAAGATGGTGCCTTACAATACTGTTTCCGACCTTTTTGCTGACGGAAATTCCCAATCTGTTCCGGTCTGTTCCATTTTTCAGAATATACATGACGAGCTGTCTGTTCGCCATAGATGTTCCCTCATGATACACATTCTGAAAGTCTTTATTTTTCTTTAGTGATTCTGAAAATTTCATTTTTCTTTTTCGTGTTTTTTAGGAAGAAAAAGACCACTTTAAAGTGGTCTTTATACTAAACTGTAAGTTTCTTTCTTCCTTTTAATCTTCTTGCAGCTAAAACCTTACGTCCGCCTGCAGTACTCATTCTTGCACGGAAGCCGTGAACCTTTGATCTATGTCTCTTTTTCGGCTGATATGTCATTTTTCCCTTTGCCATATTTACACCTCCTTAACCCAGTATTTTAAACGAAATCCTTCCTTTATATAAAAAAAGAAAGCTTCCGCTATAATCGAGAAAACATCATTAGAAATTATATTATGCAAGCAGGCGCAAGTCAAGTAATTTCGGGCTTTTTTTACATTTTTGGATTTACATAAGTTTTATACACATTATGTGGATATCTTGTTGATAACTTGGTGATTTTTTCAAAACTTTTCCATTTTTTTCAACATTTACTATTAAAAAGCCTTATTTTGCCCCAAAAAAGCCTTTTGATAATTTTTTTCGTATTTTTAAACTTTATCCACATTCCGGTATTTGGTTGAAAATAGGGCTAAATAATAGTAATATATTATGTGGATAATTTTGAAATCAGGGGAGCTATCATGGATAAAATCAAAGAATCTTGGAATGAAATCATAGAAACCGTAAAAAAAGAGCATGAGCTTACCTCAGTTTCCTTTGAAACCTGGCTGAAGCCTCTTGAGCCCTATGGCATAAAGGACAATGAGCTTTATATTCTCATTCCCTCCGAGCAGCAGATGGCGCAGGATTATATTCAAAAGAAATATTCTCTTCCTATCAAAGTAGCGATTTCTGAGATTACGGGACTTACTTACAATATCAAATTTGTCCTTCAGGATCAGCTTCCGGAAATCAAATCTGAAAAAGAAGCTTCCTATAATAATAGTGCTTCATCCGGATCAGATTCTTCCGATACTCTGAACCTGAATCCGAACTATACATTTGACACCTTTGTCGTAGGAAGCAACAACCGTTTTGCCCATTCCGCTGCCTTAGCAGCTGCCGAATCTCCGGGTGAAATTTACAATCCTCTTTTTATCTATGGAGGTGTGGGACTCGGCAAAACACATTTGATGCAGTCAATCGCCCATTTTATTAAGGAAAAGAATCCTTCCGCGGTTGTCCGCTATGTCTCCTCCGAAACCTTTACCAATGAGCTGATCGAATCCATTCGAAACGGCAATTCCAATGCAGTATCCAGTTTTCGTGAGAAATACCGCAGTATTGATGCCCTTTTGATCGATGATATTCAGTTTATTATCGGCAAGGAAAGTACCCAGGAGGAATTTTTCCATACCTTCAATGAACTGCATACGGCCAACAAGCAGATCGTCATTTCTTCCGATAAACCGCCAAAAGATATGCAGATTCTGGAGGATCGTATCCGTACCAGACTGGAATGGGGACTGATCGCAGATATCGGTGCACCGGATTATGAAACCAGAATGGCGATTCTGAAGCGCAAGGAAGAAATGGATCACTTTTTCCTTGAGGAAGAGATTCTGAAATATATTGCAAGCAACGTAACCTCCAATATCAGAGAACTGGAGGGTGCTTTAAATAAGCTGCAGGCCTATTCTAATCTCGAAAAGAAGGATATTACCATGGATATTGCAGTCAGGGAGCTCCGAAATATCATTTCTCCGGAGGTTCCTGCCGAAATTACACCTGAATTTATCATTCAGACTGTATGCGAACAGTTTAATGTATCCAGAGATGATATCAATTCCTCTAAAAGAAATGCAGATATTGCCTATCCGAGACAGATCATCATGTATCTTTGCCGCCATATGTGCGATATTAACCTGAAAACCATCGGTGATCTGATCGGTAAGAGGGATCATTCCACAGTTATGCATGGAATCAGCAAGATTGAAAAGGAAATGGAACTCAACTCCAATACCCGTTCCATGATTCAGTCTCTTCAGAAAAAGATCAAACCGGAATAGGATTTCCACAAAAGGATCCTTTTATCCAAGGCTTTTCAGGGACTTATTCACATGCTTATACAGTGAAAATTTGCCTCGCAGGCCCTGTAATCAAAGGATTTTCGGGGTTTTTGCACTTATCCACACGCCCTAATACTATTAAGACGAAAAAGAATATAATTGTTTATAACGCTTTGGCCGGCCGGGCCGAGAAGGAGTAGATATGAAAATCGTATGCCAAAAGTCTGAATTAGCTTCTGCCATCAGCATTGTTTCCAAAGCCGTAGCCGTACGATCGACAACTGCCATTTTGGAATGCATCCTCATTACTGCAGAAAACGATGAGATCCGCTTAACTGCAAATAACAATGAGCTGAGCATCGAAACGACCATCAGCGGAAGCATCTTAGAGGAAGGCCTGATCGCCCTTGATTCAAAAATCTTCTCTGAGATCATCCGAAAGCTGCCGGATAATGATGTAACTCTTTTGACAGAGGAAAACAACAAAACCACCATTACCTGTGAAAAAGCAAAATTCGAAATCTCTGGCAAACCCGGAGAAGATTTTTCTTATCTACCGAAAATCAATAAGGATGACTGCATTGAGATCAGCCAGTTTGCCCTTCATGAAGCAATCCGCCAGACGATCTTCTCGGTAGCTGACAACAATAACAATATTATTATGACCGGTGAGCTTTTTGAGGTGAATGACAATGAACTGAGAATTGTCTCTCTTGACGGCCACCGTATTTCCTTAAGAAAAATTCGTTTGAATGACGGTTATGGCCACAAGAAGGTCATTGTTCCAGGCAAGACTCTTCAGGAGCTGAATAAGATCCTTCCTGCAGAGCAGGACGAGATTGTTCAGATTTTCTTCAGCAGCAATCACCTCATGTTCCAGTTTGAAGAAACCGTTGTGATCAGCCGTCTGATCGAAGGAGAATATTTTGACGTAGACAAAATGATTTCTTCTGAGTATGAAACAAAGGTAAAGGTTAACAAAAGAGAGCTTACGGCCTGCCTTGAAAGAGCAAGCCTTCTGGTTAAGGAAGGAGACTCTCAGCCGGTTGTCATGACTTTTTCCAATGATGTCCTGCAGCTTTCCATGAAATCCCTGCTGGGTAATATGAATGAGGATCTGGATATCCAAAAAGAAGGCAAAAATTTACAGATTGGCTTTAATCCAAGTTTCTTTGCGGCAGCTTTGCGTGCAATTGATGAGGAAGAGGTTACGCTTTATATGATCAATCAGATCTATCCCTGTGTCATCAAGGATGATCAGGAAAGCTATATTTATATGATCCTTCCGATCAATTTCATTTAAGAAATGCTGCTTTGATCAGTGTTTCCCTAATGAATTCCTGTAAAAGAAAAAGAGCAAAGAAGGCAGAAAAATGGAAAAAATTTATATCAAAGATGATTTCATTAAACTTGGGCAGGCAATGAAGCTTGGAGCAATGGTTGGCTCCGGCGTTGAAGCAAAAATCCTGATTCAAGATGGCCAGGTAAAGGTAAATGGAGAGATCTGTACCATGAGAGGAAAAAAAATATATCCCGGTGATGTTATTTCCTTTGATGGGCAGGAAGCAATGGTTGACAAAAACAAATGATTGTGAAAAGCCTGGAGCTGAGTCAGTTTCGAAATTATGAAAAGTTAAAAATAGAATTTGATCAGCATACCAATATCCTTTTTGGAAATAACGGTCAGGGAAAAACCAATATTCTGGAAGCAATCTATATGGCAGGAACCTCCCGTTCCCATCGTTCGAGCAAGGATAAGGAGATGATCCGTTTTGGATCAGAAGAGGCTCATATCCGTTTGATCTTAGAAAAGAAGGGGCTGGATATCCAGATTGACCTTCATCTTCGAAAAAACAAATCAAAGGGAATTGCCATTAATAAAGTCCCCATTCGAAAGGCTGGAGAGCTTTTCGGTATATTGAATGTGGTTGTCTTTTCGCCGGAGGATCTGCAGCTGATCAAAGAGGGACCTTCCGAGAGACGGTATTTTATGAATCAGATCCTCTCTCAAATCGATAAGGTTTATCTTTACGAGCTTTCCAAATATCATAAAATTCTAAATCAAAGGAATCAGCTTTTAAAGGATATTTATTTTAATCCTTCCCTGAAGGATACTCTGGATATCTGGGATGAACAGCTGATTACTACCGGGTCAAAGATCATTGACCGGAGAAAAAAGCTGGAGGAAGAGCTTTGCAGGATCATTGCGCCGATTCACAGGGATATTACAGGCGGAAAGGAAGAAATCCAAATCCGCTATGAAGAAAATACTTCCTCAGACCGTTACCGGGAGAATATCCTTCGCTGCAGGGAAAGGGATCTGAAGGATGGAACAACGCATGTCGGACCTCACAGAGATGATCTGAAGTTTGAAGTGAATGGAATCGATATGAGGCATTATGGTTCTCAGGGACAGCAGAGAACCTGTGCTTTATCCCTAAAGCTGGCATCGATTGAGCTGATGAAAAATTCGGTCAATGACATGCCGGTTCTTTTACTGGATGATGTTCTGTCTGAGCTGGACAGCCAAAGACAGAATTTGTTATTGGAACATATCAAAAATCTGCAGACGGTCATTACCTGTACCGGTTTTGATGAATTTGTCAAAAACAGATTTGCATTAGATAAAGTATTTGAAGTAGATGACGGATGCGTCATCGCAAGAAGTTAACGGAGGCATATATGGCTAACGAATATGGTGGAGATCAGATCCAAATTCTGGAAGGACTGGAAGCGGTCAGAAAAAGACCCGGTATGTATATCGGCAGTATTTCTTCAAGGGGTCTGCATCATCTGGTATACGAAATCGTAGACAATGCGGTAGATGAAGCTTTGGCGGGCTTCTGCAGTATGATTGATGTTTATATTAATCCGGACAATTCCATTACAGTTATTGATAATGGCCGAGGCATTCCTGTAGATATCAATCATAAAGCAGGAAAATCAGCTCTCGAGGTTGTATTTACCATTCTTCATGCCGGCGGTAAATTCGGCGGTGGAGGCTATAAGGTATCCGGCGGACTTCATGGTGTAGGTGCATCCGTTGTAAATGCCTTATCCGAGTATGTTGAGGTAGAGGTTTCAAGAGACGGAAAGGTATACCGTCAGGAATACAGCAGAGGAAAGACGCTGACAGAGGTGGAAGCGGTTAGAGACTGTCCGGAAGGACAGACCGGTACAAAGGTAAGCTTCCTTCCGGATAAAGAAATTTTCGAAGAGACGGTTTATGATTTTGCAACTCTGGAAACCAGACTCAGAGAGACTGCATTTTTGACAAAGAACCTAAAGATTTCCCTTCATGATCTTCGTGAGGGTCAGGAAAGAGATGAAGTTTTCCATTATGAAGGCGGTATCAAGGAATTTGTTACCTACCTGAACGGAAGCAAGGAGCCCCTTTATCCGGAGGTTCTTTATTTCGAGGGAAGCAGGGATAATGTCTATGTTGAGGTTGCTTTGCAGCACAATGACTCTTATTCCGAATCGACCTATTCCTTTGTCAATAATATTACGACACCGGAGGGAGGCACCCATCTGGAGGGCTTCCGCCGTGCACTGACAAAGACACTGAATGAATATGCAAGATCTGCCAAGCTTCTCAAGGACAGTGAGGAAAATCTGAGCGGTGAGGATATCCGTGAAGGTATGACAGCTATCGTAAGCATCAAGGTAGAAGATCCTCAGTTCGAAGGACAGACAAAGCAGAAGCTTGGAAACAGCGAAGCAAGAGGTGCGGTTGACAGCATTCTGTCAGAGGGTCTGAAGATTTATCTGGAGCAGAATCCGACAGTCGCCAAGGCAATCTGTGAAAAGTCAATTCTTGCACAAAGAGCAAGAGCTGCTGCAAGAAAGGCAAGAGATCTGACAAGAAGAAAGTCAGCCCTTGACGGACTTGCCCTTCCGGGCAAGCTGGCAGACTGTTCTGACCCGAATCCGGAAAATTGTGAGATCTATATCGTAGAGGGAGATTCTGCGGGCGGTTCAGCGAAAACAGCAAGAAGCCGTGCGACCCAGGCGATTCTTCCCCTGAGAGGAAAAATCCTCAATGTAGAAAAGGCAAGACTGGACAGAATTTATGCGAATGCAGAGATCAGAGCGATGATCACAGCCTTCGGTACCGGAATTCATGATGATTTTGATATCAGCAAGCTGCGTTATAACAAGATCATTATCATGACCGATGCCGACGTGGATGGTGCACATATCAGTACCCTCCTTCTGACCTTCCTCTATCGATTCATGCCGGATCTGATCAAGGAAGGCCATGTTTACCTGGCACAGCCGCCTCTTTATAAGCTGGAGAAAAACAAAAAGGTATGGTATGCCTACTCAGACGAAGAATTAAATGCAATTCTAGCAGAGGTTGGAAGAGATAATTCCAATAAGATCCAGCGATATAAGGGACTGGGAGAGATGGATGCTGAGCAGCTCTGGGAGACTACAATGGATCCGGAGAGGCGTATCTTAAAGAGAGTCAATTACGATGAGGATACGGCAGCTGAGATCGATCTTACCTTCAATACCCTGATGGGTGATCAGGTAGAACCTCGTAGGGAATTCATCGAGAAGAATGCAAAGTATGTAACCAATCTCGATATTTAAGATAAGGCTTTAAGCCAGGAGCAAAAGAATGGATGACAAAATTTTTGACAAGATAAGTGATGTCGATCTGAAGAAAACGATGGAAACCTCTTACATTGACTATGCAATGTCGGTTATTGTTTCCAGAGCGCTTCCGGACATTCGTGACGGATTAAAGCCGGTACAGAGAAGAATTCTCTATTCCATGATCGAATTGAACAACGGGCCGGATAAGCCGCATCGTAAATCGGCGCGTATCGTCGGCGATACCATGGGTAAATATCACCCCCATGGAGACAGCTCTATCTATGGAGCCCTCGTTAATATGGCACAGGACTGGTCCACCAGATATCCTTTGGTAGACGGACACGGAAACTTCGGATCTGTTGATGGAGACGGAGCCGCAGCCATGCGATATACCGAGGCAAGGCTGACAAAGATTTCCATGGAAATGCTGGCAGACATCAACAAGGATACGGTTGATTTCATGCCGAACTTTGATGAGACGGAGAAGGAACCCAAGGTTCTTCCGGCAAGATTCCCCAACATTCTGGTGAATGGAGCAACCGGTATTGCCGTAGGTATGGCAACCAATATTCCGCCTCACAATCTGAAGGAAACAGTCGATGCCTGTGTAAAGATGATCGACAATGAGGTAAATGAGGACAGAGATACCTCGATTGAGGAAATCCTGGAGATCATTAAGGGCCCGGATTTTCCGACCGGCGGTGTGATCCTCGGCAAAAGAGGTATTGAGGAAGCCTATCGGACAGGACGCGGCAAGATCAGAGTTCGCGGCGTAACAGATATCGAGCCGATGGCAAACGGCAAGAACCGGATTGTCATTACCGAGCTTCCCTATCTGGTCAATAAGGCTAGAATGATCGAGAAGATTGCGGATCTTCACAAGGAAAAGAAAATTGATGGTATCACTGCCTTAAGAGATGAATCTGACAGACAGGGTATGCGGGTAGTCGTTGAGCTGCGTGCCAATGTAAATCCCAATGTTGTATTAAATCAGCTTTATAAGCATACCCAGCTGCAGGATACTTTCGGCGTGAATATGATCGCTTTGGTAGATAATCAGCCAAAGCTGCTCAATATTCATGAAGTTTTGAAATATTACCTCCTTCATCAGGAAGAGGTTGTTACCAGAAGAACCAAATATGATCTGAATAAGGCGCAGGAGCGTGCTCACATCTTAGAGGGTCTGCTGGTTGCTCTGGATTATATCGATGAGGTAATCGCTTTGATTCGTTCTTCTGCAAATACAGCAGAAGCAAAGCAGAAGCTGATTGAGCGATTTGAGCTGTCTGAGGCGCAGGCTCAGGCAATCGTTGACATGCGTCTTCGTGCCCTGACAGGTCTGGAAAGAGAAAAAATCGAGGGCGAATATAAGGAGCTTCAGGAAAAGATTGCAGAATATAAGCTGATCCTTTCCGACAAAAAGGTGCTTCTTGGCGTGATCAGAACAGAAATCCTTGCGATTTCCGATAAATATTCCGATGAGAGAAGAACCCAGATCGGCTATGACGAGTTTGACATGACGACAGAGGACCTGATTCCGGAAAATGATATCGTCATTACCATGACCAATAAGGGTTATGTGAAGCGTATGGTATCCGATACCTTCAAGGCACAGAACAGGGGCGGCAGAGGTATTATCGGAACAACCATGCTGGAGGAAGATTATATCAAGGATCTTTTCATGGCATCGACCCATGACTATATTATGTTCTTTACCAATACCGGCCGTGTATACCGTCTGAAGGGATATGAAATTCCGGAGGCAGGCAGAAATTCCAGAGGAACAGCGATCATCAATCTTCTGAATCTGCAGCCGGAGGAGAGCATTACCGCTGTTATTCCTTTTAAGGACTATGAGGATGACAAATATCTGATCATGGCGACCAAAAAGGGAACGGTTAAGAAAACTCCTATGGCGGAATACAAGAATGTTCGCAAAACAGGACTGGCAGCCATTTCTCTCCGTGAGGATGATGATCTGATCTCCGTAAAATACACGGATGGGGAAAGAGACGTCTTCCTGGTAACAAAGTATGGCAAGTGCATCCGTTTCAATGAAAAGGATGCCAGAAAAACAGGTCGTACCTCCATGGGTGTAAGAGGAATCAATCTGGAAAATGATGATGAAGTCATTGGCATGCAGGTGGATCTGGAAGGTAAGGATCTTCTCTTTGTTTCAGAAAAAGGAATCGGCAAAAGAACAAGTATTGACGAGTTTTCCACACAGAACCGTGGAGGAAAGGGAGTCAAGTGCTATAAGATTGTGGATAAGACCGGTCCTTTAGCAGGTGTTCTTTCCGTAAATGACGATGATGAGATCATGATCATCAACAGTGACGGCATCATTATCCGTATGAAGGTAGACGATATCTCCGTACTCGGAAGAATTACCTCCGGCGTGAAGGTCATCAATATGGAAGAAGGCATTACCGTAGCAAGTATTGCAAAGGTAGTGGAAAAGGTCGAGCATTCGGATGAGGATGAAGAAATCGTCCTTGAAGAAAGCGAGATTGATGTAGATTCCAAAGAGTCTGATGAAAAAGATGAAGCGGAGTAAAGCATGAGAGAAATCAATGTCAGCGAAATCAGCAAAAATATAAAGGAGATGTGCATATCGGCGAACTATGAGCTGTCCGCCGATATGCAGAAGGCTCTTTCTGATGCCCTGGAGAAGGAGGAGTCCCCGGTTGGAAAGAGAATTCTTTCCCAGCTGCAGGAAAATCTTGTGATTGCCAGGGAGGATTCCATTCCCATCTGTCAGGATACGGGTATGGCTGTTATTTTTCTGAAAATCGGACAGGATGTACATCTTGTGGGAGGAGATTTGACGGAAGCAGTCAATGAAGGGGTAAGAGCAGGCTATGTAGAAGGCTATCTGAGAAAGTCTGTTGTCAGCGATCCCCTGATCCGAGAAAATACAAAGGACAATACGCCCGCAATTCTTCATGTCTCTATTGTTCCGGGTGATCAGGTGGAAATCAAGGTTGCACCTAAGGGCTTCGGCAGTGAAAATATGTCAAAGATCTTCATGCTTAAGCCGGCAGACGGAATCGAAGGTGTCAAAAAGGCAATCTTATCTGCGGTAGAGGATGCAGGCCCGAATGCCTGTCCTCCCATGGTGGTAGGTGTCGGACTGGGCGGAGATTTTGAAAAGGCTGCCATTATGGCAAAGGAGGCTTTGACCAGAGAAGCTGGAGAGCATTCTGAAATCGCCTATGTAAAAGAGATGGAAGAAGAACTATTGGAAAAGATGAATGGTCTGGGAATCGGGCCCGGCGGACTTGGAGGAAGAGTTACGGTTCTTGCGGTAAATATCAATACCTTCCCAACCCATATTGCAGGCCTGCCTCTTGCAGTGAATATCTGCTGTCATGTGAACAGACATGCAGTAAGGACGATCTGAGAGGAGAAAAAATGGAAAAGAAAATCAATACACCGATTTCTCAGGAAGAAGCAGACTCCCTTACTGCCGGAGATTATATTTTTCTGAGTGGAACGATTTATGTGGCCAGAGATGCGGCACACAAAAGAATGACAGAAGCCCTGGATCGGGGAGAGGAGCTGCCGATTCCGATTAAGGACAGTATCATTTATTATATGGGACCATCTCCGGCGAGAGAGGGCAGACCAATCGGCTCTGCAGGACCGACAACGGCTTCGCGAATGGATAAGTATGCTCCGAGACTGATGGATCTTGGTCAAAGAGCAATGATAGGCAAGGGAAAGCGGACAAAAGAGGTAAGAGATGCCGTTGTCCGCAATCATGGCGTCTA
Organism: Oscillospiraceae bacterium; assembly: GCA_963617415.1. Classification (GTDB taxonomy): domain Bacteria; phylum Bacillota; class Clostridia; order Lachnospirales; family Lachnospiraceae; genus RUG14243. The sequence continues at coordinate 19,241 of CAVEOK010000040.1, forward strand.
TTTTGCCGCAGTAGGCGGTGCAGGTGCCCTGATTTCCAAATGCATCAAAAAATCGGAGATCGTCTGCTATGAGGATTTGGGAGCAGAGGCAATCCGCAAGATTGAGGTCGAGGACTTTCCCATGGTTGTTGTGATTGATTCTAAGGGAAACAATCTTTATGAAACAGCCAGTCTGGAATACAGAAGCCTTTAAGAGAATGCAGATTTCTCCGACTGAGTGAAACACTTTGCGAGAATGTATGCGAATTTGATTTATATAAAAAAAGCTTAGAAAAAAGCCGAAAAAGGTTGTCAACCGTTTTTGAAAATGTCCCAAAATAATTGAAACATTAGCCCCGGCTTTT
>CAVEOK010000041.1:0-18522 GCA_963617415.1 Oscillospiraceae bacterium
CGAGTGCGCATCCTTATGGCTTTTTTATTTCATAGGAACGAAGTTTCCTATGAAAGAACAAAGTGTCTTCGACACTTCAACTCCCCTGCCCCTCAATCTTGAGGGGTGGGGTTTCTTTTTTCTTCTCTTTCTCTCATAATAATGGTATGAACATTTTGCAGGAAATCTTTACCGACTACTATGAAGAAATAAAATATACTCTTCATCCCAGAGCTACTGAGATGGAAAATATCGATAAGATGATCAACTGTGGTGATCCCTCTTATGGTGGTGCCATGTTCAGCTGTCCCCATTGTGGAAAGTTAAAATTTGTTCCCTTTCGGTGCCACAGTCGTTTTTGTCCTACCTGCGGGAACAAATATTCCATGGAACGCACTACCTCTATGTCCTTTAAGCTTGTTAATGTCAAACACCGTCACTGTGTTTTTACCATTGATGAAAACCTGCGTTCTTTCTTTCTGAACGACCGCTCTCTGCTTGATTGTCTTTTTCATGCTGTTACCAGCGTCGTCTCCCGTATGTTCTTCAATGTGAATAAATCTCAAAATTTTACTCCCGGCTTCATTATGGTGCTTCATACCTTTGGTCGAGATCTTAAATGGAATCCTCATATTCATTGTCTGATTTCCGAAGGCGGCCACAGTGATTACGGATTCTGGCGTAATATCAATCACTTTAATTACAACTATCTGCGAAACGCCTTTCGCACCGCTTTACTTAATGAACTAGAGCATCGCATTGGTGACTCTTTTAAAAAAGTCAAAGCACAATGTTATACAGAACACAAGCAGGGTTTTTATGTATATGCCAAACCCAATAAATGTGATCCCAGGACAGTAGTAAAATACATCGGCCGCTACCTCGGCCGTCCGGTTATTGCCACTTCACGCATTGATAAATATGACGGTGAAATGGTCACATTTCATTACAATCGGCACGAAGACGATAAATATATCGTAGAGACCATTCCTGCAATCGACTTCATCAAACGTTTGATGCAGCACATACCTGAAAAGCATTTTAAAATGATCCGATACGGTGGAATCTACGCACGGCATCGTAAAATTGATCGGAACCTTAATCGTGCTATTTCCCGTGAAAAGCATCACTTTTTTCGCAGCTTCAATGAGTGGCGCAACGCCATTCTTTCTGCCTTTGGCTACGACCCTCTTGAGTGTCCTGATTGCAAACACAAAATGACATTCCTAGAGCTTTATTACAATCATCAGCACGTTTCTCTTGAACAACTTTACGAGAAAGCAATGTCCAAATCTCGTGGAAAGCGTTCCTCAGCATGATCTTTATGCTATACTCCTTTTTAAGGAGGCTTTTACCATGAAACCAGATATCGAGAAACTGCGCAAAAAATACCTTGATAACCCTCCAGAAGGAATGACTTCCATGGACATTCGCCATATGAGTGAGGAAGACCTCCTGGATATGGATTATTTTCTAAATGACGATGATCTAGATGACGATTTTGGAGAAGAAGGCTTTTATATCTTCTAACTTGAAATCGTTTTATTGGCATGCCCACCTCTGCGTGGGCTTTTTTTAATCCAAGAGAATGTCGACGACGGTCTTTCCTATAAAGCAAAAAAATAAGCCTTGGAGAGGGGATCCAAGGCTTATAGGAAGTAGGTATTATGTAATTAATTGAAAAGGGGGTTGGCGTCCTGAAACGCCCTTTGTCAAATGATTTTCGTTCCCTTGTATGAGGGGGGAAAAGGGAACTTCCTTCGACAGGTATTATCCTAGCATGATTGTTTTTGAAATGGAAATGCGGAATGACGATGCTAGTATGCGATTTGGTAATACAGCGCTTTCAATAGTTGACATGCACCGCCCGGCGCGCCAAAAAAAGAGCCACTGTACTTTCCTAGTACAGCAGCTCTTTCGGCTTTGTCTGAATTTACTTTCTGAATCTGATTAAGGAAGAAATTCCTTTTTACAATTTTTTATGCTTCTCCGCTGATCAGCCATGGACTTGGCTGGGTAATGAACATACTGTCGCGGTTGGTTTTTGCAACCGTGATCTGAAGCACCTCTGTCTGATGAATATGATATTTCTCGAAGAGGTCCTTGATGCCGCTGAGTACATCCAGCTCCAAAGTATAAATAATAAACTGCATATGTGGATTGACCTTCAGAAGATTTGCGATCTGCTCTTCCATCTGGGGAGAGGCAACGATAAAGGCCAGTCTGGGCACCGGAAGATTCCGCATGGTTTCCGGGCTGACATCAGAAACAATCTCTACATTATGAACACCGAATTTGTCCACATTCTCGCTCATGGATACACTTGAGCCCATATCTGTTTCTACCGCGATGATCGTTCCGTTTGCTGCCAACATGGCTGCCTCGATTACGATACTTTCTCCGGTTACGATGCAGAGCACATCCTCATCATCGACACTGAGCATACTCATGATGACTGCACGGATCTCATGTCCCACATAATGGATCGGTCCTCTGGTAAAGTTCTCATTTCGGATACCGATCTTAAAGGATTCATGGGCATCCTCGTTCTCGATCAGCATAACGGTCGGGCCGGTCAGATCATCATCGATCAGTTCTGTGATCAGCTTTTTCTCTACCTTATCTGATGGATCTGTTCCATATCCGATCAAGGCCTTGCAGCTGCCGAGTCCTGCTTCCCAGAGCACATAACAAATATCCTTATTGCTCTCATCTGCAAAAAGGAGAACATAATGATTGGTCTCAATTGCCGGTCTTACATTCTTCATCTTCTCACAGATATTTACCATTTTGATATCTTCTACATTTAAATTTGCAATATCTGCATAATAAGCCATCCAGTCCAGCATCTGTCTGGTTGAAAATACGGATTTTCTTTTTGCCATAGGTATTCCCCCTGTCTTTCTTCGATCATAAGCACTGCCGCCGGTAAAGGCTTTCCCAGCCGCAGTACAAATGTCTGCTTATTGTTTTTATATTAAAACAATCTTTCCCTTCTGCCAATAGGCAGATGGGATTTTCCCCTAAGGAACAATTACTGTTCCTGCATCTGCAGTATCCATTTCTTATGAAATTTAAAGTAGGCGATCAGGCAGATGACTGCCGATAAAAGGGAACCTGCCGGCGCCGCCAGTCCCATCGGGAAAAGGGTCTGGGGAAACAGCATGGATGCCAGATAGGCGCCCGGGATTCTGAGCAGGATTATGGCTGCCAGATTCTGCAGAAAGGAAAGAAGAGACTTTCCATAGGCAGTAAAATATCCGCTGAAGCAAAAATGGATGCTGACAAAAAGCGCATCGATTACATAGGATCGGAGATACTGGCTTCCCATCAAGACAACCTCCGGCTCTCCCGTCGTGAAAAGGCCGATCAGACCTTTCGCAAAAATCTCACAAATCAGGATTACGCAGCATGCATAGCCCATTCCAAGGAAAACGCCGTATTTGAGTGCTTTTTCTCCCTGCTCATGCTTGTTGGCACCGATATTCTGTGCTGTAAGGGTCGAGACAGCTGACAGCATGGCTGACTGAAAGAGGAAGAGAAAGCTGATGATCTTCTCTACGATTCCGACAGATGCCGATGCAACAACGCCTCGGTCGTTTGCAATCGCCGTGATGACCAAAAAAGAAATCTGAATCAAAAATTCCTGAGCCGCAATCGGAAGTCCTACCCTCAGGATCGCCGATAAAAGTTCTCCCTTCAAAGTCAGATCTCTTCTGTGAATGCCGAGTCCTCTCTTGGGTCGGAGAAGAGAGAAAAAGGCCAGAAAAACACTCAGGATCTGTGCCGCAACCGTTGCGATCGCTGCTCCTTCCGCTCCCATATGAAAGGGGCCGATCAGGATAAAATCCAAAAGGATATTCAAAAGTCCGGAAACCGCCACAAAATACATAGGTGTTTTGGTATCTCCCAGTCCCCTGAAAATACTGCTGGCTACATTATAAAAAACGATTGCCGGAACGCCACAAAAGCAGACTCTTAAATAATCTGCGGTCTGGCTCCAGGCCTCCTCCGGAACAGAAAGCCAACTCAAAATGTGATTCAGATTCAGGAGGAGAAGGATGGTCAGCAGAATGGCCAGAAAGAAAAAGAGTGTAATGGTCGTTCCGATCGCCCTCGATCTTCCTTCTGTATTCTTCTCTCCCACCATACGGCCGATCAGAACCGTTGCACCCATGGCAAAGCCGACAATCGTAACAGTCACCATATGCATGACCTGGCTTCCGCTGGAAACAGCAGAGATTACTTCTGCGCCATTAAAACGGCCCACGACGAATAAATCGACCAGGCCGTAAAAAGACTGTAAAAAAGTTGCTATAAAATAGGGAACCGCAAAAATCAAAAGATTTTTCAGAACGCTCCCTTCTGTAAGATCACGCTGCATTTTTTTCTTTTCTCCTTGTTAATTTATGTTCTCCGCTGATCAATCTGCCAAAGAACTCGAAAAGTCTGGTCAGATAGCGCATCAGAGGCTCTGTTGCGATTGCAAATAGAACAAACAGCATGATGCATTCCATTGAAATATTCGAAATCGAGAAGAGGCTGTGGAAGAAGTAAGCACAAAAGGCAAAGCCCAGAATGCATCCTCCCAGAATGCCCCAGTGATATTTGTTCATCGGCTGGCTCAGATTATAGAGAATCATAAAGCCGACAATTGCCATCAAGAAGGTTGCTGCAACCGAAATATCCGACTGTGATACATTGAAGGTCATACCAAATACCATAAGGGCTGCAATGACCAGGAAATTGGTTAAGGCTGCCGGCATGGACTTGATCAAAACCGTGACAAAGAAACGTCCCTTGATCGGACGATCATTCGGCTCTGCTGCCAGGAAGAAGGCAGGAATACCGATATTAAAGAGACTGATCAAAGTGATCTGTGACGGCACAAGTGGATAGGTTGCCACATTGATAATCGAGAAAATCGCCAAGAGGAGAGAGAAAATATTCTTCACCAGGAAAAGCGTAGACGATCTCTGCAGATTGTTGATGGTTTTCCTTCCCTCGGATACGATCTGAGGCATATGAGCAAAGTCAGAATCCAGAAGAACGACCTGGGCTGCCTGGGCCGCCGCATCCGATCCTGCTGCCATGGCAACCGAACAGTCAGCACTCTTCATGGCCAGAATATCGTTCACGCCGTCTCCCGTCATGGCAACTGTATGTCCATGTTTCTTCAGGGCCCGGATCAGCTTTTGCTTCTGCTCCGGTGTCGTACGGCCGAAAACATTATACTTCACGGCTGCTCTCATGATATCGTCATCTGTCTTTAAGGTCGTTGCATCCACATATTTTTCCGCACCCGGAATATGTGCCTGCTTGGCAACCTCGGATACGGTCAGGGCATGATCTCCGGAAATCACCTTGACCTTTACGCCCTGCTCTGCAAAATAGCTGAATACCTTAACCGCATTCTCACGCAGAGGATTCTGCAGCAGAATAAAGTAAAGAGGCAGGGTTCTTTGCTGGGGCAAAAGCTTGGCACCCTCTTCTAAGGGCAGCTTGCCTGCATATTTGGCAAAGACCATGACACGCAGTCCCTTTCCTGCATATTCCTCGATCTTTTTCTTGTAAAGATCATACTGGATCCCCAGGACTGCTTCCGGTGCTCCCAGAAGGAACTGTCCGTCCTCATCAAAGGTTACGCTGCCATATTTATATTTGGAAGAAAAGGGAATAAAGGCCTTGCAGTCTTCTTTTCCAAGCGAAGGCGCATAATCCCTCAGGGCCTGCATGGTCAGGTTATCATCCGGAATTGCCCAGATATATTTCTGCAGGATGAGTCGGTATTTCTCATCATCTTCCTTGCGCAGTTCTCCCACCGGCACAATATCTGCTACCAGCATGGAATTGTCTGTTACCGTACCGGTCTTATCCACGCAAAGGACATCTACCCTGGCAAGGGTTTCCGTACTCTTCATGTCGTGCAGCATGACTTTTTTTCTAGCCAAAAGGGCTGCGGAAACCGCCAAAGCAACCGAAACCAGAAGGTACATGCCCTCCGGGATCATACCGATCAGGGCTGCTACCATACTGGTAACCGTATCCTGAAAGCTCTCTCCCTGCACAAAATAGCCCTGATAAAACATGGCAAGGCCCACAGGAATGATGATCACACCGGCCACAATAACCAGGCGGTTGATGGAACGGATCATCTCGGACTGCTCTCCGCTCTTTTCCTGTTTTGCCTTCAGAAGGAGCTGGGAAATATAAGAGGCCTCGCCGACTTTTGTCAGTCTGGCATAGCATTCACCGGAAACCACAAAAGAGCCGCTCATAAGCTCTGCCCTTTCCTTCTTTTCGATTTCATCCGCTTCTCCGGTCAGAAGAGCCTCATTAACCGAAACCTCTCCCTGCACAAGGACTGCATCCGCCGGAATCTGATTACCGGACTTCAGGAAAATGACGTCTCCAAGAACCAGCTCAGTCGTAGGCAGCTCGATCTTCTTCCCATCCCGCAAAGCAATGGCCGTCGGCTCATTCAAAAGAGATAGATTGTCCAGAATCTTCTTTGCATGAAGCTCCTGCACGATACCGATCAGGGTATTTGCAACAATGACCGGCAAAAAGCTCAAACTGTTAAAGGAGCCGGCCACAATACACAAAATTGCCAGAATCAAAAAAATCAGGTTGAAGTAAGTGAATACATTTTCCCTGATAATTTCCTTGCTTGTCTTTGCCGTAGGATCGGGCTGAACATTTACATTGCCCAGGCTTTTCTGCCTGTCCGCCTCTTTCTGGCTCAGGCCAAGCACTTTTTTATTTTCTGTCTGCTGAATCGACAGTTCCGCCATATTTTCACCACCATTCTCCCACACAAGATCTTTTCATACGGGGAATGCCTTTCTAACATAAAATTGTAACACACTTCATTTGCGATTGCTACGAATTCGAAAATGTGTTCCTTGAATTGCTTTCACTTGCTTCTTATAATAGCACCGTATTGTGTTTATTGTGTTAAGAAGGAGGTCAGTTATGAGTAAAATCGGTCTGGTCGTAGAAGGCGGGGGTATGAAATGTGCCTATTCCGCTGCAATTTTAGATAAATTTCTCGATGATGATATCAACTTTTATTATGCCATCGGGGTTTCCGCAGGCTCTGCCAATGTCTGCTCCTACCTGGCAGGACAAAGAGGAAGAAACAAGCGCTTCTATACGGAGTTCATTAAGGATCCTCTGTATTTTGGGCCTAAAGCCTTCTTCAAAACGGGAAATCTCTTTAACCTTTCCTATATTTACGGAACCTTATCCAATCATGACGGAAAGGCACCCCTGGATTATCAGGCGATCATGGATAATCCCACCCGTTTTAAGATCGTTGCCACCAATGCCAAAAGCGGACGCCCCGTTTATTTTGACAAGAGCCTGATGAAGCCGGACGATTATCGTCTGATCATGGCTTCCTGTGCCCTTCCCGGTGCCTGCAAGGCGCAGAAGCTGGATGACGGGAATTATTACTATGACGGCGGTGTTACTATGCCCATCCCGGTCGAAAAGGCCTTTCGTGACGGCTGCGACAAGCTGGTTGTTATTCTTTCCAAGCCCAGGGATTTCGTAAAGGAAAAAGAGCACCTTCGTCCCCTTTATACTCTCCTTTCCTTCCCCTTCCCCAAGACCGTCCGCGCCCTGGACAGAAGGCATATTACCTATACGAAAAACCAAAAGCAGGTTTTCTCTCTGGAAAAGAAGGGAAAGGTTTTCATTTTTGCTCCCTCGGATCCGCCCAAGATGAGCACCTTCTCCATGGATCTGCAGACAGAAGAAGCGCTCTATGATCTGGGGCTGAAGGATTACGCAGATCAAAAGGAAGCACTTATGGATTTTTTGTGCTAACAGAATAAAAGAGCATCGCAGATTTTTTTCTGCGATGCTCCTCTTTTTTACAAATTATCATTATTTTAAGCGAATTCTTGTGATCACATCCGGAAGAGCTGCCAGCTTTTCCTTCATCTCACTTTCCTTGATCTCTCCTGTTACAAAGCCCAGCTCCTCTTCCAAAGCAGGCAGCTCATAATAGCTAACCGCTCCGAAAAGCTTTTCAACCTCTGCCTTTGTATCTGCAGTCTTTTTCACACGTACCAAAAAGGCATTGGCAGCATCCTCATAGCCCAGAAGCTCGATCTTCTCATCTGTCCACTGAGGAGAAATGCTGCGTTCCATATTCTTGGCAATCTCAACTACATCGCCTACAACCGCACTTGCTGTAGGAAGTGCTCCGGCTCCGCTTCCGTAATACATGGAATCTCCCAGGGCATTGCTCTTTACCAGAACCGCATTAAAGGCATCATTCACATTGGATAAGGTATTGCTCTTTTCGATCAGGAAGGGGGCAACCACTACTCTGTAGCTGTCTTCTACCTTATTGGAAATAGCAAGAAGCTTGATCGTGCGTCCGATTGCTGCCGCATAATCCATATCCTCTGCCGTAATCTTAGAAATACCTTCAATCTGAATCTCCTCAAAGGCAACTTTCTTACCGCTTACAAGAGAGGTCAGAATGGCGATCTTTCTTCCTACATCATAGCCTTCCACATCATCTGTCGGATCCAGCTCGGCATAACCTAAGGCCTGCGCCTCCTTGAGAACATCCTCAAAACGGGAACCGTCCTGCGCCATCTTGGTCATGATATAATTTGTTGTTCCGTTCAGAATACCGGCAATCTCTTCGATTTCATCACCTGCAAGGGCATCAACCAGAGTACGAAGAATAGGAATACCACCGCCAACGCTGGCTTCGAAGAAGAAGTTAACCCCCTTCTCCTTGGCAATCTGCATCAGCTCTGCGCCATACTTTGCAACCAAGGCCTTGTTGCTTGTTGCAACATGCTTTCCTGCTTCCAGGCAAGCCTTTACAAATTCATAAGCAGCACCCGTGCCTCCCATGGTTTCCACAACGATCTTTACTTCCTCATCGGAAAGAATCTGATTGAAATCACCGATGATCTGATCTGCATGCGGATCCTCCGGAAATTCACGCCTGTCGAGTATATATTTTACATCAAGAGCCTCGCCTACACGCTTTGCGATCAGCTCCTTGTTCATGTCCAGAACCTTGACTACACCGGAACCGATGGTTCCGTACCCCATTACTGCTGCCTTCATGCTCTACTCTCCTTACTGCTTCTCTCTTTACTCATGTGCCAGTATCTTCACCGAATGCACGCCCTCGATCAGAGCCAGATCCTTCATCATGGAATCCAGATCTCCGGTTTCCTCACTGATTTCCAGGCTGAGCGTTACAGATGCCACTGAGCTTACAGGAATACTCTGATTGATCATCAGAATATTCGCCTTATAGGCTGCTACTATGCCAAGCAGCTGCGAAAGCAGCCCCTGCCTGTCATCCACCTGAGCCAGAAGAGTAATCGCCTTTCCCTTCGCGGTATCCCGGAAAGGAAAAATATCTTCTTTATATTTGTAAAAAGAACTGCGGCTGATGCCAACGGCATCTGCTGCCTGCTGAACGGAGGTAATCTTCTGAGATTCGAGAAGGTTCTTTGCTTCTACTACCTTCAGCAAAACCTCAGGTACCGCCTTTTTCTTCAGCACATAATATTCATACTGATCTGACATATGCTATCTGCTCCTGCTTATGTTTCTCTAGCGTGCACACTTGTCCACTCCAGAAAGATACTGCAGGTAGAATCGTAACACAGCAGGGTTCAAAATGCAACCGATAGAATTATTTTTGTGCATTCCATTTGAGGTAGGCAAAGATAAAGGGATCCAGCTTGCCATCCAATACGGCATTGGCATTGCTGGTCTCCTCTCCGCTTCGAAGATCCTTTACCATGGTATAAGGCTGAAGGACATAGGAACGGATCTGATGACCGAAGGCATTATCAGATACCTCACCACGGATGGAGTCGGATTTCTGTTTGTTTTCTTCCATCTTCATCATATAGAGCTTTGACTTCAGCATCTGCATTGCCTTGTCCTTGTTCTGATGCTGGGAACGCTCATTCTGACACTGCACCACAATACCGGTCGGAAGGTGAGTGATTCGGATCGCAGAAGAGGTCTTATTGATATGCTGACCGCCTGCACCGCTGGAACGATAGGTGTCAATTCGCAAATCGTCCGTATTGATTTCGATATCCACATCCTCCTCGATATCCGGCATTACATCACAGGATGAGAAGGAGGTCTGTCTTTTTCCGTTTGCATTAAAGGGTGAAATACGAACCAGACGATGTACGCCGTGCTCTGACTTCAAAAAGCCGTAGGCATTGCGGCCATTTACCTCAAAAGTAACAGACTTGATTCCGGCCTCATCACCGTCCAGCATATCCAGAACCTCTACCGAAAATCCATGTGCATCTGCATATCTCGTATACATGCGGTAAAGCATGGAGGTCCAGTCACAGGCCTCTGTTCCGCCGGCACCTGCATGCAGAGAAATGATGGCATTGTCCTTGTCATAATCCTCGGAAAGAAGGGTCTTCATCTGAATCTCCTCAAAGGTCTCCTCCAGATGATTCAGTCCCTCCTCAATCTCCGGGATCAGGGAAAGATCCTCTTCCTCTTCTCCCATCTCGATCAGGACCTGAAGCTCCTCGTATTTTTCCTCCAGCTCCTCCATGAGATGAATGTCATCCTTAATCGCATTCAGCTCCAGAGACTGTTCCCTGGCACGGTCCATATTGTCCCAAAAGCCTGGCTCTTCCATCTCACGTTCCAGCTCTTCCCGCCTTTTCGCCTTATTCTCAAGGTCAAGGGATTCCCGTACATTTGCAAGTGTATCCTCATAGGAATTCAATTTGTATTTTAAAGGATCAAACTCTACCATATGCGTTCCTCATCTCTTTCTCTCTGCTTACTGCTCACTGCCTTGTGAAGCCTTCGCTGTGCTTTCCTGCCATGCTGTTCTGCTTCGCTTTTTTATCTCTGCTTTTACTTTTCCTTCAGGACCTCAATCGCCTTCTGGATCTGATTATCTGTATCAATGGAATATTCCGCATCATCGCCGGCCAGATTTTCATATTCCAGCTCAATATCCGGCTCAATGCCGACACCATTATAATTATTTCCCTTGGGGGAATAGAACTTGCCAACCGTCACCTTAATGGCACTGCCGTCATCCAAAGGAACAACAGACTGGAATACCCCCTTGCCATAGGTCGTCGTACCAATGATGGTACCCCACTCGAAGTCCTTGATCGCTGCCGTGAAAATCTCGGAAGCAGAAGCGCTGTTGCCATTTACCAGAACAGCAAGAGGCAGATTGATCTGATTTTCTTCATCTGAAGTAAACTCCTGTCTCTGTCCGTTCTTATCCTCCATATAAAGGGTCATCCCCTCCGGCAGAACATCATCCATAATCTCGGCACAGCCGTTTACCACACCGCCGCCGTTATTTCTCAGATCGATGATGAGCTTTTCCATTCCCTGACTCTCCAGGTCTGAGACCGCATCGGAGAACTGTTCCTCCGTATTGTTGGAAAACTCGGAAATCTCAATATAACCAATCTTATCCTCCAGCATCTGGTAAGCGACTGTAGTAAGCTCGACCTTTCCTCTTGTAATCTCTGTCTCGATCTCTTCTCCGTCACGGATCAGGGTCAGATTTACCTTGGTTCCGTCCTCACCGCGAACCATAGAGGCCACCTCTGAGGTATCCATATCTGATGTCATGCTAGTGCCGTCCACCTTATAAATGATATCCCCTTCCTGAAGGCCAGCCTTTTCTGCCGGCGAATCTGCATAAATATGAGAAATCATGGGATAACCGCTACTCGAATCCTTTCCCAGAAGAGCACCGATTCCGGAATATGCTCCGTTCGTGCTGTTCTGCAGATTCTGATATTCCTCAGCCGTATAATATTGCGTATAAGGATCTCCAGTGCTTTCAATCAAGCCCTTGTAGATGCCTTCCTGAAGCGCATCGGCGCTGACACTCTCATAGTAGTAAGTATTCAGATCCTGGATCAGATTCTGCACCTTGCTAAGGGCCTCTGCATCCAGAACCGTACTGAGGCTGGCTGTTCCGGAAGCACTTGTCTGCTTGGAGCTGTCTGTGTCTTTTACCTGACTGGATACCGCATTCTTTTCTCCTGAAGAATCAGAAGAGCCGCTATGCAGATTAATATTGATTCCGCATGCGGCCAGACCTGCAATGACAAGCACGGAAGCGGAAAGCAATGCTCCCCGTCTCATGCCCTTTTTATAAAGTTTATTCTCTTTTTCTGTGAAAGAGACCGGTTCTGCGCCGGTCTCCTTCTCTTTTTTATTTAATTTCAATTGCTGTATTCTCCTTACGATGATCAGACATTCAAATGCTTACGGATGGTAATCAGAGATCCCAACAAGCCGATGCCGGCGCCAAGCAGAAGTGCGATCGGTGCCAGATAAGCATAGGCCGTACGAACCGGAATGAAATTAATGATATCCGAAAGAAATACAAAGTTCGAAAGAACATAGGTGATAATCTTCTGATACAGGAAGTAAATGATCACCAAAGGAATCACGGATCCGATCAGACCAATGATCATACCTTCGATCAGGAAGGGTGCCCTGATGAAAAGGTTGCTTGCACCGATCAGCTTCATGATACCGATCTCCTCTGAACGGACTGCGATACCCACTCGAATGGTATTACTGATCAGGAAGACTGCTACGCCAAGCAGAATCACCATAACTGCAACAGATACATATCCGATCAGCTTATTGAAGTCTGAAAGAATATTCGCTGCGATCACGGACTGATTTACCTGTCTTACACCGTCTAAAGATTCAATATAGCTTGCCAGCTCACCCTGCTGGGAAATATCCTGCATATAAACCTCATAGTTTGCAGAATTTGCAAGCGGGTTTGCGGATTCGAGTCCCTTAGATGCTTCCTCGGAGCCATTCATATATTCATCAATATACTGCTGAAGGGCTTCCTCTGCGGAAACGTAAACAATATCCGTTACCTCATCTCTGGCCAGAATTTCCTGACCGATCTCCTGGATTCTCTCATCCGAAATGCCTTCATTAAAGAAAACGGTGATGGTTACACCTGACTCAGCCTCATGAACCATGGATCTGACATTCAATACCAGGATAAAAATGAGACCGAACAAAAAGATATTTGCCGCCATTGTTGCAATGGAAGCAAGGGAGAACATTTTGTTTCTCCAAATATTTTTGATACCTTGCCCAATACTGTAAAACATAGCTCTATTTATTCTCCTGCAGGCACATCATCAATGATCGTACCCTGTTTTAATCTGATAACTCTCTTCTTCATGGCATTTACGATCTCCTGATTGTGGGTAACTACCAGGACTGTCGTTCCATTCTGATTGATCTCCTCCAGAATCTTCATGATCTCCCATGCGTTCTTGGAGTCCAGGTTACCTGTCGGCTCATCCGCCAGGATCAGCTTGGGAGAATTCACCAGGGCTCTGGCGATTGCTGCTCTCTGCTGCTCGCCGCCGGAAAGCTCATCCGGGAAGGAACGGTATTTGTCCGCAAGCCCTACCATAGAAAGCATCTGCGGCACAGTCTTTTTGATCTGCCTTTTCTTTGCTCCGGTTACCCGCTCAGCAAAAGCCAGATTATCATAAACGCTTCTGTCCTTTAAAAGTCTGAAATCCTGAAATACGCAGCCGATATTTTTGCGGTATTTGGGAATCTGTCCCTTGCGCATCTTTGCCAGGTTCCAGCTGCTGACCTGAATGTTTCCTTCGGTCGGCTCCAGCTCCTTCAGAAGAAGTTTGATCAATGTTGTTTTGCCGGAGCCGCTCGCTCCGACGATAAATACAAACTCACCGTCCTGCACCTCGAGATTGACCTCACTCAGTGCCGGTGCGCCTGTCGAATATTTTTTTGTAACATTATCCAGACGAATCAATTTAAAATTCCTCGTTTTCCATGTGCTTCATGTATTTTACAACCATCAAAGCGATCTTAAAGGTGATCGCATCCTCGAAGATTCGGATATCCAGCCCTGTGCTCTTCTGCAGCTTATCCAGACGGTAAACCAGAGTGTTTCTGTGAATAAAAATCTGTCTGGAGGTCTCTGATACATTCAAGTTGTTCTCAAAGAATTTGTTGATGGTTGTCAGTGTCTCTTCATCAAAGGATTCCGGTGAAATTCCGTGGAAAATTTCTTTAATGAACATTTTGCATAAGGGAATCGGAAGCTGATAGATCAGTCTGCCGATTCCCAGCTTGCTGTAGGCAACAACGCATTTGTCCTCAAAGAAGATCTTTCCAACATCCAGTGCCATTCTGGCTTCCTTATAGGACTTGGAAACCTCACGCAGTTCCTTGATGATGGTGCCATATGCAATACGGGTTTCCGGATGGCCTTCTGTCATCAGTTCCTTATGGATCTGCTCTGCAAAGCTTTCCATTTCCTCATAAGACTCATTGTCCAAAAGCTCTCTTACCAGAACAATACTAGTTTCATCCACAGCCGTGATGAAATCTCTTGCCCTGCTTCCAAAAACGCTTCGCAGCCTGTCAACATCGCTGACCTCTTTTTCCCGTGTTGTTTCTACTAAAAATACAACTCTTCTCGCCTGGCTGTCAATATGCAGCTTTTTGGCGCGGTTATAAATATCAACCAGAAGAAGGTTGTCCAAAAGCAGGTTCTTGATGAAATTATCCCTGTCAAATCTTTCCTGATATGCGATCAGAAGATTCTGCAGCTGAAAAACGAGGGTTTTGCCGATCATTACGGTATCATTATCCTCGCCCTCTACGATCAGGATATATTCCAGGTGCTGATCATCAAATACTTTGAAATAATGAAAGCCTTCTGTCACCTGACTTTCCGCCGGTGTCTGTGCAAAAGCCACCGCCGCATGAAGATTGCTTTCATCCGCACCAAAGGTAGATGCTAAGAGTGTTCCTTCCGCATCACTGATACAAAAGTCCCTGCCAACGATTTCCTTCATGCCATTGATTGTTGTCTGTAATATCTGATTAGAGATCATATGACTCACGTCTCCTTTTTATCATTCTCTATTTTGCTGAGTCGTGAACGGAGAATTCGATTCTCCACTGCCCTGCGCATAAATCCGATTAGTCCGCCTCCCTTGCTTTTTCTAAGTTCCGGTCCCACACTATACCAAATCTTTGCACATATTTGTTTCTTATGTTCATGAAGGAAATGCTCCTGCCCCGGAGAGGGCAAGGAAGAAAGAAGAATATCCGGCACGACAATATTGATCGTATTGATCAGTGCCTCATTTTCATCCACCTTCTCCGTCACAACTCCCGAACCTACGATATTCAGATGTTGAAACTGCTCCAAAAGCAGCTTCTGCATCTTCTTTTCCTCTGCCTCAGATGCGGCGATCAGGAAAAAGCTTTGGTTCGAGTGATACATGACCTTCATAAATTCTAAAAAGAAGTCTTTTTCATCCAGCTCTCTTTCTCTGCTTGCAGAAGACTCTCCTGCCGCTTCGAGAATCGCCTTGTCGATCACAATGGTGTGATCGGCAGCAGAAAGCTGTTCTCTCACGATATCATCCTGACAGGCAAGCACAATCTGATCCATATCCACCGTCAATACAACAGATACCGCGGTGTCCTTCAGGAATTGCTCAATTGTAGTCAGTGACTCGGCGAAGGCATGATTATCCAGCTCAACCCCCATCACATTGATTTTTTTTATCATTACTTACCTATCATTCCTTTTTTACAATATCCCAAGCTAGTATATCAGAAGTGAATCTCATTTTCAATCAAAGCTCTACTAAAATGTCTGTCAATAGACAGACTATTTCGAGAATACTCAAAAAAAGGAATTGTCAACATCGGCAGTCCCCTTCTTCTTCCTTTTCCACAAACTTTGTCATACTTCCACAAAACTTTTGTTCTTTTTGGAAACTATGTAAACTCCCTGACTTTTCCCCATTTTTGTGGATAATGTTGATAACTTGGTGTATAAGTCCTATTTATAGGCTTTTTGGCTATTTTTTCACAAGGGTTTTTTGTGGATAATTGGGGATAACTCTAAACTACTTATGTCAATTTGTGCACCTTGCCATTTATTTTTTTATGGAAACCGCTTTTTTCCGCGGGGGAATTGCAGGAAATGCAGGATTGGACTGCAAAAGTTGTAAACAAAAAGGACGAGAATGATTCTGCCAGATCAAAAACATGCTTCCGCTCGGAGGAAGACATAGTGGATGCTAAGCTCGAGGCACATGTACCATGTACCTCTCACTAAGCACCAATGTCTTCCTAACGGTTTTTGATCTTAAGCAGAACATCTCGTCCCTTTTTTGCTTTACTCTTTGGCTATGCAAAACATCGTGCAACGCACAATTTCTAATGGTGCCGGAGTCAAAAAAAGAAGACATCAGTGTCTATCTCACCGCTTATGCAGCATAATATACACTGATGTCTTCCTATTTTTTTCTTAAGCAAAACATCTTATCTATTTCACTTTGCTCTTTGGCCATCATTTAAGGAAAATGAATGTAGCACCAATTCTCCGCTATGAATATACCACAATGTATTTTCATAGCCAGATTTGCACTACCAGTCAATGCATTCCTTTGCCCCCCGCCTTCTCCTTAAAGCACATTCTTTAGCTCTAGTACGATCATAAAGAGAAAGCAAATAATGACCGTTATCATCAATCCTGCTGAAAGTGACTCTTTGATATGTGCAAGAAACTTTCCCTTTTCCTGGCGTATGGAGAAAATCTCTTTTGCCTTTTCCTTATCATAGCCGCATTTTGCCATAATTTGTTTGATCAGAAGATTCAGAAGGAAAAGTCCGACAAGCGCCATCATTGCAAAGAAGATAAAGCCGGCCCTTGCGGAGCCTGCTTCCTGATTTGCCTGGATACCTGTCAACTTATCCGCAAAGAGATTTACGAGAAGAACACTGGATCCGTTCAGGGTAAAATGACAGATCACAGAGGCAAAAAGACTGCCTGTAATCTCAACCATAAGAGCCAGAAAGATGCCAAAAACAAAGGTATAGAGGAATTGATTGAGATTCATATGCATACAGCCGAAAAGAAAGGCCGAAAGCAGAATGCCCGTCCAGGTTGAGATCTGTCTGTAACCGGAAAGCAGCATACCGCGGCAGACCAATTCCTCTACCATACAGGGAACCAGGGCTACGATCAAGAGATTCCAGAATACTCCGCCTGTCATCATCGTTTCTCCCAAAACCACTGACTGACTCTGTACTACAAAAGAGGACAGCATGTTGATCAATGACAGGAAGGGATACAGCAGGGCTGTCGCCAGAATCAGCAGAGGAACCAGTGACAGGTCCAGCTTCTTCAGACGAAACTTTTCAACAATATTCTCTCCCGACCGAAAATACCAAATTGCCGGGAAAAGCAGGATAAAGAACTGGGATACCAAAATCTGCGCATGCATGTCCTGCAGATATTTAGAAAAAAGCATGATAAAAAGGCCGCCGCCTCCCTGGTAAACCATCATGGTCATAAAGAAAAGAAGGCCAAGCTTTTGTATTTCATTTAAACGCTTCATCAATTTTTCCGAATCCTTTCCCCTAATGTGATCTTCTTTTCCTTATATAATCTTCCCAGGGCTCTCTTGAAAGCATTCTTACTAAGACCTGTTTCTTCCATGATCAGCTGAGGATCTGATTTTTCATTAAAAGGAAGTTCCCCATCATAGATGTCCAGAAGCTCTAAGATTTTCTCCGCGTCCTTATCCATCTGACGATAGGCTTTGTCTCTTTGTGTAAGATCAAGCTTGCCGTCCGGCTTCACTCTCTCCACGCGGCACTCCAGAACCTGTCCCGGGCGAAGGGAACGGATATCCTGCTTGGGAGAAATCATCGCCTGATACTTGTCGTCTACGGCAAGATAGGCACCAAAGCGTTCACTCACTTCATAAACCCTTGCGGAAACGATATCATCTCTGTGATATTGCTGGGTTCTTTCCAGATAAGGATAGACCTTCATCGTAGCGCAAAGTCTCTCACTCTTATCGATATAAAGAGCCGCCAGGATCTGATCTCCCTTGCGGATCCTTCCGGTCTGTTCCTTATAAGGAAGAAAAAGATCTTTTTCCAATCCCCAGCTCAAAAAAGCACCCATCTTGCTGACAGCTGCTACTTCCAGAACGGCGATCTTACCCAAGGTAAGCATGGGCGTATTCACGGTTGCGATCAGGCGGTCATCTGAATCCCGATAAAGGAAAACCTCAATCTGATCCCCTGTCTTCAATCCCTTGGGCACCTGCTTACGAGGAAGAAGAACTCTGGTATCATTCAAATTCTCCGGATCTGCAAGATATACACCGAATTCCACCTTTTTTACCATCTGCAAAGTTTGTTTTTCACCGAGTTTCAGCATCGGCACTTCCTCCTCTGTTCACAATCGTTTTCCTATCCTCAAGCTACGCATGATATGTAATAGCGTTTCGCTCGCGACATATTTCCTTTTCGCGCGAGTGCGCATTCTTGCAGAGCTTTTTTCTTATGTAATAGGAAATTCTGATAGAATTTCCTATTACATAAGAAAAAAGCCCAACAGAGCGTATACTGTCAGGCTTCTTTAGCTGGCCCACAAGGATTCGAACCTTGAAATGACGGAGTCAGAGTCCGTTGCCT
>CAVEOK010000042.1:0-18260 GCA_963617415.1 Oscillospiraceae bacterium
TTGTTAATGTTATATCGACAAATACAAATTTTTCTTGAGGTTGCGAACTGCTTGAACTTTACAAGAGCTGCAGAAAATCTCTATATGACACAGCAGGCGGTTACAAAACAGATTGCTGCTCTGGAAAAGGAAATTGGCGTTCCCCTTTTTTACAGAACCACGCGAACGGTGGCACTTACGGAAACAGGGCAGATCTTAAGAGATGATTTTTCGGATATTAATCGTAGGATTGAGACAAGTATTGAGAAGGTTAGAGGCCTTGAAAAAGGCAAGAGAAAGTCAATGGCAATTGGCTTTTTGAGTTGTCTTTCGAGGGAAGACTATATTGTCCCTATTATGGAAATGCTGGATCGGGAATTTCCGGAGTATTTTTTTGATACCCACCTTCTGGATTTTGTGGAGCTTAGAAATGAGATTCACGATAAGGTTTTGGATCTTTGTATTACTTCGTCGAACGACTGGATGCTTTGGAGAAATACTAGGGCAAGAGTCTTATGTGATCTGCCCTATAAGGTGGTTTTTTCCCGCAAGCTTCCCCTTGCGATGAAACAGCATTTTTCTATAGATGATCTGAAGGATTACGATCAGGTTGTTCTGCCGGATAAAAATCTGGTATCCGGAGCAGTAGACTGGGCGAGAAAAATTCCCTGTCGTGTTTTGATCCATGCACCTGATGTGAGAACAATGCAGGTTCGCACGGAAAGCGGACAGGGCTTTGCAATCATGCCCAGATCCTTTGAGGGGTATAATTCTGAGAAGCTGACCTTTCGCTCCCTTCCCTATGCAGAGGCAAAGGCTCAGGTTGTCTGCATTTGCAGGGAAAATGCAGACGAAAAAGTCCAGACGATCATGAATCTCATTGGAGATAAGTACAATAAGGATAGAAAAAAGTGATAAGAAAGGATGCTTGAGAAAGCAAATGAATCAACTGATAGAATTATGGAAGCAATTTTCAGATCTGACTTTTTGGGAGAATGTTTTGCATTTGTTCCGATCCTTTGGTCCGCTTGCACCGCTCGGTCTTGCAGCCTTGGAATCGGTGATTCCGCCGATTCCCCTGATTGGAATCGTTGCTTTAAATATTGTAGCTTATGGGACTTTTCTAGGAGCTTTTTACAGCTGGATCGGTACCTGTATCGGCTGCACATTTATGTTCTTCTTTTGGAGATGTGTTTTTCGAAGGCTGGTCAGCAGACAGGAAAAGAAGCATGAATGGATTCAAAAGGGGAAAAACTGGGTGGAACATATCAATGCGGCCGCTCTTTTTTTGATTGCCATGATGCCCTTTACCCCATCCTTCTTTTTGAATTTTGCCTTTGGTGTCTCAAATTATCCGGCAAAAAGGTATTTCCCTGTGCTGTATACTGCAAAAATGATCATGATTTCTCTTTTGGCCTTGCTGGGAGAAAGTGCGAAGAAGGCCTTCTCGAATCCTTACTTTATTTTGCTGGTGATCATCTTGTTTTTTCTTCTTTACTATGGATCAAAATACATCAGTCGCAAATATGACAGGAAATGACAGAAAAATATGCGAATTGGCAGAATGAGCAAAAAGAAATGAAAAAACTTGGTAAATTTGTTGAAAAATACTGAAAATAGATTGAAGTCTAAATTGAAACAGGGTATCATGAAATTAACGATTTATGAGGTAAAAGGAGTGACCTTATGGCAAATACAAAAACAGCTTTGAAGGAGCAGCTCTCGCTCTTTCACGGCGGCGAAAATTATGAGGCGTATCGCATTTTCGGTGCGCACAGGAAAACAGTTCGGGGTAAGGAAGGAGTGGAGTTCCGAGTATGGGCACCGAACGCAAAAGCAGTATCCGTAGTAGGTGATTTTAATGACTGGGATCCGGCGGCAGCAGCAATGAAGAGAACAGAGGATGGCTGTTATGAGTTATTTCTTCCGGATCTGCAGGAATTTCAGAATTACAAATACGCGGTACTGCAGCAGGATGAAGTCCTTAAATACAAGGCAGACCCCTTTGCATTTCATTCAGAAACAAATGGGGCAACAGCTTCGAAGTTGTATTTCCCGGAGGGAAAGTTCAAGTGGAGCGATGATAAATGGCTTGAAAAGAGAGCGGAAGGTTCATTTATCAACAAACCCATGAATATTTATGAGGTTCATCTGGGCTCCTGGAGACGCTATGAAGATGGCAACGTGTATGACTACAAAAAGATAGCGATGGAGCTGATTCCCTATGCAAAGAAGATGGGCTATACCCATATCGAATTGATGCCGATCACAGAGTATCCTTATGATGGCTCCTGGGGGTATCAGGCAACCGGATATTATTCGGTAACCAGCAGATTTGGGACACCGGATCAGTTCGCTTATCTGATCAATAAGGCACATCGTGCCGGGTTAGGTGTCATTTTGGATTGGGTGCCTGCACATTTTCCAAAGGATGATTTTGCTTTGGCATCTTTTGACGGCACTTGCCTTTATGAGGATCCGAATCCCCAGAGAAGAGAACATAAGGGGTGGGGAACCATGGCCTTTGATTTTGGAAAGGCAGAGGTGCAGTCCTTCCTGGTTTCTTCGGCAATGATGTTTTTAAAGGAATATCATATCGACGGCCTTCGTGTGGATGCAGTTGCGGCCATGCTTTATCTGGATTACGACAGGGAAGAAGGAGAGTGGTCACCGAATAAGGAAGGCGGAAGAGAGAATATTGAGGCAAGGGCCTTTTTGCAGAAGCTGAATCATGCGGTTGGCATGCAGGTTCCGGGTGCGGTAATGATCGCAGAGGAATCCACAGCCTGGCCTCTGGTGACGCAGCCGCCAAATGTCGGGGGACTTGGCTTCCATATGAAATGGAATATGGGCTGGATGAATGACAGCCTTTCCTATATCAAGACGGATCCGTATTTTAGAAAATTTCAGCATGAGAAGCTGACCTTTCCTCTGGTTTATGCATTTTCCGAGAATTATGTTCTGCCAATTTCACATGATGAGGTGGTTCACGGAAAAGGTTCGCTGTTAAACAAGATGCCGGGTGATTATGACCAGAAATTTGCAGGTTTGCGAGGTTTTATCATGTTCATGCTGTCTATGCCTGGCAAGAAGCTGCTCTTTATGGGTTCTGAGTTTGGTCAGTTTATTGAGTGGAATTTTGCACAGCAGCT
Source organism: Oscillospiraceae bacterium (assembly GCA_963617415.1). Classification (GTDB taxonomy): domain Bacteria; phylum Bacillota; class Clostridia; order Lachnospirales; family Lachnospiraceae; genus RUG14243. The sequence continues at coordinate 3,132 of CAVEOK010000042.1, forward strand.
GGACTGGCTGCTTCTGGACTATGACAAGCACAGAATGACCCAGGAATATGTCAGTGATGCCAATCATTTCTATTTGAAGCATAAGGAAATGTGGGAGCAGGATAACGGCTGGGATGGATTCCAGTGGATCAATGCAGATGACAGAGAAAGAAATATCATTTCCTATCGCAGAATTGCCAAAAATGGCAGAGAGTTGATTTTTGTGATCAATTTTGCTCCGGTTCAGAGAGAGCATTATTGGGTTGATGTACCAAAGAAAAAGAAATACAAAGAGATCTTTAATTCCGATGACCTGAAATACGGAGGAAGCGGAGTTCTCAATGAGGGGGATCTGAAGCCGATTCCAAATGAGGAAGAGGGACAGCATATTGAGATCACCCTGCCGCCGCTTGGAGCTGTTGTTATCAGATAGGAACTTCTTGCAGGCATAAAAGAAAATGAAAAAGTAAGCTTGAATCAGAATAAAAAAAGGGAGCGGTGAAAAACCGCAAAGGAGGAGAAATGCCAAAAGGAAAAGAGTGTGTAGCAATGCTGCTGGCAGGAGGACAAGGCAGCAGGCTTTATCCGCTGACAAAGGGTGTGGCAAAGCCGGCAATTGCATTTGGCGGTAAGTACAGAATTATTGATTTTCCACTGTCAAACTGCATCAATTCATCAATTGATACCGTTGGTGTGCTGACCCAGTATCAGCCATTGGAGTTGAATGACTACATCGGAAATGGAGAGCCCTGGGATTTAGATCGTAATCACGGCGGTGCGCATGTTCTGCCGCCTTACCAGAAGACAGAGGGGTCAGACTGGTTTAAGGGAACAGCCAATGCGATCTATCAGAATCTGCATTTTGTTGAGAAGTATCAGGCCAAATATGTTTTGATCCTTTCCGGTGATCACATTTACAAAATGGATTACAACCAGATGCTTCAGAAGCATAAGGAGAACAATGCAGACTGTACGATCGCGGTTATGGATGTGCCGATTGAAGAGGCGTCCCGTTTCGGTATTATGACAGCAGATGAAGAAGGCAGAATTACCGACTTTACAGAAAAACCTGCTCATCCGACCAGCACAAAGGCATCTATGGGAATCTATATATTCTCCTATGATGTCATGAAAAAGTATCTGGAAGCTGATGAGGCAGATCCGAATTCAGAGAATGATTTCGGTAAGAATGTCATTCCTGCTATGCTGAACGATGGATGCGGCATGTATACCTATGATTTCAGTGGCTATTGGAAGGATGTAGGAACCCTGTCTTCCTTATGGGAAGCAAATATGGATCTGCTGAAGAAGGAGAATGAATTGGATCTTGCCGACAGCAGATGGAAAATTTATTACAGACATTCTCTCAAGCATCCGCAGTATACGGGCGCATATGCAAAGATTAAGCATTCTATCATTGCAGAGGGCTGTGAGATTGAGGGCAGCGTTGAGAATTCCGTGCTTTTCTCCGGTGTCAGAGTTGGAAAAGGTGCAGTGGTAAAGGACAGCGTTGTTTTCCCGAACTGCGTCATTAAAGAGGACGCCAAGGTTGAATATACCATCATAGATTATGATGTTGTTGTCGAAAAAGAGGCAAAGATCGGCGGGTCAAAGGAAGAAAATGAAGGAAAGATAACTGTGATCGCTGAGAAGAATACGATTGGCAAAGGTGCCCTTGTGGAGCCGGGTGCGGTGATTGAGGCAGATGTTCAGCCGGCAGAAGAGGAGGTGTAATTGTGAAGACAGCAGGAATTATTTTTTCAAATATCCATGATCAGGAGCTTCCGGAGCTGACAAAGCTGCGCACAATTGCTTCTGTACCCATCGCAGCCAGATATCGTTTGATTGATTTTGCTCTTTCAGGACTTGCAAATGCTGGGATCGAAGAAATTGGAATTATCACAAAATCCAAATATCACAGCCTGGTTCAGCATGTCGGGGCAGGAAAACCCTGGGATCTGGATCGTAAGCATGGCGGCGTGACCATTATTTCTCCTTTTGTTGAGGCTGGTTCCGGTGCACTTTATACCAACAGGCTGGAGGCACTTCAGAATTCAGTAGGATATGTGGAGAGTCTGAATTGTGAAAATGTGATTATTGTAGATTCTGATCTTCTTGCCAATATTCCTTATGATGAGATTATTGCGCAGCATCAGGAAAGCGGTGCAGATATCACAGCAGTATATAAACAGATTAATTTTAAACGGAAAAGAGAGAATTACAATCTGGAATTTTCTGTAGCGGAAGATGGAAGGCTTGAACAGATCAAGGTTCATAATGAGCTGAAGGGAAGCATGAATTTTGGTATGAATATTTATGTGATCAAGAGAAATGTTCTGCTGGATATGATCCATGATTCCATGGTTTATGGCTACAAGAGCTTTTCAAGAGAGATTCTTCCCTATTATCTCAAGAAGGTGAATGTGCAGACCTATGAGTTTAAGGGCTTCTTATATGCAGCCTGCTCTTTAGAGGATTATTTCGAAGCAAATATGTGCATTCTGAATGACAAAGTTAGACATGAGCTTTTTGAGCAGAGCGGCAAATCCATCTATACTCAGGTAAGGGATTCGGCACCAACTGTTTACGGCGAAACGGCAGAGGTAACAAATTCTTTGATCGGTGACGGCTGTGTGATTGAGGGCAAGGTTGAAAATTCCGTGATTTTCCGAGGAGTTCGAATTGATGAAGGTGCTGTGGTAAGGAATAGTATCGTGATGCAGGATACGATCGTAGAAGCAGGAACCGATTTGAACTATATTGTTACAGAGAAGAACGTGGTTGTCAGAAAAGGCAAGACGATAGCCGGTTGTGAAGGCTATCCCTTCTTTGTTCCTTTCGGATCCGTGTTATAATCACCTAAAGCAATGGCCCGGCTGATGTCGGGCCATAGTGTTTTGCTTACATCAAAACTTCCCATGAGCGAGAGAACATGAGGGGAAAAGGAGGAAGAATCGTGGCAACAAAGAGAAAAGGAACAGCAGGAAAGACTGCAGCAAAGACGACAGCAAAGGCAGCAGCAAAAACAGCTGCAGAAGAAAAAACAGAAGCTGCGAAGCTGGAAACGAAGAAGACAGAAGCTGTGAAGCTGGAGACAAAGAAAGCAGAGCCGCATAAATTGGAGACAAAAAAGGCAGAGCCGCAGAAGCTGGAGACAAAGGCAGCGGTTGAAAAAAAACTAGAAGAAAAGCCGGTTAAGGCGGAAAAGAAAAAGCTGCTTTTTGTATCTCCGGAGGTACAGCCCTTTGCCGGAACAGGCGGTTTGGGAGAGGTAGCAGGATCTTTGCCGGTTGCCCTGGCAAGAAAGCGGAAGCTGGATGTTACGGTTATTCTTCCTTACTATCGTGACATTCCCCAGGAATGGAAAGAACAGTGCAGCTTTGTGAAGTGGTTCTATGTGAATGTGGCGTGGAGAAGCCAGTACTGCGGTATTTTTGAACTGAAGAGAAATGGTGTCAGGTATTTATTTGTAGATAATGAGTATTATTTCGGACGGGAAGGTCTTTACGGTTACTATGATGACGGCGAGAGATATGCCTTCTTCTGTAAGGCTGTAATGGAGTCCATGCACCAGCTGGATTATTATCCGGATCTTGTACATGCCAATGACTGGCAGACGGCTCTTGTTCCGATTTACAATACCTGTGTTTATCATTATAGTTTCAAGAGCATCTTTACGATTCATAATATCGCTTATCAGGGACAGTATGATCTGGCTATTCTGGGGGATGTATTTGATCTTCCGCCGGAGGCAGGTTCTTATGTAGAATATCATGGCTGCATTAACCTGATGAAGGGAGCAATTGAGGCTTCCAATATTGTATCAACTGTCAGCCCAAGTTATGCTGAGGAGCTGCAGAATGGATTTTATTCAGAAGGCATGGAGGATATTATTCGCAGAAATTCCTTCAAGCTGCGAGGCATCCTGAATGGAATCAATACCAGCGTTTATGATCCGGAGAAGGATCCGGAGATTGCCGAAAACTTCTCAGCAGAGGATCTTTCCGGAAAGACAAAGGACAAGCTTATGCTGCAGAGCCTTGTCGGACTTCCCCAGGATCCGGATACACCGGTTCTTGCTATTGTTTCCAGACTGGTCAACCACAAGGGTATGTCCATGATTCGCGATATTATGGAAAACCTTCTGCAGGAGAGAATGCAGCTGGTTGTTCTTGGCGTTGGAGATATTCAGTATGAGGAGTATTTCCGTTATCTGCAGGGACGCTATCCGGAGAAGGTATCCGCAAATATTATGTTTAATGGCGGTCTGTCTCATCGAATCTATGCTGGTGCCGATATCTTCCTGATGCCGTCCATTTCCGAACCCTGTGGTCTGGCACAGATGATCTCCAGCCGATATGGAACGGTTCCGATCGTAAGAGAGACCGGCGGACTGAAGGATTCGATTCACGACTGCAGTTTGGGAGAGGGTAACGGCTTTACCTTCTCCGGTACGGATGCTTATCAGCTTGAGGATGCGGTAAGACGGGCCTTGGCTCTCTATTGGAAAAAGGAAGACTGGACTGCTTTACAGAAATATATCATGAAGCTGGATTTTAGCTGGAGAAAATCTGCCAGCGAATATGAAAATATGTATCGTTCTCTGATTGAATTTTAATGCAGCCGGAGAAATCCTTTTATCCAAGCGTTAGTGCAGGTGGGGGTATGAAAAGCTTTGCTCAGTCTGAGTTCGGGCTCAGACTGAGTGAGAGGCTCCGCGAGGATGCGCAGTGCTTATAATTTGGGGATTTTTCGGGGCTTTTTGACCCTTGCAAAAGTTGCAATATAAGCCGGGATATGATAAAATTTTGGCGATTCTGTGTAGCCTTTTTGGGTGGCTGCATAAGAAAAGAACAGGCGATTCCACCCGAGCGAGTCTTAGCATCGGGTGGAAATGTGTTGTAAAAGGAGAGAGGGTTTAAAATGGCGAAATCAATTACGATGCGTGAAATCGATGAGCGTATTTCTGAGGTACTTTCACGTCACTTTTCCGTTTCGATCGAAAAGGCTGACAGACATCAGATGTATGTTGCAACTGTGATCTCTGTTAGAGATCAGCTTTTGGAAAAGAGAAAAGAATTCCGCAATCTGGTAAATGAAAAAGAGGGTAAGAGAGTTTATTATCTTTGCATGGAATTCCTTCTGGGAAGATCGCTCAAGAACAATCTTTATAATCTCGGAGAAACAGAGGCCTATAGAAAGGTTCTGAAAAAGCATGGATATGATCTGGATGAAATCTATGAGGAAGAATCTGATGCCGGTCTTGGAAACGGCGGATTGGGCAGACTGGCAGCCTGCTTTATGGATTCCCTTGCATCCGGCGGATATCCGGGAATGGGCTATACCCTTCGTTATGAATATGGTTTGTTCCAGCAGAAGATCGTTGATGGATGGCAGGTTGAGCTTCCGGATAACTGGCTTCCGGGCGGAGAAGCATGGCTTACTTCCAGAGGAGACAGAATTTACGAGGTAAAATTCGGTGGAAAGATCGATGAGGTTTGGACAGAAGAAGGCTGCAAGATTGAGCATACAGAATACGATACGGTAGAAGCTGTTGCTTACGATATGATGGTATCCGGTGTGGGCAATAAGTCCGTGACTGCACTTCGTACCTGGAAGCCTCGTCAGAGCAATGAATTCAATATGGAAATGTTCTCAAACGGTCTTTATATGCAGGCAGTTGAGAAGAGTGTCAATGCAGATCTCATCGGTAAGGTTCTCTATCCGGCAGACAATACACCGGATGGAAAGATGCTTCGTCTGCAGCAGCAGTATTTCCTTTGCTCAGCATCTGCACAGGATATGATCAGAAGACATCTGGATAATTATGGCAGTCTTGACAATTTTGCAGATAAGGCAGCTATCCATATCAATGATACGCATCCGGCTCTTATCATTCCGGAGCTTATGCGTATTTTTATGGATGATTACGGCTATTCTTGGGAGGATGCTTACTACATTATTTCCAATACCGTTTCTTATACCAATCATACAGTTATGGCAGAGGCCCTTGAGGTATGGTCAGAGGATCTGATCAAGAGATTGATCCCGCGTGTACACCAGATCATGGTAGAGCTGAACAGAAGATTCTGTGAGCATATCTGGTCCAAGAATGAAGGAGACTGGGAAAAGTGTGAGCGCATGGCAATCCTTTCTCATGGTATGGCTCGTATGGCAAACCTGAGTATCATCGGATCTCATATGGTAAATGGTGTTTCTAAGATGCATTCCGAGATTCTGAAGTATGATGTATTTAAGGATTTCTATCAGGATTCACCGGATAAATTTACCAATGTGACCAATGGTATTGCCTACAGAAGATGGCTTTGCCAGGCTAATCCGAGATTGTCTGCACTTTTGGATGAGACAATTGGTACAGACTATCGCCGTAAGGGTGATAAGCTGATCAATTTCCTGGAATATGCAGAGGACAGCTCTGTACTGGATCGAATCGGTCAGATCAAGAAGGAAAATAAGGCGGATTTTGCTGACTATCTTTTGAAGACAGAGAATATCAAGGTAGATCCGGAATCTATCTTTGATGTGCAGGTAAAGCGTCTGCATGAGTATAAGAGACAGCTTCTTAATGCACTTCATATTGCTTCTCTTTACATCCAGATTAAGGATGGTACAAAGAAGGATATGAAGCCGCAGACCTTTATCTTTGGTGCAAAAGCAGCACCGGGATACGATATGGCAAAGAAGATCATTCGTATGATCGTTTGCCTTGGCAAGGAAATTGAAAAGGATCCGGTCGCAAGCAAGAAGCTGAAAATCGTATTCCTTGAGAATTATCGTGTAACCATGGCTGAGCATATCATGCCTGCTGCTGATATTTCCGAGCAGATTTCTCTTGCAGGTAAGGAAGCTTCCGGTACCGGAAATATGAAGCTCATGATCAATGGTGCGCTTACGATCGGTACCCTGGATGGTGCGAATAAGGAAATGAGAGAAGAGCTTGGCGATGAGAATATCTACATCTTCGGTATGAAGGAAGATGAGGTAAATGCTCTGAATGCCAGTGGCTATGATCCTTTTGTTTTCTACAATAACAACAGCCTTCTGAAGAGAAGCGTAGATCTTCTGAACGGAATGATCGGCGGTCATGATCTTTCTGAGATTTATCGTTATCTCTTAAGTGGTTCACCTGCAGATCCTTATATGTGTCTTGCTGATTTTGACAGCTATGCTGCAACACATGAGCAGATTCTGACAGATTACGATAATACAAGAATTTGGAACAGAAAGGCCCTTTGCAATATTGCGCATGCAAGCTATTTCACAGCAGATCGTGCCATTGATGAATATGCAAAGAATATCTGGAAGATTAAGAAGTTCTGATATGAAAAGCGTTATTGTTGCCGATGGAAGGCATTACGGAAATAAAATATCAAGTATTCAAAAAGGGGCAGGGATAACCTTGCTCCTTTTTGTTCCGCGAAAAAGTGCGGTAACGGAGCTTTGCCTTTGCCTGCACAGGGACGGAGAAGAAAAAAAGGATAGAATTGATATGAGCTGGGAAAAACTGGAGGGAGATAGGGATCTCTTTGTCTGTGAGCTTCCTGACCAGCTCGAAGTAGGACTGTATTGGTATCAGTTTGAAGCAGAATCTGGCTATGAAAGCCTGCATTCTACCCTGGAGGGCGGCAGAGTCAGCTTCACTTCGGATCCGACCCGCAATGTTCCCCTTCAGCTTACAGTATATGAAAGAAAGTATGAGAAGCCAGCATTTTTGGAGGGCGGACTTTTTTATCATGTGTTTGTAGATCGTTTTTATAGGGGAAAGGATCGGAGGATTGCAGAAGAGGCGGGAGAGCTGTCTCCCTCGGAGGAGATGGCTTATCTTTGTCAGTCGGATCCTGTAAAATCTCGTTATTTTCTTCGGAAGAAAGATGAATGGTTCGACAATTATAGGGAAAGAAGCATTGTTCTTCGGGATGACTGGGGAGGAGAGCCGGTATGGCAGCCGGATTTGCATAAGGAGATTCTGAACAATGACTTCTTTGGCGGAAACTTGGCAGGAATCAGGGAGAAGCTTCCTTATTTGCAGGAACTGGGTGTAAGCTGTCTTTATTTATCGCCGATCTTTGAGGCCTATTCTTCTCATAAGTATGATACCGGTAATTACAGCAAAATCGACGTCATGTTTGGAGACGAGGAGGAGTTCTCAGCCCTTTGCCGGGAAGCAAAAGAGGCGGGAATTGCTGTCATGCTGGACGGCGTCTTTAATCATACAGGAGCAGATTCCCTATATTTCAACAAATATGGAAGCTATGATTCGAATGGAGCCTGGAATTCGCCGGACAGTCCCTATAGAAGCTGGTTCCGCTTTGGAGAAAATAATTCCTATCTGAGCTGGTGGGGAATTGATACCCTTCCGACAATTGCAAAAAACAGCCCGGAGGAGCAGGAGTATTTATTCGGAGAAAATGGGATTATCCGCAAGTGGATCCGGCTTGGAGCAGCCGGCTGGAGACTGGATGTGGTAGATGAGCTGCCGGATGAATTTCTGAAAAATCTGGTAAAGGCGGCAAAAAGCGAAAGAGAAGATGCAATTGTCCTGGGCGAGGTTTGGGAGGATGCTTCTAATAAGATCGCTTATGGTGTGAGAAGAGAATATTTTCAGGGAGAAGAGCTGGATTCAGTAATGAATTATCCCTGGAAGGACGCCATTATTTCTTATTTAAGGGATGGCAATGCACAGGGACTGGCAGACAGGGTGGATCAGATTTGCCATAATTATCCCAAAGAGGTGCTGAGCTGCCTGATGAATCCCTTAGGAACGCATGATTCCATGCGAATTCTAACGGCACTCGGTTGTCAAAGTCTGGAGGAAATGTCCAGAGAAAGAAAGGCAAGAAGCTTTCTTAGCGAGGGTGAGTATGTAAAAGCTTACCGGCTTTTGAAGCTGGCCAGTCTGATGCAGATGACCCTTCCCGGTGTTCCCTGTATTTATTACGGAGATGAGGCTGGCATGGAGGGCTATAATGATCCTTTTAACAGACGCTGTTATCCCTGGGGAAGGGAAGATGGCCAGCTCCTTGCCTGGTATCATGCACTGAGTTCTCTTCGAAAGAGCCATCGTTATTTCTTTGCTCAAACTGACTGCAGCGTCCTGTGCTATGAAGACGGGCTGTTTGGATTTGTCAGAAAGGGAAAGGATAGAGCTGGCAGCAGGGGTAGAATTTCCCGAAAAGAACATATACTCATGGTTTATGTAAACCGCGGCAAAGAGGAAGCCTGCATTCCCCTTTATGAGGAAGCTTATCAGGACTATGGCGGAAAATGGATAAACCTTCTGGAAGATAAGACAGAGGAAGAAATTTATCTTGGCCATATGGAAAGAATTGATCAGAGCCTGATCGAAATCAGACTTCCGGCACAGTATGGCTATATTCTGATCTGGAAATAAGTTAATATTGACACATGCTATTGAATTGTGTACAATCTAAGAAAATAAGATTGTGCACAATTCAATAGTGCTTTTAGGAGGAAAATTATTATGAAGCCAATCGCATTAAATAAAGATAATTTTGAAGAAGAAGTATTAAAGTCAGACCTTCCGGTTCTGGTGGATTTTTGGGCAGTATGGTGCGGTCCCTGCAAGATGATCTCTCCTATTGTAGACGAGATTGCAGAGGAGGCAGAGGGCTTTAAGGTGGGAAAGGTGGATTGTGATGCCAATGAAGAGCTTTGCATGACCTATGGCGTATCCTCTATTCCGACCCTTCTTGTATTCAAAAATGGTGAAGTCGTAAATAAATCAGTCGGTGCGATCCCGAAGCAGAGTATTCTTGCCCTTTTAACTCAGTCGAAGTAATCCTCATCCTCTAAGTGTTAGCATAAGACTCGCGAGCGAGTCTTGAAATGTCTAAAAGTCTGAATCTTTGGTTCAGGAGGGAATGATCTATGTATGATATTATTATTGTCGGAGCCGGAACAGCAGGTTTAAGTGCGGCAATTTACGGGATAAGAGCCGGAAAAAAAGTTTTGATTTTGGAGGAAAATATGTACGGAGGCCGCATTGTAAATGCGGCACATATTGTAAACTATCCCGGCATAAAGGAAATCAACGGTTTTGACTTTGCCTCCGGTCTCTATGAGCAGGCGAGTGGCCTGGGTGCCGAGATGAAAACAGAAGAGGTCCTTTCTATAGAAGAAGCGGGAGAGCTTAAGCTGGTAAAGACAGGACAGGCATCCTATGAGACAAAAACAGTGATTCTTGCAACCGGCTCAAAGAATAAGCCCTTGGGACTGGCGCATGAGTTAGAATGGATTGGTTCCGGCATATCCTATTGCGCAACTTGTGACGGCATGTTTTATCGGAATAAGGCAGTTGCAGTTGCAGGCGGAGGCAATATTGCCCTTGAGGATGCAAGTTATCTGGCGGATTACTGCAGCAAGGTTTACATAATCTGTAAAGGAAAGGCTTTTCCGAATATGGAACAGCAGCTGTCCTTCTTGCGGGCAAAGCCGAATGTGGAATTTCTTCTGCATACAGACATTCGTAAACTTTTGGGAAAGGATCATCTGGAAGGTCTGGAAGTGGAGGATCTTCTTTCAAAAGAGAGAAAGACACTCGAGTTGTCCGGTCTTTTTGTTGCAGTAGGAGAAGAACCCTCCAACAGCCGTTTTTCCAACCTGGTTGAGCTGAGTCAGGAAGGCTATATTCTTGCAGATGAGGATGGTCTTACAGGAAGACCGGGAATCTATGCGGCTGGAGACTGCAGGGTAAAGAAGCTCCGTCAGCTCATAACAGCTGCTTCAGATGGAGCGAATAGTGCGATCTCTGCATGTGATTACATCAACGAAAGGAAAGCATAATGGATAAGGACTATGCCGAATTAAAGCTGGAAAATCAACTTTGTTTTCCCCTCTATGCCTGTTCTAAGGAAATTGTCAGGCTTTATAAGCCTTATCTGGATGAGCTTGATCTGACCTATACCCAGTATATTACCATGATGGTTCTCTGGGAGAAGGAATCCCTTGGTGTAAAGGAGCTGGGAGAGGCACTTTATCTGGATTCGGGTACCTTAACGCCTCTTTTAAAGAAGCTGGAGGCCAAGGGACTTGTTAAAAGGCAGAGATGTGAAGAGGATGAACGCTGCCTTTTGGTCAGCCTGACAGAAAAGGGAACGGGGCTGAAGGATAAGGCACTTGCGATTCCCGGGGCAATCAGTTCCTATATTCGCATTTCAAAGGAAGAAAAAAGTCAGCTTTATGATCTGCTTTATAAGATTCTGGCAAAGCTTGACGCTTGACGCTTATTTGCATACAATTTACAATATGGTGGAAATGGCTTGAAAAAAAGATAGAGAGGTTTCAAGAATGAAATGCCCTTATTGCGGATGCGATGATACGCGTGTAATTGATTCAAGACCGGCAGAGGATAACAATTCCATCCGCCGCAGAAGAGTTTGCGATGAATGCAATAAAAGATTTACGACCTACGAGAAGGTGGAAACCATTCCCCTGATCGTCATTAAGAAGGATAATAACCGGGAGCAGTTTGACCGTTCTAAGATAGAAGCCGGTGTTCTTCTGGCCTGCCATAAGAGGCCGATCAGTGCAAAGCAGATCAACCAGCTGGTGGATGACGTTGAAACCGATGTTTTCAGCCTCGATGCCAAGGAGGTTCCCAGCTCAAAGATCGGTGAGATTGTGATGAAACATATCAAGGGTATGGATCAGGTCGCTTATGTAAGGTTCGCATCGGTTTATCGTGAGTTCAAGGATGTAAACACCTTTATGGAAGAGCTGAAGAGTCTCCTGGACAAATAAGCTTAAAAAGGTTTTTGGATAATGAATATGATGAAATGGACCAATCTTTTTCCGGATGAATACAAAATGTCATCCTATGAAATAGACTATCAAAAATTATATAAAGAAGGCTTCAGGGGTATTATCTATGATATTGATAATACCCTTGTTGCGCATGATGCGCCTGCGGATGAACGGGCAATCAAGCTTCTGCGGGAGGTGCGGAAACTTGGCTTTAAGATCTGCCTTTTATCCAATAATAAGCATCCGAGGGTAGATCTTTTCAATGAGAAGATAGGAGCCTATACGGTTTGTGAGGCGGGAAAGCCTTGGCGAACCGGTTATATCAAGGCTATGCAGATCATGGGGACAGACAGGTCAGATACGATCATGATAGGGGATCAGATTTTGACCGATATGTGGGGAGCGAACAGGACAGGAGTTCCCTGTATTATGGTGAAAAAGCTTTACCGAAAGGAAGCCTTTCAGGTTGTGCTGAAAAGAATTCCGGAAGCTGTAATTATGTTAACTTATCGAATCGCTCTTCTTCTCGGATGGAATGGAATGAAACGTCGTGAAAAGAAGAGAAAGAGCAGATAAAAGGAAGAGGAGAAAGCGCTATGTCAGTAGAAGAAATCTTGGAAGAAAAGGAACTGGATGCCATACTGGTAACAGACGAATACAATTTTCATTATCTGAGTGGTTTTGCAGGCGAGGGCCTTTTGATCATTGACCGGGAAGATAAATATCTGGTAACTGACAGCAGATATACGATCGCTGCCAGGGAGTTTGCTGGACCGAAAGGCTTTACTGTATGCGAATATGGGGCAGGAAAGCCTCTTATGCGATGGATCAGAAGCCTTACTTTGGATAAGGGACACAGCAGGATCGGTTTTGAAGACCAGCATATGGTGGTCAGTGAGCTTTCACAGTATCAAAAGCTCTTTCCTTCATTGGAATGGAAGCCCTTGGGAAAAGCCCTTGAACTTTTAAGACAGGTGAAAAAAGAAGAGGAGCTGGAAAAGCTCAGGATCGCGGAGTCAATCGGGGACAAGGCTTTTGCTGCGATTCTTCCCAAGATCAAGGTTGGAATGACCGAACTGGAACTGGCAGCAGAACTCGAATACGCCATGAAGAAAAATGGTGCAGAGGGCTTCAGCTTTGATACGATCGTTGCCTCCGGTTTGAACAGTGCAAAGCCTCATCACAGACCCTGCAGCAAGAAGCTGGAGGAAGGCGATTTTATTACCATGGATTTTGGCTGTCTGTATCAGGGCTATTGCTCGGATATGACCCGTACGGTTGTCCTGGGAAAGGCAAGTGAGGAACAGAAGAAAGTTTATCAGACGGTTCTTGATGCCCAGCTGACAGGATTAAAAACGGTTAAGGCTGGGCTTCTGGGTTCCTGGGTTGATGAGGCTGCCAGGAAGGTAATCGCAGAGGCCGGATATGGAGCGTATTTTGGCCACAGTCTGGGGCATAGTGTCGGTCTCTATATTCACGAGAGCCCTAATCTGTCTCCCAGTGAGAAAACGGTTTTGAAGGCAGGTATGATCGAGACTGTAGAGCCGGGAATTTACATAGAAGGCTTTGGCGGTGTCAGAATTGAGGATATGGTAATTGTTACCGAAAACGGATGTGAAAATCTGGCGCATTCACCAAAGGAATTGATCGAAATCGAAATTTAAGGAGCAGAGATAAGATGAAAAAACTGCTTTTTATCATCAATATGAGATCCGGAAAAGGCCAGATGAACCATAATGCGCTTTCCATTATTGACAGCTTCATCAAGCATGGCTATGAGGTTCGGGTACATACAACCCAGGGAGAAAGGGATGCAACCAGACTTCTGGCAAGGGAAGGCATGCAGTATGATCTGATCTGTGTCAGCGGAGGAGACGGCACCTTGAATGAGTCGGTTTCCGGCTTGATGAAGGGGGATTTGTCTATTCCTATTCTCTATCTGCCGGCCGGATCAACCAATGATTTTGCCAGGTCTCTGGCAATTCCCTCAGACCCGCATGCAGCACTTAAGAGCTGTCTGGAGGGCAAGGCCTTTTCCTGTGATGTGGGAGCCTTCCTTGCACCGGGTGACGGAAAGGACGGAAGGGACTATATTCGTAATTTTGTTTATGTGGCTGCCTTCGGAGCTTTTACAGAGGTTTCTTATGATACGCCGCAGAATTTAAAGAATACCTTTGGCCATTCTGCCTATATTATGAGGGCTTTGCAGAGCATACCAAAGATCAAGCCCATGCATTTGCAGATTGAATATGGTAAAGAGCAGATTGAAGGGGAATTTTTATATGGAATGATTACCAATTCCCATTCGGTTGGAGGCCTGATCAAGCTGGAAAGCGAAAGAATCTCCTTGAGTGACGGGGTTTTTGAGGTTACTCTGATCATGAATCCCAATAATCCGTCTGAACTGACCCAGATGCTAATCGATCTTGCCCAGCAGAACGAGACTTCTACCAGATTCATTTATCGTCTGCAGACAGACCGCATTCGGATTCGGTCGGAGGAAGCCATTCCCTGGACGATAGACGGAGAAAACGGAGGAGAACACAGGGAGGTTATCCTAGAGAATATTCATCATGGCATTACCATTCTTGTTCCGGAGGAGGAGGCAATCCGCCTGGAACAGAGAGAGGAAAGCACAAAGGAATTTGTAAAAGAAGAAATGGAGGAGCAAAATGAAACTGGCAATTGGAAATGATCATGCCGCAGTAGAATTGAAAAATGAAATTAGGGATTATCTGCTTGAAAAAGAAATTGAGGTGATCAACTTTGGTACAGATTCTCATGAAAGCTGCAATTATGCAGAATACGGAGAAAAGGTTGCCAAATGTGTTGCATCAGGTGAGGCAGACGGAGGTATTCTGATCTGCGGAACCGGCATTGGTATTTCCATGGCAGCCAACAAGGTAAAAGGAATCCGTGCAGCTGTCTGCTCCGAGCCAACCAGTGCGCGACTGACAAAGCAGCACAATAATGCCAATATCATTGCTTTTGGTGCCCGTATTGTTGGTGGAGAGGTAGCAAAAGAGATTGTGGATGCCTGGCTGAATACAGAGTTTGAGGGCGGACGACATCAGAAGAGAATCGATATGATCGCTGAGATCGAAGAGAAGGGCAGCTGCCTGAATTAGGAAAAAGTTTTTATAAGATAGTTTTATAAGATACAATAAAATAAAGCAAAAGGACGGGATATTCTGCCTGGGTTGAAATTTAGGGAAAACCGGCAGGATATGTCGTCCTTTTTTTATCGTATAGGAAACTTCGTTCCTATACGATAAAAATGCTCCGCAGGGATCGCACTGCGGCGGATAGAATTGTGTCGCTAGAGCGACCCGCCGCAGGCGGAGAATCCTGCGAGCAGGATTCTTT
>CAVEOK010000043.1:0-1587 GCA_963617415.1 Oscillospiraceae bacterium
GGATATTTTTTGCTCCTCCGGAGCCTCTTGTCTCAACCTTTACCCTGATTCCAAGCTTTTCGCCGGATTTTTCGAGAGCCTCTGCTGCCATATAGGTATGCGCAATACCGGTCGGGCAAGCCGTTACAGCAATTACATCATAGCCGTCACTGGGTGCTGCAGCCTCAGCCTTTGCCTCATCTGCCTCTTCCTTATCACTCTCAGCTGCATCGATCACAGAAAGAAATTCTTCTGCTGAGGATGCATTACGCAGATCACTCTGGAATTTCTCATCCATAAGAAGCATGGACAGACGGCTCAGAACCTCAAGATGAACATTGTCCTCTGTATTGGGTGCCGCGATCAGGAAAAAGAGATCAGCCGGTTCTCCGTCCAGAGAATCAAACTCAACTCCGCCCGGTACCAGCATCGCAGCGAGTCCCGGTGCTGTTACGGTATCAGACTTACAATGCGGAATTGCGATTCCCTCACCGATTCCGGTGGAGCCTTCCTCTTCTCTTAAGAAAACACCCTTTTCATAGACATCCCTGTCTGAGATATTTCCTCTCTTGACCATAAGATCTACCAACTTCTTAATGGCTTCTTCCTTTGTTGCAGCCGTCCCATGAAGGTCGATGGAAACTGCAGAAAGCAGATCTTTTACTCTCATTGCTCTCCTCCTTTTGTTACTTTTTATAGCTTTTTAACTACTTACCTGTTTGTAATTTTTAAGGAACTACCCCTTTTATTACTCTTTTTCCTTATGCTTTTCCGATCTGCTCCAGAAGTGTTTTCACCTCAGCTTCTGTTGCCAACTTTTCCGAAAAAGCAGATGCCGATCCTGTGCAAAGTCCCATGTAAAAGGCTTTCTCATAGCTTTGGCTTTTCTTGAAGCCTGCTATAAATCCGGCCACCATAGAGTCCCCGGCACCAACTGCATTGATCAGCTTTCCTTTTGGTGTCTGTGCCCGGAAAACCTCTCCATTTTCTGCAAGAAGCAAAGCACCGTCACCAGCCATGGAAACCAGGACATTACGGGCACCAAGCTCCTGTAGCTTTTTCGCATGTGCGATCAGTTCCTCTTCGCTCTTCAGCTCCAAGCCAAAGATTTCACCCAATTCATGGTTATTCGGCTTGATCAGGAAGGGATGATACTTCAGAACATTCATCAGCAGATCCTTTGTCGCATCTACTACGATATCCAACTTTTTATGGGACAGATACTCCAAAATATCCATATACATGGTCTCCGGCATGGAGGCCGGAATACTTCCCGCCAGGATCAGGGTATCGCCATCCTTCAGACCATCCAGCTTTTTATAAAGCTCTTCGATTTCTTCCGGACTGATCCGAGGTCCCATTCCATTGATTTCTGTTCCGTCGATATTTCTGATCTTGAGGTTGATTCTCGAAATACCCTTTGCGCAGGTAATAAAGTCGTTTTTCACCCCGGACTCTGCCATAAGTCGCTTGATCTCTTCGCCGGTAAAGCCGGCCGCAAAGCCAAGTGCAATGGATTCGATACCCAGATTACGAAGAACAATCGAAACATTGATTCCTTTTCCTCCCGGATAAATCACTTCTTTGCTGGTTCGATTGGTCCTTCCT
>CAVEOK010000043.1:1597-17667 GCA_963617415.1 Oscillospiraceae bacterium
GTCCTTCCTTCTTTAAAATCAGGAACATCTACGATGTAATCCAGAGACGGATTAAATGTAACTGTATAAACCATTTCTCCTCCCCTATTTCACTGTGATAATATTTTGAAGCTCCTCGAATTCTTTTGGACAGAACTCGGTAATAATCTCGGCAGCCCGTATGGTATTAAAGCAAACCGGTGAAATCTCACCAAACTTACTGCTGTCAGCCAGGATGTAGGCATCCTTCGAGGAAAGCATGGCCTTTTTCTTGATCATGGCTTCCTTGATCTCCGGTGTGGTGTAACCATTCTTCTTTGTAATACCATTCACACCGAAAAAACCCTTTGTGAAGTTATATTTTTCGATATTGGCAATGGCCTCTTCCCCAACGATTGCCTCTGTAACTGACTTAAACTCTCCGCCAAGCAGGAAGGTTTTACAGCCTTTTTGCGAAAGCAGCCTCGCATTGTTGATCGCATTTGTTACAAAGGTTGCATTCTTTGCCTGGATAAAATCAATCATCAGCTCAGTTGTTGTTCCGGCATCCATATAAACAAAATCGTCATCTGTGATCAGGCTGGCTGCAAAGGCGGCGATTTTTTTCTTTTCTTCTGTATGGAGTACTCTCTTTTGCTCCAGGTCACGATCCAGTGTAATGTAATCTTGCTTGACTTTTGCAATTGCACCGCCATGAACCTTTGTCAGAAGTCCGGCTTCATCCATGGCATTCAAATCACGTCTGATCGTTGACTCGGATGCATCCAGGGCAGCCATCAATTCTGTTCCCTCTACCGAGCCTTTGCTCTCCAGCATCTCTAAAATAATTTTCTGTCTCTCTTCTGAAAGCATTTCCCCTCCCAATGATTTCGCACAAAACATCTTTCCTTATTCGGAAATTTTCTTTTCAACTTCTTTTCAGTAAGGTCTTTTATTCGAATTATTTCATTTACGTTCGCTTTCATTCATTTTCCGTCATCTGATGTTCTTATTATAATCCTCGTATTTTTCACATTCAATCATTTTCCGTCAAAAACATTCAACAAAAATACAGGTCTATTTTTGTTAAAAATTACAACGAAAACTTTCTGCTGCTTATTATTTTTGTAACATTTTTATGTAATAGGAACGAAGTTTCCTAATGAGATAATAAAAATGAGCTGCCGTACAAATGTACGACAGCCCATACAGACTTTCCTTTATCAATTTCAAAAAACAACTAGCCAAAGAAGCTGATTCTGACCTGCAAAGCAGTTTTCTTAGCAATATGCAGCTGCAAGCTCTTTTGCCAAAGCATCAATCTCTGCCTCAGTTTCTTCATTTATAGCAGACTTTATGCTGACAATATTTTCGCAGAAAGAAATCTCCTTGCTCTTTTCAAAAGCTTTTGTAATCGCCTTTGCTGCTGCCGGTGCCCAGGAACCATTTTCGATTATAGCGATTCTTCTGTTTTGGAAATCTCTCTCCAGGAGATTATGAATGAAATAGCTCATAAAGGGGAAAAGGTCTCCATTATAGGTTACAGAAGCAAGCACGATTGTATCATAACGAAAGGCATCCTCTACGCATTCTGCCATATCCGATCTAGCCAGATCAACGGCTTCCGCCTTTACTCCTTCTGCCGTCAGCTTATCGCAAAGCAGTTCTGCTGCCTTTTTGGTATTTCCATAGACAGAAGCATAAAAGATCATGACTCCCTGACTTTCCGGACGATAACTTGACCATGTATCATAAAGATCAATATAATATGCCAGATTTTCTTTTAATACCGGGCCATGCAAAGGGCAGATCATCTGAATATCCAGAGCAGAGGCCTTCTTCAGAAGAGTCTGTACCGGCTTACCGTATTTTCCGACAATGCCGATATAATATCTTCTTGCCTCACAAGCCCAGTCCTCCTCGACATCAAGGGCACCGAATTTACCAAAGCCGTCGGCGGAAAAAAGGACCTTATCGCAGGCATCATAGGTCACCATAACCTCAGGCCAATGCACCATGGGTGCCATTACAAAGTTCAAAACATGACTTCCCAGTTCCAGGCTGTCCTTCTCTCCAACCTCAAGAGTATGCTTCAGCTCCATCTTCGGGAAAAACTGCTTCATCATGGCAAATGCCTTTTTATTGGAAACAATGACAGCATCCGGATATTTCTCTGCAAAAACCTCAATAGAGCCTGCATGATCCGGCTCCATATGCTGAACAAGAAGATAATCCGGTGCTTGCTCTCCCATAATCTCTTCAATATTTGCCAGCCATTCCTCCGCCTTATGGATATCAACTGCATCCATAACACAGCTTTTTTCATCCTTGATCAAATAAGAATTATAGGCCATTCCGTTCGGAACATCATACTGTCCCTCAAACAAATCTATGTCATGATCATTCACACCAATATAATAAATCTTTTCTGTTATCTTCTGCATTGTAAATCCTCCTTTTCTTATCAGTAATATTTACTAATAAGCATTATGAGCGAAAGTCCTCTCTTTGTCAATCCGCATTCACCATTACAGACATACAATTTTCTTTTTCTTTATCATAAACATAGGAAAATTCCGTCAGATAGTCCTTTTCTGCCTCTTTCTTCTGCTCCTCCCTATTGAAATAAGCCTCAGCAGAAGATCCTTCCCAGGAGACAGAAAGCCGGCAGGCCTCTTTTTTTTCAATATATTCCAATTGAAGCTTTACTTCTGCAGATTCTTCTAGCAAGGGTAAAATATTTTTTAAAAGAAGCCATTCCACAGCCCTTTCTATATGAAGAACCAGTCTGGGCGAAAACATCTTTTTCACTGCAAATTCGTGGATCTGACTAATGAGTCCCAGATAATCCATCTCACTTTTGAAAAAGGACTTCCGCAAAAGATTCTGTCCCTGAACAAAGGCTTTTGTTCTCTCCCTTTGAGGATGCTCGAAAATTTCCTCAGGGCTTCCTTCTTCATAGATAATTCCCTGATCCAGGTAAAAAACTCTCGAAGAAACACTTTTGGCCAGGCGCATCTCATGGGTAACGATGATCATTGTCATGCCGGCTTCGGCCAGTCTTTTCAAAACAGCAAGCACCTCTCCCACCATGGTTGGATCCAAGGCAGAGGTCGGCTCATCAAAAAGTATGACCTCCGGCTCCATAGCCAGACATCTGGCAATCGCGATTCTCTGCTTTTGTCCTCCCGAGAGCTCATCCGGATAACTTTCTTCCTTATCCTCCAGCCCGACTGTCCGCAAAAGCTTTCTTGCTCTTTCCTCAGCTTCCTCCTTTGACAGGTTCAAGAGCTTTATCGGCGCAAAAGTCAGATTTTCCAGGACATTCAAATGCTGAAAAAGATTGTAACTCTGAAAAACCATGCCCATTTTTTGTCGAAGAAGATTCAACTTGTAGTCTTTTTGCCCGACATCTTCTCCATCAAAAAGAAGGCTTCCGCCCGTCGGCTCCTCCAAACGGTTCAAACAGCGAAGGAGGGTAGACTTTCCGCTGCCGGAAGGCCCGATAATCGATACAACGTCTCCTTTTTTGATCTCTGCATTTATGTCCTTTAATACAACTGTACTTCCAAATTCTTTTCTTAAATGTCTGATTGAAATCATACTTTGTTTCCTTTTTCCTGCATCAGGAAGCTCCTTCCTTTTCTTGTAAAAAGCCTCGTTTTAATCTGACTCATCAGCAGAAAGATCAGAAGGGTCATCAGAAAATAAATCGCAGCAATCGTCAGCAGGGGAATGATTGCCTCATAGGTATTGCTTCGGATGATATCCCCTACACGGGTCAGATCCGTAACCGCAATATAGCCAACCACTGCTGTTCCCTTCATCATACTGATCAGATTGCTGAAATAAGAGGGCAAGATTGCTCTGGCTGCCTGTGGGATCACAACAAAACGGAAGGCCTGCCTTTTCGTAAATCCAATTGCAAGAGCTGCCTCTGCCTGTCCCTTGTCCACTCCAGCGATTCCGCCTTCAAAAAGCTGAGCCATATAGGCACCAAAGACCAGTCCAAATCCGATCACTGCGACCAAAATATTACTGATTTTGGAATGCGCAAAAACCACGTAATAGAGGATCATCAGGATCACCACAATCGGCAGTCCCTGCATCAGTCCGGAATAAATTCCGGATAAAAGCTTAAGGCCTTTTTTCTTCGACAGACTCATTGCACAAAAAAGTGCCCCCAGGAGATTCGCCAGAAGGAAACCGCCCAGCGTGATCATCATCGTTACAAGAAGACCATGAAGAATGCTGATCCATCGGTTCTCATCAATCAGAGTGCGCTGAATCCTTTCTCCTATGCTTCTTTGGGCCGGAGTCTTGCTTCCATTGCCGTCAGCAGATAAAAGGGCTTCTGCATCTCCACTGCTTCCATCCGCGGATACAGACTGTATTTCTGCCTCTCTGATACCACTTTTTTCTGTCTCAGCCGCCCTAACCAGATAAGGGCTGTCAATTTCATCCGCATTTACAATGGCAACTATTTTCTGCACATAATAAAAATCCGAATAATTCACACTTTCAGCACGTTCCGCTGTCCAGGAAATCTGTCCTGCTGCCAGATCATACTTTCCTGTCGTAATACCGCTCAATGCACCGGCAAAATCAACATTATCAATGGAAAGGCCATAGCCATATTCCCTGCAAAAGCCGGCAATGATCGCTATATCAAATCCCACATTCTTATCATGAAGCATGAAAGAAAAGGGAATGAGGGTATTGGGAGTTGCCAGCTTCAAAATACCTCTTTCCCCACTTGTCGGCAGATCTATATTCTGCCAGTCGTTCGGATAAAGCCAGTAATCCTGAAGTTTGGTTAATTCTCCATTTTCCTTAATCTTTGCAATATATTCATTGAGTTCTTCTCTCAGCTCATCTCCCTTTTCTGTTTTCGGAAAGACCGTTCCTACATTATATTCTGCCAAAGGGACATCAATGTAGGCAAACTCCGGATATTGATCTGCCATATTGTAATAATTCACACTGGAAATCGCAAAAAAATCAATTTTCTTCGTTTGCAATGCCAGGGCAAGATCCGTAGCCGTAGAAAAATATTGCAGATTGGCATTCTCAATATTCTCCTGCACGATCTGATCCTGAGGGGTTCCTGTTAGTACACCGGCTGTTTTTCCCTTCAGAACTGCAAGCTTTGCCGCATCCTCTGACGATAGGCTTTCCGCTGAGACAGAGCATACAGTTCCCAAACAAAAGAGAAAAGACAGCAGGATGCAAAGTGCTCTTTTCCAAATCTTCTTTTCCTTCTTCATTTCACTCTTCCCTATACTTCTCAAAAAATTCCAGCATTCTCTCTTTATAATCTGCCGCTTCATCATATACGCCGTGTCCGTAGGAATCATCATACAGATAAAGCTCGCAACGCAAGGCTGCCGCCGTTTCTTCTGCTGCCTGCACACCTACCACCCGGTCACCCTTAGCGCCCAAAACAAGAACCGGACACTTTATCTCGGAAAGCTCCTCCAAACAATCAAAACTTAGGCAGGATTTTGCCAGAATCAAAAAGCGCTCATACTCTTTTTCCGTGATTCCAAGATTTGGCCGGATCAGAAAATCACGATAGGTGTCCAGAGTCCTTTGGGAATAAACATGATCTACAAAAGAAGAAAGCAAGCCCTTCTCATCCCTTTCCTCTGCAAGCCGAATCCATTCCTTACAAAGGCCTCTGAATGCCTTGTTTTGTCCGGAAAGACTTGATCCCAAAACCATTTTCCCGACCAGATCAGGATGCTTAATCGCCAAGCACTGAGCCATCATTCCACCCTGCGAAGCACCGAAAAGCGCTGCTTTTTCAAGCTTCAATTTTTTCATTTCCAAGGCAGTATCCTCAGCCAGATCCCAGATTGAAGAATTTTCCTTTAATTCCTCACTTTTGTCAAAAACATAGATTCTATACTTCTCCGTAAATGCTTCATAGGCAGCCTCAATTTCATCGGCATAAGCCATAATACTGTGAATACTTAAACCCGGTATAATAACAAAGGGCTTTTTTCCCCTGCCAAATTCAATATGCTTCATTTTCAGCTCCTTCGCCTTCTTTTTCTGCATTTCCTGCCTGCTTTTTTTCTTCTTCTAGTTCCAGCCTGCGCCTTTCCAGAGCATCTGCAAACTTTACCGGATCGATCCGACGGCTTCCCTTATCGAAATTTCCGTCGTTCTCATAGATTTCATCGATTTCCAGTCTATTGTGATAGCCGCATTTCTTACATTTCCAATAGGGAAGATAATCATCAAAGCCCTCTTGCTCATTCAAATAGGCTTCACACTTATCACAATACCATTCAATCCCAGGAAAACGTTTATCCAGATCATCTCCCATATAAAAATCCTCATAGTCTTCCGGATGAAAGAGATAATTCAGTTTATCCTCCAGCTGATTCGTCTCACCGCCCTGCCGGTAAACTGCGATAAAATTGCTGTCATAGCGACGAAGCACCCTGCCTGTCTCGTTTCGAAGGAGACCGCCGGTCAAAAACCAGAGATAGGCATTGCAAAGTCCCTTGTAAGATGCAAGCTTTAACTGATAGGCAGCATTATAAAGGATATCATCAAAGACCTCCTTATCCAACGCAAAGAGTTCTCCTCTTTTTTCTTCTTCGCCCATCCCACTTCTCTGTGCAGGCAAAAGCACTAGCAGCTCCATGAGTTTTTCCCACAGCAGATCTTTTTGCTCATCTGAGAAGGCATCCAAAAGCTGGCTGATATTTTCCTGAAGAGCCGGCGTCAGCTCCATATCCTCAACAAAGCATTCCGCCACATGCTTTTGTATCATTTCTGCGGACTTTCTTTCTTTTTCCTGATTACCCTTTGCCATACCGATCAGCCTGCCAAGGATCTGGGCTACTCTTTTGTTATCCCCTGCATATAATTTTCCCTTATAGCGAACCGCATGGATCATACAATCCTGATCCGCATATTCTGCCGGAATTTTTGTATTTCCATCAGACTCATCCACTTTGATCACCAGTCCCGGAAAAAAATTCTCCAAGAGCTCCATCTGCTTTGGCAGCTTTTCTCCTTTGATTTCATAATAGAGTGCAGCTATACTGCCAAATCTCAGCTTGATTTCTTTTTCTTCTTCCCGCTTTGTCTCTTTCATATTTTATGATCACTTTCCTGATTCTTCCGCTATTTCCTTTTCCTCCAAATTTTACCACATCATATCGCTGTCGCGATACGATAAAATCCTGACTCACGCCGCATTATGCATCACGCTCTGCGTGATGCTAAGCGTTCTTCGAACGCTTGGCGGCTTCGTTTCATCGTATCGCTTCGCGATACGATAGAAAACGCCATAACCGCATTACATCGATCATGACGTCATTTTTCTACTCTATCAATTTTCTTCTTTCCCGAACAAAGCTTTTGATTTTTTCAAAGCTCCCTTCCGGTAATTCTGCTTCTCCCATAGGATAGCTGCGATGCAAAGACTCATATTTCGGCAAGCCCAGCCTATGATATTTCAGCAATTCATATTCACAGTTTAGAGGTTCCAAAAAAGCAAGAATCTGTGCGATTTCTTCTTCCTTGTCATTAAATCCGGGAATCACAGGTGTTCTAACCAATATTGGCAGTTCCGGAAAAAATTCTCTTGCCTTTTTCAGATTCTCGAGAATGATTCTGTTCCCGACTCCGGTCTGTTCCTTATGCTTTTCTTCGGAAAAGCATTTCAGATCCATGATCAGATAGTCCAGATTTTCCAGAATCGGCTCAAGTTTTTCCCAGGAAGACAGACCGGAGCTTTCCATACAGGTATGGATTTTTCTCTTTCTTGCCTCTTTCAACAGCTCCAGACTGAATTCCGGCTGCATCAGAGGTTCTCCACCGGAAAGAGTTACTCCTCCCTTACTGGTCTTATAAAAGGCTCTGTCCTTTTCCACCTCATCCAGAATCTCAGCTACGCTTTTTCTTTCGCCGATCACATGCAGGGCTTCTGACGGGCAGCACCTTTTCACCTTTGCCGCTCTTTCCTCATCAATCGGAATCTGATCATTCCAAATGATTCCCCTGCCTTCCTCCTGTCCAAGCTCCAGCTCTCCAAGCTGATCTATGCAGCATTGACAGCCAATACATTCTCCTTTCGTCCAAGCGACTTCCGGATTCGGATTCTGTGACTCCGGATTGGCACACCACCTGCATCGAAGGGGACAGCCCTTCAGAAAGACAACCGTTCGGATTCCGGGGCCATCATGAATTGAAAAATGCTGAATATTAAAAATGATGCCGGTATTTTTCAAAGCATAGCCTCCTTTTCTCCTTCTGTACTTTCCTTATGACTTATGCCCCAAAGGATTCATTTTCTGTTCGAAGGATAATGTCATCCTGCAGATTCGGAGAGAGCTGTACAAAATAGGCACTGTAGCCGGCAACTCTGACCAAAAGACTCCGATAATTTTCCGGATTTTTCTGGGCATCCAGAAGGGTTTTCTGATTGATGATATTAAACTGCAAATGCCATAATTTCAGATCTCTCCAAGCCTTGATAAAGGCAATCAGTCTCTCTGTTCCCGCTTCACCCTGTACGCTGGCCGGACTCATCTTAATATTAAGAAGTCTGGAGGCACGATTCTTCAGATCACTGTTCTTCGTATGATGATTGGAAAGAAGCACGGATGCCGGTCCCTTGCTGTCTGCGCCCTGAGAAGCAGAAGCACCATCTGATAAGGCTGTCCATGCCTTTCTTCCATTCGGTGTCGCAGCAACAACGCTTCCGAAAGGAACATTAGAGGACTGGGATACATAACGAAGATCCATCTGTACGCCCAGATATTTGGAATAAGCTTCTCCAAATTCCACGCCAAAGCGATCGATTTTCTTCGCAATGGAGTCTGCATAAGGATCATCATTTCCGTATTTCGGTGCATGAAGAAGTCTCTGACGAACGATTTCATCCTGTTCAAAATCATTATCCAGTGCCCTGAGTACTTCCTCCATCGTCAGTGTTTTATCATCAAAGACCGTCTTTTTCAGTGCGGCCAGTGAATCTGCTGCCGTTCCGAATCCGATAAAATCAAAGAATCCGATATCTACGCCGCCTTCGATATGCTCACTGTGAAGATCCTGTCCGTTTTTCATGCATAATTGATGCAAAGCAGATCCAAAGGGAGATGCAAAATGTCTTGCATGTAGACGGTTTGCAATATACTGCTGCTTAAAGGCCAGCTTCAGAATATATTCTTCCTGCTTAAAAAAGGCTTCCTCCAGCTCTTCATAGCTCTTAAAGCTGAGGGGATCGCCGCTCTCGATCGTCAGAAGCTCATCTCCGTATTTTTTCATACGGCCGTTCTTCAGGGTAAGCTCCAAAATAGAGCCTAAATTAATCCAGGGGCAGGCCGTTGTAAAGGTATCCAGATTTGGCATACGGATTTCCGTACAGCCCGAAACGGAATAATCCCTTGCACTTGCAAAGTCTGCGCCATGCGCCAGAAGGGAGGGAATAATTTCCTCATCATTCAAAAGCTTGGGGAAGCCGCTTCCTTCCTTGATGGTCTCTGCCACTGCCTGCAGAAAGCGCTCCGGTGATCCGGCATGAATTCTTGCCGCCAGATCCGGATAATTCAGAGGGAATTCTCTTTTGTTTTCCAAGAGCAGATAGGAAAGCTCATTGGTTGCATCGTTACCGTTCTGATCCTGACCGCCGATGGTAACCGCCTCCCAATGTGCGTAGCCTTCGTTAAACTTCACACCGGCGGGACTGATATAAAGATCCTGATACTGCGCCATTCCCAACCAGACACAGGTAAAAAGCTCCTTTGCCTGTTCTGCATTGATTTTTCCGTCCTTCAGATCTTTTTCATAATAAGGCCATAAGTACTGATCCATTCGTCCGTTGGAAATGGTAGCACCGGTCTTCTGCTCAATTCGGGAGAACATCTGGATAAAATACTGGGACTGCAGAGCCTCATAAAAGCTCTCTGCCGGATACTCCGGCACTTTTCTGGTCACTCTGGCGATTTCCAGAAGCTCTTCCTTTCTCTTTGGATCTTCTTCCGTCTTTGCAAGCTCTGCTGCCTTCTCGCTATGTCTGTGTGCCCATAAAATAATGGCATCACAGGTGATTTTCACTGCTTCATAGAAAGCCCTCTTGTCAACCGAATCCAAAGGATTCATTTCATCCAGCCCTTCGATTGCTTCTTCTGCCTGTCTGCGGATCGCAGCAAATCCCTCATCAATTCCCTTCTTATAATCATGCACCCACTGGAGGGCTGAACGCCAGGCGGAGGATTCGTTTACAATGTAGCGGGAAGAAAAGCGATCCTCCGGATCATAGGTCACCTTCAGAACATCCTCCGGAAAGGACTGGGACAATTCCTCATAATAGGTTTTTCCCTTCCAATAAGGAGCAATTTCCTCTTCGATAATCTTTACATCCTGCTCTTCGATTTCAAAAGGAGATTCCTTTCTGTCCTTTGCCTGATGAACAAACTGCTCCAGAAAGCAGCCATCCAGCTCCGGATAGATCAGGCCGTATTTGCCTGCTCTTCCTACCCTTCCCACGATCAGCTGGTCTTTCTCGATATAAACCTCGATGGATTCCGCAATATGATAAAGTGCCTTTGCCCAGCGAAGCGGCAGGGGCTCTCCCTCCGTTTCCTTAAAGGATTCCGTAAAATACTTTGCCCTTTCTACGTCTACATAAGATTTGCTCTCACTGAAGCTGTCATATATTTTCTGTGCTCTTGATTTTCCAAAATTACCGTAAAAAATAACCTTGCCTTTATTTTCCCGGATTCTTTCCTCCTGCGGTGATAAAACGATTCCCATTTCTGATATCCCTTCTACTTTCTATCTCTTAACGACTGTATTAAATGGTATAATCTTCTTCTATTTCTTTTCTTTCAAAGAAATATCCGTAAATCTTCTTTCTGAGACGAACAAATTCCAAATCATTCCGGTTTCTCGGCCTTGGCAGATCCGTAATCACAATATCCTTAATCCTGCCCGGATTCTTGTCCATTACAATGATCCGGTCTGCCAGATAAACAGCTTCCTCTATATCATGCGTGACCATGATCATGGTACTTTTTTCTTTCTGTTTAATCTTCAAAAGCTCATTCTGAAGCTGAATCTTCGTAAAAGCATCCAGAGCACCAAAAGGCTCATCCAGAAAAAGAATATAAGGATTATTGACCAGGGCACGGGCGATATTGGCACGCTGTGCCATACCACCAGACAGCTGCTTGGGAAGACTTTTCTCAAATCCGGAAAGTCCAACCAGCTCCAGACATTTTCTGGCCTTTTCTCTCTTTTCGCTTTCGCTGCCTTCATTTAAGGCAAAGATCACATTGTCTTCTACCGTAAGCCAGGGAAATAATCTAGCCTCCTGAAAAACCATTCCTCTTTCTTTTTTCGGGGAGCGAACCTCCTGACCGTCGATCAGGATCTGTCCTTCATAATCCGGATCAAGGCCTGCCATTGCACGAAGAAGTGTACTCTTTCCGCATCCGCTTCCACCGACGATACAGATAAATTCTCCCTTCAAGATGGAGAAGTTCAGGCCTGAAAGCACCTCGAAGCTTTCCTTCTGTCTGCTCTTTTCTGCCTGCTTTTGGAAGCTTCTTTTTAAATTCTGAACCTGAATATAAGGAGCGCCCTGAAATTCAACATCTGCAGGATAGACACCATTATATTCTTTTCGCTCTTCAAATACTGTATGCAAGGTCAGTCCTCCCTTATTCATTCCAGGCCAAAACATGCCTGCTGATTGAATTCAAAATCACATCCATTATCTTGCCGACAATACCGATTGCCAGCATGCCGACAATAACCACGTCCATCTGCCCAAAATTTCTTGCATTGGAGATCATATAACCGATTCCGCTTGTCGAAGCAACCAGCTCTGCCGCAACAACGCAGGTCCAGCAGCTTCCAAGGGAAACCCGAAGTCCGGTAAAAATAGATGGCATTGCTGCCGGAATCACAAGCTGGGTAATGTATTTCAGCTTCGGCGTTTCCATCACGGCTGCTACCTCTGTCAGCTTTTTATCTGTATAACGAATTCCGTCCGTTACATTGATCAAAACCGGAAAGAAACCGCCCAGGAAAATCAGAAAGACCTTTGAGCCTTCCCCGATTCCCATCCAAAGGATCACCAAAGGGATCCAGGCAATCGGCGGAATTGGCCGCAAAATCTGAATTACCAGATTGGTCAGTCTCTGCATATGAACAGAGAGACCGATGATAATGCCAAGACCGATACCAAGAAGGGCACTGATCAGATAACCAAGCAATACTCTTCTGATACTGATCCCAAGTGCCAGCAGCAGACTACCATTGGCAAGATCTGTACAAAAGGTATCTACCACTGTTCCTAATGATGGCATTACCACCGTATTGATCTGCCCGGTCGCTCCGGAAATACTCCATACAAGGGCAATGACCACCAAAAGGATCAGGCTTTCTGCAAAAGCTCCGATTTTCTTTCCATACTGCTCCATCTCTTATTTCTCCAATGCGCTTGTAACTGCTTCACTGTTTGCAAAAGTCGTATTTACAATGTCTTTTGCTGTAACTTCTTTCTTTACATTGCCGGATTCATAAAGCCAATCCGCTGTTTTCTGGAAATCCTCAATATCCTCATCCGTAATGGATACCTGGAAATTCATATCCGAAATCGTTGCATTCACAATATCAGCATCCAGATTGTACTTTTCAGCAAATTTTTCAGAATAGCCCGCTGTATCCTTTGATACCTCGGCTGCTGCTCTCGCATACTGTTCCATGAAGATCTGAACGATCTCCGGATTCTCATTGATATAATCCGTATTTCCGGAAATCAGATTTTCGCATTTGTAAATGCCCGTTCCGTCAACCAGAACCTTTCCGCTTCCTGCTGCCTCCACCTGAGCGATCATCGGCTGCCATACTGCGATCGCATCTACCTGACCGGTTGCAAGTGCATTCTGCTGCTCCGTGGATGCCAGATTGACAAGCTCTACATCAGAATCTGTCAGTCCTTCCTGGTCAAGAAGACGCTCTACGAAATCCTGCGCGATTGAACCGATAACAAGACCGATTTTCTTTCCCTTCAGGTCAGATACAGAACTGATCTCCGAATCCTCCGGGATCAGAATCGCTTCTGTTTTTTCTCCATTATAGGCAACACCCAGAATTGTTCTGGCCTGTCCTGCTGCTGCGGCGGAAATGGTAGGTACATTTCCCATTACACCGATATCCTGTGCGCCGGAAGCAAAGGATTCATTTTCCGGCGGACCTGACTCAAATTCTGTATAGGTTACTTCTACATTTTCATAACCGGCTTCCTTCAATGCTTCCTCAACCCAGCCATTTTCCTCCAGTAAGGATAAGGGAAGATATCCCGGAATCGGCTGAACCGCTATATTCAAATGATCTGTTTGATTTAATGCGGATGCATCTGCAGATTCTGCCGTTCCAGAGGAACTTCCTGCTGAGCTGTCTGCCGATGAAGCAGCTGTGCTTCCGCATCCTGCAAGTGACATCAGCATGAGGCCTGCAAGAGCCGCTGCTGTAATTCTGCTTTTCTTTGATCTGATTTCCTTTATTTTCTTTTTCATAATCGTTTCTCCTTACGTTTGCTTTTCTATGTTATAAGCTTTTTTCCTTCTTCTTTCTTTGGAATCCTGTCTATTTATTTTCCATGGGATTTTTTTCAAACAAAATTCAATAGATATAAAAAAGAATGTCCCACTTTTACGCAGAACATTCTCTTTCATCAAGACTCTCTCGCGAGCTTGTACTCCGACTGAGTTAAATCTGGAAATCATAGGTTTCCGGAATTCGATACTGAGAAGGGGTAACACCAAACTTCGCCTTAAATTTTTTTAGGAAATAGCCCATATCCTTAAAATCCAGGATTCCGGCAATATCGATCACCTTCAAATCCGTGTGCTTAAGAAGATAAGCCGCTCTTTTCATCTTTACAATATTAATATAGTCAACAAAATTCACTCCTGACTGTGCCGTAAAAATCATGCTCATATAGGAGCGGTTCATATGCAGCTCTTCCGAAATTGTTTTCTGCCGCAAATCTCCGTCCGGTCTTGCCAGAATATAAAGCATAATCTCTTCCACACCCTCCCCGTGCGGAGGATAAAGCTCTGAAAATTCCCGGAAAAAGTCATAAAAAGAATCCACGCTCTTCTGGATCATTTCTTCATAGTCAGCATCTGCTTCCTCTTCCGGAACATAATCAGCCAGCTCGAAAAAATTGCCCAGCCAGCTATTGCTTTCAAAAAGTTCCTGCATCACACTGCCGATGATTCTTTTCAGATAGTTCAGGGATTCTGAAAGATCTGTGTACTCTGATAAAGCAGCATACAAAAGCTTATCCAACTCCTCCTTTATAGCAGGATCGCTGTGTTCAAAATAATTCAGCAACTCCTCCTGCTTACAGATTTCCTGTGCCTGCTTTCCATGCTCCTTATTTTCAATTCTGCTGAAAAGAGTTATAAACTGGCTTATTTCAAAAGGAGAAGCCAGATAGTCATCCACCCCCAGCAGGAAGCTTTTTCGCACCGTTTTAAAATCCGGATTTTGACAGACCACTGCAAGAGCCTTGCATAATTTTTCCTTTTTGACGGTCCGGATAATAGGAAGTACATGGGTATCCTCCGAAGCTTCCAGAAGAAGCAGCTGATAACGCTCTTCCTTCAGCTTTTCCGTCAGATGCTCAAAATCCGAGGTGATTTCACTGATTTCAAATCCTGTAACATCTCCCCAAATGCGAAGCTCCTGTAATTCTTGTAAAATTTTTCTGCTTTTTACAGCCAGTAAAACGCTATACATATCTGCAGTACCTTCCTACTACCTTGACCAGGTGATTCTGTCTTTTTCTCCGCTATATTCAAAAAGACCGTCGTTTTTCTCTTCTAAGGCTTTAATGACATGATAGGTATATTCATTGTAAGGAGTCGGAATGCCTAGCTCCCTTCCCATCTGGATCAAAGTACCGGAAAATATATCGATTTCTGTATGCCGGCCTGCCTCCAGATCCTGGAGGGTAGAATATTTTGCAGAGGCCTTTACCGCGCTTCCCTTGCTTGATTTTTCATTGATCAGCTCTAGATCAATTTTCTTCGCTTTTGCAATCGCCAGAAGCTCCTTCTTTAAGCCCTCTCGGATTGCCGCCATATGTTCACTATCCTCATAGCAGCCGACGCCAACGCCTAAGACTGCCTGGGGAAGATTATTGCAGACATTTAATCTGAATTTTCCCCAGATTTCTTCCCGAATATGCTCCGTGATCGTCCAATGCAGTTCTGTACCTTCAAAAAGGGTATTTACTGCCTTTACCCTCTCACTCTCAAAGGGTGCTTCCAATTCTCCGAAGTAAATCCCAACTGTTGCCTCCGAATTAAAATGAAAGCCATCCTCCTTCTTTTGTGATGCAATTTTGATAAAGGAATATAAAATATGGGATTTATCGATCTTCTCTGCAATAATTTCTTCGCTGTCCACGCCGTTCATCAGACTCATGACTGTGGTATTTTCGCCTACGATCATTTGTATGTCTTCCAAAGCTGCTCTGAGGCTTCCATATTTCAAGGCTACGACCAGAAGATCTGCATCTTTTGCTTCCTCCGGTGTCCAAATCTGCGGATGATAGCTTTTTCCATTGATTCTGAGTCCCTGCTCCAAGAGACGCTCCCGTCTTTCTCCTTTTGCAACGACTCCAAGTTCCAGCTCTTCTTTATCTGAAAGTCCCCAGATCAGATAAGATCCTACGGCTCCTGCCCCAAGGACTGCTACTTTCTTTATGTTCATCTTTTTCACCTTCTACAATTCCCGAATAATTCCTGATAAGTCTGCGATAAATTAACGCCAAAATAATTAAGGAAATGCCGATGAAATCAGCATTTCCTTAAACTCTAACATACCACCATTTTAATATCAATAATCCTCGGAAAATCGGCAAAATTTAAAAGGAATGCATAATCCTAAAAGTTCCAAAATTTCCAGAGAATAGTGATTTGTACTGTAACTTTTTCCATCAGCAGCAGTTATTCGAAATTTTCGAATAACTGAATCCTCCTGCAACTCACGGCCCTTGAGTATCTTTTTAATCCTGGATTCTCGAATTAACATGACGAGGTTGGGGGCTTTACCCCAAGTGCTTC
>CAVEOK010000044.1:0-15141 GCA_963617415.1 Oscillospiraceae bacterium
AGTGCGCATCCTTGCGGAGCTTTTTTATCGTATAGGAACGAAGTTTCCTATACGATAAAAAAAGAACTCCCTGCATTGCTATTCTGCAAGGAGCTCTCTTTCATAAAGGGGAAGGAAGAATGATATTATTTTCTTGTTTCTGCTTAGTGGGAAATGCCGATTCAATCAGCATTTATTCAGCTTTTTCGCACGATCAGCCATATATTTTTCAGAGATTCTGCGAATCTTCTTTCTGCTGAAGCTTCCCATGCCGCCCTTCAGTCTCGGATCCAGTACATCTCTTACACCATCGCCGAACATTGCAGCAGCAAATACCATAATGGTAATGGCAATACCTGGTGCTAAGCCGATCCAGGGACTTGTATACATCTTGGATCTGCCCTGAGAGGTCAGAAGGTAAGCCCAGCTCGGGGTTGTTACGCTAACACCGAAGCCAAGGAAGTTCAAAGTAGATTCCATCATGATGGTTCCGCCCAGACTGTTGGCCAGGTTCATCAGAACCAGAGGCATAATATTGGGTACAACATGATGGATCATTCTCCAAAGATGCTTGCCGCCCAGCATTCTTGACATGCCGCAGTAGCCGCTGTCCTTGACAGAAATAGCCGCGGATCGGATCATTCTCGACCCGCCGATACCAGTCGGTATAGACATGACAACGATCATCTGCCACATACCGGAGCCAAGGATCGTCATAAGGATCAGCATGATCAGCATACCCGGGATGCACTGCCATGCATCAATAAATCTCTGCAGAAGAAGGTCGAATTTACCGCCGACAACTGCTGAGGTAACACCGATGATCACAGAAATAATCGTAGAAATAATGGTACAGGATACGCCCAGGATAACCGAGGTTCTCGCTCCGTATACCATGTAGCTCAAAAGGTCAACGCCCATTGCCTCTGTTCCCAGGGGATGCTGCAGGCTTGGCGGCTTGCAGGAAT
The DNA here is from genome assembly GCA_963617415.1 of Oscillospiraceae bacterium. GTDB lineage: Bacteria > Bacillota > Clostridia > Lachnospirales > Lachnospiraceae > RUG14243. Next base: position 948 of record CAVEOK010000044.1, read on the forward strand.
CAATCAGGTGAGAGGCCAGGGTTCCATTTACCATCTTCTCCGGTGCGATCAGATCAGCAAAGATTGCAACCAGAACAAAGAAGGCCAAAACAAACATACTGATAAATGCAATCTTCTTCGTCCTCCAGAGGAGAGAGAAAAATTCTAATGTTTCATTCTGCTGTTTTCCTTTTTTCTTTTCTTTTGTCGTATCAGCCATTTTTCTCCCCTCCTTTACTCAAGATTTACACGCGGATCACACCACTTATAGGCGATATCCACAATCAGATTTACGAGCATAACAAAGATTGCAAATACTACGGTACATCCCTGAACGATCGGATAATCTCGGCCGGAAAGTGCTGTAACCATCTGCTGTCCGATACCCGGCAGGTTAAACATGTTCTCAATAACAACCGAACCGCCGATAATTCCTGCTACGGAACCACCGAATAAGGTGATTACCGGAATCAGGGCATTTCTGAATGCATGGAAGAACATGACTCTGCTTTCCTTCGCACCCTTTGCCCAGGCAGTTCGAACATAATCCTGTCTCATTACCTCCAGGGTCATAGTTCTGACTGCACGGATATTCATTCCGGCCTGGGTGACTGCATTTACAAGAGCCGGCACCAGGAACATCTTCATATTCAAGCCGAAATTTGCCGAGATCGGCGTATAGGTCAGAGGAATCGAGAATCCCCACCAGACGGATGGGTAGACCAAAACCATGGTACCTATCCAGAAAATCGGCAGGCTCGACAGGATTACCGAAAGAGTTCTCACTACATTATCTGTCATCGTATCCGGATGTGCCGCACAAAAGAGGCCCAATGGAATCGAGATGATCAAGGTTAGTATGAATGTTAAAATACCCAGCTCAATAGATACCGGCAGCTGTCTTTTCAGGATTGACCATACCGGTTCTCCCTTGAAAAGGCTGTCTCCCATGCTTCCATGGCAGAGATCATTGATCCAGATACCGAACTGCACAAGAGCCGGCTTGTCCAGTCCGAGTTTTGCCTCAGCCTCTTCATAGGTAATGGTAAGACCGCTCTGCGAATAGTTATATACGACCTGATCCACTGCACTGCCCGGAATCATTCTCATCAATATAAAGACGATAAGGCATACCAGAAGAAATGTAGGAATCAGAAGCAGCACTCTCTTGAGTACATATTTTGCCATTTAAAATTCCCCCTTTCCGTATTCAGCCGCAACCTTATGACATGCACACATATGTCCTCCTCCGACATCGATCATAACCGGCTCTTCCTTCCTGCAGATTTCCTTTGCGTGAGGACATCTGGTACAGAAGTTGCAGCCAATAGGCGGATTGATCGGGCTGGGAATCTCGCCTTCCAAGAGGATTCTTTTTCTTTCCCTGTCAATCTTCGGCTTTGGAATCGGTGCTGCCGAGATCAGGGCCTGCGTATAAGGATGAAGGGGTTTATCATAAAGCTCATCTGATGAGGTAAGCTCCATAAACTGGCCCAGATACATTACCGCAACATTGTTGGAAATATGTCTTACAACCGAAAGATCATGGCCGATAAAAATATAGGTAAGGCCAAGTTCCTTCTGCAGCTTCATCATCAAGCCGACAATCTGCGCCTGAATCGATACATCAAGGGCAGATACAATCTCATCACAGACGATAAAGGAAGGTGAGATCGCCAATGCTCTCGCAATGGAGATTCTCTGTCTTTGTCCGCCCGAGAACTCATGGGGATAACGCTCTGCAAAATCCGGATTCAGACCTACCAGGATCAGCATTCTCCTGACCAGATCTGCCTGCTCTTCCTTGTCTGTAACCAGCTTGTTGATTCGGACACCCTCCAGGATGGAATCCTTGATCTTCATTCTGGGATCCAGGGATGCAAAGGGATCCTGGGTAATCATGGTAAGGTCCTCATGATATTTATCCAGCTTACTTCCCTTGATTTCTGATACGTTATAGCCCTTATAAACAATCGATCCCTCGGTAATGTTGAGGTTTCTCATAATACAGTTTCCGATGGTTGACTTACCGGATCCGGATTCCCCTACAATTCCAAGGGTTTCTCCTCGATAGATCGTAAAGGTAACGCCGTCTACCGCCTTTACGCTTCCAACCTGCTTCTTCAAAAGACCCTTGGTCACCGGAAAATACATTTTCAGATTGGTTACCTCAAGAATCGGACGTCCCTTACTTTCCTCTGTTTCCGGCTGCTTGCCGATGTCATCCGCAACATCCTTCATGATGTCATCATTGACAGGAAGCTCTACGGTTACAGGTTTTTTGTTATTCTCCTGATTACTCAAACCAGTGCCCTCCTTTCTTCCTCTGTCTGATCCATATGAAAGCATGCACAAATATGTCCGGGTTCGATTTCAACCTCCTTCGGTCTCTCCTTAAAGCACTGCTCTGTTGCATATTTGCATCGCGGTGCAAAGGCACAGGAGCTTTCCGGAATGGCAGACATATCAGGCGGATCACCCTCGATGGTATGAAGACCATGGCTTCTCGGCAGATCCAGCCTGGGAACTGCACAGATCAGTCCCAGGGTATAAGGATGATGCGGATTGTCAAAAATGTGTTCCGGATTACCGGCCTCTACAATCTTTCCTCCGTAAACAACCTTTACCGTGTCTGCATATCTTGCTACAACGCCAAGATTATGCGTGATCAGAATCAGGGCTGTTCCATATTCCTCCCGCAGGGAATTCAGCTGCTCCAAAACCTGTGCCTGAACGGTAACATCCAGTGCCGTTGTCGGCTCATCGCAGATCAGGATTTCCGGATCACAGCTCATTGCCATAGCAATCATGGCTCTCTGCTGCATACCTCCCGACAATTCAAAAGGATACTGCTTTGCCCGAACCTCGGGATTCGGAATATTCACCTTAGCCAAAAGCTCAATTGCCTTCTGCATTGCTTCTTTTTTTGAAGTTTTCGGATTATGAATCCGGATCGTTTCCGAAATCTGTTTTCCGATGGTCACTACAGGATTTAATGCGGTAGATGGCTCCTGGAAGATCATGCTGATCTTAGAACCCCTGATTTTTCGGATCTCATCATCATTTGCTAAAAGCAGATCCTCTCCGTGAAAGAGAATCTTTCCGCCAACAACCAATCCCGGCGGATAAGGAATCAATCCCATAACAGATAAGGCGCTGACACTTTTTCCTGATCCGGATTCGCCTACGATCGCGACAAATTCTCCTTTGTGTACCTGATAGGAAAGATCATCAGAAGCACGCATTTCTTTGATTTCCTTTTTCCCGCTAAGGAAATAGGTTTTCAGATGCTGCACATCCAGGATAACCTCTCTGTCTTCCATCTCTGTTCTCCCCCTTCCATTTTTGAAAAAGGCAAGTGTGAACTATGCCACACTTGCCTCTAAGCTCTTATAGTTCTTTCCTATTAATAAACCGGTTCTCTTTATTTTTTCATAGTTGCTTTTTACTTACTCTTATTCAACCCAGATTCTGGAAAGAATATCGCCTGCGAAGTAGTACTGTGTCCACTTCTCACCATTCCATCCCTTTACGGATGTGCTTACATAGTTATTGAATTCCTGAGAATAGCTAACCAGTAAGAAATAGTGCTGTGCTAAGAATGCCTCTGATAATTCTCCAGATGCAGCTACCATGTCATCCAGTGTTGCTGCATTTGTAATCTTATCGCAAAGATCATCGATTTCCTGATTGGTCTGGAATACATTGTTCATTACACCGTCGGAACGGAAGATTGCAACAATTGCATTGGTCTTGTCTGTTCCAAGTGATCCATACTGGGATGCAGGATCTGTTCTATCTGTACCATGCTTTGTCATCTCAGGCGGTGTGGATACAACATTGATATTCATCGTAATGCCAACTGCTGCAAGATATTCTGCTGCAAGCTTGAAGGAATCAATCGGCTGTGCCTCATAGAGGTATACATCAAATTCAAATCCATCGCCGTAGCCTGCTTCTTCAAGAAGCTGTTTTGCAAGGTCCGGATCATAGGTAGAATACTCTGCGAAAGTTTCATCTGTGCATCCTGATGCTGTATTCAGGCCTGTTCCCTGCAGGAAGAGGTTGATGTTCTTTTCTTCATCTGTGTCATAGGAATATCCCTGATATTCACTGATGGCCTCAAGGTCGATTGCATACTGCATTGCCTTACGGACATTAACATCCTCAAGTGCCGGTACAGGGTTATCACCAAGCTTCAGGGCAACGCCCGGGCAGTCATTGTAGTACTTATAGGTATTTACGGTTCCTGCCGGAATGGTTGAAGCCTCATCCGCACTGATCAGTACATTGTTTGCAACCAGAGCCTGCAGCTCTCCACTGATAATGGAGGATGTCATGGTTGCTGTATCCAGTGTATGAACCAGATTTACCTCTGACAGGTAAGGAAGCTGATTGCCATCATCATCTTTCTGCCAGTATCCCGGGTTTGCTGTAAAGGTCATTGTATTATCATTTACATAGTTGGTCAGGATGAAGGGTCCTGTACCGCCTGCATAATGCCAGTTGGTCTTCTGCTCATCTGTCAGCTGATCCCATTCCGGACCACATACATCAAGCATTACGCACATGAATTTCTGAATATCAAGCTCGGTGCTTGTATTGAAGTTGAATTTTACAGTCTGATCATCAACTGCTTCTACGGAATCCAGCATGGAAAGAGATGCCGGCCAGTCGGTCTGCTCCATACTGATCTTCTCAACACCATCAAATCCCATTACTCGATCATAGGTATATTTTACGTCTGCCGCTGTCAGAGCACGTCCGCCGTAGATATCATATTCTTCATCCATTCCTACCGCTGTCTTGTCTGCGAAATGAACATCATCCTGCAATGTTACGGTAAGAGAGGAATAATCGTCAGCCATCTCCCAGGATTTTGCAAGATTGCCTGTGATGTAATTGATATCCAGGTAAGCTGTCTTGAATCCCAGATCTTCTCTCTCATCCCAGTTAATCTGCCAAAGAGACTCACTGAAGAGATCGATGAAGTTACGGTTGTCATTTGCTGACGTATCATACTCATTATAAAATTCTGACCAATAGGTCGTGAAGCTTCCGCCATATACAGGTGTTCCTGATTCAAATGCCGGATCCTCCTGGGCCTGTGAACTCTGTGCATCAGAAGATGTCCCCTCTGCACTCTCTGAACCGCTTCCGCCTCCGCAGGCTACGAGCGACAAAGTCATGGCACCTACGGTTGCTACTGCCAGACAACGCCTAAATAAATTTTTCATAAAATCCTCCTTTTTTCCAGAAGAATTACCCCTCCCTCTTTTCTTTTTCGGTAATCCCCCTAAATTCAACCGGTTTTCGATGAAAAAATTGTATCATTTCACCATAGAATACAAAAAGGACGTTTATTGCGTGAAAATGTGTTCTTAGTTTCCATGCAAAACGTCCTTTTCGAATCGATCATGCTCTTTTTTCTTATTGTCTGCTCTGTATTTACTTGCAAGATTATGCTTTTCTCTTGCTCTTCTCAGGCGATATCCCCTACTTTATCCCAAAGATTCTCCTGTAGGCATTTGGTGAAATTCCATATCTTTCCTTAAATTTCCGGTAGAAAAAGCTGGTGTTTTCGTATCCCACGGAAACAGCCACCTCAAATACAGACAATCTTGCGCTTCGAAGCAGATTTGCTGCCTGCTCAAAGCGCCTTTCCAGGAGCAATTCCTTAAAAGTGATGCCAAAAATTCTCTTAATCTGTCTGCTCAAAGAGGATTTCGACTGCTTCATCTGCTTGGCCAGCTCATCCAGAGTTGCATCCCGATAATGATGCTCGATATACTCCTCTACCAGTTCTCTCAATTCCTTCTGCGGATTGCTTGCCTTGTCTGCAACTGCCGCTGAAAGATTCCTACCAAGCGCCAGATACATAGCTGTGATCACCGTTGCCGTAATCTGGGGATCCGGACAGGCCCCATCCATGATATTCTCATCATCTATATAAGGAAAGGCCGCATAGATCAGGGTTTCTGCCAGATTCAGAACCGCAAGATCCTCAACATGCTTAAAATGAATAAAGCTGTTAAAGCGGGTGTTTCTCCTCAGCGAATCCATCAAAAATTCTCTCAGCTGGTTATCATTACTGAGCTTGATCAGCATCTCCTCCAAAAACTCCGGCCGCATCAGAAAATTGATCACAATATCCTCATCCCCCAAAGCTTCCGTCGCAACCATCGTATCCTGACCGGGAATGATAAATTCTCCTGCTTCTACCGTAATCTTCTGATCTCCGATCTGCATGCGCAGCCTTCCGTTTACCACAAAGCTGGTCTGGATCATATTGTTTCTATGCATGGGCCAGGCAACATAACGCATCATTCTGCCAATTGCGATCTTATCATGAAAACGCTTATAGGTTTCAGCATCCTTTCTCTGGGAATTCGAAATCATTTCATCCATAAATTCCTCTCGAAAGCCGGATTCTCTCTTTAATCTTCCCTCGATCTCTGTTTCTGTTTTTAATATGCCAAGTAATTTCTCATCAAATGGTCTCATTCTTTTCCCCTGACTTTATTTTTGCCCCCGTATTTTTCTTTCGATTATTTCTACTATATCATAAAACCGCCTCGTGCCGTATGATACATCACGCTTTGCATGATGCTATGCGTTCTTCGAATGCTTGCATATCTTTTTTGTGGGATAAAAAGGGGGCTGTCGCACTAACGTAATCCATACAAAATGCGGCTATTTATAAGCTATTTTATATCTACATTTCGTATGAAAAGCGCTTCGCACGACAGCCCCACGGGGAAGGGAACACCTAATTTTTATTTGTTATTTTTTACAATAGTTTGCTGCCTCTGTTCCGGCAATATAACCTTCATTGTAAGCCATGGTAAGGGAAGAGAATACACTCTCCAGATAATCCGCGCAAATATCTCCATGTCCCATAATGCCTCTGGTGGTGTCTCCGCAGGCATAAAGTCCGGGAATCGGCTTTTTCTCCTTCAATACGGAGGCATTCTCATCAATCACCATACCGCCAATAGAATTTTCATGGAACATCTTCATCTTGATCGCATAGAAGGGACCTTCCTCTAAGGGAATCGCATCATGCTTGGGCTTCATAAAATCCGGGAAATCCGGTGGGAAGACCCTAGGCTCCTTTGTTGATTCATTATAAGCCTTTACCTGATCTAAGAAGGCCTGCTTATCCGCAAAGTCACACTTCTCTGCCAGTTCCTCTAAGCTGTCTGCAATGATAATTGCCTGATCCTCCGCTTCCTGGGCAAAAACCTCTCTCCAATTTTTCTGAAAGGCCGGAAGATCCATACCCTCTGACTGAGGCGGCTCCTGCATAGCTTCCTCAATGGCCGTCCGACAGATCTTATCATCTACGATCTTATAGCCAAACCATCTGGATGTATTGGTAAGGGCACTTACCTCTGTTCCCATCTGACCCTGGAAGGCATTGCCGTCGCAGTCCACCTCAAAACCGTCCTGATTCTGGAAGACTGCCATGGAGGCACAGGGATAAGGGTGCCGCATAGGGCCAAACATATTTACACGTCTGTTCACATAGTCAATATCTGCACCGATTTCCTCACACATGCTGATGCCGTCACCGGTACAGCCCGCTCCGGTGAAAATATGTACCTTCTCCTTACCTTCATCATCATAGAAAAGCGGTGCAAATTTCTTCATGAGTTCCTTATTTCGGCTGAAAGCACCTGCTGCAAGAACAACAGACTTGGCATGAATCTCAATTTCTCCGCCTTCATCCTCTGCAAGAAGTCCGCATACACTTCCCTCTTCATCCAGAAGCAGCTTCTTTCCGCTTGTCTTCAGGAGAAGCTCGCCGCCGTTTTTCAGGAAATCCTCCTGCATCCGTTCTGCCATAAAGGAACCGATCTCACCCGGACCGATCATCCTGTCAATTCGTTTGGAAGCATCCTTCCATTCATAATTGGCAATAAACATTGGCGACGGCGGGAAGGGTCCCATTTGTCCAGCCTTCACCTCATAAGAATCCAGCATATGATGCTTCTCTATCAGCCAGTCGGCAAAGTTTTCATTTGCCCAGAACATTCTCTTCAGCAGCTTTGGATCTGTATCAGGAAGTTTCTCCATGAATTCCTGATATTTCTTCTCTCTTTCATCTGCAAGGCCAAGCTTTTCTGCTCCCTTGCACCAATGCACCCGGAAGCCGCCTGCATACCAGGAGCTTCCCCCTACCTCATGCATTTTTTCGAGAACGATAACCGAATTGCCTTCATCCAAAGCCTTATTGGCAGCTACCAGTCCGGAACCGCCACCGCCTACCACACAGACATCGCAGCTCTTGACCAGCTTCTCATGCTTCTCTACTTCTTTTTCTTCTGCTTCTCCGTCATAAATACATCCGTTGTGACAGACCTTGACACAGGCAGAGCAGGAAATACACTTCTCCGGATCAATCCAATATTTTGCATTTTTGAAACGAATGGCATCTACAGGACAGCCCGTTCTGCATCTGTGACAGGCACTGCACAGGTCCTGCTTAATCACATATGACAAAAAAATCCCCCCTTTTTTATTGATTTTTCAGGAATAACTATTCAGAAAGGATGATAGAAACCTTTCTCTTACCGAATGCAGATGCTGTTAACAAGATAAACAGCTAGCATTTTCTTAGGCTTATTCTAATCAATAAAAAAGGGGAGTATAATATTCTTTCTTGCGGGAAAGTGTATCTTTTTTTGCATTCCTATGCCTACTTCATCCGAATCACTTCATAAGAATAATCCGAGCTGAAATGTCCATCCAGACCTTCCGAAATATAAAGCTTTCCGTCGGTCGTCATAATAACAAAGTCAAATTCATTACTATGGGCTCTCCAATAGCTTTCTGCCTGATCCAATCCCATGACAAATAAAGCTGTAGAAAGTCCGTCTGCCAGAGTTCCGTCTGATGAAACAATCGTAACCGAACTCAGACCGGAATCTGAAGGATAGCCGGTTTTCGGATCCAGGATATGGTGATAGGTAATGCCATCTTCTTCAAAATAACGCTCATAGCCGCCGGAAGTAATAACCGCTCCATCCGTGATATCTACGATTCCAAGAAATTTTGAATTGCTGTCAGGATCAGAGGGATCCCGAATGGCGATCCGCCAGTTTTCTCCATCTGACTTGGAGCCGTAAATCTGCACATTGCCGCCCAAAGACACCTTGGCATACTGAAGATCATAGCCGGCAAAAAGTTCCGCCAGATGAGCAGAGGTATATCCCTTGGCGATTCCGCCCAGATCGATCTTACTTCCCTCTTCCAGACTGACTTCTCCACTCTGGTCATTTACCTTAACCCTGTCATAGCCAACATAGGCCAAAAGCGTCTGAATCTCGCTCTCCTCCGGTACCCGGAAATTCTGATCCGTAAATCCCCAGGCCTGCATGAGGGGATAGATTGTAATATCAAAGGCTCCCTCCGTGCTTTCTGAAATTTCCAGAGCCCGCTCGATAAGCTCTTTTGTTTCCTTCGATACAACTGCATCTCCGGAAGCATTTAAAGCGTAAATCTCACTCTTCTCATTCTGGGCACTCAGCTGGCTGTCCAGACGATTGATCTCGGAAACTGCTTCATCTACCGCTTTCTGGGCATCCGGCCCAAGGGCGTCAATTGTCATCACAGTATCCATGGCAAAAATCTGCTCGGATACCTCTTTATTTTTTCCTTCTGTGTGCATATACACAGCAAATGCGGTGACCACGCATACAAGCAGGATCACCGCAGAAAGTATTCTATACTTTACCGTTTTTCTCATATAACAGCTTTCTCATTTCAAATATTCTCTCTTTTCCCATTTTCCGGAAAAATAATACAGGCCGCCCCAAATGACGGTTACGAAGCCGGCAAGGGAATTTCCCAGGAAGAATCCGACTGCTCCCATTCCCAAAAAGAGACCGAAAAAGAGAGACAGAGCGATTCTCGCAGCAACACCGTCCGCAAATGCGATCACCATATTCAGCATGGTATTGCCGATTCCGTTGATCAGTCCGATAGAAGGACTCATCAGGGCAAAGGTGATCATGGTAATACAGCAGACCTTCATAAAGCTTCCTGCCTGCGCCAGCACCTCTGGATCACTGGTAAAGAATCCAAAGATCTGAGTCGGGAAAAGGAGGAAAAGAACGATCAATATGACACAAAAGACCGATCCAAAGCCCATGGCACACCAAAAGGTCTGTCGTACTCTGTCATTCTTTCCTGCTGCAAAGTTTTGTCCTACCAAAGAAGCCGAGCTGTCTGTCATGGCCTGTGAAAGGATATTCATGACACTCTGTAGCTTCTGGGCAATGCCGGTTACCGCAACGGCAACAACACCAAGTGCATTGATCTGGGCATTCACGAAAAGGAAGGAGCCATTGATAAAAAGGCTCTTGGCCGTTACCGGAAGTCCGATCTTCAGCAGAATTCTCATATGGGAAGCCTTCGGCATGATCGAAGAAAGACGGAAGGCAAAGCCAAACTCTCTTCGCTTCCGATAAAGGAAAATAATTGCACACAAACAAGCCATAGACTGTCCGATAATGGTTGCCCAGGCAGCTCCCTTTACACCCCAATGGAATTTTGCAATAAATACATAGTCCAGAACAATATTGGTAATGGTCGCAGCTACAATAAAAAGAGTCGGATGCTTGGAATCACCCATACCTCTTAAGACACCGCAAATACCATTATAAAGGGCAATCAGGATATTGATATAGCAGCAAATCCGCAGATAGGACACCGCAATATCCAAAATAGAATCCGGCGTCTGCATCAGCATCAGGATGGGTCTTGCCAGCGGGATTACCAGCATCAGGAAAAGTCCTGCTATCACACTCATAAAAATCGTGTTGCCGATAATATCCCCCAGAGCATCTTTTCTTCCTGCTCCAACCATCTGTGCCACATAGATCTGGCTGCTTGTTGCAATTCCCAGGAAGAAGGAAAACATCAGCATGGTGATCTGGCCACCAATGCTGACCGCCGAAAGCGCATCTGTTCCGGCATAATTTCCCACAAAAAACATATCTACCAGATTAAAAGCGACCTGAAGCGTATTGGCAAGCATGATCGGAAGTGAAAAGCGGATCAGCTTGCCCATAACGCTTCCCTGAGTCAGGTCGTTGATCATTGTTGCTTCTGCACTCATTATAATTCGCTCACCTGATCCTGCTCAATCAACTTAATGCCTGCTGCCTTCAAAGCCTTCTCTGCCACTGCTTCATCATGCAGACGGAAAATCATAAAGGCTTCCTTTGCTCCTTCTCCGCCAAGAATAGCATACATATATTCCACATTTACACCGGCAGAATTCAGGATGTTCAAAACATTGCTCAGTCCGCCTGCATGGTTGGGCACACCAACGATCAGAACCGGTGTCAGACTGCTGATATAGCCATTGGTCTTCAGCACATCACTGGTTTCTACCACATCATCCACAATGATTCTCGCAATACCAAAATCTCTTGCCTCTGACAAAGCCATGGCCCGGATATCAATATTTGCCTTTGCAAGAATGCTCATCATCTCATCCAGGGTTCCCGGCTTATTCTCAAGAAATACAGAAATCTGTTTTACACTCATGACCCTTCCTCCTTTCAGATCTTTCGATTATCAATTACTCTGACTGCCTTGCCTTCCGAACGGGCAATGCTCTTAGGTGCAACCAGACTTACCTTCGCCTTGATTCCCAGCATATTCTTCAGTCCGTCTGTCAGCTCCTTCTGTCTTGCGCTTACCTCATTGATATCATCGGTAAACATTTCACTGGTCATCTCAACCTTAACCTCAAAGGTATCTGTATTGTTCTCACGACCAACAATGATCTGATAGTTTGCAGGATAGCCATGGTTCAGAAGAACTGTTTCAATCTGTGATGGGAATACATTGACCCCTCGAATGATCAGCATATCATCAGAACGTCCGCGCGGCTTGCACATCTTGACATGGGTACGTCCGCAGGAGCATTTCTTCCTTGTCAGAACACAGATATCTCTTGTTCTGTACCGTAGTAAAGGAAAGGCCTCCTTATCGATACAGGTAAATACCAACTCGCCTTCTGAACCCTCCGGAAGAACTTCTTCCGTATTCGGATCAATAATCTCTGCAATAAAATGGTCCTCATTGATATGCATACCGCTCTGCTCAGAGCACTCAAAAGAAACCCCCGGGCCGGAAATCTCTGTCAGTCCATAAATATCATAGGCCTTAATGCCCAGTGTTTTTTCGATGTCTGCTCGCATTTCCTCTGACCAGGCCTCCGCACCAAAGATGCCTGCCTTCAGGGGAATATCCTCCGGGCTCATTCCCATCTCCTTCATGGACTCTCCCAGATAAGCCGCATAGGAAGGTGTACAGCAGAGAATGGTTGCCTGCAGATCCTGAATAAACATGATCTGTCTTTCGGTATTGCCGGAAGAGGTCGGAACCGTCAGACAGCCCACCTTATGGCTTCCTCCGTGCAGACCTGCACCACCGGTAAAAAGTCCGTATCCATAGGAAACCTGGCAGACATCCTCATCTGTTCCGCCTGCTGCCATGATAGCTCTCGCACAGCAGTCCTCCCATAAATCAATATCATGTTGTGTATAAAATGCAACCACTCTCTTCCCCGTTGTTCCTGAGGTTGACTGAATTCTTACACAATCCTTCAGATCTGTACCAAGCAGTCCATAGGGATAAGCTTCACGAAGGTCTGCTTTTGTAATAAAGGGCAGCTTATGGAGATCCTCGATGGATTTGATATCCTCTGGACGAACCCCCTTCTCTTCCATTTTCTTTCTGTAATAAGGTACCTTATCCCAAACATGCTGCACCTGCTTTACCAGCTTTTCATTCTGGATCTCAACGATCTTCTCGCGCGGCGCGCATTCAATCTCTTCCTGATAATACCTTTCCATTGTCGCTTTCCTCCTGTTTTTTATCCTTAAGCGATTTTTTACCGGAAACCGATGGTTTATCATACTGTCCTTTCCGGACAAAAAACCTTTTTAACAGCATACCACAATTCATGCTTTGCTTCATTAAATTTCAACAGCTTAACCGGCTAAAGTGCGAACAGCCCCGGGATATTTTTTCTATCCCGGGGCTGTCCCTTATCCTTTAACGGATTTATTACCTTTTTATATGTTAGGAAATGACTGATTCATGCATTTCCCGCCAGATTTACCCTATAAACGCAATACTTACCATGCAGTCGCAATATCCAGTGCTACGCCGCTTCCGTTTGAGACAAATCCGCCTGTATCGCAAACAATACCCATGCCAAGACTTGTCGGCACCAAAGATCCTCTCGGATGTGCGCTCAGATCTGCAGCAACCATGATATAATCGCCCAGCATCTTGCAACCGTCATCACGTACCCAATACTCATCTGTATTACCCATGGAACGCATGATGCTTACTACACCTGACATATCCAGATTGTAGTAAGTCTCCTTGCCGCTGGGTCCATAATTAACACCGGCAAAAGCAGTCAGAACCGGGCCATCCCAATCTACTGAAGCACCTGTGTAGGATGCGACCTCATCCTCATCAAAGGTGATATAATCACCTGATACACATCCTGTACCCTCATCATAAGAAATCAGATACCAGCCGTTGGAATATTTGCCAAGAATCTCTACCTCGCTGCCTCTGCTGATTCTTCCCAGAATCTCTCCTTCTGTGGAAGCCTCATCTCTTACACGAAGCTTAGAAGCAGTTACATATCCTGTGCTTTCTGTCGCATCGCTTTCAATCAGCTCAGCCGCATCACTTGTGTCCACGCTTGTCTCTGCGCTTGTGTCGGCATCTGCTGTATCTGCCGCAAATACCGGACTGGTCATACAAATGGCCGCCGCCATAAAAGTACCTGCCGCAAATAACTTTGCTCTGTTCATCGTTCTATATCCTCCTGTATTTTTGATACTCTCTCACTTAATTCCTTATAAGCAAATGCTAATGAACTATGCTTAATATCTTTTCTATTTGTTACGAATTTGTTTCTTTTTCGTAACAACGAGGATTATACTAGATGATTTCCAATATGTCAAATTTTCCTTTAAAATCAAGGAAAACGTGAAATTTGCTCTCTTTTTTCATGTTTTATAAGGGTGAAAAATCACTCTTTTTTCTTAATATTTTCTCAATATTTTTCAAAAAATATACCAATTTTCACCTTTTCCTTCCGCAAACTGTGCATCCTTGCGGACTCACGCCGCATGATGTATCACGCCCTGCGTGATACTAAGCGTTCTTC
>CAVEOK010000045.1:0-14419 GCA_963617415.1 Oscillospiraceae bacterium
GGGTAGAACTGCTCTCATCCTCCAGACTGTTTCTCTCTTCCTCTTTGATGGAATCAAAAACATCATCTACCATCATATTAAAAAGCGATTTTTTGTCCGGTATAATCTTGTAAATCGTCTTTTTACTGATATGCAGCTCCCTGGCAAGGTCATCCATGGTAAATTTCAAACCATCCTGATTAAAAAGAAGGCTTGCCTTTTTAATAATCTCCTGCTTCAGCTCGCTCTCTGTCATCCTTTTCCCCCTCTCATAAAAGAAACAAGGCTTCGCTTCCCTATTTTGCTCTTTCTATTTTTATGTGTTATAGATTTCGCTCTTCATTGGAAACTATTTTGTATAAAATAGTTTCCATATCTATCTTAACACCACTCCATTTTCCTAACAACAAACGGATTCTCCAAATCCTTTTCTTTCTTTTTGTGCAGAATAACGGAAAATATGGAAAAAGACGGCTTTCAGCTGGAATTATTTGAATATGAAAGTCCAAAGGCGATCCCGAAGGATCGCCTGACTCCTAATTCCGACCTTCAGACCATCGGAACAAAGCATATTGCCTTTGCAACGGATGATATGGCTGCACTGAAAGCTGTCTTTATAGAAAATAATGTTGATATTGCCCATGAGGTATCTATGGGCGGAGAAGCAGTCATGTTTGTGCGCGACTGCAATGGCATCCTGATTGAATTTATTCAATCTGCTTAAAAAAGAAAGCCCCCGAATCGAGGGCTTTCTTCTTTATCCGCTTATTAATAATCAGAACGATTAATTTTTACGCTTCTTTTTTGCGACCAGATATCCTGAGATGCCTACAATTCCTGCCAATGCTGCTGCAAGGACTGCAAACCATACCATGATATTGCTTGTATCACCTGTCTTTGCTGTGGATACTGCTGTGCTTGTATTGCCTGCCTTTGGCGTGGACGCTGTTGTTCTCTTTCCGCCTGTCTGAGTCTTAGATGTGCTCTTATTCTCAGTCTTTGTATCTTCTTTTATGATCTTATAAGTCTTTGTAATAACTCCCTCGTAGTTGCCGATACCTGTAATTGTTACGGTAATCTCTCCCGGGTTCTTGAAGTCATCGGTAGAGTAAGTAACTGTGTAGTCCTTGCCCTCAACCAATACCTCATCACCGGACTTCACCACAGGAAGGAACTTGTGATCCTTGCCATCGTAGTTAACATCCTTCGGATCGTCAGTAATTATAGGCTTTTCAACAATACTCTGTGCCTTAACCGTCAATGTTCCGACTGTTTCCTTAAGATCGTAGTTGCTTTCCTTCGTGTTATCACTCCAAACAATTGTGTAAGCGTTTTCGCTTGAGCCAACATTTGTCTGTGTACCCGTAATATTTAACTCAGCACTTTCGCCATCAACAAATCCGACAATAGAACCCTTCGCTGTGAGCGGCTTTCCGTCATAGACTTTTTCACCATCCTCAGTCTTTACTGTGAGTTCCTTCTTTGTGATTTCATATGTCTTTGTAACTGTGCCTGTATAGTTGCCTGTGCCTGTTACGGTAACTGTAACTGTACCGACATTCTTTGTATCGCCAGAATATGTAAGGGTATAATCGGAAGATGTTAAATCGACTCCGGCCTTTGTCTTAACGCTGGGAACTAGCTTCTGATCCTTGCCGTTGTAAACTGTGTTCTCTAAGTCACCGACATTAAATGCATCAGATGCCTTAACCGTCAATGTTCCGACTGTTGCCTTAACATCGTAGTTGCTTTCCTTTGTGCTATCATTCCAAACGATTGTGTAATCGTTTTCGCTTGAGCCGACATTTGTCTGTGTACCCGTAACATTCAGCTCAGCACTTTCACCATCAACAAATCCATCAATAGAACCCTTTGCTCTGAGCGGCTTTCCGTCATAGATCTTTTCACCATCCTCAGTCTTTACTGTAAGCTCTTTCTTTGTGATTTTATATATCCTTGTAACCGTGCCCGTATAGTTACCTGTGCCTGTTACGGTAACTGTAACGGTACCAACATTCTTTGTATCGTCAGAATATGTAACTGTATAGTCGGAAGATGTTAAATCAACTCCGGCCTTTGTCTTAACGCTGGGAACTAGCTTCTGATCCTTGCCGTTGTAAACTGTGTTCTCTAAGTCACCGACAATAATTTCATCTGAGCTGATATCAAGCAACCACTTTCCGTAAAGGACAATGTTATTGTTCTTGTCAAGTGTTTCGCTTGTGCCAAGTGAAGTGATCGGGCCATCTGTGAATGCAGAATCACGATACCAACCCGCAAACACATAGTTTTTCTTTTCTTCAGGATCAACAAGATCGACTTTCTTGTTCTTGTAAGTTTTCGGATACTTGATCGTTCCGAAGTTTGCCTCAGATTCGCCGTCCATGTACTTAATATCATAAGCACGAACTAAACGAACCTCCTTCGTATAATCGTAACCATCCCCATTGCTTACCTCAGTTAACTCATAGCAGGAAATGCTCTTAGCAGAAGCAGTGGTGAAATCATTGCTACGAATGTAATCATAACCATCTATCGAGAGATCACTTGGGAAGTGACCATAGGTCATATTTCTGCCGCCTAAGTTATAAGTACGATATTCAGGCTCTCCTGAAAGGGACTTTAAAATGTAATAATTAGTGACATTCTTGTATGCAAGATAGTAGGTTCCTTCTTTTTCTATCATCGCAACTTTATAGCTGCTTGAAGAATCGATAGAATAAACTCCTGTTGTAGGATTGTAATACAAGGTTTTCAGTCCGCTGTATGTATCCATGGACGGGGTGACCCATACGGTATCCATAACCTTGATATCACTCCAGGTGCTGGCAGTAGAGCTGTATCCCATGCTTTTGGTGTCTTCCTTCTTCTCGCCGTAATCAGGAGCCCATGTGCTATGGTCGGATGTAAACACATCCTCAGGATCTATGCCCTCATTATTCTCTTTAAATCCGCTGGTCAGCTTAGCTGTTGAAAGAGCAGAGCTGTCGCTGTCGGAGAGATTATCATTCCATAATGTCGGATCAGACAAGCCAATGCTTGAACCTCTCAAGCTGCCGTTTACATATACGGGGTGGCTGTCGTCAAGAATATTGAGGTTGTTGATTACACCATTATATGTATTGTTCTGAATTGTATTCTTGCCTGAAATCGTAAGCTTGGAGTCTGCGTCATAGTAAATGCCTGCACCGATAGCACCGGACTTGTTATCCTTAACACTTGTATTTTTAAGTGTAGTACCACTGCTAGAGCTATTTTTCTTTAAATAAATACCTGCGCCCTTTTCATTAGATATATTACCTTCGATTGTACAGCCATCAATATCGGCCTGCGTCCAATAGGACATTACTTCAATACCGGCTCCGCTCTCTGCAGTATTTGAACGAATGGCAGCATTATGAATTTGAACTGGGATACTGCCTCTGATCCAGTTCAAAAATACTCCGCCGCCCTCACTTGCGTGATTCGAGCTTATGGTACCACCATTGATATAAATACCGGGGTTTTCAGGTCTTCCTGCAGCCGCTGTAGCACTGCAAAGTCCGTAAGCCTCAATATAGGTACCAAGAGCAGCAACACCACCGCCTACATAACCGGCTTTATTGCCTGAAATCGTACCAGCATTCATTTCAAATCGGCTATCGAGATATCCATAGCCACCCATATCATAAACCTTATCTAATGATCCAATAACAGCAACTGCTCCGCCGTCTGTGGAAGCCCTGTTATCTGTGAGGGAACCGCCGTTCATGGTAAATGTAGAACCCTGACCTACAAATACTGCACCGCCTGCACCTGCAGGAACTTGCCAGCCAGTATCATAGCCAGTCTCAGCGTAACAATCGGAAATACTTCCGCCATTCATGGTAAAACTGCCACCGCTT
Source organism: Oscillospiraceae bacterium (assembly GCA_963617415.1). Lineage (GTDB taxonomy): Bacteria > Bacillota > Clostridia > Lachnospirales > Lachnospiraceae > RUG14243. The sequence continues at coordinate 3,864 of CAVEOK010000045.1, forward strand.
ATTACAGCAACACCACCGCCAAAGTTGACAGAACCGCCCTCAACACCACAGTTTGTAATCGTACCACCGTTCATCTCAAGGTATCCACCCTGACCAACAACAATAGCTCCGCCAAAGGTGTTATTTGATCTTGCATTTTGAAGCGTTGTTCCGTCATATATTTTAACAGTACCATTGCCGGCTACGCTACCTGTACCTGCAACAGCAATTAAATGTCCGCCATCTCTGGCAACATTGTCACCATTAAGCGTCAGCTTATTACTGCTATCCTCTGCGTCACCTAAAATAAGCACCGGTTTATCGCTTGTACTGCTGTTTACACTAATCGCAACCTCTGCGCCCCCGAAGTTAATGCTGTGCCCGTTACCGATAATCGTTACCTTGTTCTTTGTGATAGAAAGAGAAGAAGCCATCGTAATGTCCGCAGTAAGATTGAGCGTGTAGTCTCCGGTGCCGTTATTAATGGTTTCCACTGCAGCATTCAAATCTTCTGCAGAAGCAACATCGATCTTTGTTGTACCGTCAACTGTATGAATATTGTCCTTCTGGCTTGAGCTTCTTACAAAGATAAAGGGTGAAAGACCGTTTGCCGTAATCTCAGCACTCGTTCCTTCTTCGTTAACCTTGCCTTCTTCCACATTGCCCTCATCGGTAATATGCAGGAAAGTAAGCTTTGTTTCTTCTCCCTCTGCCTTCTGCACTACAGCGTCAGAAAAAGTCATCTTAACAGTAGCTTCGCCTGTCTTCACTTCGTTTCCCTCTGCATCGGTGAGATGAATATCATAAATTGATGCGTCAAAAACAAGCTGATCCTTTAACCAAGCTTCAAACGCTTCATTCTCAAAGCTGTCAGCATCAATTTTTTCGACAGAAAGAGTTACAGCCTTGTCTATCGGAGTTGCCAAGTGTAAATCTACCTGAACGCCTGACTCCTCATAAGTGAAATCCTGCTTTGTGCTCTGCTCTGTGGACACTTCTGTTTCAGCAGGAGTCACCGTTTCAGCAGGATCTTCTGCCTCCGTCTGCTGCTCTGCATCTAATTCAGTCTCCGATGCTTCGGCAGCACTCTGGATATTAGCTTCTACCCCTCCCGACACTTCTTCAGCAAAAGTCATTGCCGTACTCTGCTGGAAAAGAAGAAGCGCAAACAGTAAGAGTGATAATAAGCGTTTACATTTTACGTTTTTTTTCATTTTTCCTACATCCCTTTCCTATAGTCATGGCGAAAGTTTCCTTTGGGTATTATTCGTCTAACTTAGTATACCAAAAAATTGAGACTTATGCCTTTTTAATTGACTAAACAATTAATTTTTCTCAAGCATGAAGGAAAAACTACTTTTGCTTATTCATAGCGCAGGGCATCGATAGGGTTCATCTTTGCGGCATTTCTCGCCGGATAATAGCCGAAGAAAAGACCGACTGCCATAGAGAAACCAACCGATACCAGAATGGAAATAACCGATACCGTTGTCGGATAGCCCATGATATGAGAAGCGATGATACCAATCGCTACACCAAATGCCACTCCGATCAGACCACCCACCAGACAAAGAATGACAGCTTCTGTGATAAACTGCATCATGATATGACCGTTTTCAGCACCAAGGGCCTTTCTTGTACCAATTTCCCGGGTACGCTCCGTAACCGAAACCGTCATGATATTCATTACGCCGATACCGCCAACCAGCAGGGCAATTCCTGCGATCAGGGAAATAGCCAGGGTAATCTGCTTCAGCACCGTCTGGGTTTCCTCCACCATACTCTGCATACTGTAAGCATCCAGCTGAAGCTCCTCCGGTATATCCATATGCGCATTCAGATATGTTTTCACATCCTCTGCCAGCTGTGTGGTATCTGTTCCGGAGGAAGCAACCACCGTGAAGCCGCTGATATCCTGATTATGCGTTTGATTCTGCGCTGTTTTCAGAGGAATAAAGGCACTTGTAACAATCTGCCCAGAGCTTACACCATAAGAAGTATCCTCCTTATATTCATAAACGCCAACTACGGTATACTCACTATAGCTGTTGTTTACTTCAAGCTCGATCTGCTCTCCGATTGCTGCATCATTGGAACCGAAAACGCTTTCCGCTACCTTATCCGAAATCATGATCGTCTTATTCGCATTGTCATAATTTGATTTCGTCAGGAAGTTTCCGGCTAAGAGTGTATAGGTATTGGCCTTAAAATAGCCGGCTGAAACACCCATAAGAGAAGCCTTCAATTTAGAGGAACCGTTTCGAATCGTAGCATCCCCAACACTCTCCGTCACCGAAATACCATCAATCTTATCGGAATAAGTGTCCACCAAGCCTCGCAAAACTTCCTCGCTGAAGGTCGGATAAGTTCCCGTAAAACCGTCTCCCTCTCCCGTATAGTCCTCGTAGATATAGACCTCAATATTATTTAGACCCAGACTTTCCATGCTTGAAGTAGTGGATGCGGTAAGAGAATTGCCAACGGTCATAATGGCGATGACAGATCCGATACCAATGATAATACCGAGCATGGTCAAAAAGGATCTTTTTTTATTTGCTTTTATGCTGGATAAAGCCAGCCTTACATTTTCAATCAGCATAGCCTCTCCTTATTTTATGATCGCACCATCGTGAATTCGTACCATTCTCTGGGTCTCTTTTGCCAGATCCTCCGCATGGGTGATCAGAAGAATCGTCTTTTTTTCTTCTTCATGCAGCTTATGGAAAAGATCCATGACCATACGGCCGGTTTTGGAATCCAGAGCACCCGTCGGCTCATCCGCAAGGATGATATCCGGATTATTGGCCATAGCTCTTGCAATCGCAACTCTCTGCTTCTGGCCGCCGGACAGCTCGTCCGGTTTATGATCCATTCTGTCCTTCATTCCGACAATCTCAAGAAGCTGAATTGCACGTTCCTTTCTTTCTGCCGGCTTTACACCCGCATAAAGCATAGGAAGCTCAACATTCTGAATGCAGTCGCTTCGTGGGATCAGGTTGTAGTTCTGAAAAACAAAGCCAATGGATCTGTTGCGGAATTTCGACATCTCCTTGTCTGTAGATAAGGAGGTATCCGTGCCTGCCAGAAAATAGCTGCCGGAGGTCGGACGATCCAAAAGACCGATAATATTCATCAGGGTACTCTTGCCGGAACCGGATGCACCGACAACGGAAATAAATTCTCCGTATTTAACCTCCATGCTTACATCATGAAGAACCGTCAGTTCATTTTCGGTCCCCTGATAATAGGTTTTCACGATGTCCTTCATCTGAATTACAGAATCGCTCATCAGCCTACCCCCGTCAATGCATCCTCATCACCGGTCTGATCACTCATGATCGTCTGGATCAAGTCTCCTTCTTCCAGATTTTTCGATGTGATCTGGGTATAATAATCACTTACAATGCCGGTTTTCACGGAAATCTCATTGATACTTCCGTCTTCTTCAACCTTAAGAACAGTGGCATTTCCGCTTGCATCCATACTGAGGTCTGCAGTCGGTACGACCAGGGCATTTTCTGCCGATTCTAAAACGAAGTTCATCTTTGCCGTCATGCCAAGCAGAACATTTTCGTTTTTGTCTGTAATGGTAACATCTACCCGGTAGGTCGCTCTTTCTGTCGAAACAGAAGCGGTGGAAGTCGACTGGTCATTGCTGCTGTTCTGGGAATTTGAAGAATTCTTCGTCGCTGTCGGTGCGATAAAGCTTACTGTTCCTTCCAGAACCGTATCTCCGGTCGCTTCTGTTGTAATACGAACCGGCATGCCAAGCTTGATCTTGCTGATAACTGCCTCATCTACATTTGCAGATGCAATCAGATCACCGGTATTGTTAATGACCACGCCATCTGTACCGGAATAAGCCTGTCCTTCTTCTACATTTACGGCTGTAACCGTTCCATCCATACTGGCATAGATCTCTGCCTTTGTAAGCTCTTCCTTATCCTTATTGATGGTATCCTGGGTTGTCAGATTAGAAGAGGAAGCAGAAAGCTGGGCAGATTCCACTGCGTCCTGGCTGGAAGCTACGGAAGAGGCGCCGCTTGCAGCTGTGGAATTCATATTCTGCTCGGCTGTTTGAACGGCACGGTTTGCCGTTGTCAGGGCAGTATTTGCATCCGTTACCGCTGTTTCCGCCGCCTGCCTCTGGCTGACCGCAGTATCATAAGCTTCCTTCAGCTCTGCAATCTGGGCATCGGTATAGCCGCCTTCACTTCCGTCTGTATTCTCTGTATTCTGGCTGACCGTCACTCTGTTATTTTTCGCATTATTATAAGCTGCAAGTGCTTCATTCTCCGCATCCTGTGCTGCAGAGAGTGCCGTCTGGGCATTTGTTAAGGTGTTCTGCGCAATGGTTTGATCCTCAACTGCGTTATTGTATTCTGTTGCAGCTGCCTGATTTGCATAATCAGCCTGGGACTGGGCCTCAGAAACCTGTCTGGATGCATTGTTAATGGAATCTGCATCCTGCGCACTCTGTGCGGACGCGGTTGCCTCCTGGGTCTTCAGGTCATTTTCTACCGTTGTCATATCCAGGGTATAGAGAAGGTCTCCCTTCTTCACCTCATCACCGACCTTGACATTAACGGATTTGACCGGATAGCTGTTTGTCGTTTTCGGTGCTTCGGATGCGGTCTGGGCACTGCTGATCGTACCGGTAACCATGGTAGTATTTTCAATATCCTTCTTTTCAACTGCAACAGTTTCTACCGCGTTTCCGCTTTCCTCTGCAGGAGAAGCTGCTGATCGAAAATGCTGATATCCGCCGATTCCGCCAACTACAACTACTGCAGCAAGTACGATAGCAAGCACTTGTTTCTTCACTGGTATTACCTTTCCTTTCCTCTCCACACAAGCCTGTTTTCATATCATCAGATAAAATACTCAATGGTCCCTTCCGGCGTAAGCATGGTATCCGTATTATAGATCAGTACCGCTTCCCTGTTTTCTACCTTGCCCATAGCAAAGTCCCGAGTGGATTCCTCATTCAGTCTTCCGTAAGGAATCATCCTGTTATAGGAAAAGGGGTGCTCCCAATCCAGCTGGATAAGAGCGTCCGTAAGCGTTTCCTGATAGTAAGGATCGAAGGCCTTCATCCGGCAATTCTCCTCTCCTGTCAGAAGAATATAATGCTCTACCTCATCTAAATAGAGTCTGACAATCGCTACTCCGCCCCGCTTGACCGCATCGACCAGCCTGGAATCTCTCTCCATATAGACCTCCCGTCCCTGCAGATAGGTACAGGAAATCGGAAGAAGTCCCGCCTTTCCGGCTCCGTCAAGCCAAGTGGACAGAAACATCATCGCCATTCGGGAGGTTCCAAATTTGCCAGCTTCTCCCTTGAGACTGTAAGTATCCAGACTATAAAGCATGATGTTTCTCACAATCTCAGGCGGTATCTGCTCTCTTTCAAAAAGATAGCTGATCGCGTTCAGCATGGTTGTCGGACCGCAGTCGTATTCACTTATCTGATAATGTAATGGATTTTTCATCATTCTCAATTTTTGAAATGTCCTATTTCAAGCTGTATTATATCATGTAATACACTCATGTCAATGCTCACCTTAGAGAAAGCTCTTTTCTTCCTGCCGAAGGAAAATTTCTCTTTCTCCTGTTTCCATATATTGCATAATAGAAGAAAAACGCTCCCGCCTGCCACGATTTGCAGGAAAGAACGTTTTTTCTCATTTTCCTTTTACGGTAATTTTTCGTAAATAATCATAAAGCTGTCACCGTCTTCTACGCTGATACTCTCTATGCTGTGATCAGAAAGGGATTCTCCCTCAAATATTGCCCAAAAGGCACTGTCATTCGTAAAATCAACCGATTCTCCATCGGCAGAGGTAATATAATCTCCATTCGGTCCACTCTGATAAGCAACCAATCCCTGATTGACCAGAAGGCTCTCCAGATTGGTCTCATCTGTATATAAGGTGTAGACCTTTTTCCTGTTATTGGAATGAATAAAAGTTACCTTTACCTTCTTGGAGCCAGCATCCTTTGGCGGCCTGCTCCGAACAAAGAAGATCAGACCTATGACAAGCACTACAAAAAGAACGATCAGGATGATCCTCTGTCTGCGATCCAGCCTTTGTTTTTTTCTCTTGGATGATTTTGATTTCTTGGATTTCGCCATCAAACTTCCTCTACAAGGTCAAGTGTATGTTCCCGATCCAGCTTTGCACAAATCTCCACAAACTGATCCAGCGGAAGATCATGGATCTGCTTCTTGCTTCCTCTGACATTAACAGAAACGGTTTTTGTTTCTGCTTCCTGTCCGCCAAGAACCAGTACATAGGGATCCTTATAATTTCTGAATTTCTTGATCTTCTGATTCATGTTGTTATCAGAATAATCTGCTTCTACCCTGATGCCGACTGCCTCAAGCTTCTCCTGTACTTCCTTTGCATAAGCATTGTGCTCCGGCTTAATGGGAACAATACCTACCTGATAGGGGCTGAGCCAGAAGGGGAAGGAAGCCTTAAAGTTCTCGATAATAATACCGATAAATCTCTCCAGAGATCCGTAAATCGCACGGTGGATAACAACCGGCATTTCTTCTTTGCCTTCTGCAGAAGTATACTTTAGGCCAAAGTTATGCGGAAGCTGGAAATCAAGCTGAATGGTTCCGCACTGCCACTCTCTGCCAAGAGCATCCTTGATCTGCAGATCGATCTTCGGACCGTAGAAAGCACCGTCTCCTTCATTGATCTCATAGCCGCCCTCACCATAACGCTCGTCCAGAATGGACTTGAGAGCTGCCTCAGCACGGTTCCAAACCTCAATGTCACCCATGAAATCATCCGGACGGGTTGAGAGCTCTGCACGATAGGTTACACCAAAGGTCTTATAAATCTCATCTGCGATAGAAATGATATCCGCGATCTCGTCCTTGATCTGAGATTCCATTACGAAGGTATGATCATCATCCTGACGGAATTCCTGTACACGGAAAAGACCGTTCAGCTGACCGGATTTTTCCTTGCGGTGAAGCACATCATACTCACTGTAACGGATCGGCAGTTCCTTATAAGAACGTGTCTTTCTCTTATAAGTGATCATGGCATTCGGACAGTTCATCGGTTTTGCAGCCATGGTATCGATATTCTCACGGTTGTAAATGACAGATCCCTTTTCGATGGCTGTCTTTACTTCCTCTGCATCTTCGGAAAGGTTTTCCATGACGCCGTCGATTTCCATATCTGCCTTTGCAAAACCGGAAATACCCGGAACAATAAACATATTGTTCAGATAATGTGCCCAGTGACCGGAGATCAGCCAAAGCTTCTTATTGTTGATCAAAGGAGCGGAAATCTCATGATAACCATGCTCTGCCTGAATCTGACGAGAATACTTCAGAAGTGTCTGGTACATTGTCCATCCACGCGGCAGCCAGTAAGGCATGCCCGGCGCAGTCTCATCAAACATAAAGAGTTCCAGCTGGGGTCCCAGTTTCTTATGATCTCTTTCCTGGGCCTCCTTGATCAGCTTCAAATGCTCCTTGAGCTGATTCTTGTCCGGAAAAGCATAGAGATAGATTCTCTGCATCTGATCTCTTTTCTCATCACCTCTCCAGTATGCACCGGATGTAGACTTGATCTTATAGGCTGCATTCATCAGCTCCTGAGAATTGTCCACATGCGGTCCACGACAAAGATCCACATAGTCCTCTCCGGTATAGTATACGGTAATGATCTCATCCTCCGGGAGCTCATTGATCAGCTCTGTCTTGAATTTCTGATCCTTAAAGATTTCCAGAGCCTCTGCCTTGGAAACCTCTTTTCTGGTCCAGTCTTCTCTTCTCTTTATAATCTCGCGCATCTTATCTTCAATACGCGGAAAGTATTCTTCTGTAACTGCTTCCGGAAGAACAAAATCATAATATGCACCGTCTGCGATCTGCGGTCCGATAGCAAACTGGGTTTCTTTTCCGTAAAGCTCGATAACTGCCTTTGCAAGAATATGCGCCAGAGAATGACGATAAACTTCAAGGTACTGTTCCTTATCCATTTAAGTTACCTCTTTTCATGATGTCAAAATATTGCTTATCTATTATAATAATGCAACTATTTCATGTCAATCTGATCTGCCCTCTTCCGGCTTACTTTTATAAGCCAAAAGCTCTTCAGCGGAAGAAACAATTCTCTGCGCGCCCCTTTTTTCTAAAAAAGACTTTGACCGGAAACCCCAGTCCACAGAAATACAGGAAAGTCCGGCATTTTCTGCAGTTTCAATATCTATTTCAGAATCACCGATATAAACCGCCTCTTCTCTTTTCACATCAAGCGCCTCCAGACAGGCATTGACCATATCCGCTGCCGGCTTTCTTCTTACCTCCGGCCTTTCTCCCATGGAATAATCAAAGCGGTCTTTAAAATAAAGCTCTGTCAGCTTCTGCACGGCGTTGTCCGGCTTATTTGATACCACTGCTGTTTTTTTGCCCGCTTCCCGAAGCCTGTCCAAAAGACTTTCGATTCCCGGATAGGGAGCGGTTTCATCATTGCAGTGCAGAGGATAGTAGGCATCATAAACCTGACGGATTCGGCTGACCTCTTCCTTCACTTCCTGATCAGGCTCTTTTTCTTTATCTGTTCCGATCAGAAGCAGATTCTCATAGCCTGCTCCCTTTTCCAGAACCAGGGCTCTTTCGATTGCAACTAAAACGCCGCTGCCAAAGAGCTGTTTTGCATCCTCTTCCGTAAAATCGTGCTTATGACCTGTCTGCTCACAGGCATAATTCATAGCATTCTTCAAATCGGCAACGGTATTCAGGACGGTTCCATCCATATCAAAAATATAAGCTTTGAAAGCCTTTTCTTCTTCTAACAAAATGTACTCCTGCTTTTTTACATAAATGATGCTTTCTTCTGTTTTCCTCAATCCATAGGACCCGAAAAGTTGTTGATAGAAACTGCATAACATAGGTACTATGCCCATCCTGATGAGTTCATTATCTGTATGTTTATACAGATGTTTTTCTGTATATCCCTCTTTTATCCAAAGAGCTCTCACTTTTCCGGATTTATACTATACTATGATAGGAGCATTTCATAGTGGCTCATTTCCCAGAAGTTCCTCCCCTGTAGTATCCCAGCGAAAGTGCTCCATATCCACATGCTCATGATCAATAAAGGAAATGCCTTCCGCCTTCAAAAGCTCGATCTGCCGGTTCTCACCGCCAAAGGCAAAGGCCTTTGAAATCCTTCCTTCCTTATTTACCACCCTATAGCAGGGGATATGATCCGGATCCGGGTTTGCATGCAATGCATAGCCCACCACTCTGGCCCATCTTTTATTCCCGGCCAGGGCAGCAACCTGACCGTAGCTTGCCACCCTTCCATAAGGAATTCTTTTCACCACATCATAGATTAATTCAAAACTTGATTTTTTCATAAATTTCTTAATTTAAGGATGCATGATCAACTTGCCGATGACCTTGCCCGCATCCAAAAGCTCATGCGCCTGTCTTGCCTCAGAAAGGGGAAGATCCTTATAAACAACCGGCTGAATCCTTCCCTCCTGGATCATCTGAAATACCTTCTGCGCATTTGCAAGGCGGCGATCGGTTTTATCATCATAAACATGGAAGGAGAAGGAACGGATTGCCTTTGCATGCGGGGCATTCTGAATAATGCTGTTGAGCTGATCCAGCTGGGGATCTCCTTCCAGCCAGTTATAGAGTACCAGCATGCCAAAATCCGCCAGAGCATCTATCTTCTCCTGCAGCCCCGGACCTGCCAGCTGGTCATAGATCAGATCTACGCCCTTCCCATCGGTATACTCCAGAATTTTTTCCTTCTCATTCTCCTCTTTATAGTTAAATACATGGTCTGCGCCAATCTCACGAAGGACCTGGCATTTTTCCTCTGTAGAAGCACTGCAAATGACCTTCATTCCCTTATCGAGTGCCATCTGAACAAGGGTTGTTCCGATTCCGCCTGCCGCGCCGGAAATATAAAGGGAATTTCCCTCTGTTCCCCTTCCGATATCATAAAGAAGAGCATAGGCAACCTGAAGATTTAAGATACCCGGAACCTTCTCGATCGGCAGTTCCTTTGGCAGTTTGATGGCAAAACGCTCTGCCGCACAGGAATACTCGGCATGGGAGCCGCACCCGGTTCCGTTTAAAACTGCCACATGATCGCCAACCTTGATATCCTTTACATCCGGTCCGACTGCCTCTACAATACCGGCACTTTCATTTCCCACGATCAGGCCCGGCAGCTGGTCCTCCAGATAAGGATCATTTCCGCTTCTGACAAGATAATCCGGCTTACCGACACCGATAATCACGTTTTTCACCAGGATTTCATCCGCCTTGGGGCTCGGCTTTTCAACATCTGTATAAATTAATTTCTCCGGTCCCCCGAATTCATTGATAATTACTGCTTTCATGCTTTTTTCCCTCCTTTTCCTGTTCTCGATTATATCAGGTTTTATTCAGAGAACAAAGCGTTTCGCGAGCGAAACGCTCGCGCCTAGCGCGGTCGCGTGCGACATATTTCCTTTTCGCGCGAGTGCGCATCCTTGTGGCTTTTTTATTTCATAGGAACGAAGTTTCCTATGAAATAAAAAAG
>CAVEOK010000046.1:0-12107 GCA_963617415.1 Oscillospiraceae bacterium
CTTGATCGCATAGTACACCTTCTGCTGATCTTTATTCAGTTGATCATAATAATAGGTTTCTGCTTTATTCATCTGTTATTATATTCACGCCTTCCAACTTTTTTATCCTATGCAGATTTTAATTTTCTAAAACCCAGGCAAATGCCTTTGCCATTCGAATCTGCGGTTCTTTAAAATGATTTCCCAGATTCCACTCCAGAGTTGTTTTCGCGCCTTGCTCTTTCAAAATCTCCTCACATTCCCTGATACAATCTGCCACGGTAGACATTACCGGATTTCTAGTTTTCGCTTCTCGGTCACCAAGGCTCAGATATACACTCTGGCTTCCTATCTTGTTTTCTTTCATATAGGTTACAAAGCCTGGGAACCAAACAGATGGCGATGCAGCCGCAACTCCTGAAAATAGCTCTGTCTGACAGGATGCCCACAGGGAAAATAATCCTGCTAGAGAATAGCCGCCAATGTAATATTGCTTATTCGGATCCTGACATAAATTCATTACCTCGGTCAGGGTATCCTTTGCTCCCGCGCCGAAATCTTCCTTGCCAAATACGGCCGGTGCTTCCCATGGCGATAAATCTTTGTTCCAAGCATCTACCTTTACAGCGATTAACTGAAACTCTTTATCTGTACGCTTTTTTATCTCTTCTATTTCTTCCTCGATACTTGGAAGATCATGGTCTCCCACAGGCTGTAGCAAAATGATGGGAGTTGATGAGCTGCCATATTTAAATATTGTCACTTAGACTGCACTTCCTTTATTTTGTGTTGATTTCTAAGCCCAATTATAACATTTGGTTAAATTTCTTTCAGTATCTTTCTTTCAAGCACTCATTTACTGCACTCAATTTCCCCTGCACCACATACCTGGCATTTTGGACTGTCCACGGCATCACATCATTTTGGTAAAAGAAAAGGCAGCTAATCCGAAGACTACCTGCCTGATTAAATATTATTTTTTTAATGGGCAAAGATTTATTAAAATGCCTTCAAAATTCCACATGCATCTTCTAAAGATGAAGCTCCGGAAACATCAATGCTACAGACATAATTATCTTTGACATAATAAATCTCAATTCCCACTCTATTACTATAATTACTACTATATGTAAGGCATTCTTTCGATTCACCACATATCTCCATACTGCTCTGTACAATATCACGATAATCGCCAGCCCCTTCCAGCCCCGCTTTATCTTCAGTGATCTGATCTTCTAACGATTTACCATCCAGTTTACATACCTTCACCTGTGTTAAACCAACTGCAAAATTATCGTCAAACGTATACACCTCCCCGTTTGATTCAAGGAAATTTGAAAACGCATTTGCCGCCGCTTCATAATCCGGATCCAATGAATCTATAGCTATTTCTTTTTTCATACCCAAACTCATATTGAGCTCAAATGTTCGCATAACTAAATCATATCCAGAATACGCTGGAGCATCAGCTACTTCAATCTTAAAACCAAAATAAGAATTGTAATATCCATCATCAGAAATACATCCAACCGGCAAATCATTTCTCTTATCATCCTGATCTTCGGCCGTTGCACTTTCTGAATCAGTTTCTGCTTCTGAAGTCTCTGTCGTTGATGCTTCCTCTGTATCATCTGAAGCTTCTTCTGTTGCTACTTCCTCTGTAGTCTGTGATGCATTGGCTGATGTACTATCCTCAGTTTTTGATGAGCATGCGGTTACCGATAATGCCATAGCCAGCCCAAGCATTCCAATTAAAATTTTTTTCTTCATCTCTTCCTCCCTGTTTCACTGCCCTTTCAGACATAAAATGTAGGATAAGAATACCCCACCCCCCGATTTGTAAATACATTTATATAATTCTCGCGTAATTTTGTGTATTTTGCCAATCATTCACCTGTTTTTTCATGCTTATTAATTCGAACATCCCTTAGCATTTTTCAGTTTCAAATTCTTATTTGATAGATTCGCTGCTTACTTTCCCATGCACCACATACCTGGCATTTAGAAAATCATAAGCGCAGGTGGACAGGGTGATGATCCGATCTTTACTGCTGATTGTCATGGCATTGGCTGTAAAATCTGACTTGCTGCTGATTTCCTTCAGCCACTCGGTTTTCTCCTTAGCCATAGCAAAATTCATGGTATAGGCAGAGGATCCGATCTCTGTCACATAACCGGAGAAGAGCTCAATCTTGTAAGTCCCTTCCTCTGTTGTCAGATACATGATGGGATGTTCCTCGTAATAATCCTGATCCTTATACTTGATCAGACTGGCAAACATCTTGCCGCTGGCCATATGATGACCATAGATAATGGTATTATCGTCGGTGAAATCACTGCTATTCTTGCAGTCTACAAATAGACAGCCATTGCGGTTATAAGTTCCATCTGCCAAATGCGTCAGGTAATAGGAATTATCTTCTCCCTGACAGACCGGATAATCGATCACCGTATCCGGGCAATAAAGCCAGGCTGTAATGTCATTATTGAATTGCTTGGCCAAGTCCAGGTTGATTTCCTGTGTGCTCTCCTCATCTTCTGCATTTTCAGATGCGCCAAAATCTGAAATATCTTTGTTGTTATCATCGATTTCGGAGGAATCCGGGCTTTTGCCCGGATCCTCCTTCACCAGTTCTGCCAGAGCATCATAGGCATCATCGCCCTTTTGATACTCTCTTTCCGTGCTCCAGATTAATCCTGCAAAGTAGGCGGCTGTGCCCAGGCAGGCTATTGCTGCCAGGGCTGCCACGATACGAACAAGCTTATTTTTCATTAGCTTAATCCTCTTCTTCAGGCTTTTTATTGCCGGAATTTACTGTTGCATCCGAATTACTGGAGATATCCTCTCCATCCTCATCAGCTTTCTTCTTACGGAAAATACCGTAATAACCACAAGCTCCGCCTGTCAGTACGCATGCAACTGCAAGCAGCGCCCAAAGAATCATGTGGGAATCATCCCCTGTCTTCGGTCCATCGGTTGATGTTGTTGTGGCAGTCGTTGTATTTGCTGAAGGTGTTGTAGTGCTTGTATTAGTTGTCGGAGTGTCGGTTTTTGTCGTATCTGACTTGGGTGTTTCTTCCTTAGGATTCTCTTCCAGCTGGTTGGTCATGACCACGGATACCACCTGGCCGTCCTCTCTGATGGAGAATTCATATTTGGTATCATCGATCTTGTAACCGTCCGGAGCATCAAATTCCTGATAGTAGTATTTGCCGAATTCCAACTCGAATTCGCACTTGCCGTTCTTGTCAGTGCGGCCTTCTTTTACCACAGTCTCACCATCTGCGGCATAGATACGGAAACCTGCATCCGGAAGAAGTTTCTCAGAATCAGCATCCATCTTGGAGATAACAATCTTACCCTTGATCTTGGTATTTGCCATATCCACAGTCAGCTTCTGACCATCCTCGGTGATCTCGAAAGCATAAGGTGTATCATCCAGCACATAACCCTCCGGTGCTTCATATTCTGCCACGGTATATTTTCCGTAACGAAGTTCGAAAGTCAGAGTGCCATCCTCACCGGTCTTGCCTTCTGCGACTTTATTTCCCTCTGAGTCAAAGACTCTGAAACCTGCGCCAACAAGCTTATCTCCTGTGCTCTTATCTGTTTTTAAAATCGTAATCTTGCCCTTCATGACCTGATCCGCAAAACCAACGCCTGCTTCATTTTCAATCTCAACAGTCTTGCCATCCTCTGTGATAGAGAAAGCATAAACATTTTCGTCAAGAAGGAAGCCTTCCGGTGCAGTCTTTTCCTTTACGAGATACTTGCCGTAGGAAAGACCTTCCATGCGGTAAATACCGTTTTCATATTCCTTCAGTTCGCCGATTAATTTGTCAGATGTGCCACTCTGCTCATCTTTGTCACTTGTATCGAAATCCTGAGCTTTATCAGAAGAATCCGCATCCAGCTGGCCGTCTCCATCCACATCTGCATAAACCTCAAATACGGCTCCTGTTAGATGATTGTCCGGATAATCCTTGTCCACCTTGGTCAGTTCCACATTCCCAACGATGGGATAGTTGATTACTTTAAGGCCAATGACCTGCTCATCATTTGTAATAGACACAAAATGTCTGGCATCAGAAAGCACATAACCTTCCGGTGCGGTAAGTTCCATAACGATATAATCACCGTAAGGAACCTTTTCGAAAGCAAAGCTTCCATCCTCTGCGGAGGTTACGGTTGCAATGGCATTCTCTTTTGTCAGCTCTTCGGTGCCTTCCTTGAAGATTCCAAAGACAGCTCCTGCCAGACCTTTCTCGCCATTTTCTGCATTTTCATCATTGACTTTTTTGCCCTCGATACGACCATATTTCAGGCTATTCTCAATGGCATTTCCATCATTTAATGCAATGGTCTGAAGTGCTGTCTCCTGGCCTGCATACTGAAAATTCACTTCATAAACCGCATCACTTAAGTTGTAATGCTCATCCGTGGTCAGCTCTTTTACATAGTAGCTGCCAAATGGAAGGTCTGACTGGAAGCTTACATTTCCTTCTGCATCTGCAAATGCGATCTCCATAAGGCCGTCTGCCGGAATCTTGCTGCCATCTGCCGCTGTAATCTCATCCTTTGCATAAAGACCAAAAGAAACCGCTGTGATCTCGCCCTTCATACCGATACCGTAAGTCTCATCCTGCTCTAATGATTTTTTTGCAGAAATTTGCACTTTCTGGCGATCGTTGACGAATCCTGTCGATGTCTCTGTCACACTGACTTCCTGACCTGCATAGGTAAGTTCCACATTCTGGGCTTCTGTATTTAATACGTAACCTTCCGGAGCGGTCTTTTCCACCACCTGATATTTGCCAAGGTAAAGTTCCCCAGTTGTTGCTGTTCCATCCTCGCTTGTAGTAATCTCAGCTACTACCGTGCCTGCTTCGGTACGAAGGGTTCCGTCTCCTGTGTAAATATCTTCGGCTGCAATGACCTGATATGTCGCTCCTGCCAAAGCCTTTTCCTCATAGACTGCGGAATAGATCGGATTAGTAATTCCGGTATTTCCTTCCTTGTCTAAGATGCCTTCCTCACCGGAAACATTGACGGAAGTGAATACCTCTCCTGTCTTGCTGACTGTGATCTTACCCTTCTGAGCCTTGTCGTAGGCTGTCACTGTAATGACCGGCAGATCTTCGATATCCTCGTTTGCCTCGGATGTTACCGTAAATGAAACCGGTGTAGAATCCAGGACATAACCGTAAGGTGCCTGCACCTCAACCAGGGTATAGTCCCCGGCATCCAGTTTCTGAGGCGTAATCAGATATCCGTCCGCACTGACATAAAAGGTATCAATGCTTGTAATAGTCGGGTAAGTATAGCTCATGGAAATCTTCTCGCCATTTGCGTTATAGATCTCAAAGCCTGCCCCGGTAAGTGGAATGGTCTTTCCTGTCTCAGCATCCGCCTTTACCACTTTGATATAGGCACTGTAAGGTGCATTGTTGATCAGATATTTGTAAGTCTTGCCATTTTCACTGATAAAGACCGTAAAGTCTTTCATAAATTCTGTTTCATCCTTGCCTGCCACCTGATGCACGGTATAAAGTCCGTAAGGAAGGTCCTTTGACTGGGCAAATCCATCTGCGTCGCATACAAGAGTGTCACGCTCGGATTCTTTGGCTGCATCATAGCTTCCTGCAGATGCAAGGTAAACCTGAAAGGTTGCTCCCTCTTCCGGTGTCTCGATCTGGGTGGATCCGTCATCAGAATGCTTGATAATGGAAATATTTCCCTTGATCACCTGCTCATTAGAAGAAAGATCCTGGGCAGAATTTAATTCCACCGTGTAATTTTCAGGTTCTGCTCCAACATGGTACTCGCTTTCATCCACAAGATAGCCTTCAGAAGCCGTGATCTCCTTAATGGTCCAGGTGTTATCGCAGACATAATAATCTGTGGTAAAACTGCCGTTTTCATCGGTAGTATACTGGTCTACCAGCTGGCCGTCATGGTAAATGCCATAGACTGCGCCCGCCAGAGTTGCATCGCCCTGGGCTGTTCCGGTCTCCGCATCACTCTTTACTACCCTTACATTAAATTTCTTTAAAATGTTGTTTACTGAAGCAGAAGTAGTCTCCTTCCATTTCACGGTAACGTTCTGATCTTCCGGAACGACATAGCGGATGGCTGTATCCACCTCTTCCAGGGTATATCCGGAAACACCTGCGATCAGGATATTTTCAAAGGTAGCCACACCATTTTCATCTGTGCTTGCTGTCACATCCACATTTGCCCCAGAAGCACTGATGCCGTAAAGACGGAACTTCATGCCCTTGGTAAATCCATCCTCAGAAGATTTTGTTACGGACAAATTGCCCCGTTTTAGGGTGTTATTGAATTTCACCGTAGCTGTCTCACCGGATTTGATGGTGACCTTTTTTGCATCCTGGGTTTCATAATAGCTGGCTGCCGCTTCGGTTACGGTATAAGTTCCCGGAACCAGCCCTTCCACAGAAACCTCTCCATTTTCACCGGTGGTAACTGTCTTGCTGTAACCATCCCCCTTGATGGTCATCTTGATGCCGGATACCTTGCCATCCTCACTGGTCTTTACCATTTTCAGGGTTCCACCCGGTGTAGATACGGTAAAGTTTGCACTTACATCTCCGATACTGGCCACGCCAGTTATCACATCCTGCACAGAAGCGCTTCCATAAGGAACCAGAACCGCACTGGCTGAAATACCGGAAGACTTGGATACGGTAATGGTGGGATTCTTGGACAGATAGGTGTCTGAAGTCAAAGTCAGAGTATTTCCTGATTTACTGATCTTCACATGACTGTCGCTGGTGCTGACATTATATGCCGACAAAACGCCGTTGCTATCCTTCAGTGTCAGGGTATATTTGCCATCAGAATATTTCATCTCATAGCTGCCCGATGCAAAACTCGGCTTGGTCTTCCAACTCTGCATTTTGCTGATAATGGTATTGTAGGCACTGGTCACTTCACTATTAGCCCCACCTGCACAATATGCGTTATAAACCTGGGCATCGGTGCGGTCGTAATTTCCACTGGTGCTTCGATAGCCACAGACGAATTCCCAAATGATCATCTGGGTTGCTATATATTTAGCATCAGCAGATCCAGGAAGGGAACCTTCATTGCCTGCCTTACCGAAAGCCAGGGCCATCTTAATGGCATTCTGTTTGGCAGATCCTAAGTTATTCCATGTGCTGGAGGCATTAGCCGTCAGAATATCTCCTGTGCTCAGACTCTCCCCCGGCTCGATACAATAAGCCTCCGCTCCATTTGCATAGATTCTAAGTGCCGCCTTTCCGGCATGTCCGTCCGCACCATGGGTCCCCTGGAAAGAACTCTGCAGGCAAACCTGGGAACCATTGGACTGATAAACATAGGCAAATGTGACTGTGGCTGTACTACTAGCTGCATAACTGGTGGCTGGCATGGCACCAAACACCGACAGCACGCTTAAAGCCGCCGCTATCACTCGCTTGATTTTTCCTTTTAACATACTTAACATTCCTCCTTAAAGAGACATATCCTTGCTTTTGGACTTGGTTTTGGATTTCTCCTTCGCTTCCTTTTTCGGGGAATCAGCTACCGCCTCTTTCTTCTCAGAAAGCTTCCCGAGGACCGACTCCCTGGTCTTGTAGGATTCCAGCATGGATTTAAGCTCTCCATTTGAAACCTCTCGGTATTCCTTCTTCCAGATGTTCTTGCCCTTCTCGTCCTTTCCTGCATTTACGCTGCGGGAAAGGCGGGTAGATCCGTCTTCCGGAAGCTTCATCCAGAGTCCCTTGCCGAATTTATTTTCGTGGATCATCTTTGGCGAGATCACGAAAGACTCCCAGGGACGATAATCCGCCGGATCGGTATTGGGGATCTTCACTTCTACCAGGTCTTTGCCATTCTTTGAAGTGAAAGGCTCTCCAACCAGTCCTTTGCCAAATTTAATGGTTACTTCCTGCTTCTCCTCCGGAGCAAAAGTCTCACCGGCCTCCATGGCAGCCTCGGCTTCTGCTACAAAATCCGGGATTGCAGGGTTAAAATCGTTAAAATCACTCATAATTTTCTCCTGTTTTTGCATAGAAAAAGGCCATCTACCGTAGTGGTAAATGACCTGTAGGTTTGTCATGACGTGATTTGCAAAACGTCATGATCAGTTACAATATTAAATTTTGACGTTATCCCTTATTACTTTGTCAGAACTTTTTTATGATATGCTCTCTGATTGCAATAAGGGCATTTCATCTTGCGGTCTCTCATTTTGTGAGGTGCCAGAACCACCGCTCTCATGCTTGGCACATAACGCTTCCCACAATTCGGGCACTCATAATAACCGGCATCATGTTCCAGCTTAATGGAGTGATACATTCCAATAACGAAGATCACGCTGCCGATCAGGATCATGGCAATCCGCCATACTGGTGTCGTCACGGCAAAGCTTGCCGCAAAGATCAGCACGAGAAATGCTACCGAACATGTGTAGCCGATCACGTTTTCCAAAGCAAGAAGTTTTTTATTATTCAACTCCTCCTGTCTTGCCAGTTCCATAAGGTTCTTCTCTGCCATCTCTTTATAATCTTCCATGTCCAGTCGTTCCCCTGTCAGGAGCTCATTGACATTGATATGAAGAAGCTCGCACAGCTCCAGCATGATGGACGGATCCGGCAGGCTCCTTCCATTTTCCCATTTGGAAATGGCCCGGTCCGTGATACCAAGCTTTTCAGCTAAGACCGCCTGGGTAAATCCATTTTCTTTTCTGCAGGCTGCGATGAAGCTTCCGATCTTTCCCTGATTCATCCGGGAACCCCTCCTTTCACGAGATAGCTTAGCTTTTTTCTGTAGAAATGAACACGAACCAATAGTTGAGTTGGGGAAATAGCTCCTTATAGTCGCTATTGCTATTGATTCAGCATCCGATTCATGCGATTTACTTTCATTCGAATTGGTATGTAGATTGCCAACCAGATAAGAGAAAATCCGCAAATAAATATGATAGTGAAAATCCATATTTTGTTCAATGGAATCCATCCATTAAGCAGATAAAAGCCTAGATAATCCAGGTACAAAACTGCCCCCTGAATCAAACCAGCAAACATTCTCGGTATGCTTTCAATCTGATAAACGACGGATATTCCCGCCGCAAAAAATCCCATGATGGCTGTACTGATAATTCCCAGAACCGCCTCATCAACTGTCAATGTCGTAACAACTCCGGCTTTTTTCAGACAGGTCCAAACAATCGCTAATATGACCGGACCACCCCAGGCTCCCCACATAAGACCTCTTTGACAAAAATTCTTTATATATTTACTCATAAGCCGTACCTCCTTCTTATATCTGCGAAACATCTTCTCGAAATACACTCTGTATATCCACTGGTAAATTCAGCATCAACTGCTCCGGATAACTGGACTTTAAGTTTTGATACCCTCTTCCAATTTGCTATTGCCGATTTATTTATCCTTTCAAATTCCCTTGGAAGAATTGCCTCCAATTCATATAGTCTGCGTTTAATCTGATATTTTTCTCCCTGATTACAAATGGCAAATATTTTGTCAGCCTCTACAAAAAAACACTCGATCTGGTTGATATCCAGCATTATGATCTCATCTTCTTTATAGCCCGGAATCTTATCTGTGACATTCGCCTGCATAACCAGCTTCTCTATTTCATCAATCAAGGCTGTTCTTTCATGCACCTGGGCTGTCACATTCTCCTCGCAATTCTTATCGATTTGCAATTTAAAAATCAAGTTCATCACCTCCGATAAACTCACTATACCCGATAAAAATGTTTCTGTCTTAATTTTCAGGTAATTGGTCATATTTTTGCCGTCATCGGTATTTAAGATTCTTTATTTTTCCTTATCCGGAAAGTCATCCTCGGCAAAATATTTCACTTCTGGCTCGTCGGATCCATCTTCATCATCCTCATCCAGCCACTCATCTTCATTTTCGTACTCATCATCGTCATAGAACTCACGATCCTCATCCACGTCTTTTGCCTGTTCTTTTTCCGGTTTGATTTTCAGAAGATAATAAGCTCCTGCGATCAGGGCTCCGATCACAGCAAATACCCCCAGCATAGGAAGTGCTGTACCTGCTTTGTTCTGCATCTCCGAGTCTACATCTTTATTATCCTCAGTCTCCGTTGCATCCCCACCAGATTCACTGTCATCATCAATAAGTGTTGGCGTTATGATATCTGTGGAAGAGTCCTCTGTTTCAGAGCTGGCACTTTCGGCAAGCGCCTCCTTCTCCTCATCGGTCATGACATTCATAAGGTCTGCCGCATCTACTGCATTCAGAAAATATACATTGTCCTCACTGCCACTGCGGTCAATGATGATGTAGTAATAGCTGCCGTCCCTGGTGGTCACAGTCATAAACTGCATATTCTCGGCATCTTCATCGTCCACATCATCTACCAGAGTCAGGCTTCCATTCGGTGTTAAAGCTCCGGACACATCCCTGGTGGAATCCGTGCTGTCTGTGGAATCTGTATCATCAGACTGGACTGTAGATCCTGCCCCAGATTCTGCCGAAGAATCACTGTTTGTGTCGGAACCTGTCGAATCCGATGTTTCCTCCACCGTCACTGCGCTCTGCTCCGCATCCGGATTTGCCTGGGCAAATGCCGGTGTTGCACTTCCACAAGCCATTAAGGTTGAGGCAAATACTGCAATCAATCCTGCTTTTAATCTCTTATTTAACATGACCTTCCATCTCCCTTCCACCGGAAACCGATCCGGCATAGACCTCATTCTGCTTCTGCTGGATCCTTTTCAGTGTCTCCAACACATCCCCTTTTCCTGCCATTTCTCGAACCGTCTTTGCAATTTCCTCATCACAGAGCTGTCGCTCCTGGATCTGCAGGGTTTTCAGATATTCCTGAAGCTCGCGGATGCGGGCCTCTGTCTTTTTAATGTCCTCACGGACTTTCTCAATCTTTCTATTCAAAGTAATTTCCTCCATAATTACGGTCACTGGAATTTCACTTATCCAATGGCCACTGTTTCATGCAAAATTTATCAATTAGGTAATCTTCCAAAGCAATAGAAATGCTGTTGCCAGTAGCTGGTCTCAATGGACGCATACTGGATCGGATTTCCGCAATGGATCATCATTCCGTTGCCAACATAGATGCCTACATGGGACGCACCTGCCGTATCATAGGTTCCCTGGAAGAAGATCAGATCTCCCGGTTTTGCCTGATCCGGTGATACATAAGTACAGCTGTTTCTCAAGCCCTCTGCCGTCTGCCTTCCAACATCCCAGCCATTTCCACAGTTATTGATGACCCAGGAAACAAATCCTGAGCAGTCAAAGCTGGTGGATGGTGAAGCCCCGCCCCATACATAGGGATAGCCAAGATATTTCTCTGCTTCCGTGATCATGTTGCGGAAACGGGTATCGCTTAAGGCCTCCGGTGGGATGGAATAGGACATGCCATCCGGCGTATATCCGGAAATGGTGGTCTTGTCCCAGAGATAATCCCTGTTGCCATAGGAAGTATTTAAAATGTTGTACCAGTTAATGGCAGCGTCCTCGCCAAGCCTTGCCCTGGCCACTGCATCAAATCCGCCATTTGTCATGGTGGTATTCAGCACATTTACAGTCCTTGTGGTGGTAACTTCCACTTCCTGAGTGCCATTATCATCTGCAAGATAAGCTTCCCAGGTCTGGTGACCGTGGGCACTGGCCGCAGCATGGCTGTCGTAATACACATCAAAATCAACGCCATACCGGGCAAAATTTCCCGTATCTTCAACGGTATATTCCACACCATTCATAATGACCTTGGTTCCCATTGGGACGGTTGGATTGCTGGCATCCACGGCGATGGTATGGTTTGCTGTCGGGTAAACTCCCGAAGCAGTCGCTCCGCCTGCCCATCTGCCGCAGCAAATGGAACAATTGCAATAGCCGCTTGTTACCACCTGCCCCAAAGACTCGCCTACTCTGACTGTTTTGGTCTCGGTAATGGTTTCCATGCCTCCGTCAATGGTAATTCCATACTGTGCATTAAACAGGGCCTTCAGTTCCTTCTGCACCTTGGCATCCGAAGCCTTGAAATTACCAAACTTTACCGTCAGATAAGAGGCCAGCTGGTAAGGATTATGGGAAATCTCATCCACCTGATAGCGGTACTC
>CAVEOK010000046.1:12650-14320 GCA_963617415.1 Oscillospiraceae bacterium
CCTTCGCTTGCTGCTCCGCTCCGACAGCTTATGTGCTGTAGTAGAGGCCGCAGCTTCGGATCCGCTTACCACATCCTCGCTAAGATCCTGCTCCTCCTGATTGCCATCCTCAAAAGCCGACTTTATCGTATTTTGACCAGAAATTGCTCCCTGCTTTACTACATAACCTGCCGCACCGGTTGCTGTACCGGCTGCTTTTCCAGCTCCAGATGTCACAGTACTGAAACGGCCTCCAAGATTGCTTCCTTTGGGATTTTCTTCCTCAAAATTCAATCGGGAATTCTTTTTATTCCTTTGCTTCTGATTTTGTTTCCGCCTCTGTTTTTGACTCGGGGATTTTTCTCCTTCTGAAGGCAGAGCATGCTCAGATGCTGCAATACTTTGTGCCTGATCTCCTGTACTCTCCTGCTCATGCCTTAGTCTGTCCTGATTTTCCTTCTGATAACGTAAGGACATCCGCTTTTTCTGCTGGTGACGTCTGCTGTCAGAATCTATATTTTCAGAGCGGACTGACCTATCAGAAAGTCTGTGCCTGCCAGAATCTGGGGATGATCTGTTGCCATAGGAATCAGATCCAGACACATCTTTTAAGTTCCTCTGATCAGAAGACCGACTGTGGATCTGCTCTGACAGGTTATTCTCTAATGAATTGTTTCCTGCCAAATCTGAGCCATGCTCTTTCTTACTGCCATGTTCAAAGTTACTGCCGAAATCTCCGTTGCCACCTGAATCATCAAAATGATATCTTCTCTGCTGAATCTTTGACCCTGATGAATGTCCTGAATCCAGTCTCTCACCAGCCAGCTGTTCATTTTCCCGGACATGAGAAAAGTCAGCGTCTGGTGCTCTTTCGCTGACTCTTCTCTCGGAATGCTCACTGAGATTATTTTCAACTGCACCCTCGCGGGTCATCTTTTGGACGACCTTATCGCGAGTGCCAAGCTGTAACCCTTCATCGCGCATGTTTTCTCACCTCCCTGTCCTGGAAAATCCGGATTATTTTAAGCCATCCAAAATCATGATACGTCCCCAGCGGTTTTCTACATCTTCCGCAAGCAGATAACTTCTTGAAATCCAAAAGTCAATATTAATCTCTTCTTCACGACCTTCCTGGATTCTGTAGATTACCGTATTTAAAATCTCAATCATGCGCAAAAGGCTCTGTATATCATTCATCATTTTCATAAAGACTTCTGGCGCAAAAAATTCGGCTTTTGCTTCTTCCTCTTTTTTCATCTTACTCTTCAGCTCCGCATAGCTTGTTACCGGTACTCTTTCCTCTTCCATAACCTTTTCTTCCATTTTCTCAGTTATTTCCTCCTTCATGGAGTCTTCCTCCATCTCTTCACCAATCATATCTGCGTAAATCTCCAATGCCTGATCGATATATTTTCTCGGATGCTCATAATGATCCAGAATCTCATTCAGATCTGCCTTATCGTTTTTGCACATCTTTTCAGCTCTCTCCCTTACATGAAGATAAGCCTTGTGTTGCTTCTTCAACTGGCTTTCGATCTCATACAGCTCAATCAGGTTCTCATGCATCTGAGCCAGAGCATGCACATCCATAAACATCTGCGCAACCAGGGCCTTTGGCATTTCTATGGTCTCCATTTCTCTCTTAAACATTTCCATTCTCATTTCCTCCATGAATCTCACTCGGTTTCGTT
>CAVEOK010000047.1:0-13898 GCA_963617415.1 Oscillospiraceae bacterium
GGACGCAATAAGAACTTCCTTCGGGTAATGGCCTCCATTCTCGTCCTTCAGTTTATTTTTGTAACCTTTGGCGGCGAGGTATTAAGTGTGGAGTGCCTGAGTGTAAAGGCATGGATCATCTGCCTTGTACTGGCCTTTTTGGTAATTCCGATCGATACGATCAGAAAGCTCATTATGAATAAAAAGTAAGGGTAAGAATATGCTGAAGCGATCAGAAATAAGAAATTTAAATGATTTTTTTCTTGATTTGGGAAAACGCAGCGAGAAGGGCGTTTATTTCTACCGGATCAATGCTTACAGCAGAGAAATTCATGACTTTATTTTACGTTATTATGAGGAAGCCCGTCAGAAGGGTGTCATTATAGAAGGACGACTGCAAAATCCGGACAGTCAGAATCTTGCCTATTACAATGAGATAATGGGGATGGATTTTGAGCTGAGTATGGGCTTTATCGGGGCAAGCCTGAAAAAGTGGCTGCCCCGGATGACGCAGTCCCAGAGGGAAAATGTATCTGCAGCTATTTATGACACTCTGGCGGAGCTGAAGAAGAGCGGCAAGAATGACAATATGCTGAAAAATGCCTATATCAAATTCATGTGCTGGCTTTACTATAAATTTGAGAGAATCGTGCATTGTCTGGGTGAGGAAAAGCTGCCCAAGATCTTATATGAGGGAAGCATCAGCAATTATGAACTGCTTCTGATGAATGTTCTTGCTCTTTCCGGCTGTGATATTCTTCTTCTTCAATACCAGGGAGATAAAGAATATCTGAAGCTGGATCCTTTATCGGACAGATCAAAGGAAGTAAAGCTGGCTGCTATGACGGCCTTTCCGCTCGCCTTCAGCCTGAAGCAGATCAGGCAGGAGATCCGTGAGGAAGGGGATAGAGAGCGGCTCTATGGAAGAAGGGCAGAAGTAAAGAACTGCACAAACGCCTGGATCACAGGAAAGATTCTGGAGGATGTGCGAAAGGATACCGGACTTCGGGGCTCTGATCCCGGCTTTTTCTATAATTGCTTTTGCAGAATCATGGGAGCTGAGGATAGAATTAGCTATCAGAATGAGCTCTATCAGCTGCAGGCGGAGATCAAGGCCAGCAAAAGACCGCTGGTAATCGTAAATGAATCGATCGCACTTCCGACGACGGAGGAAATCAGTGAGATTCGCAGGGGAAACTATCAAAGAATCGATCAGCTGATCCTGGATCTGTCCTCGAATTTAAGTTTTCTTGCGGGGCAGGAACTGCAGGCGATTGCCCGGGAGGCTTTCGTGGATCTGCTTCTGGAGGAAAGCAAAAAGCCGGAAGCGAATCTGAACCGGCTCAGCAATAAGGGTATTTATCTTTTGTGCTGGCTAAAGCGTTATCAGAGACTTTTTGCAAACTGGAGGATGCCGCAGATTGGCTGCTTCTTTTATATGGGCGGCTGCAAAACGGAATATGAATCTTTCTTTTGCAGGTTTTTAGCCAGATTGCCGGTGGACCTGCTGATTTTTAATCCAAATCTCAATCAGAAATGTTGCCTGGAGGACAAGCTTTTATATGAAGTGAATTATAGCGAGTCCCTGAACCTGACGAAATTTCCGGAGGAAAAGGGCGGTATGCAGCTGGCTACGGCAGCCTATCATGCAGAAAGGGAGCTGGATCAGCTCCTCTATCAGGACAGCGGCATTTACCGGAATCAGCAGTATGAGAAGGCAAATGCAGTTCTTTTACAGACCATGTATGAGGAAATTCCTATTCTATGGGAGGAAGAATTAAGATATCGGCCCAACTTCAGCACAAGTGAAGACAGGGTGAATATGCCGCTTATCTTTGCAAAGGTAAGCGGGGTGAAGGATGGAAAAGTAGAGGACTACTGGAGCAGCATCAAGAAGCTGCTGACAGAAGACACCAGACTGGTTGACCGGGTACCGCAGATTACCTCGCTGACGGCGAATCCGATGAAAGCCTGTGCCGCAGAATTTTACCGTAATGGCAGACTGCAGAAGAAAAAAATCAAGGAGCATCCGGCTTATCAGTATGGCTTTTTAAGAGAATCCATGCAGGAGCATATCCTGGAGAAGCTGCAGCTGCTCATCCAGGAGAAAATCATCCGGGGAACCTTTGAGAACGGAACGGAATATACCATCATAGCAGTGGCATTGAATCTGGAGAAGGATCTTCTGCGTCTGATCCAGAAGTTTGATTTTACAAAGAAGAATCCGAAGCTGATCTATCTGATTACCGGAGAGGCAAGTTTATCCTTAGAGGATGCGATCCGGGCAGTATTTTTGAATATGCTGGGTTTAGATGTTCTCTTTTTTGTTCCGACAGGCTATCAGTGCCTGGAAAAATATTTGAATAAGAATTGTATGGAGGAGCATCAGATCGGAGATTATCTTTACGATCTGCAGGTTCCGGATTTTAAGACAATATCGGATAAGGGAAGTAGCCGCCATTCCTGGCGGGAAAAAATATTTAAGAGAGGTAATTGATTATGGGAATTGATTTCAGCAAGACGTCTGCTTCACAGTCGACACACATCAGTCAGCCGGAAGTAAAAAACGAAATGGTTGTACAAGAGTATGATATTGTAGCAGACAGAAATCAGATGAATGCAGAGCTGACGAATTCAGCAGAGGTGGATGCGCTTGTCAGCACGATCGATGTCGGTAACATGGAGTCTGTTGTGACTTTCGGTGCGCATGCGGCCGAGGAGATTTCCAAGGCATCGGATGTGGTATTGAACAGCATGAGCATGGCTCAGCTGGATGAATCAAGCCAGATGCTTACAGCCCTGGCAAAGATCATGGATCAGTTTGACATTGAAGAGATCAAGGAAAATCCGGGACTTTTCGGCAAGCTTTTCGGTAATCTGCGCAAGAAGCTGGATCAGCTTTTGGACAAGTATCATACCATGGGGGATGAGGTGGATAAGATCTACGTACAGCTCAAGCAGTATGAATCCGAGATCCGTCAGTCCAATAGAAAGCTTGACCAGATGTTTGAGGCAAACGTCAATTATTATCATGAGCTGGTCAAATATATTCTGGCCGGAGAGCAGGGCTGCCGTGAGCTGCAGGCCTATATCGACCAGAAAACAGCCGAGATGGAAGAGACCGGTGATAATTCCATTCAGTTTGAAATTACGGAATTAAACCAGTGCCTCATGCTGCTGGAGCAGAGAACTCAGGATTTGAGAACGGCAGAAAGCGTTGCCATTCAGTCGATTCCCATGATCAAAACCATAGAATTCAGCAATATGAACCTGGTGAGAAAGATCAATTCTGCTTTTATTGTTACCCTTCCGGTGTTTAAGCAGGCACTGGCTCAGGCAATGATGCTGAAAAGGCAGAAGATTCAGGCAGAGTCTATGGCGGCGCTGGATGCAAAGACCAATGAGCTTTTGATCAAGAATGCGAAGAACACGGTAGAACAGTCCAAGATGACAGCAGCTATGGCAGCAGGAAGCTCCATTAAGATTGAGACCCTGGAGACTACCTGGAGAACCATTGTCAACGGTATCGATGAGACCAGGGCGATTCAGGAAAATGCCCGCAAGCAGAGGGTAGAGGATGCAAAGCGTCTGGAAGCCATCAAGGAAGAATTCAACCAGAAATATTGTATGACTGCAAAGAAATAAAAAGAGTGATCAAAGGAGGAAAAAATCATGCCGATTAATTTAAGTAAGGGACAGAAGGTAAGCTTAACAAAAGACAATCCCGGTCTGAAGAAGATTATAGTAGGTCTGGGATGGGACGTAAATGCATTTGATTCCGGTGCAGATTTTGATCTGGATGCATCTGCTTTTCTTGCAGGTGCAAACGGCAAATGCCCGACAGAGAAAGAATTTATCTTCTATGGCAATCTGGAGCATGAGAGCGGATCGGTAAAGCACATGGGAGACAACCGTACCGGAGCGGGAGAGGGTGATGATGAACAGATCGCTGTCGACCTGAGCCTGGTTCCGGCCAATGTTGAGAAAATCGCTGTTACAGTAACCATTTATGATGCGGAAAGCAGACGTCAGAATTTCGGTCAGGTTTCCAATGCATATTGCCGTATCATAGATGAGAGCACAGGAGCAGAACTGATCCATTATGATCTGGGTGAGGATTTCTCAATTGAGACCGCAGTGGTTGTAGGAGAGCTTTACAAACACAATGGCGAGTGGAAATTCAATGCGATCGGAAGCGGCTTCCAGGGCGGACTTGCTGCTCTTTGTGCACACTATGGCATTGATGCAGAATAAGTGACAGGAGGAAAGAGTCATGTCAGTAAAGCTTCAAAAGGGCCAAAAGGTTAGCCTTTCCAAGGAACAGCCTGGCCTTTCCAAAATCATTGTGGGACTTGGCTGGGATGCCGTTCAGCAGCAGCGCAAGCTCTTTGCACCAAAGCCGAAGGACATTGACTGCGATGCATTTGCCCTGCTTTTGACAGACGGTAGGCTTAGCAGCAAGGATGATATCGTTTATTTCGGTAATTTGAATCACAAGAGTAAGTCTGTCATGCATATGGGAGATAATCTTACCGGTCAGGGTGACGGAGACGATGAGCAGATCGTGATCGATCTGGACAAGGTTCCGGCGCAGAATGACAAAATCGTGCTTGCGGTTAACATTTACAAGGCCTATGACCGCCAGCAGCATTTCGGTATGATCGAAAATGCATTTATCCGTCTGGTTGATAGCAGAAACAATCAGGAAATCTGTATCTACAACCTGTCGGAGAATTATTCCGGAAAGACAGCCATGCTTTTCGGTGAGGTTTATCGTTATAATGCCGAATGGAAATTTGGTGCGATCGGTCAGGGAACCAATGATGGATCCATCGGAGATTTCATCAAGAGATACGTATAAAAAGCAGTATTTACCGGAGGGGGACTTCTGAGAAGGCCCCCTCCCTTTGAGTAAAATGAGAAGAGAGAAAGAAAAGCTGCTCTTTTTTACCGATTTGGATCATACCCTGCTCTATTCACATAGGCATAAGCCTCAGGGTCCTTTGATCCAGGTAGAGGAGCTGAATCAGCATCCGCAAAGCTTTATTACCCAGAAGGTTTATGACTATTACACAAAGCAGGACTGG
Organism: Oscillospiraceae bacterium; assembly: GCA_963617415.1. Classification (GTDB taxonomy): domain Bacteria; phylum Bacillota; class Clostridia; order Lachnospirales; family Lachnospiraceae; genus RUG14243. The sequence continues at coordinate 5,067 of CAVEOK010000047.1, forward strand.
CTGGAGGTGATTCCGCTTACCAGCAGAACAGCGCAACAGTACAGCCGTCTGGAGGAGATCTTTCAGGAATTTAGCTGGAAGAGAGCCTTGATCTGCAATGGTGCAATCCTTCTGGAAGAAGGAAAAGAGGATCCGGATTGGACCGAAGAATCTTTGTTGCTTTCAGAGCAGGACCGGCCTGCCTATGAAAAGGCAAGAGGGCTGGCAGGGCGTTTGGTGGGAAAGGAAGCTATTGTTTCAGTGGATCCCTTTTTCTTTTATATTAAAACAGAGGAAAAGGAAGGGCTTTTTTCCGCTCTTTTTCAAGAGACAGATAGGGAGCATTTATGCATTCTGAAGGATGCGCGAAAGATCTATTGTTTCCCAAAATCCTTGAATAAGGGAGCTGCGGCAGAGCGCTATAGGGCTCGCATGGGCTATGCTTCCTATCTTGCGGCAGGAGACAGTGAATTCGATATTCCCATGCTGGAGAGAGCCGAGATCTGTTTTTGTCCGGAGACCCTGAGCTCTTTTGAAACAGAAGGTGACAAGCGGATTTGCAGAGGGACTTTTTCAGACAGCATTTGTGAGGAATTGGAAAAAATAAAAGGGGATATTTTTGATACAGGAGATTGAATTAAAATACAGTGTGGGGGCACTTCTTTATTCCCCGGCATTAAATAAAAAAATAGGGCAGACTGTGCTAGGGGGCAGTCTCGGGAATCAGTACTCCCTGGCTCTTTGTTTGGAGGATACCATTTCGCCGGATCTGGTGGAGGCGGCAGAGCTGCAGCTGAAGGAGAGTCTGCGTCAGCTTTATGAGACTTCTTTAGAGCAGAATATCTATCTGCCCAAGCTTTTTATCCGGGTGAGGGAAGCCGGGCAGATACAGAGGGTCTTTGATCTGATCCGTCCCTATCAGAATATTTTAACGGGCTTTATTTTTCCCAAATATACAAGCAGCAATGCAGCTGCCTATAACGAAGCCATGCTCTGCGTCAATGCAGAGGCAAAGAAAAAGCTCTATATGATGCCGATTCTGGAAAGCGGCGATATCATTGATTTTCGCCATAGGGCAGAGCGTTTGGGAGAAATTAAGGATACGATCGATTCCGTAAAAGATATTGTTCTGAATGTCAGAGTAGGCGGCAATGATTTTTCCAATGAATTTGCGGCAAGAAGGCATTATGATGAAACGATTTATGACATCCTGCCCCTGGGACAGCTGCTGGGAGATATTCTGACGGTTTTCTCCCGGGAATATGTGGTATCCGGTCCGGTCTGGGAATTCTTTTCCAGCGACAATGACGAGTGGGAGATCGGACTCAGAAAGGAACTGAAGCAGGATCGCCTGAACGGCTTTATCGGCAAGACGGTGATCCATCCCAAGCAGATTCCGGTTGTAAATGAGATGCTTCGGGTTACCAGCAAGGATTATAAGGATGCAAAAGCGATCCTGAACTGGGACAGCAGCGGTCTCCAGGTTGGGAAAAGCATTGACGGAGAAAGGATGAATGAGGTTCGGACAAATTATAACTGGGCAAAGAAAATCGTGCTCTTGTCTGAGCTTTACGGAATTGTATGACAGATTGGTTTGAGAAAGATGATCTTATCAGAATCGCAAAAAGGGAAAATAACAGCAGACGAAGCTACCTTTATGTAAACCCGCTGCAAGGAAAGCACGTGCCGGCTTCTCCCTCGCTTTCCCTTCGGCTTTTTGAAGCTTTGGCAAAAAAGCTGGAAGAGGTCTATCCGAAAGAAAAAATTCTGGTCATTGGTTTTGCGGAAACGGCAACAGCGATCGGAGCGACGATTGCCTGCCGGGCGAAAAATGTCCTCTGCTATATGAACACAACAAGAGAAGAGATTGCCGGGGCAGACTATCTTTTCTTTACGGAATCCCACAGCCATGCGAGAGAGCAGAGACTGGTCATAAATGGTCTGGAAAAGGTCCTGGATCAGATTGACAGGATCGTATTTGCAGAGGATGAGGTTACGACCGGTAATACGATTGAGAAAATTATCCGCCTTCTGCAGGAAAAGTATAGAGAGAAGGCCCTGAAATTCGGTATCCTGTCTATTCTGAACAGTATGTCGAAAGAAAGGCTGACAGAAATGGAATCCTATGGCTTTTCCTGTGGATATCTTTATCATATTCCGCCTCAGTACAGGATATCCGAAATCGAAAAATATCTTGAGCAGGAGTCAGAGGAAAAAGCTGAGCCGGCGGAAGAGGCAGTTCCCGTTCGAGTCATCCGAAAAGGAAACTATTGGAATTCCAGACTGGTCACTCCTGTTATAGAGGCTAAAGAGAAGGCGGAGCATTTTACAGATGCAGTGCTGGCAGCTTTGCCGGAGCTGGAGGAGGCGGAAAGCCTGCTGATCCTGGGAACAGAGGAGTTTATGTTTCCCGGGCTCTTGGTCGGCCAAAAGGCAGAAGCCCTTTGGCCGGATAAAAAAATCCGCTTTCATGCGACAACACGCAGTCCGATCGAGGTCTTCTTGGAGGAAGACTATCCCCTTCACAAGCGAGCAGAGATGGAGAGCCTTTATGAAGAAGGCAGAAAAACCTTTATTTATAATCTGGAGCAATACGATCATGTCCTGATCATCACAGACGCAGAGCAGATTTGGGAGGAAGGTCTGAAGAGTCTGATGAAGGCACTGAGGCAATGCGGCAATGAGAAGATGACACTGATACAATGGGGAGAATTTGTGGATGCAGACTAGTTATGCGAGGGAAGATGTGGAAATCCTGCTGAAAGATATCAGCGGAATGGTGGAAGCACTTCCGGCTGAGGAGAGGGAAAGATATATTCAGCAGGGAAGGCATTATTGTGAGATGCTTCCATTAGAATACAAGCCTTCAGAAAAATACATGGCTGCTTATGAGGCTGCGCTGGAGAATAATGCAGAGCAGACGGCAGAGGCAGTTGGTCTTCTGGCAGAGAAGATTTACCGGAAAAAGCAGGGAAGACCGGTGTTGGTCTCTCTGGCCAGGGCTGGCATTCCCATTGGCATTCTTTTGCGCAGATACCTGAAGAAAAAGTATCATGCAGAAGTGCCGCACTATGCCATATCAATTATCCGGGGCAGGGGAATCGATAAAAATGCCCTTGCTTACATCCTGGAGAGACACCCGGCAGAAGCTCTGCAGTTTGTAGACGGATGGATTGGAAAGGGAGCGATTCTGGGCCAGCTGAAGGAGGCTCTGGCGGACTATCCGGAACTGGATGGGGAGCTGGCTGTAGTTTCGGATCCGGCCAATCTGACGGAGCTTTGTGGAAGCCATGAGGATATTCTGATTCCCTCCTCCTGTCTGAATGCAACAGTAACCGGTCTGATCAGCAGAACCTTTCTGCGGGAGGATATCATCGGTCCAAAGGATTTTCACGGTGCAGCCTATTACAAGGAGCTGGAGGAGGAAGATCTTTCGGATGCCTTTCTGACAGCAATCGAAGAAAAGTTCTCTTTTGAGAGGGAGACTTTTGCCGAAAAGGAAAAAATACAGATTAGGGGAAATGAGATTACAAAGAGGATTGCGGAAGAATACGGCGTTTTGGATCTGAATTTTATCAAACCGGGCATCGGAGAAGCAACAAGAGTTCTCCTTCGCCGGATTCCCTGGAAGATTATTGTGAATGAAAGCTATGCGCAGGCAGATGAATTAAAGCATATCTATCAGCTGGCTGCTGAAAAAGAGGTTCCAGTGGAGATCAGCCGAGTGGAGCTGGGCAATTATAAGGTATGCGGAATCATCCGAAAGCTGTCGGATGTCTGAGAAGATTTAGCCCTGAGAGGGAAGGAAACATGATCGCAATAGAGAATAAAATAAGGCCTGCCTTAAGCAGGGAAAATCTGGATTCCCTGAATTTTAAGACAGAGGCAGCCCTGAGTAAGGATACCATCAGAGAGCTGAACCATAAAAAATGGGGAGAGGCTGCTTGCAGCCGGACGGAGGAAGCTTCGCAAAAGGAAAGAAGAAAAGAACAAGAGACAAGGGCAGCAGAATCTGCATCATCAGAGCAAATAAGACCGCAGAAGCTGCCGGATATGATCATGCCTCCTCTTCGGAACCGACTTTTTAAGGGGCAGAAGACCGCCCTGCAGTTTTCGGGAGGAGATCAGCCGAAGCTGAAGGTCTGCTTTGGCTGGAATGTGAAGGATGCAAGATGCGATATGGATGCATCGGCCTTTCTTCTGACAGAAAATGGCAGGGTGGCAGATGAGAGCTGGTTTGTTTTTTACGGGCAGACGGAGAGTCCGGATCATGCGGCCAACTTTGCTATGGATCCACAGGGAAAGGACAGGGAAATCATCAGTCTGGATCTGGGAAGACTTTCGGCTTCTGTGCAGAAGATTGTTTTTGTTCTTACGATCAATGAAGCCTTTGAAAACAGGCTGAATTTCAGCATGATAGGAGATACCTATGTGAGAATCTTGGAAGCAGATAGCGGGCAGGAGCTCGTCAGCTATCAGCTGGAGGAGTATTACGCCAATGTGACCTCTATGACCATCGGAGAGCTCTACCTGCATAAGGGACAATGGAAATTCAATCCGGTAGGCAATGGTGTGCAGCAGGATCTGGCCGGGCAATGTGCCATCTACGGTGTAGAGATTTGTTAGTGGGAGGATAAGATAATGATCACATTCGAGACTGTAAATGAATTAACCCTGAAGGTTACCTGCCGGGGAAATGATGTTGTTTATACGAAAGCGGGTGCCTTTATCGCAGGAGATAGTCCCAGCAAAAATTACCGCTTTGAAAAAGTGCTTTTAGGTCCGCAGAACAATCTGGCTCAGGCAGCCTTTGGATCCCTGATCCGCAGGGCAACCGGAGAAAATCTCCCTCTTATGAAGGGAGTTATGAACGGAGATTCTGTAACCTATTATGCAAATTTCGGTCAGCATGTCATTGTCTACAAGTTGGATGAAGGGGAGACTATTTCTGTCGAATCAGAAAATATCCTTGCCTTTACCCAGGATTGCGATTATAAGGTAAGATTTTTAGGTGTCGGCGTAATGTCGCAGAAGGGATTGGCAACCTCTACCCTGACCGGAAATGGCAAAAATGCCTATGTTGCGGTACTTTCAGATGGAAACCCTCTGGTATTGAGCAATCTCGAAACCCGCAATACCATTGCAGTCGATCCGGATGCGGTGATCTGCTGGATCGGTCAGGGACATTGTGATCCGGCCATTAAGGCAGATGTAAACTGGAAGACCTTCATCGGACAGGCCTCCGGAGAATCCTACAGCTTTGAGTGGAGCGGCAATCAACCGGTTGTTGTTGTGATACAGCCGTCAGAACGTGCCGGCGGCATAAAGATTAGCATGGATTAAGAAAAAATAGGAAAAGACCTGAGGAAAGAGGCATAAGATGAGCTTGGCATTGGCAAAGCAGATTTTGGAATTATTTATTATGATGGGTTGTGGATTCGCACTGGTAAAGCTGCGGATCCTGCCGCCATCAGCGAGCAGCGTGATATCGAAGCTGGTTATTTATATTGTAACCCCCTGTGTTCTGATCAACAGTTTTCAGGTGAAGCTGACGGCAGAAACGGAAAAGGGATTTTTGCTTTGTGTTTTCACGGCATTTCTGATCCATGCGGTCTTATTTATCCTGGTAGGAATCCTCAATAAATTCCTTCATTTTTCGGCAATCGAAAAGACTTCTATTATATATTCGAACAGTGGAAACCTGATTTTTCCCCTGATCACAGCTTTATTGGGCGAGGAATGGATTATCTATTCCTCAGCCTTTCTTTGTGTGCAGCTTTTCTTTATCTGGAGTCACTGCCGTTCGGTGATCGAAGGAGAAAGTCATATTGATATCAAAAAGATCCTTACCAATGTAAATATCATTTCTATCTTTATCGGTCTCTTTTTCCTGCTCGCAGGAATACAGCTGCCCTCGGTTATTTCAGATACCATGAGCTCCCTTTCTGCCATGGTGGGGCCTCTGTCCATGATCATGATCGGCATGATTCTGTCCCAGGTAGACTGGAGCGAATATATTGCTTCGAAGCGCTTTTATCTGGTGGTTTTTCTAAAGATGGTGGTAACACCGGTATTGATCATGCTTCTTCTGAAATACTCAGGTCTTTCTGCCTTTCATCCGGAAGGAAAGACTTTGCTTTTCATGAGTCTTCTTGCGGTCAGCACACCCTCTGCGGCAGCGGTCGTGCAGATTTCCCAGCTCTATGACAGGGATACAAAATATGCATCTGCTTTAAACAGTGCAACTGCTCTGGTCAGTCTGATCACCATGCCATTGGTGGTTGCTCTCTATTATCTGTAGACTCTTTCTTATTACATGGAAAGCTCCGTAAGGATGTGCACTTGCGGCAAGGAAAATAATGCTTTCGCATTCCGCTCGCGCGCGGAGAATCCTGCCGACAGGATTCTGTCTTGTGCTTTAAGAGCTGTCAAGCATGAAATACAGCCTGATGAAATTTGCATTATTTTTCAATAAATTGAACAAAAGAGGAATAGCTTCGTGATTGATAAAAAGGTAAAAAGTGCTATAATTTCCCTTAAAAGATGAAATTAGCTATGTGGTGAGGTGAGAAAATTGAAGAAAGTATTAGCTCTTATGAGTGCCTTTATTTCGATGTTTTCATTATGTTCTGTTCCTGTTTTTGCGGCAGGCGGAAATGAAAGCACAGCGAGTGTGCCAATCTGGCTCTGCATTCCTTTTGCAGGCCTTCTTTTATGTATTGCGGTCATGCCGCTGGTAAAAGGAGAGTGGTGGGAGAAGCATCAGCCGATCGTGGTATTTATGTGGATTCTATTGACGATCATCCCCTTTGCAGTCGTATACGGGGCAGGAGAAGCAGTCGAAACGGTATTGGAATGTGTGATCAATGATTATCTGACCTTCATTATTCTGCTTTTCGGCCTTTTTTGTGTTTCCGGCAATATTACGGTCGAGGGAGACTTTGCCGGTTCACCGAGAGTAAATGTTGGCCTGCTTGCTTTGGGAACCTTGCTTGCCAGCTGTATCGGTACAACCGGTGCCAGTATGCTGATGGTAAGACCTATTATCAAGATGAATTCCTGGAGAGAAAGAAAAGCACATATCATGATTTTCTTTATCTTTATGGTTTCTAATATGGGAGGCTGCCTGACACCGATCGGTGATCCGCCTCTTTTGATGGGATTTATGAGAGGTGTTCCCTTCTTTTGGAGTCTGCATCTCTTCCCTATCTTGATTTTCAACATGGTGATCCTGCTCTTTATTTTCTATCATCTGGATCAGCGCGCTTATCAGGCGGATATCGTCTTTGGCCGCAAGCCGGATATCAGCAGACCGGGAACCATGTTCCGGATTGACGGACTGCACAACATTCTCTTTCTTCTGATGATCGTTGCAGCAGTTATTCTGAGCGGCCTGCTGCCGACTCTGCCGGCTTTTCAGGATGCAGCGGGAAATGTTCTGGGACTTCATATTTTCGGAGAAGTTTCACTTTCCTTCCCATCTATCATTGAGATTGCCTTGATCCTTTTGGCAGCCTTTTTATCCTTCAAGACTACCCCCAAGGAGGTTCGTATTCGAAACCACTTTACCTGGGGTGCGATTCAGGAGGTTGCAGTACTCTTTATCGGTATCTTTATTACCATGCAGCCGGCTCTGATGCTGCTGAAGGCTGTTGGTCCGACTCTTGGTATCAGCCAGCCTTATCAGCTTTTCTGGGCAACAGGCGCTCTGTCCAGCTTCCTGGACAATACACCGACCTATCTGGTTTTCCTGACAACAGCAGGAACTCTGGGATTTACAAGCGGTATTACAACAAGCCTTGGTGTGATTCCGGTCAAGATTCTGGCGGCAATTTCCTGCGGAGCTGTATTCATGGGTGCAAATACCTATATCGGCAATGCACCGAACTTTATGGTTAAGGCCCTTTCCGATGAGAACGGTATTAACATGCCTTCCTTCTTCGGTTATATGCTTTGGTCTATTTGTTGCTTGATTCCGGTATTTATTATCGATATGCTGGTATTCTTTTTATAAGAGAGGAGGAGCGACATGCAGGATGTAAAAAATCAGGAAAAATACAGAGAGCTTGCCACCAGATTATATGAACTGGATGGTGAGGTATACGAGAGTGTCGGTTCTGCTCTGGGACGTACCTTTTCGGGAGACAGGGAGAGTACGATCCGCAATCTGGCAGGTTTAATGTATGCCAAGCCGGAGGGACATCTTCTTCGAAGCGAGATGGCGCTGGTCAGCAATATGGCCAGAACCATTCCGGATGAAGCTGAAAAGAGCCGTCTCATGAAAAAGTATGACGAGATCTTTCAGGAGATCACCCAGCTGCCGGATAATTTTGCGGGACAGGATATTCTGGATAGAGAGAGAGCACAGCTGAATTATCTGCTGCGGCGCCGGGAGAATATCTCGGAGAATGATCACCGGATTATCTGCATCAGCCGTACCCAGGGCAGCGCAGGAAATGATATTGGCTTTGGCCTGGCAGACAGGCTTCACATGAATTACTATGATGTGGAGATTTTCAATCAGGTGCTCAAACGCCTTGAGGCGGAAAAGGGAGCTGTGGATGATGAGGAGAGCTTCACGGATTTCACGAAGAATAACGGAAAGCAGAGTTTCAGTCTGAAGGGCTGGTTCAGGGACTTTAACCGTTATCACGGACTTCCGAAGCAGGATGCGATCTTCTTCAATATGAGTGATTTGATCTGTGATCTGGCGCGGAAGGAAGACTGTGTGATCATGGGACGATGTGCGGATGCTATTTTAAAGAATAATCATATTCCGCATATCAGTATTTTTATCACGGCACCTTTTGCATCCCGTCTGCAGCACGTTATGGATGCAAGGGATATGAAGCT
>CAVEOK010000048.1:0-13741 GCA_963617415.1 Oscillospiraceae bacterium
GTGTAAAGCCGATCTTGCCCTTGACTGCTTCTGCAACTCTATCTGCCATAGCCGCAAAATCAACCGTTCCGTCTGTCTCCACATAGATACGCATGGTATCCTTACCCTCCAGATGGGAAATGCGGATCTGATATTCACTGGAAAGCTCAGGGAAGGTCGCCAGGATCTCTTCGATCTGTTTCGGGAATACATTTACGCCCTTAATCTTCATCATGTCATCTGATCTGCCAACAATGGTATCGATCCTCGGATAGCAGCTGCCGCACTTGCACTTGCCCGGAATGATTCTGGAAATATCATGGGTGCGGAAACGGATCAAAGGTGCACCTTCCTTTACCAGGGTGGTGATCACGATCTCTCCCCACTCTCCGTCCGGAAGCGGTTCTCCTGTAGCCGGATCCACGATTTCTGTATAGAAATAATCATCCCAGATATGCATGCCTTCTTCATAATCACAGCTGATACCGATGCCGGGTCCGTAGATCTCTGTCAGGCCATAAATATCATAGATCTGAATGCCAAGCTCTTTTTTAATCCGCTGACGCATCTTCTCGCCCCAGCGCTCAGAACCGATGATACCCTTTTTCAGATGGATCTTGTCCTGCAGGCCTTCCTTTTCGATTTCCTCTGCCAGAAGGAGAGCATAGGAAGAGGTCGCGCAAAGAACGGTGGATTTCATATCCTGCATAAACTGCAGCTGCTTTTTGGTATTGCCCGGTCCCATCGGAATAACCATGGCTCCAAGCTTTTCTGCCCCGTTCTGGAAACCGATACCAGCAGTCCAAAGACCATAACCGGGCGTAATCTGCACACGATCTAGATTGGTCATGCCTGCCATCTCATAACAACGCTTAAACATTTCTCCCCAGTCATCGACATCCTTTGCTGTATAAGGAATGATGACCGGTGTTCCCGTTGTTCCTGAGGAAGAGTGAATTCGGACGATTTCCTCCTCAGGAACTGCCATCAGTCCCAAAGGATAAGCGTCACGAAGATCCTGCTTTTCTGAGAAAGGAAGCCCCAGGAAATCCTCTTCGCTCTCGATTCCCGTAATTCCGGCTTCTTCTAATCTTTTTCCGTAAAAATTATCTGATGCGATCAGTCTTTTTACCTGCTTATCTACCAGCTCCAGCTGACTCTTATTAATATGCATTTTGTCTACGTCCTTTTCCGCATCCCAGGGATGCTCTTTTTCTGTTCCTGTGAACAGTTCATTTTTTTCTTATGCCAATCTGCTTTGTGCAGCCCTTTTTCTCATTCGTCCTTCTGCGTATTAGCTCTTCTATGTATTAGCCCTTCAGTATATTAGCTCTTCTGATAATTCAGGGCACGCTCATTAACTTCCCAAAGCTTCTCTGCCATACGCTCATGCATGGCTTCGATCACGGTACTCTTCTGAACGCCGATGACGCCTGCCTGCAAGGCCGCGCCCAAAAGAAGGACATTCAAAACCTTGCTGTTTCCGATCTCTGCCAGCGCTTCATCCGCATCGATCAGAATCAGCTTTTCCACATTTTCTTTGAGATAGCTGATCATATCTTCCACATTATAAACAGAATGTCCAATCATGGCACTGACCGGCTGCACCGGCTTTATGCTGGTGACCACTGTACCACCCTTTTTCAAAAAAGGAAGCTGCCGCACGGTCTCTCCCGGTTCAAAACCGATAATCAGATCCGCTTCTCCATGACCAAAGAGAGGCGAATTTGCCTCGCCCAGTCTCATATGGGAAAAAACACTGCCTCCACGCTGAGCCATTCCAATGGTTTCTGCTGTCATTACCTGAATATTTTCCTTCATTGCCGCATCGGCCACCAATTTGGAGGCAAGGACGGTTCCCTGTCCGCCAACGCCGCAGAAAACGATATTTTTACTCATTCTTGCCACCTCCTGAAATTGCATTTACCGGACAGATCTGCTCGCAAAGGGTACAGCCTGTGCACTGACTCGTATCGATGGCAGCCTTTTTGCCATCCAGAATCAGGCCCGGGCAGCCCAGCTCATTGATGCAGCGCTTGCAGCCGATACATTTCTCCGAATCCACCTTTGCCTTGCCTGACTTCGGTTTGAATTTTACGATACAGGGTGACTTGAAAATAATGGCCTTTAAGCCCGGCTCATCTGCGATCCGTTTAATGGCTTCTACAGACTCCTCCAGATCCAGAGGATTCAGGGTTTCTACCGTCTTGATACCGATGGCGCGAAGGATCTTTTCAATGCTGACCTTCTCCACGATCTCACCCATCATGGTCGTTCCCGTTCCAGGATGCGGCTGGTGACCTGTCATGGCTGTCGTGGAATTATCCAGAACAACCAGGACCATATTTGCCTGATTATAAAAGGCATTTACTGTTCCTGTAATGCCGGATGCAAAGAAGGTAGAATCTCCAACAAAGGCAAAAGCCTTAGTATCAGGCTCCGCATGCACCACACCCTGCGCCATAGTGATACCTGCGCCCATGCAAAGGCAGGTATCCGTCATATCCAGAGGCTGGGCATTGCCCAGAGTATAACAACCGATATCTCCGGCATAGATGGTCTTCTTGCCTTTCATGGCCTGCTTTACTGCATAGAAGGAGGCTCTATGAGGACAGCCCGCGCACAGAACCGGCGGTCTCACCGGAAGAGGCGGACAGACCGCATCCTTTTTCTCTTCCATCTTGATATCAGAAATATCCGGGATGGCAGAAAGCACTTCTTTCACATAGTCAATGCTGTTCTCACCGGATTTTTTTATATCTCCTGTCAGCTTACCGCGAATCTTCACATCCAGATGATATTTGCCGCAGATCTGCGTCAGAGCACGCTCGATCACTGGATCCAGCTCCTCGATGCAAAGTACCTCATCCAGCCCTTCTAAGAATTCCAGAGCAGTCTTTTCCGGGAAGGGGAAGGGTGTGGAAACCTTCAAGATCTTCGGATGCTTTCCTTCTCCAAAGGCATCTAAGGTATAGGCATAATTAATGCCGTGGGTTGCTAGGCCCACCTTGCCGCTGTAGTCCTTTGCCGGTAAAATATAATTCCGTTTGTAATCGGAAAGTGTCTGTCTTAAGTTCAGATTTCTCTCCTCGATCTTGGCATGATTGACAACGGAAAGTCTCGGGAAGATAACCCATTTGGAAGCATCCTTCACGAAGCCTTCGATCTCATGCTGCACATATTCTTCCGGATCCTTTACGGAAATAGAAGCATAGCCGTGATCCACTCTGGTTGTCGGACGCAGAAAAACCGGCGTATGGTACTTTTCGGAAAAATCAAAGGCCTCCTGAATCATCTCATAGGCTTCTACTACAGAAGATGGATCGAAGACCGGCACCTTGGAAAAAGCGCCAAAGCTTCTGGTGTCCTGCTCTGTCTGAGAAGAAATGGGGCCCGGATCATCCGCAACGACGATAACCATGCCGCCCTTTACGCCGATATACTCCAGACTCATCAGGGGATCGGAGGCTACATTTAAGCCGACCTGCTTCATGGTGACCAGACTTCTTGCACCGGAAAGGGCTGCACCTGCAGCTACTTCCATGCCGGCCTTTTCATTCACTGACCATTCTACGTAAATATTGCCTGGATTTCTTTTGGAAATCGTCTCCAGGATCTCCGTGGAAGGGGTTCCGGGATATCCGGATACCACATTCACTCCGGCCGCGATCGCACCTAAGGCGATTGCTTCATTGCCCATTAAAAATTCTGTATGCATAAGAAAGTCTCCTTACATCGTACTTTTTATATCCCTAAGTCTTTCCATTATAGCATATTCCACAGGGCTTCTAAGTATTCGGCCACGAAAAAAAAGGAAGCATAGCACTTAAATTGCAAAATTTCGCAAAAAGTGCCCTATACTTCCCTTATGACAAATGGATTACTGCTCCTTTTTTATGGTAAGTCTGCAAGACAAAAAGCCAGATTTTTCTTCACAAGATCCGGATGCAGCTCTGCTCAGTGTTCTCTAATCCATCCCGGCAATTCTCCGAGATTCAAGATCACATCATCCGCTCCGGCCTGCAAGAGCTTCTTCCTTGCCTTATTTAATACGATTTCTCTTTCCTCAAAGGACAGAGCCTCGTACTCCTCCTGAGAAAGGCCCAAAGCACTGCTGCCCTCCAGCAGTCCCAAGGATCTTACCCCGGCCTGCTTGCCTTCCCTGATATCAGAAACGGTATCTCCCACCTTGACCACTTCTTCTACCGAGGCAATCTGAAACTGCTGCATGTTCTTATAGATCATGTAGGGATAGGGACGACCCAATCCTTCTACCGCATCCGGAGAAAACCAGGCATCCGGCTCATATCCCTGTTCTGCCGCCTTCTTGGTTACGATCTCCATCATGCTATCGGTATAACCTGTGGTAGAACCGATATGAATTCCCATTTCCCGCAGCTCTGCCACGGCTTCCAGGGTACCCGGCTTCGGATCTGCATAGTCCTCCAGGCTCTTCATCAGAGATTCCTGGAAAACACTGTAAATCTTTTCTACTGCAGTCTCATCCGGCTCACTTCCATATTTCCCGATCCACTGCGTCTTCAAGCGATCCATGGAAAGCATCATGCGAATATGATCTCTTTTCAGCATGCCCATAGGCTCCCGAATTTCCTCTACCGTCGGCTCAAGTCCCACGGACTGAAAAGCCAGGGCAAAAGCATTTACCGGCGCAAAGCAGCCATAATCTACTGTTGTTCCTGCCCAGTCTAATATTACAAGCTTTGTTTTCATGCCTCTGCCTCCTTCAAAAAATCTGTCATGATCTCTGTCAGCTTTTCAATATCTTCCGAATAGATCTCACCGATATTACCTACGCGGAAGGTGTCTGCCTCCATAACCTTGCCCGGATAGAGGACATACCCCCTTTCCTTGATATATTCGTACATCTGCTGGAAGCTGAAATTTGCCCCCTCCGGATAACAAAAGCTGGTAATGATTGGGCCCTGTACAGAAGGATCCAGATAAGGCTGAAAGCCCAACGCACCGAAACGCTCTGCCAGAAGCTTCTGATTCTGATCATAGCGGGCAAAACGGGCAGGAATACCGCCTTCTTCTTCCAATTCTTCCATCGCTTTGGCAAAGGCCAGAACCACATGGGTCGGAGACGTGAAACGCCACTTGCCATTTCCTTCCTCCATTCCTTTCCACTGATCAAAGAGGTCCAGGGCAAGAGAACGGGCCGTACCTTCGCTCTCTATCAGTTTTTCCTGATTGGCAATGATAAAGGAAAAGCCCGGCACACCCTGAATGCACTTATTGGCACTGGAGATAAGGAAATCAATATTCCATTCCTTTATAGGAATTTCCACACCGCCAAAGCTGGACATCGCATCTACAATAAAGCGTTTTCCAGCTGCTTTTGCGACCTTACCGACTGCTTCGATATCATTTAAGATGCCGCTGGTGGTCTCGCTGTGTACCATAGCAATGTGAGTGATCATAGGATCTTTTTTCAACATATCGGCAATGATCTCTGCCTTCGGCTGTTTATCATAGGCCTCTTTGTATACCACATAGTTCACACCGGCATGACGACAGATATCCACCATACGGAGACCATAAGCACCATTTGCAGCGATCAGCACCTTGTCCTCCCGCTTTACGATACTGGTCAGAACAGATTCCACACCAAAGCTGCCGCTTCCCTGCATGAGCACAGCGGTATATTCCGGCTCTTCTACATGGCCCAGCTTCAGAAGACCTCTGCGGATACGCTGTGTGATCTCTTTGTAATCATCATCCCAGGTGCAATGATCAAAAAGCATCTCCTGCTTCACACTATCTGTTGTGGTCAGCGGGCCCGGGGTTAATAACTTATATTGTTTCATATGGTAATTCTCCTTTTTTAACTTCTTTTGCATGACTCTTGCTATCCTATGGGCTTTTCTCTTTTGTATCTTATAGAAGCTGCTCTCTCTTTTCCTTCCATAAGATACAAAAGAGGGACGCTTCGCGCCCCTCCCTGTAATCCGATCAGGGTTTTGCAGCTTCAGAGATTTCCTGATGATGCTCATACAGTTCAAAGGTCAGCTCCTCACCAAAGGTCTTCGGATAAGCAGATTTGCTTGCGCTGTCTGTTGTCTCGCCTTCATAGAGGGCATTCGGATAATAGGACTGCAGCTCTTCACGGCCATTCTTGATGATGCATTCTGCCATCTCCATTGCAAGCGGATTGGTATCATCTCCCTTATCCAGTACTGCAACAGATTCTGTCAGAGAGAAGTTTCCTTCTGTCGGATCAACATAGTCGATCGGAAGTCCTTCTTCTTTGGCAGCAACCGCCTGATGACGAAGTCCAAATCCAACTGCAACCTCGCCATCCTCGCAAAGCTTAAGGGGTGCAGATCCGGAGGACTCAATATGATCTCCTGCATTTTCATAAATCTGGCTGAGAATGCTTTGAGCCTCATCCTCTCCATACTCGGAGATCAATGCCTGCAGAAGCAGCCATGCAGTAGAGGAGGATTTTACATCTGTTACAGCCAGATATCCGGAATAAACCGGATCTGCCAGATCCTTCAGGCAGGTCGGAGTCGGCAGATTATTCTCCTCCAGGAGCTCTGTATTGATGATGATGGCGCCTTCCTGAGAAGTGATCGGTGCGGTATAATCCGGTACCTCTTCCAGGGTATTTACCTCAAATGTCAGCGGAAGGAACATATTGTTCTGTTCCTGGGCACTCTTCAGATAGAAGGTACTCATCGTTACCATATCTGCTTCCAGATTGGTGCCTTCTGCCAGAAGTTTGCCACCCAACTCAGAAGTTCCAAAGGTCTCAAAAATATACTTCCCTTCGTAACCATTATTGTCCAGTGCATTGGACATGGCTGTGATCGCTTCATCATCTGCATTGGAGTAGATCACTACCTGCTCATCTGAAGAAGAGCCTGCAGTCGTCTCAGATGCTGCCTGTGTGCTCTCACCGCTTGCTGCAGTATCACTGCTCTCCCCTGTTGTACTCGCACTGCTCCCGCAGCCTGCTAAGAGGCCGCATGCTGTCGTCATTGCCAGGCCCAGTGCCAGAATTCGATTCTTTTTCATAACTGTTTCTTTTTTCCTTTCTTATATTCTTTCCTTAAGATTTGACCCGTTTAGAACGGTTATTTGCAAGCCAGGAAAAGATGGCTTTTGCAAGCAGATTGGTTGCCAAGATCAGAAGCGAGAGAACAAATACTTCATTGTATTTATTCACATACTGCAATTGCTTGATCTTGGTCGTAAGCACCATGGTCTTGGCTCCGGTGATAAATACCAAAGCACTGATCGTTACCATGGAATTGATGAAGTAATAGCTGAAGACTTCGATCAGGCTGGAAGCTGCATTTGGCGTAACCACTCGTAAAATCGTCTTTAGCCAGCTGTCTCCCATTAGCATGCCTGTGGTCTCCCAACCTGCATTCATCTTTGAGAGAGAATTTTTCATCATCAGATAGGGTGTCGAGAAATAATGCACAATATTGCACAGGATCATTAATTGAAAGGTATTCTGCCAGGAGCTGCCAGAAAAACTGAACATCAAGGCAAGACCCATTACCATGCCTGGGATCGTATTGGTGATCAGAGCAAGGGACTCTATGGTTCCCTTACAGAACCCTGGCAGACTGCTTCTGGCTGTGATCAGGGCTGCTCCATATGCGATCAGGGTTCCAAAGAAGGCAGTAAGCGCCGCCATTCCGATGGAATGCAGATAGACCGTGCGAAGCTCATGATCTGCAAATACCGTCTGGAAATGTTCCAGGGTAAAGGCCGTCTTATAGGGCCATCTCTCTACCAGCGGCACCACAAAGATAACAAGGAACATGGCGATCACCAGAAGGGACAAGACAGCACAGCTCATGCCCCAGCTCACATCCCTCGCCTTGTTGGCCTTAAGCTCTGCATCATTGATACGGTCATAGCGAATGTTATAACGCTCCAGATAACGCAGGAGCAGAATACTGACGATAGAGGGTAAAAGCATGATCACTGATACAACCGCTCCCCTATTGAAATCTGGAACTCCGCCCAACATCTCGTTATATAGGCTTGTGGCGATCACATCGTATTTTCCTCCTACCGATGCCGGAATACCGAAGTCCGTAAAGCAGAGAAAAAAGGTCTGGATAAAGGCACCTGCCAGAGTTCCCAGCAAAGGCCTTAAAACAGCAATCCAAAAGGTCGAAAAAACATGATCCCCCATTACCTTGGAAACGATCAGTGTCTTCTTATCCACATAACTCATGGTATTGTGAATCAAAAGATAGGCCACCGGGATCGTATAGATCACATAGCCGATCAGAAGGCCGGCAAATCCATAAATGTTAAACAGCTGAAAGCCAAAGAGTCTTGTGATCAATCCCTGTTTGCCAAAAGAATAAATGATGGCAAAACCATAGGTAATGGTAGGCAAAAACATAGGCAGAACTGCTATCGACTGTATGATCTTTTTCGCCATCTGCGGCATCTTGGTGTAATGCACACTATAAGCCATGACAAAGGCGATCAGCACGGCAAAAAGGGCAGATACGGCCGACACAAGGAAGCTGTTTGCTACTATTTTTCCAAAATGCTTTCCTGTCAGAACGGAGAGGTAATATTCCAGGCTCAGGCTGCTGCCCGTCCAAAAGGACTTGATCAAGAGCCTTATCACCGGAAGCAAGAGAAAAATCGCAAAGATCACCGCCAAAACAAGAAAGATCAGCATCAGCCACTTATTCTTCTGCTTCATACACACCTCGCATAGGAAGAGGTATTCAGACCAGCTGTGCCAAAGAGAGCATAGATATTGTTTCTCTTGATCTCCAGCTGATTGAGGATAAACTTACGTACGAAGTCATCTTTCGGTTTCTCGATGATCTCAGAAGGCTGGCCATACTGGGCAATCTCTCCCTGATTAATGATCAGCACCCGGTCAGATAAGGTCAAAGCTTCCTCCGGATCATGGGTAACGATAATGGTCGTCAGATGAAATTCCCGAGCGATAGTCTTGATACGATCCTTGATGGATTCCTTGATCACACCATCCAGGGCAGACAAAGGCTCATCCAGAAGAAGGATCCTGGGTTTCATCACCATGGTACGGGCCAGGGCCACCCTCTGCTTTTGTCCTCCGGAAAGCTGGTCGATCCTTTTCTGCAAATGCTCCTGCAGGCCCAAAAGACCGATCAGCTCTTCAACCTCCTCCTTTGTAGAAATCCCCGGCTTATT
Source organism: Oscillospiraceae bacterium (assembly GCA_963617415.1). Taxonomy (GTDB): domain Bacteria; phylum Bacillota; class Clostridia; order Lachnospirales; family Lachnospiraceae; genus RUG14243. The sequence goes on from CAVEOK010000048.1 coordinate 9,166, forward strand.
CTTCAGGCCGTAGCTGATATTCTGTTCTACATTCAGATTGGGAAATAAGGCATAGTCCTGGAATACGATATTGAAGCCTCTCTTCTCCATGGGGGTATGGGTCAGGTCCTCGCCATTGTAACGGATCACACCGGCATCTGCTTCTGTGATGCCTAAGATCAGATTCAGCAGGGTCGTCTTACCACAGCCGGAGGGCCCTAAGATAGAAATGATCTCTCCTTCCTCTACCTGGAGGGAAATATCCTTCAGGACCGGTGTACCGTCAAATGATTTCTTTATATGTTCAAGTTCAAGCATTTGCTTCTCCTTTCCTTCTTTCCTCGCCTGCCATGGATTGTTACTACTCCTTTATAACTATATTTCGGATATCGTATTTATCCCCGGCCAGCGTTTCATTTCCTGCAAAGCATAGCAAATGGCTCCTCTTGCTTTCTATCACTTCTCCGTAAAAGCTTTTTAAACTGATTGTAAATTACGATCAAAAAATTTTTACACAAAAATAAGGGATAAAGCCCCGGCTTTATCCCTTATTCCCTCTAAACTTTCAAAAAACTCTGCTATAAAAGCACTTCCTTAAGCACTTTCTTAATCGATTACGCCTTTTCCCTTAAAGGCATCGATTTCCTCCTGGCTGTAATCCAGAAGCTCCTTCATAATTCTTTCCGTATCCTGGCCAAGTCTAGGTGCACCTCGCCAAACCTTTCCCGGTGTCTCGGAGAGCTTAGGTGTAAAGCCAAAAGCTGTTACCTCCTTCTCCAGGGTCTGATCCTCATACTTCACCCAGTCATCTCGAAGCTGCCAGTGCTCCTGCTTCATGACATCTTCACAGTTCATGACAACCGATGCGGCAATTCCCAGATCTCTCAAGATATCAATCGCTTCGGTAGCAGTATGAGACTTGAACCACTGGTCAAAGAGGGTATCCAGCTCTACGCCCCGCTCACTCTTAACCGCTTCTTCCGAATTTCCTGCCGCTTCATAGCTGTACTTTTCCAGATCAAAACCAAAGGCCTTCAGGCACTTCTCATAAGAACTTTTGCCGTAAGCGCCAAGATTGATATATTTTCCTTCCTTGGAAAGGTAAAGTCTTGCCGGCTGAAAACGAGTCTGCTTGATCCCCTGACGCTCCTTCTGAAAATGCATCTCACTCCAGAGCGGGAAGTTGTCATCCATAACCCTCATATAGCTCTCTACCAGAGTCGCATCAATGATCTGTCCCTTTCCGGTCTTTTCCCTGTTTCTCAGGGCCATCAGAATACCATTTACGGCAAAAAGGCCGCAAAGATAGTCGCCGATATACTGCTGGGCATAATAGGGCGGCTTGTCCGGAAATCCCTGCAGATAATTCCAGCCGGATTCTGCCTGGGCCAGAGGATCATAGAGTGCTCTGGACAGTTCATGCTTGGTGCCTCCAAACCTTGCTGTACCAAAACCGCTGACATGGCAAATGATCAGCCTGGGGTTTACCTCCAGCAGCATCTCATCACTTAAGCCCAGCTTTTCAATCCAAACCATATTTTCGATCCAGACATCCACCTGTTTGATCAGGGAAAGGAAAATTTCCTTGGATTCCGGCACCTTCTTCAGGTTTGTTTCCAGCGTAAAGCTCAGCTTGTTTCTCGCATTCTGCAGCCATGCTCCGGAAATATGCTTCTCTCCATTTTCGATCTGGGGAACCTGATGTCTTGCCGAATCTCCTTTTGTTGTCGGACGCTCCAGCGCAATGACCTCTGCTCCATAATCACTCATCATGGTTGCCGCAAAGGGGGCTGCTACAACGGTTCCGTTCAGCAATACACGTATTCCCGATAAAGGTCCGAATTCCGGTACGAAATGCGGGCCTTCCTTTTTTTGAAGTTTCTCCCATCTGTTCATTTTATAAAACGCTCTCTTTCATCTGATTGAAAAAACAATGAGTCAACTCCCTTTTCATTATCCCCAGAACATTCTATCTTAAATTTTTCTCCGGCAAATCAGATCCTCATCACAAGTTTCATTCAACTAATTGTGCATTCATGCACATTTTAGCTCATTTTCTTGTTATATTTTTCACATTTCCTTTCGTGCAAGTGCGCATCCTTGCGGCTGGTGCAGATGGTGTTTTATCAATTTACCTTTTCTAAAGCCATTCCAATCAGTCGATCCGTCTGGTCAGCCATAAATAAAGGAATATTAAGCACATCGCCATCCAGTTTGAGATTCTCCAGAGAAAAGCGTATTCTCAGCTTCACCTTATCCGAGAAAAGTTCCTTAAATTTCTTTAAGCTCTTACTGGATATATTTGCCTCTGCTTTTACCTCAATCGGGAAAATATCATTTTCTCGTTGAAGCAAGAAATCCACCTCATAAGGAGGATTGCTCTGTGTCCAGTAGCGAGGTGTCACCTCAAACTGTGTAGTCAACGTTTGCAGCACAAAGTTTTCTGTCAATGCTCCCTTAAACTCAGTAAATAAACGATTACCTTCTCCAAATGCCGTAGGCGCCAATTTAGCCAGACAACGAAGTAAGCCTACATCGACCAGATAAATTTTAAAAGCTGACAGATCATCATAAGCCGCCACAGGCAAACCAGGTGCAGAACTTCGATAGATCTTATGCACCAGATGCGCATCTACCAACCACTGCAAAGCGTCCTCATACTCACGTGCTCTCGCTCCTTCCTTAACCACCTTATAAATAAATTTCTTATTTTCTCTTGCCAATTGAGAAGGAATGGATTTCCAGATCATAGAGATTTTGGGGAATTCTCTAATGTTTGGATGTTTAGCAAAGTCCCGTTCATAAGCATCAATGATACTAGATAAAACCTCCTGCATGGCTGCAACATCCCGTGCCTGTGTCCACATTAGAACAGACTCTGGCATTCCCCCGGTAATGTAATACATCTTTAATTTTTCATACAAGGGATTAAAGAAAGCATCTGGAATCGGTTCCAGCCTGTCTACGCTTTCCAAATAAGTAAGAAGATTTTCATCTCCATTCGCAAGTAAAAATTCCGAAAATGTCATTGGATCAATCTGCATAAAATTCACCTTACCAACCGGAAAAGAAGATGGTTTTGCTAAGGCTATGCCTAAGAGTGATCCTGCACAGGCTATATGATATTGAGGCGCATTCTCACAAAAATATTTCATGGAATTGATCACATTTGGACAGTCCTGCACCTCGTCAAAAATGATCAACGTTTTTCCCGGAGAAATCTTCTGTCCACTGATCAACATCAGATTCTGTAGGATCCGCTCAACATCCTTCGTCGTTTCAAAGAACTGCCTGTATTCTTCATTCTCATCAAAGTTGAAGTAGGCAACATCTTCATAATAGCGTCTGCCAAACTCTTTTAATACCCAGGTCTTTCCCACCTGTCTCACACCCTTTAGAATTAAAGGCTTTCTGTAAGGAGAATTCTTCCAATCCAACAATTTTTTTAAAATAAATCGTTCCATATCTATCTCCAATCACATTTTTGTTGATAATTATGTGATGTGTATCACACTTTTATGTTGTTTTATGCGGGTCTTATCGCATTTTTATTATATTTTGTTGATACGCAAATCACAAGCCTTTATTTTAATAACTAAGATTTCTCCAGCGAACGCCAGCCACGCTGTTCGATCAAATTTTCTATCGCCGGAGCTGAAAAATCCAGCATCTCCGTTTCCATTAAGTATCTTTCTATGGTTCAGTCCTGCTCTTTCATAAACGGCAGTTTCGGAAGGCGGTTTTCTTCCATAATCAAGCGCAGCATCGCTGCAAAGCCTTCCGGGTCGCGGATTTGGAACTGCATGTGGTTATAGCCCTCAAACACCGGATAATTGCCATGTGGATACGCGTTCATGACTGCATCGCGGTATTTATAGTGATCCTCGCTGCTGCCGAACTCAAAATAAATGCGTTCCTGCAGCGCCTCCGGCAGTGGCAGGAATGGCTTATTCTCCAGGCTGTCTGCCAGCTGGCGACGCAGATTGCCATAGGTTAGCCCCTTTCCGGCGGCGATGAAATAAGGCTTGATTGCTTCGTCGTCGCACCAGAGTATCTTCCCCAGTGTTTTTCCTTTTGCCCAGTATAGACTTTTTATAGCGAGGTACAGAAATGGTGTCATAATCCGCCGCATTGGCAGCGATATCTGCGCAAACTGTCCGCCGTCAAAGAAAACGTGTTCCACAGGCCGTTCTGTATTTGTAAGAAAAGCCATGGCAAGATCTGCACCTATCGAGGATGCGACGACCAGAGCAAGACGCTCTATGCCGTTTTTCCGCAGGAACGCTTCGACCTGCCGCACTTCGTCGGCTTTGCTGACATAACGCTGCCCCTTGCAGTAGACCGTTGATGTCGGCATGATGCAGAAATATTTCTCCTGCAAATATGCCGCAACCGGCTCGCTGCTGTCTCCCGTCACGCCCATGGCATGAAAAAACAGCACGGCAGGATTTTCTTTATTTCCTATGGTTTTGAATCGCATAAATCACACCCTCTTTCATATCAGTGTAACCACCCCTGCGCTCAGGGCAGCGATGGCGGCAAACAGCGGAATGCCGCGCACAAAGGAGCCGATGTGCTTTGACGGGTCCTGATAGAT
>CAVEOK010000049.1:0-13642 GCA_963617415.1 Oscillospiraceae bacterium
GTTCTGCCATGCGTTTGCAGAGGGGCGGATTCGAGCTTCATGGCTGAACCGTTCCCATTATTTTATTCCTGTAGATAATGCATACCCACATCATAGACTGTTCCATAAACCGCATCATTGAGCCACTGAGCCATAGTGATCTCGTCCTCAACTGTATTATAGAAATAAAGTTCCCTGACAGAGGTATGGACCGTGCCACCCTGAGTAACCCCCGGCAGGCTCATATTGGTAATATAAATGCCGAATTTATCTGAAATCTCTTTAAGGCCATGTACCATTTTCTTCATCTGCTCATAAAAAATTGCCTGAACCTCTTCATCCGTCTCATAAACCTTATGGGTAATATCATTATAATAAGCACTGAGCAGATAGTCGCGGGTGCTCGTTGTATAAAGATAGGTAAATTCATCTCCGTAGCAGTTATAGAGTCGGCGAAACCAATCCAAGGTTATATTGCCTGAGGAAAGGGCATCGCAAAGTGCCTCTGGTGCCTGCCAGAGTTCTCTCACAATATGAGGCCAGCTATCGCATACCAGCTGTCCGCTGTCCGAAAGAATCGTTTTGTCCTTGCAATTAGGGTAATAGCTCTTGTATACATCTCCCGCAAGAGCCGAAACCGCAAAGGCACCAGCCGAATTTCCGGCGATCAGAAGCTTGTCCGGATTCGGAAAATACTTCTTTGCCACTTTCATTGCCTCGCGATAATTTTTCAGGCCATGAAAATGCAGAGTCTTCTCCTCTCCCTCATCATCCTTATAAACAAAGGAGCTGTTTCCGACATGAAAATCTCCGGTCGCATAGGTTACGATCACAAAATTCCAGTCTGCAAAGGGATTTCTGGACTCATGCACATCCGTGATACCGATATTAATATTCATCAGCTGGGTAACCGGGCGCAGATTGTTCCAATAATAATTCGGAAGACCGGTCAGCATCTTCCCCGCTGTTGTGGGATTCGAAGCCGTGAAGCGATTCCAGGCCATTCCTCCTCCGGAAAAGAAAAGGCAGAGATGGTTGCTCTTTCCCTTGTTCAGATAAATATAATAAGGAGATCCGTCTCCGCAGAGTCCCTCCTCAATCGGAATCCTGTACCACTGCTTTTCCTCCGGTTCTCCTTCCAGAAGGGGGGCATGATTTGCATTTTCAATCTTCTGTCCGACTCTCTTTTCCAGCAGATTCCCGATTCTTGACGCGAAAAGAAGTCCCCGTCCCATATTTTCTTTGTTATTTTCATTCTTAAAGGTCGGCATATTTTTCCTCTTACATCTTAAATCTTCTGGAGGCTGCGGCACGAAAACTCTTAAAGCCAAAGATCACTACTGCTGCCGCCAGGATCAGATAACCCGTAACCGCCATTTCCATCAGAAGCTCAAATTCAAAGCTTCCCACGATCAAAAACGGCAGTAAAAGCATGGCGCAGATAAAATCCAGCATAAGATACATCACATATTCCGGAAGGCGGAATCGCTGAATCTTTGCAATCAAAAAAGTGAGCAGGCTTAAGATCGGCAGAGTGATCGGAATCACCCAACAAACAGACCAGCCCCTGAATCCGGTAATAAGATCGATAAAAAGCACGATCAGGCAGGCAAAGATCGACTCCACCGAAATGAGCTTCAGCAGATTCGAATGCACATAACGGGTCACCAAAATATCTGCCCAGCCTAACAAAACAGCCAGCATGGCAAACACCATCCAGCTATAGGTAGAGTGCATAAAAATGGCGATCATCACAAAGACGATCTCACAGGCGATCATCAAAAAGGTGACTACCCTGGCAAAGGACATCCAGCTGACACCCTTTGTTTTCAGCACCGGGAAGACATCAACCTCTTCTCCTATCCCTTCTTCCTTTACTTTTCCATGACAAAGGGGACAGCAGGACTTTTTCCCCTGAATATTGATTTTACATTTTGGACAGTACTGCATTATTCCACCTCGTCGTAGTCATTTGTTGCGATCACCACTGAAATATTATGATCTGAAAGCTTTCTGAAAAAGCGCATCATTGCCGGATGATCCGTAAAAGGAGAAGCCTCTCCGAAGACCATTTTGTTTCCATAGGTGCAGATCGTAACCTGCTGATTTGAAGAGGTCATAAAGGCCGCAAAGTAGTCAATGTAGCTGCTGATTTCCTCCGGCATGCGGATCTTGCCGAGATTGGAAACATTACCTGTCACTCCATTCTTTGCCCAGGAATTAAAGCGGGCAATCGCAAGGTCCTTAAAGAAAAGAGGCACCATCTTGATGGCGAGGTTCTTCTCCAGGGAAGAATAAGAGTTCATGGTATTGGAAACTTCCTCCTCATCCAGCTGTTCCTTAAAGGAGCGGTCCACAATCTCGATAATGCTCTCCAAAGAGCCGTCTGTTTCGCTCGGCTCAACCGCAATGTTGATCACACCAAAGAAATTGCGGATGGTATCCGAATGGAAAAACTGCCTCAGATTAACCGGGACACTGACCACAATGTTCTGTTTTTTCTTCTGGCCCGACGACATTTCATCCAAAATAGCTGAAATATAAAAGGCTGTGATCAGGACGCCTGCCGTTGTATGGTATTCATGAGCAAGCACCATGAATTTGTCAGCCTCAATAATGCCCTCCAGCATATGGGAGTTCATATTTTCATCCTTTTCACCGGTTAGCTGATAGGCTCTTCCCTTTCCCATGGAATTGAGCTGTTTCAGCTCCTGTTTTCCCTCATAATAATGGGAAAAAGCATCCTTGATCTTCTCTGAAAAGGATGCTGTCTGGGGGATTTCCACCGGCGGCAGATCATGCGCCTTTTCCAGGTAAACTGCAATTAGTTTGGAAAAGAAGCTGAAGGCTCCGGTTCCATCCGCCAGAACATGGAACATTTCCAGATTGATTCTTTTCTTATAATAAATCACCCGGTACAAGAGGGTCTTTCTGCCTGGGAAATAAAGAGGACTGCAAGCCGGAAGATGGTCTTCTTCCACAACAGGCTCGATATTATTTTCCTCCAAGTAATACCAGAAGATACCTCTTTTCAGGCAGCAGTTAAAATAAGGGAATTCCTCCAGAGTCGCCTCCAAAGCCTCCTGCAGGATCACTGGATCCACTTCTTCAAAAAGCTGGCAGCTCAGTCGAAAAACCCTTGTATTTGCTCCTTCCGCCGTGGACGGAATGATCTTCGCCGCATTATCTAATTCATACCATTCTTTTGTTGTACTCATCTCTTTCTATATACCCCTCTCATGCGGGTGCATGATACTGTCTCCTATATGAACTGCTGCCTTTCCGGCCGTCAGCTCTGTCAGCTCCTTCAGGAACTTTTCCTTCTTTGTCTCCGGAAGCATAAGGGAAATCACTACATTCTCCCCGTAATCCGGCTCTCCCTGAAGCTGCATAGACGCCATCAGATTCTGAATCCTGCCCAATTCCGTATATGCGATCTGAAACTCTGCCGGTGCACACAGCTCCATCTCCAGAATGTGTGCCTGATCAATGGCCGTCTGCACTGCCTTCTGGTAGGCTCTCACCAAGCCTCCCGTTCCCAGAAGCACACCGCCAAAATATCGGGTTACCACAGCCGTTACATTATGAAGACCGCTGTTGATCAAAAGATCCAGCATGGGTCTCCCTGCCGTTCCGGAAGGTTCGCCGTCATCACTGCATCTGGAAAGCTCATGGTGCTCCCCAATCACAAAGGCACTGCAGTTATGTCTGGCATCCCAATAGCTTTTCTTGGTCTGCTGAATAAAGGAGGATGCCTCCTCCTCTGAATCCGTCTTATGAAGTCTGGCAATAAAACGCGACTTTTTTTCCTGAATTTCCCCTTCTGCATCCTCTGCAAGAATCAGGTAGGGTGTTTTTTCCATGCATTCTCCTCCGGTTACCATCCACACTTTTCCGCAGCAAGGCTGTCAAAATAATGCGCAAAACAGTAACCTTCTCCATTGTCTTTAACCTTGATTATATAACAGAAAAATGACAAATAAAAGCGTATTTGGTATACTGGCTTAAAGTCTGGGTATTGCGCGCCAACCATTCGCTCCATTCCCGGCAAGTAAGCTAAGATCCCTTCCAGATTGCCTTTGGCAAGGGAATTTTGCCGCATATTTTTGCATATTTTTACGAGGTTTCACCTATGAATCAAATGAATCAAAAACAGCTCGGAAGTCCTTCTCCTGCGAAGCGGGCTTCCGGAAAAAGAAGGAAAAAGGAATACAAGCATCCTATCCTGCATAGCCTACTGCATGCGATTCGCAATCTTTTTCTTTGTATCCTTTTTCTCTGCTGCATTGGCTTCTGCTGCCTTTTCGGCATGGTGCAGGGTGCGATCAGCACAGCTCCCTCGGTGGATGCCATCGATATTTCACCGACAGGATATATTACCAATGTCTATGACAACTCCGGTGGACAGCTTGTTCAGCTTGTTTCCTCCGGTGCCAATCGAACTTACGTTACTCTGGATGAGATTCCGATCGATCTGCAGCACGCTTTTGTCGCCATTGAGGATGAGCGTTTCTACGAGCACAATGGTATCGACTACAAGGGCATTGTCAGAGCTGCCTTTCTGGGCCTTAAGAATCATTTTCACTTTTCCCAGGGTGCCAGCACCATTACCCAGCAGCTTCTGAAAAACAATGTTTTCGATGGCTGGACAGAGGAATCCGGTCTGGGACAAAGGCTGAAGAGAAAGATCCAGGAGCAGTATCTGGCCCTGGAGCTGGAAAAGATTACGGATAAGGATACCATTCTGGAAAATTATCTGAATACGATCAATCTGGGACAAAGCACTCTGGGCGTACAGTCTGCTGCCTCCCGCTATTTCGATAAGGATGTATCCGAGCTCACACTCTCGGAATCTGCTGTTATCGCATCCATTACGCAGAATCCGACAAAGTACAATCCGATCACCCATCCGGACAACAATGCCGAAAGACGCGCCAAGGTACTCTCCTCCATGCTGGATGCGGGTTATATTAACCAGAGTCAGTATGATGAAGCCATGGCGGATGATGTCTATGACCGGATCCAGCTGGTCAATACCCAGACAGAATCCTCCGTCTATTCCTATTTTGTTGACTCCCTGATCAACCAGGTGATCGACGACCTGATGGAAGAAAAGGGCTATTCCGAATCTCAGGCAAGAAAACTCCTTTACAGCGGCGGCCTTTCCATTTATACCACCCAGGATCAGGAAATTCAGCAGATCTGCGATGAGGAATATGCAAATGCCGAAAATTATCCGGAAAATACCGAATATTCCTTCAACCTGAATCTGACCATTCAGCATGCAGACGGATCGGTAAACTATTATGACGAGCAGTCCATGCTGGCCTGGCAGAAGGAATTCATTTCCTCCTCCAGTTACCTGATCTATTCCAGCCAGGAGGAGGCCTTAAATGCCATTCATGCCTATGAAGAGGCTATTATGACCGAAGGCGATACCATTCCGGAAAACGGCGAGATCATCACCTATACGCCTCAGCCCCAGGCTTCTCTTGTTGTTATGGATCAAAGAACGGGCGAGGTGAAGGCCATCGTCGGCGGACGCGGAGAAAAGGAAGCTTCCCTGACGCTGAACCGGGCGACGGATACGACCAGACAGCCGGGTTCTACCTTTAAGATTGTTTCTACCTATGCGCCGGCTCTTGACAGCGGCAATTACACCTTAGCCTCTGTCGAGGATGATGCTCCTTACCAGTATTCCACCGGAAAGGATGTCAAAAATGCCGATGGCAGCTACAGCGGCTTTACCACGATCCGGGAGGCAATCCGGGATTCCGTCAATATCGTCGCCGTAAAAACCATGTCGGATATCACCCCTCAGGTTGGCTACGATATGCTGCTGGACTTTGGCTTTACCACCCTGGAGGATTCCGATATCGTAGAATCCCTCTGTCTGGGCGGCATCACAAAGGGTGTTACCAATCTGGAGCTGACCGCAAGCTATGCGGCGATCGCAAATTCCGGCACCTATACAAAGCCGAAATTCTATACTCAGGTTCTGGATCATGACGGAAATGTACTGCTGGATCATACAGAAAGCGAGCAGCGAGAGGTTATCTCTGCACAGACCGCCTTTCTCCTTACCAGTGCCATGGAGGATGTTGTAACTTCCGGAACCGGAACTGCCTGCAATTTTGGCACAACGGCGCTTGCCGGAAAAACCGGTACCACTACTTCTAAGGTTGATTCCTGGTTTGTAGGCTACAGCGATTATTACACCTGCGGCGTCTGGGGCGGCTATGATACCAACAAACCCTTGGATTCTACCAATTACACCAAGCAGCTTTGGAAAAGCGTTATGAGCCGTCTGCATGAGAATCTGCCTTACAAGGATTTCGATGTCCCATCCGACATTAGCACTGCAGCTGTCTGCAAGAAATCCGGGCTTCTGCCTCTGGAAAACATCTGCAACAATGACCAGCGGGGATCTATGGTCTATAATGAATACTTTACCAGCGGAACCGAGCCGGATACGGAATGTGATCATCATTATGCCATCACCATCTGTCCGGATTCCGGTGCGATCGCAGGACCCTATTGTCCGAATCCGACCACGACTGTTTATATCAAGGGTGCGCAGGAAGGCAGTGCGGATTCTGCTTATACGACTTCGATTGATACCAGTGTCACCTGTCCGATTCATACAGCTCCGGCTGTTTTGAACAATCTTCTGATTGATGGCCTGGATCAGAATACGAATCAAGGTCTCAATCAGGGCACCGGCGAAAACGGAACGGATGCTTCGAATAGTGTTCTGAACGGAACGGTTACAAATGAATCAACGGAAGGGCTTTATGCGATTCCATAAGGATGCAAGGCAAGGACTGCTGCATTAACTCATGGTTAGGTTAATGCGGCAGTTTTTTGCGTCTATCGCAGAAGAGGAATTGTACAAGGTGATACGTTTCGTTTGCTCTTCCTCGCGGCGTCTTATTCGCGCCAGCTCATACGCAATTCGCTTTTACTTTTCTGATGCCACATCTGTAATTAACAAGCTGCTTGCAATAAGGCAACACACTTCTTTGAGCTCAAGCGTCCGCTGTCGCTGACAGCCGCATCGTCAGGATGCAAGCCTCACGAATCATCACCTTGCACAATTCCCTTCTGCTGCTATCTGCAAAGTTAAGCACACGTCCCTGTGAAATGAATTGCAGTGACGATTCGCAAGGCTTTCGTAAGGACGTGCACACTGGCAGCTCCGGCGAAGCGATTGTTTGAGCCTCAAGCACTTAAGCGAAATCACAAAAAATACAGCATACGCATCACCTACCACTGTAGCGGCGAGTTTCGCGAGAGCCGGAGCGAAAAAGCCGTGTGCACGGAGTAGAAAACGCAGCGTGTCACTGCAATCCATTTCATCAGGACGTGTGCGATTAACCTTTTCAGAAAAAAAAAGCTCCGTATCAAATACTGATACGGAGCCTTTAAAATTCAATATGAAATTATATTCCGCTAAGGATTACTGCGGTTTGATTACAAGGCAAACAAGCATCTGTGCTGTAACGATACCTGTGTTCTTGGACTCTCTTCCTGTTCCCTTGCCCATGTGAATAGAATCACCAGCGTGAAGAACATGAACTTCGCCATCATCAGTTGTTACTGTCATTTCGCCTTCAACGATGTAGTAGAACATCTCAACCGGAGCCGGAGCCATCTCAGCGCCGCCGCCCGGAAGGAAATGAGATAATCCAAGAGAGATCTCTCCATCATTTACATCAACCGGTTTGTGCAGGTTTGTGCAACGAACATCATAGTGTCCTGGCGGTTCGTATGTAACTGCTTCATTAGCATGTGTAACTTTGTACATTTTACATCTTCCTTTCTTAATTAAAAACTTAGGTTACTGAATATCAAGATCCGCACTCGCGGAATTCAGTCAAATTAACTAACTGTTAACCAGCTAACCTGTAGATAATTATACCGCTCTACCAAAAAATAATCAATAGTATTTACTCTTCTCCGGACAGATACTTTTCAATTCCTGCGATTGCAGCCTCTTCGTCCTCTCCGTCAGCCTCTGCATTGATGGGCTCACCCGGATAAAGTGCCAGAGTCATCATACCCATCAGACTCTTGCCATTGATTCTCTTGTTTTCATCTGTTTCGAAATAGATCCTGCTCTTGTACTCATTGCAGATCTGTACAAGCTTTGCAATCGGTCTTTCTTCTTTTCCTTCAAGGATGTTAACATCAATCTCTTTCTTAATCATAACCCTTTACATTCCCTCCTGCTCCAGCTGTTCCGCAAGCTCTCCGATCTTTTTCAAGCGATGATTCACACCTGATCTGCCGATCGGCGGATCCAGCAATTCTCCAAGCTCCTTCAGCGATGCATCCGGATGCTCAAGTCTGGCTTCTGCAATCTCCCGTAAAGAATCCGGAAGCTTTGCAAAGCGCCCTGCTGCCATAAGCCTCCTGATCTGCTCGATCTGCTTATTTGCAGCCTGAACTGTCTTGTTCAGGTTTGCCGTCTCGCAATTCACCTGACGGTTGACCTGATTGCGCATATCCTTGAGAATCCTGACATTCTCCATCTTCATCAGGGCATTGTAGGCGCCCATGATATTCAGAAGGTCAACAATCTGTGTGCCTTCCTTTACATATACCACATAGCGACCCTTCCGCTCGACCGTCTTCGCATCGATCTCGTATGCATGAAGCAGCTCCTCGAGCTGAGCAGCCTTGCCTGCATTCTCACATACGATCTCAAAATGATAGGACTTCTCCGGATCATTCATAGAACCTGCTGAAAGAAAAAGCCCCCTCAGGAAGGCTCGTCTGCAACAGTCATTCTGAATCAAAATAGGATCTGCGATCCTGTCAGGAGATTCCGAAACCGGATTCTTCAAAGCGGATAGAATTTTCTCCGCATCCTTCTCCGATTGTGTCCGGAGAAGATAGCTTCTGTTTCTGGAAAATCCGCTTCCCTGCCTGATATCAATATGCGTAATAATTTTAAATGTTTTCTTAATTAATGTAAAGGTCTTTCTTGCAAGAAGAACATTCTCCGTATGCAGCTGAAGCTCCTTTTTTCCATCCGGTCTGACAATGCATTTTCCGCACATTCCGTAGATGCCTGCAAGCTCCGCAAGCTGGCAGTGTCTTCTGCTGCTCATTGTTCTGGCAAGCTCTTCCTTGACCTCTCCTGCAAATGACATGCTCCGCCCTTCTTTTTTCTTATCTGCCTTTCATGATGTCCCTGTGCTCAATACGAAGCCCGTATTCCGGTTTCTCCTCCAGAGCCGCATAAAGGGCATTGGCAATCGTTACGCTGCGGTGCTTTCCTCCTGTGCAGCCCACTGCAATGACTAGCTGATTCTTGCCTTCCGCCACATAGCGGGGCATCAGAAAATCGATCATATCCTTCAGCTTCTCCAGGAAGACCTTGGCATCCTCCGACTGCATGACATAGTCCTGCACATCCTGATCCTGCCCTGTCTTATGCTTAAGCTCATCTACGTAATAGGGATTGGGTAGAAAACGGACATCAAAGACCAAATCTGCATCCTCGGGAATTCCGTATTTAAAGCCAAAGGAAAGGACCGAAACATAAAGACTCTTGTAGAACTGCTTATCCAGAAAGATCTTTTTCAGTTCCTTATTCAAGTCCTTGGTCAAAAGCTTGCTGGTGTCGATGATATAATCCGCCTCTTCCTTGAGGAAGCGCATCTTTTCTCTTTCCTTTGTAATGCCCTCTTCAATGGATCCTCCTGCTGCCAGGGGATGCTTTCTTCGGGTCTCCTTATAGCGTTTGACAAGGGTTCCATCCTCCGCATCCAGGAAGAGAATCTGATAAGTAATTTTCTCATCGGTGAGCTGTTCCAGTACATTCTTCAGTTCCTCAAGGCCCTTGCCGTTTCGAACATCGATGCCCAATGCCACCTTAGCCTGCGCCTCTTCCGGATTGGAATTGGCCAACTTTGCAAACTTCATGATCAGAGGAATCGGCAGATTGTCCACACAAAGATAGTCCATATCCTCCATCATCTTCAGAGCACTACTCTTACCGGCACCGCTCATTCCCGTCAGAATGACAAATTCCATACCCTTCATCCTTTCCGCCGCCGGATGGCGGCATAATAACAAAGCGTTTCGCTTGCGACATATTTCCATTCCGCCGCAGTGCGATCCTTGCGGAACGCGAAAGCATTATTTTCCGAAATTTCCGATCAGTCTTACCTCCGGCTCCAGAGTAACGCCGGTATCTTCCTTCACCTTCCGGATACAGTCCTGCATGAGCTGATAAATATCCGCCGAGCTTGCCCCGCCTTTATTGATCACAAAGCCACAGTGCTTCTCGGAAACCTGAGCTCCGCCAACCTGATAGCCGGACAGACCGCTGTCCTGAATCAGCTTTCCGGCAAAATAGCCCTCCGGCCGTTTGAAGGTTGAGCCTGCACTGGGATACTCCAACGGCTGTTTCTCCCTTCTCTTGCCATTCAGTTCCTTCATCTTTTCCGTGATCGCATCCTGATCTCCCTCTTCCAGAGAGAATACCGCAGAAAGAACAATGGCTCCGCTCTTCATAATGGCACTGCTTCGATAAGCGCCCTGATACTGCTCCTTTGTCAGCTCTTCTTCGCTGCCGTCCCTGTTCAGGACGCGAACAGTCTTCAAAACATCCTTCATTTCCCCGCCATAGGCACCGGCATTCATTACCAGGGCTCCGCCGACTGTTCCGGGAATTCCGGAAGCAAATTCCAATCCGGTCAGGCACTGCCGTCTTGCTTCTTGTGCCGCCTGGGAAAGCATGGCTCCGGCTTCTACATAGAGTTCCTTTCCCTCTGTATGAATGGCATTCATCTGACTGCCGATACAGATCACGCAGCCCCGGATCCCTTCATCCGATACCAGAAGATTGCTGCCGTTGCCAATCAGCATAAAAGGCATATTTTCTGCCTTGCAAAGTCTGATCAGCTCCGCAAGTTCCTCTTTCCTTGGCAGAAGAAAATAGTCTGCCACTCCGCCTGTCTGAAAGGTAGTATGACGGCTCATAGGCTCCTGCAGAAGAATCTGATCCTCCTGCAGAAGGCTTTTCAGCTGATCAATAAATGTCATCGCTCGCATCCTCCAGAAATGCACAATAGCATTTCTTTGCTTCATATAAATCTGCCTTGCTGATAATCTCCCATGGTGCATGCATATTCAGGACCGCTACGCCGCTGTCAATGACCTGCATACCATATCTGGCGAGAATATAGGCAATGGTTCCTCCGCCACCCTGGTCTACCTTGCCCAGCTCTGCCGTCTGGAAATAGACCTCATGGTCATCCATGATCTTTCGAAGTGCTCCCACATATTCGGCATTTGCATCATTGGAACCGGACTTGCCCCGGCTTCCTGTAAATTTATTAAAGACAATACCTCTGCCCAGATAAGCGGAATTTTTCTTTTCAAAGGCAGATGCATAATTGCTGTCAAAGGCTGCGCTGACATCAGAGGACAGAACGCAGGATGCAGCAAGTGCTCTTCTCAAGCCAATCTCTGAATACTGTCCGGCCGCATTCATCACCTCTGCCACCATATTTTCAAAGAAGCGGGACTTCATGCCTGTCGCGCCCACGCTTCCGATTTCTTCCTTATCCACGAGGAGGCATACACTTGTCCGCTTAGGTGCCTCCACTTCAAACATGGCTGCAAAGGAGGGGAAAGCGCAGGATCTGTCATCATGTCCATAGCCCATGATCATGCTTCTGTCAAAGCCATAATCTCTGGCCTTGCCTGCCGGAACCACTTCGATCTCTGCAGAAAGGAAGTCCTCTTCCTCAATACCATAGCTTTCCTTGAGAATCTGCAGGATATTCTTGGAAACAGCTTCCTTCTCCTCTCCTTCCAAAGGCATGCTGCCCACCAGGACATCCAGATTTTCTCCTTCTACGGCTACTGAGGCCTTCTTGCCCATCTGATCTCCTGCCAGATGAATCAGGATATCGCTGACACCAAATACCGGATCATCCTCCTTCTCGCCAATCGCAAGGGGAATGACACTTCCGTCCTTTTTTACAACTACTCCATGCAGAGCCAGAGGAAGGGCAACCCACTGGTATTTCTTGATACCGCCATAATAATGCGTATCCAGAAGTGCCATCTGGGTATCCTCATAGAGAGGATTCTGCTTCAGATCAAGACGGGGAGAATCAATGTGGGCACCCAGGATATTCATGCCCTTCTCCATCGGCTCGGAGCCAATGATAAACATAGCGATCTCCTTACCCATGTTATTGCAGAAAACCTTGTCTCCCGCCTTCAGACTTCTGCCGCTCTCCAGGATTTCCTCAATCGGCATAAAGCCTGCTGCCAAAGCTCTTTTTTCGAATTCATTCGTGCACTCACGCTCTGTCTTGCAAGTACTGATAAAGTTCTTATATTCATCTGCAAAGGCAAATACCTTCTTCTTTTCTTCTTCTGAATAGCTCTTCCAAGCGTTTTTTCTCTCCAATTTTCTTTCCTTCTTTCTCTCTTTTCTATTCAAGCGGATTAAGATTAATCCTCGCTCTCCAGCCTTTCCGCTTCCTTCTCGGCTCTCTTCTTGTCCATGCTTTCCTGAACCCTGCGGTAGAGCTCCTCGGCTGCATTATATCCCATCTTCTTCTGTCTGTGATTTGCTGCAGCAACCTCGAGGATAACAGCAATATTCCGGCCCGGACGGATTGGAAGAGACTGGCATACCACATCCAGGCCCAGGAAATTGATATACTCATCCTTCATGCCCAGGCGGTCGTATTCTGCATCCTTATTCCATTCCTCCAGCTTGACTACCATATCGATCTGATGGCTGTCCTCAATCGATTCTACACCAAAGAGGGTCTTGGCATCAATGATACCGATACCGCGCACCTCCAGGAAATTCTTGGTAATATAAGGAGCCCGTCCGATCAGCTGTTTCTCATTGATCCTGCGGATCTCCACCACATCATCTGCCACCAGACGGTGACCGCGTCTGACAAGCTCTAAGGCAGCCTC
Source organism: Oscillospiraceae bacterium (assembly GCA_963617415.1). Classification (GTDB taxonomy): domain Bacteria; phylum Bacillota; class Clostridia; order Lachnospirales; family Lachnospiraceae; genus RUG14243. The sequence goes on from CAVEOK010000049.1 coordinate 12,943, forward strand.
GCTCTTGCCGATACCACTCTCGCCCTGAATCAGAACGCCCTCGCCATAGACATCCACCAGGATGCCATGTACCGTCATCTGGGGCGCCAGATGTTCGCCCAGAACAGAGATCAGCATGCCCATAAAGGGAGAGGTCTCATCCTCCGTCAGGTAAAGGGGGAAATTCTCTGCTTCCGCAATCTTAATTACCTCCTCACGGGGTCTTTGTCCTCTGCAGAAGATCATGCAGGGACCATGGTAGGAAAAGATCTTGCTGAAGATCTCAATCTGCCTTTCCTCCGACAGCTTGCTGATGTAGTTATATTCCACCTTACCCAGAACCATCACTCTGTTATAGGCAAAGTCCTGAAAATATCCCGTCAACTGAAAAGCCGGACGGTTGATCTCTCTTGTGTGAATTACCTTCTTGCTGGTATCTACATTCGGAGTCAGGGAAATCAGATCCAGCTCCTTTGTTACGATATCCAGCTTTACGCCGTTTTTTTCTTCACTTGTCATCGTTTTTTCCTCTTCAATTTGATCGTAAACAGATCAGAACAAAGCGTTTCGCTCGCGAAACGCTCGCGCCGAGCGCGGTCGCCTGCGACATATTTCCTTTTCTTTCTGTTAATGATTGCCTTATTTGCAACCTTTATAATAATACCATACGTAAACATAGCAACAAAATCAAAATTTCTTCCACTAAATTTTCACTATTTTT
>CAVEOK010000050.1:0-4839 GCA_963617415.1 Oscillospiraceae bacterium
GCTGAGATCAGTATCAATAATCTTCCTGCTGGGGCAAATGTTCCTTTTGTTCACTCTCATAAGACTAACGAAGAGATTTATGGAATTCTTTCTGGAAATGGAAAAGTTGTGATTGACGGAGAAGAGATTGCTCTTACTGCCGGAGACTGGCTTAGAATTTCCCCGGCTGCCAAGCGTCAATTCTTTGCTGCAGAAGACGCTGGAATTTCCTTTGTCTGTATCCAGGCGAAGGAGAATTCACTTGGTGGATTTACAGCGGATGATGCTGTTGTATATTAACAAGAAGGAACGCGATTGCAAAAGCCCTTTGGGAGTTTTTTCTCAAAGGGCCGTTACTATGCCTGACTTTTCAGCCATTTTTATTTTGCTTGCTTTCTTATAACGCAGTGCATTCGCATTCCCTTACGGATTTCAAAGCTTTCTATTTTCAAGCCACTTTTTTCACAGCAACTCTTGATTACACTTTTCTTGGCAACCTTAACGTCTCCATGTCCCACCAGATTTGCCAGCGGCAGCTCAATAGTGTCCATGAACCAGAGTACCAGCTTGCTGTTACTGGAAATATCCCGCAGGATTAGCTTTCCGCCCGGACGCAGGCATCTCTTGACAGAATCGAAAAAAGCCTGCGGATTGGGATAATGATGAAAGCTGTTGGCACAGATGATCACGTCAAAGGAGTTATCCGGGAATGGAAAATTCTCGCAGTCTCCAACTATAAAAGCAGCATTTGAAAGATTCTTTTGCTTTGCCTGCTCAATCATTGCCGGAGTAAGGTCCAGCCCAGTATAATGCCGCTCCGGATATTTTTCCGACAAGAGCGAAATCATGGGTGCCGGACCGCATCCTGCATCCAGCAACTCCTGAAATGGTTCCTTTTCCAATTCTTCCAGGATATCCGGATAATCCTTCCGACACATCTTGTAAATACCGGCTTTATCACCTTCATACATTTTGGCCGCTTTTGTAAATTCCTGTATTGATAATTTCTTATATTCTTCGTTTGTCATCATCTCATCCTTTCACATTCGGCATACATCAGTGAAATTCTAGAAGGCATTAGTTTTGAAAAAGTCACTTTCCAGCCATGATCTTCTAGCCACGTAAGGTATTCCTCCGGTGTCCATTGATGTTCAAATCTGATTCCTGCAAGCTTCAGGATTCCTCCCCAGAGCTTACTGACCGCACTCTTCTTATGTCCAACAAAATTCGGAGCAATCAGTATACCATTGTCCTTAAGAACTCGATCAATTTCAACAAGTGCCTTCTCTGGATTTGGCATTACATGCAAGGCATTGGCAATCAATACGACATCAAATGAATTATCCTCATAAGGAAGCGATGTGGCATCTGCCACCTCAAATGTCAGATTAGCAGGATATTCCCCCTTCATTGCCTCTTTTATCATTCCCTCGGAATAATCTGTTGCGATCATCCGCTTTGATGCACTAGCTACATGCTTGGCTAGCAGCCCCGGCCCTGTTGCAATTTCCAGTACCACCTTGCTACCTATCTGCGAAGGAATTCGGTTATACATATAGTTATAATATTTCTGATCCGCACGCATGGCCTTTTCATAGATTGGCGCATATAGATCCCAAATTTTCTTATTCATGATCTTCACTCTCGTCCTGTTCTTGAACCTAGTACAGGGCCTTCTCCGGATTTCTTCGAAGGACCTCCTAACATTCATTTCATCATCTTTCTGTGCAATTACTAGGTCTTACAAAAGGCAACTTGGGAATCTTATTTTCATCCATGACAGACTCTAGCATAGCAGCAAATCCTTTCGGATCCTTTATCTGGTACTGCATATGATTGTAACCTTCAAAAACAGGATAATTTCCATAAGGGTAGGCCTTCATCACTGCATCCCGATATTTGAAATGATCTTCCACACTGCCAAATTCAAAATATGTACATTTTTGCATGGTTTCTAATAAAAGCGGAAACGGCTTGTCTTCCAGACTATCTCCCAGCTGACGACGGAGATTTCCATAACGAAGTGCTTTTCCGGCAGCAATAAAATAAGGCTTTATCTCCTTATCATCGCACCAAAGAATTTTCTTTAATGACCCGCCCTTCGTCCAATACAGGCTTTTGATCGCCAGATATAAAAACGGAGTCATGATCCGTCTGGCGCCCTTTTTAATCTGTGCAAACTGCCCTCCATCTAGAAAAACATGTGCCACTGGAAGCTTTGTCTGGGACAGAAATGCCACAGCCAGATCAGCTCCGATTGAGGACGCAACGACCAGCTCCAGTTCCTCGATTCCCTGCTCATGCAGAAACTCCTCAACCTGCTGAATTTCATTCGCTTTACTGATGTACTTCTGTTCTTGGCAATATACCGTTGACGTTGGCATAATGCAGAAATATTTATTCTGTAAATATCTTGCCACTGGCTCACTGCTCTCACCAACCACACCCATTGCGTGAAAAAACAGTATTACCGGATTTTGCTTATTTCCTAGCGTTTTAAATTTCATATAACTTTTATCACCTTGTTTACTATTTCTAAATATGTTTTCCCTATATCTTCCAATCATTTATCACTCTGATAATCTGCTTTTCAATATCAATCCGTGTTTCTTTGCACTCTTTTGGATATTTTCTTCCAGCAGCAAAAATTCTGGTCAACATATCTCCTATGACTGGGAGCATTGTTTTGACCATTCCTTCCGGGAAAACAAAATTTCTTATATTCTTCATTTGTCATCATCTCATCCCTTCACATTCGTCATACAGAGTTCATCATTTCCTAACGGCAAAACGAAACAGGTCAGGTCCCAGTACTTTTACGTTTAATTCATCCGCAACTTCTTCTAACTTTCTCATTTCCGCTTCGCTTAATTTTGTATCTGCAGCTACTTTGAGTTGTTCAACCTGGTAGGGCTTACGGCATCCGCAGATTGGCACAATCCCTTTATTTGCCACAAACGAGATAGCAACCTGTGGAATCGTCATATCATGCCTTTCTGCCACCTTCTTCATTAATGCAAACAAACGATTTAGCTTTCTCCTTTTTCGGCTATAAATAGCTTTCATAATAGCAAATTTTTCACCTTGCCGCTTTGGCCCAGTGAGTATTCCTTCTTCTAACACGGCCCATGCCCAGAATTGCACTCCATTTTCCCCGCACCAGGACAGAAGGCCATTTTTCTCCCATTCACGATCAATAAGACTGTAATGATTCTGCACACCGTATAATGGGATTCCTGCCTTATCTAAAATAGATTTTGCAAGCTTGCATTCCTGTAAATTAAAGTTTGAAACCCCAATATTGCCGATTTTCCCCTCTCTGTAAAGCTCAATCAGTTCTTCCATATATTGTGGAATGTCATTCGGCATATGAAGCCAATAGACTTCTATACTTTTTCTGCCAAAATCTTTCAGATCCTTTTCTACGGATTGACGCACCTGTCCCGACTTAAATTTGGTAAATGGTGTGTATTTTGACGATATCATAATGTCCTTAGGGCAGCACTTTCCGATCAGCTTCGGCCCCTTTCCAAAGCCATAATCTCTCGCTGAATCCACAAACAAAAGTTTCGATTCTACCGCAATCCGCATAGCCGCTTTCAAAGTATCATTATCAACCACACTTCCTCTTATTATTTTCTCATAGGCTGCGCTTCCCCAGGAATTGGTCCCAATTACAGCCTTGGGGGTCGGCACTGTTTTATTTATGTTTTCATCAAATTTCATGTCATCACCTCTATCCCAATATCATTGCCACCACGCCCGCAATCGGGCAGCACGGCAAGCCGATCAACATGCCTCTTTCATCGTTTTTTGTTAGCCTTATCTAACACCTGTATCATACCATATCCTGACATGTTATAGTCTATCGAATTATGAAAATTTTTGATCATTAAGAGCATTCATATGACAACGAAAAAAGCCCAGCCCGAAACATCGAAACCGTTGTGATTTTGATATTTCAGACTGGGAAATTTCATAGCCAATCGAAAGCGAAAGTAGTTCCTGATCTTAGTTCAAATCCATCTCTCGATCTGCATTTTTCTCTCGCCCAAGCGGCTTAGGTCTGCTGGCTTCTGCCTCTGCTACTTCTTTTTTCTTCTCCTGGATTTTCTCCATGACAGAAGGCTTCTTCTCTTCCTCATCTTTGTGACGATCACCGTTATTCAAAATGCCATCAATCATACCATAGTCATCTTCCAAAAGTTCTTCTACTGTTTTTAGAGGATTCTCTGAAAAAAATTCCGGCACCTGACGAAAGCCAAAAGCATCCACATAAAAGGGAATGTCCTTGTCATTCTTGTGGATAACCACCACATCGCTGACGCTTAAAGAATGGCCTCGGAAGTCATCCGGGTGATGCAGGTTAAAGCGTTCATAAATGCTGTCCAGGGTTTCACCGGCTGAAAGCTTGCCACTGTAGACTGCATTGTAATTCTTAGCCGATACGGCAATGCCTCTTTTCTCCAGGTGAGACAACCGCTCGAAATGTATATCTCTGTTTTCCGGTATATCTTTCAGCTGGTAGATTTCATAGCTGCCATGATCCTTCTTACACTGGGACGGATTCAGGATGTAACGAACCTTCTCCGCCAAGGACGGATCATCAATCACCACATTCGAGATCCAATCCTTTGTCTCTGCCCAGCTGTCGAAATATGTCGCTGTACCAAGATCTGTTGTAAAACGAATACTGTCTGAACTGCTGGAATATTTATCGTAATAATATCCGACTGTTTCCATAGCTTCGATGATACGCTCCCTGTCGTCTCCCGAAATCTCATTTGCCAGGATGACTGGCTCATAAGTCCAGTTGTTTCTCTCCATCAATTCTGCAAATTCGCAGATATGAAAGACTCG
>CAVEOK010000050.1:5086-13446 GCA_963617415.1 Oscillospiraceae bacterium
CATACGATCCAGCTTCATGGCAAGGCCCATCATCTGATCTTTCATGGTTTCAATCTGCATGGTGGGGATCATTGCCAGAATGTCTCGGATTGCATTTTCTTTGGTTGAGGTATCGAAGATTCCCAGTAAAATAATTTCCTCAGCGTTTAATGTTGTCCTTCTCATCTATTCCATCTCCTTTGATTTATGCTTGTTTTGTGGCTTTTCCAGACCTGCAGCTTCTGAAATCTGTGCCTGTTTGCTGCGAAGGTCCGCCAATACAGACTTTCTTGCTTTAGAGCGTTTTTCTGAATCTTTGGTTCCTGATTTTCGTGGTAGATTGGATTCTGAAGTATGCTGCACAACCTTGCTTTCTAACGATGGCACACACTTCAGCTCATAATCCTGCATCTCTTTTGCCGTGAGAGGCTTGGTATATTCCACATAACCCCAGGCCTGCATTTTCCCTTCTTCCACCGACTGACGATTATCGAAGTTTTGAATCTCTGTCACCTGATTTTCAGCTGGCTTTGGATAGGCACCGGGGCTTAGCGGACGCTGTGTCGAATAATAACGATAGGTGCCATTTTCTGTAGGGGCAGGCTGACCTGTCTCCATCTGCTTTTTCTCCTCCTTATGCTGCTTCCAGAGTTCTTTTAGTTCCTGCTTCATCTGATCAGGGGATTTTGATGGATCTGCAATGCTAAGGATGTCTTCGTGGGTATTGTAACCGTGATACTCCGTATTCAGTCCGGAGCGGATTGCCTGCATCTGCTCTACGGAAAATGCCGGATCTGCATAGATTGTGACATCAAAATGATCCTTGATGCCTTTTTCAATCTCATGCCACTGCTCACTGGTAAAGAGCATTTTCGGGATGGCATCGATCTTCACCTTATACTTGATATCGTCCACCATTTCCTGGGTGAGATTTAAAGCTGTCAGATTCACGGCCTCGCCATTTATCCAGTAAGCACGGGGATCAAATCCCTGCTTCACAACCTCTCCCATAAAACTCATATGGGCGTCGGATTTTGTCGGATCATACATTTCCGTCAGGCTTGCCAGCATATCCCTGTCGATTTCCGAAAGCTTGTCCGGGTTGATGTTATAAAATCTGCATACTTCCTCTGCAGCCTGTTTCAGGTTAAAAGAACCAGTCTCTCCGATTTGACCGCCATCCATTTCTCCGAAATTCGAACCATAGAAGGTAAAATCCCAACTGCCGTCAGATGCTTCATGGATTTCCAGGTATTTGTCGCCAAGCTGAAAGGCAGCTTCTGTCTTTTCCGCCTCGTTCTCATGATATGATTTCACGTCACCTTCTTTTTGCTTTTTATCAATAGCATTGGCATTTTCCTGCAGTGCCTCTTTCTCCGCTACCAGTTCCTGCATATGCTCGTCGATCTCATTGATCATTTCCGAAGCCGCCTTGCGAATGGTATTAAGGGAGGCCTTGAGTTCTGGTGTTTCCTTTCCATGAGACCAGCCTGCAATATAGGAAAAACTGTAGTCAGATGTATCAATGCCATAATGTTGGCATACGGTATAAGCCACCGACTCCGCTTCCACCTCTTTGCCATTTCTGGTCAATTCTTCCAGCTCTTGATCAGATTTTTTCTTTGTCGGATCAATGGCATGAAGCTTCTGATGCGCCATTTCATGAATCGCAGTTTTTACAGTCTGGACCTGACTCATATCTTTCTGAATAGCAATGCGGCGTTCTGTCTGATGATAATAGCCTTTGGCATTGCCATTTATTTCTTCAAATTCCATAGGTACCGGACAGGTGCGCTTCAGAGCCTCGAAGAATAGTTCAAACTCTGCCACATCTCCGGTTAATTCGTTGACTCCCAGCGATGGCAGTTCACGGCCATCGGTCTGGCTTACATCGAAAACACTTACTACCTTAAAGGCCGGATGCAGCACTTCTTTGATTTCCTTCTGATTTGTACCATCAGGATTCTTCAAAATCTCACCTGTATTTGGATCTGTTTTATCAACTTCCACCTTTTGCTTGTAAGGTGTGGGAGCAAGGATACGTATTCCCTTTTCTCCCTTATTTACCTGGCGGCCAAACTGCTTTTGCCAAGCGGTATAACCTGCCACCAGTGTGGCATCGGGCTTTTGCATGGCGATGAGAATCGTATTATTCAGACTGTAATCATGAAAGCGGCTCATGGTGGTGAGCCACTGCATGTACTGATCCGATTGAAATAATTCTGCTACGCCTGCTTCCAGCTGATCGGTAATTTCCTTCACACGGTCATACTGTGTCATTTTCTCAGCCATATTTTGCTATCCTTTCCGGAGCTAAAGCTCCTAAAACTACGGAAAACACGCTCTGCGAGTTTTCCTCGTTATCGCGGCATTCGCCAAATGCCCATGCAAGCATGGGCGCTTGGCTCATTGCTCGCGTAAATAAATATGGGGACAAGCCCCGAAGAACTTATCCCCCACATAGAGTTACATACTATTTCAGGAGCTACGACTCCTGTTCGCACTTACTTAGTTTCATCGCAGACACCCGCCACCAGCTCCAGGTCCTTTCTTTGCGTGCCTCCTTCCGGATCTGCTACGGGATGCAGAAGAGGCAGCCCTTCCGGACTGCCCCTCATTCTCTGCTACCATCTTCTCCATCAATTCCACGTATCTTTCAATTCTCTTTACTGCCATCGTCATTTCCTCCTTAAATCTCAGCCTCTTTGGATTTATGCACCGGCTTTTTGCCGCTATCCAAAGCTTTGACTTCTTTCTTCTTTGCGTCTAATTTGTCCATAATAGAAGTCTTTTCCTTGGAGCGATCCTTGCCCTTGGAAAGGGATTTCTCCTTCTCCTGCATACGATTCTCGAAGGTTGCTGCCTTCTCAAAGACCTGATCCTTGGAATCGTAATGGAAGGCATTTCCTGAAAGACGTTCCTCCGGAATCACCTCATTTGCATTGACCTCCTGTACCATGGCATCCAGCTCCCGGGCGGTCATGGTGCCATTGTCCGGGACAAGGATCACTTCATGGATTGATGAAGGGAGAATGAAGAAATCGCCTCCCACCTTCTCAGCGGTCTGGTCCATAAATTCTGGATAGAAAATGCAGCCCGCACCGTTCATACCGTGATTGCAGGTGGCCACATACATACCCGGATCATCCGGCAGCATGTCAGGATCCAGGCCTGTCATTTCCACCATCATCTCCCTCATACTGCGAACTTGGGCTGGGAAATTTACGGAAGCATTGGCCAGTGCATCTGCATGGAGCTGGTCTGCCGTAATGCCGTAGGTGTCTAACATCTGATTCGTGACGAGAGTGGAAGCCATACCCTGGGTATTTGTGTCAATAACCATGCGGTACACAATTGACATATCTTCCTTTTCCACATGGGGTATGGTAGAGAGCATTTCCTCATTTCCGGCTGTGGGAACCAGCTGGATCATAAGGCTGTCCTTCATATGCTCATAATCCGAAATCTCATCCACCGTAATTTCCGGACGATGCAAAATGCCGTTTTCCACAGTATTTGCAATGCGGTCCAGGGCACCGTCATAGTCAAGGCCTTCCTCCATCATCTGGTAGACCGGCTTCAGATCCAGGCTTACGCCAATGGATGAGTTCTCCGGCTGTACGGTGATCCCATAATAGGAATTGCCTTGGAGTTTCTCCACATCACGGGCAAATACCCTTGCACCGGACAGTTCTTCCGGGAGATGTGCGTTTAAATCTTCAGTTACCTGATCAACAAATTCTCTGTAATCCATCATAAAAATTGTACCTTTACCTTTCATAAATGCGTTCGGAGTCTTCTTTATCTTCCCAGGCAGCCTTACTTTGCCGCCTTCTTTTTCCTCCGAACATTTCCGAAATTCAACGAGTAATTCACATATGTTCCGGTGTCTTCCATCACCAGATCCGCATCAAAGTTGCGGCCTTTCTTCTGGGAATAGAGTCCGGTCACATGCACACGGCCATCCTTTAAAAGGGCGACAGCCATTTTCTTGTTGAGCTTTTTCTTCATGCCAGCAAGCCACTTGTTCTCCTTCCAGAGGCAGAAGCTGCAGGCACGATTGCTGCAATAGAAATTTTTATTCCCCTCAAAAACAGGAGAACCGCAACGGGGGCATTTCCCAAGCTCCTCACGCTGCGGTTTTCCACTTGCGGAAGCCGAAAAAGGATTTTTATCCACAGGGTTTCCACTTCCATATTTGCTTACCAGATCACGGACCATTTTCGTGATCCCATCCATAAATTCTTCGGCTGATATCTCTCCTTTCTCAATCTGCTTCAGGGCATTCTCCCAATCTGCCGTCATTTTGGGAGATTTCACCTCCTCTGGGAGAATCTGCACCAGGGCCATGCCATCCTCTGTGGGAATGAGCTGCTTGCCCTTGCGCCTTACAAAATCATTTCGCACCAGCTTCTCGATCATGTCTGCACGGGTGGCCGGAGTACCCAGACCCTTCTTCTCCGTATCTTCATCAAAACTGTCATTACCGGCTGTTTCCATAGCGGAAAGTAATGTGTCCTCGCTATAGGCTTTTGGCGGTGATGTGAAATGTTCCGAGAGGGATGGCTGAGGATTAGGAAATGTCTCACCTTTCGAAAATCGTCTGATATTGTCGATGTGATTCTCTGTCACATTCCGTGAATCCTTCGATGCCTTTGATTCGCTGCCCTGATCTGAATTCTTAGCTTGACCTGCTGTCCCCCTTTCCAAATTGATCCGAGCTTTCAAGGCATCCTCGTAAAACTTCCATCCCGGAGCCACAACGGTCTTTGTCTTGGCTGTAAACTCATATCCCGCACATTCTGCCCTGATTTCTGTCTCCAAAAGCCGCTGTTTTGGGGCTGTTGCAGCCAGAAGCCGCATGGAAATGAGCAATAAAATATCCCGTTCTCCTTTACTGAGACGGGACCTATCAAGATTTGCTATTTCTGCTGTAGGGATGATGGCATGATGGTCGGTCACCTTGCTGCTATTGAGAATGCCTTTTATAAAATGTGATGTTCTGTCACATTCTGCGTGTTTTCCCCTCTCAAATGTGACGCTTCGTCTCACTGCTGATGATCCTGTCACATGGAAAATTCCGGAGTCACCTTCGAGATTTCCCGAGGAATTTTGACTAAGTTCGACATTTCCCGACAAATTCGGGATACTTCGAGTTAAATCGAGATTTTTCGACACAAGCCCTACCATTTCCTCAGCTGTCTCTTCCATATCATCCGACAGATACTGGCTGTCCGTTCTTGGATAGGTCACCAGCTTATCCTCATAAAGGCTCTGGGTGAAATTAAGTGTCTCCTGAGCGGTATAACCAAAATAGCGATTGGCTTCCCTCTGCAGTGTCGTCAGATCATAGAGGTGAGGCGGAGCAAGGCTTTTCTCTTTGCTTTCACAAAACGTAATCTTTACCTCCTGATTCTGGCACTCTTCAAGGATCTTCCTTGCTCCCTCCTCTTCGAAAATCTTCTCTTTCACCAGATCCACACCATCCAGATTCAGATGGACATTCCAGTATTTCTGCTTCTGAAATCCGGCGATCTGCTCCTGGCGATTTACCAGCATGGCAAGGGTTGGTGTCTGCACACGGCCAACTGTCAGCTTCCTGTCATATAGCTTGGTAAATAGTCTTGTGCCATTCATTCCCACTAGCCAATCGGCCCATGATCTAGCCTGCGCTGCCGCATAAAGAGAATCATAATCATGACCGTCCCTTAGATTTGCAAAGCCATCACGAATGGCAGAGTCTTCCATGGAACTGATCCATAATCTTTTAAAAGGCTTCTTACACCCAGCCTGCTGATAGACCAGGCGGAAGATCAATTCTCCTTCACGACCTGCATCAGTGGCACAAATGATTTCTGTCACATCCGTCCTCTCCATCAATTCCTTCAAAATAAAAAACTGCTTCTTTGTCCCTTCGGAAATCTGATATTTCCAATGATCCGGAACAATGGGCAGATCCTCAATACGCCATTTTTTCAGGCGTTCATCATACATATGTGGCTGGGCCAGGTCTACCAGATGCCCCACGCACCAGGAAACGATATATCCGGATCCTTCCAGATAGCCCTCCTCTCGCTTGTAGGCACCGATCACTTTGGCAATAGCCTGTGCCACACTAGGTTTCTCACTTATTACTAACTGCATAAATTTGCTCCTCCTTATGCTTTCTGGATCACCCGTTTAAATTTCAGCGGGTTCTCCGAAATATACTGGTTGATCAGACGGCTCTCTGCTTTTGTCTCTGCATAGGCTGTGATGGTTATGGTCTTCCGGTTCCATTCTCTGGTATAGCTGTCAGCTGCCACATTTGTAATATGATGCTTTGCCAGAAAATCCCTGAAATGCTTCATGGCATTCAGGTCATCGGACATGATCACATTGACGTAGGTACGGTCTTTTGACAGCTTGTCACTTAAGATACAGGCCAGTGCACATCCCACGCCTCCTGCCAAAGCCACCACCAGCATGGCCGCATAACTGTCTGCGGATACGACTCGCTTGGTCACCCAGAAATAAATAAAGTCAGAGATCACGACTGCAATTCCTGCAAGTAACCACCGACTTCTCTGAATCAATATTGTTTTTGTTGTGCTGAGAGCATTATCCATGACTTTCGCCAGAAAAATACTGCTCAGATATAAAATGCTGCCCACGGCATCACCTCCAAATCTAGGTAAAAGAAAAGGCAGCTAATCCGAAGACTAACTGCCTGATCTATTGATTTACTAAGTATAAATATTCACTTTTACTGCTTTGTCCTGCAACGTTTCACACACCGCTGAACAATATAACTAATGTATTCTGTGGATTCATTACAGTCATTTTTCAACCATTCTGCAATAATAGCCATCAGCCCCTGCATATGAAATGCCATAATGTACTGCCTGTCATGTTCCGGCACATTATAGCGGTCAAGTATGGGCATAAACACATGACAGAACATTCTTTCATAGCTTTTATCCAGTCTGAGCACAGCTGCATTTTCTACGAGAGCACAAAACAGGCGTTTATGCTCTTTGATATAGTCAAGGTAAGGCATCAGATATTCTGGCGTGATAAGGTACAATTCATCATCCGGGCAATCCTTAATCCCTTCAACAAATCTTTCCGGAGAACATTCCAAATGATTTTCTATATACGTAAGAAATTCCTTATTCACGTAGCTGACACTCTCTGATAGCAGATCAGTCATTGTTTCATAATGCAAATAAAATGTAGAGCGGTTCACTCCTGCCGTCTCACATATTTCCTTGATCGTGATATAGGCAAAGTCCTTCTTCCCCAGAAGTTCCAAAAAGGCTTTGTCCATTCTGGCGGCTGTGGAAAAATATTTACTTTCTGATTTATTCAATACACTTTGCCTTCTTTCCCGATTTTTCTATAGATTTCCTTACCTGTCTGTAATTTCTTTTGCCAGCTCCATAATCTCAAATGCATACTTCTGCTTACCCTGCTCAAGTAACCTTTTATAAATGGGATAATTGGCACCCATGCCAATCAGACCAACGATTCCAATAATTACACCAAGAACAAACATTGCTGTAGTTCCATTGCCAATAACCTTCATAGACAAACACATACCCACACCTGTTACCAATGCGGCGATAATGCCAAAAGTATAGGTAAAAATAGCGGCTGGAAGTTTTGCTTTCTTGTCCAGCTTGCGAAGCGCTATAACCTTGGATGTATCCTTTGGTGCATATTCATTGGCGAGTTGCTCTGCATAAATTTTATCTGTGTTCATTTCTTGTTTCCTCCTTCTTTTTATGGCTTTATATTACCAAGTAAGAAAATGGAACTGAACAACACAGAGTATGATTTATGTTGATTTCAAGAATTATATCTTCGTAAGCCCTGCCAGCTTTTTCCCGCACAGTACGCCCAGTATGCATCCCAGACAGCTTAATGCTACATACACGCCGCCCATTGCATACTGTTTTCCCTCAAAAAGATTGTATGCTTCCAGGGAAAAGGTGGAAAATGTGGTGAATCCTCCGCACACGCCTGTCTTTAAAAATAGGATTGTATTTTCAGGAATATTCTCATGACTGCTTGCAATACCCACAATGAATCCGATCAGGATTGCTCCCAGGATATTGGTTATTAGGGTCAGCACCGGAAAACCTGTTTTTACCGGAATAAGGCTTACGGCATATCTTGCCATTGCCCCGATTGCACCGCCAAGTGCTACAAATAAAAAGGCCATCTTTTTCACTTCCTTTAACTGTATTTTATAAGACTCTAAATCTCACCTTCATTCGCCTCTTCCATCTCCACATTTTCCTTTCCTGTGCCTTCAGCAAAACGTACCTGAAGCACAGCCTGAGGCCAGTTTAATGAAATCAAAGCATGCTTTTCTCTCGCTGCAGCCTCCTCATTAA
>CAVEOK010000051.1:0-13274 GCA_963617415.1 Oscillospiraceae bacterium
CGTAAAAGGACGAGTGCATTGCATTCGTTATACCACCTCATACGAAGCTCTCCGCGATTTCTCCGGAAAAGCTGTTCTCTGTAACGGGAGAAGACCGTCAGCGTCTACTGGAATCTTTCGTTCGGGCTGCAGCTTGGAAGGGATCTTCGAAATACGTCTACTCTTGCCGGCTTCCACCTGCCCCGGCTCTCTGGGAATTTCATACGCATCCTACTGTCTTCGTCATCGCCTTTGCCCTGAAATTATAGGACTTCTGCCGGCTTTTTGTCAAGCTGTATTCCTGTCAATTCTGCTTCTCTCTGCCCTCTGTGCTCCCCTTCACGCCCTTCACAAGAGCAAAGCCAAAAGGGCATACAATACAATATTTGACTCTCCTGATGCAGATAAATTATTTGCGGCAGTTTACTCTAACTTCATATAATAAAATTAAGATAAGCGTATTATGTATTATAAAAGGAGGAACTACTTATGAGCAACCCATATAAACATTTACTCTCACCTCTCAAGGTGGGTAAATTCATTCTGAAAAACCGTATGCAGTCATCCAATTCTCTGCCTCATTTTTCACAGGGACCGGAGAATTATCCTGCTGACCCCACCATTGCACATTTCGTAACACGTGCAAGATCCGGTGCAGCTTTTATTACCCTGGCCGGCATGGATGACAACATTGAAAATCCGCCCTTCCCGGAGTTTATCGATGTTTCCCATTTCCCGAACTTTGATATTCACGATCCTCTCTGTCAGAACTATCTGGTTGAGCTGGTCGAAGCCCTTCATTATGAAGGCTCTCTTGTCAGCGGTTCTCTTTTCTCCGCAAACAAGAAATACCGCTATGAACATGAGGATGGAAGTGTCGAAATCGTCAATCTGGCTCCGGCAGAGGCAGGCATGGGTGCAACCGCAATGATGAATCCGGGTGTCGGAGATGAAGTTCCGGCCGAGGATCTGCACAAGATTGCCAAATCCTATGCCCAGAGAGCAGCCCGTTATAAATGGCTTGGCTTTGACGCCGTAACCATTCATATGAGCTACCGTGCCCAGCTTCCCTCTCAGCTTCTGAGCCCGCTGACCAACACCAGAACAGATGAATACGGTCCGCAGACCATTGAAAGCCGTGCAAAATTTGCCATCGAGATGCTTTCCGAGATCAGAAAAGCAGTCGGAAACGATATGCTGATCGAGATTCAGTTCTCAGCAGAGGAACCGGAAGGCGGCTATGATCAGGAAGAAGGCTTCGCTATTCTCAAGCTCCTTGAGCCCTATGTTGATATCGTTCAGGTCAGAAGCGATGAGGCAGACCCCAACCATCCGATTCCTTTCGAGCTTCGTCAGACACCTTTCCTGGAGCTGGCAGCTGCCATCAAGGCCAAAGGCTATGACTTCCTGGTAAGCAATGTCGGCGGATATTTTGATCCAGCCATTGCTGACAAAGCAATCGCTGACGGCAAGGTGGATCTGGTTGCCATGGCTCGTGCATGGATCTCCAATCCGGATTACGGTCAGAAGCTCTATGAAGACAAGTTTGAGGATGTTGTCCCCTGCCTGAGATGTAATAAATGTCACGGCCGCGGCAAGCATGATATCATGACCACCACCTGCTCTGTAAATCCTCTCTTCGGCTTCGAAAAGGTTCTTCCTTATCTGGATTATTCCGATGGAAAGACCAAGAAGATCGCAGTCATCGGAGGCGGCCCGGGCGGTATGAGAACAGCCCTTTATCTGGCAGAGCGCGGACATGAGATCACCATCTACGAGAAGGAAAGCCAGCTGGGCGGTGCCATTAAGCATGCAGACTACGTTCCCTTCAAGTGGACCTTAAAGGATTATAAGGATTACCTGATCCGTCAGGTTTATAAGAATGACAAGATCACCATCAAGACCAACACCTGTGCTACACCGGCTATGATCGATGACAGATATGACGCTGTCATTGCAGCAATCGGTGCAGAACCGGTCATCATTCCGATTCCGGGTGCAGACGGCGACAATGTAACCATTGCAACAGATGCACTTTGCAACAGCGAAAAGATCAAAGATACCGTTGTTGTAATCGGCGGCGGTGAGGTTGGTGTTGAAACCGGCATGTTCCTCGCGCAGCAGGGCAAAGAGGTTACCGTTGTAGAGATGAGAGATGAGCTTGCAGCAGATACAACCTTCATGCATTACAGAAGCATGTTCCAGGCAGCATGGGAGGCGCTTCCCAACTTCCATTATGTACTGAATGCAACTGCGAAATCCATTTCTTCCGATAAGGTTACCTATACCGATGCAGAAGGCAAGGATCATGACATTCCTGCAGAGTCTGTCATCATGTCAGTTGGTATGAGATCCAAGAAGGACGAGGCTCTCTCCTTCTACGGTCACGGCGCTCACTTCTATATGGTTGGTGACTGCTACAAGCCGGGTACCATTCAGACAACAAACCGCAGTGCCTATGTTACTGCAGCGAAGATTTGAGATTGAGATATAAATTAGCTAAAGCAGGGCAGTCGCACTAAGCATTTTTCATACCAAATGTAGAGATATAAGATAGCTTATAAATAACCACATTTTGTATGAATTACGTTAGTGCGGCAGGCCCGTAAAGAAACTCTCACTATATTGCTAGACAAAGAGTAAAAAAATAAGGAAGAAATCTTCCGAAAGGGACATTACAAAGCGCTGGTACTTAGCAAAATATGCCCCGGCCTTGTGGCGGGGCGATTCCGCGAGCCCGTGCCGATAGGCACATTCTCATGGCGAGCGATCCACTCCACAAGCACATGTGCGCAATGCGAGCTTAGAACCGCTGCAGCGAGAACTAAGCGAGAGCGGTCCCTGAAGGAAGATGCTTCCTTATTTTTGAATTCTGAAACAAAACATATTAATAAACGCATAGATAAAACCGTCTTCAGTTCTCAATAACATAGAACCAAAGACGGTTTATTTTTTTACTTCATACAGTATACTCTATAAGGCTTCCCAGCCTCACTCCTCCAATAGTTGCTTATAAACATCCCTCTTCGAAATCCCCCTATCCTTCGCCACAAGCTTCATCGCTTCCTTATGGGGGATTCCCTGACTCTCATAGAGTTCCATATGCTCCTGCAGACTCATTTTCTCCCAGGCCTGCTGCTCTTCCTGCTCCAGCTCCTTCCGATCTCTGCCTTCAATGACCAGAACATACTCCCCTCTCGGATCATGCTCTTCATAATAAGCAATAGCCTCTGAAATACTGGTTCTGTCGGCCTCTTCGAACTTTTTCGTAAGCTCCCGGCAGAGGGTGATCTTTCGGTCTCCCAAGGCAGACAAAAGCTCCTTTAAGGTTGCCTTTAAATGATGCGGAGCTTCATACATTACAAGGGTTCTTGTTTCCCGATTCATTTCCTCCAGCACAGCCTTGCGCAGTTTCTTGTCCTTGGGCAAAAAAGCCTCAAATGCAAATCTTCTGGTAGAAAGCCCGGAAAGGGTCAATGCCGTAACAACCGCACTTGCTCCCGGCAGGGAAGTCACCTTTACCCCCGCCTCATAGGCGATTTTCACAAGCTCCTCTCCCGGATCAGAAATACCCGGCGTTCCGGCATCTGTGATCAATGCAATATTTTTCCCTTCCAGAAGCTGCTCTACCAGCTGATGTGCCTTCTCGATCTTATTGAATTCATGATAGCTGGTCATAGGGGTGTGAATATCAAAATGGTTCAGAAGCTTAATGGAATTTCTGGTATCCTCTGCCGCAATGAGATCCACTTCCTTTAAGGTGCGAAGAACTCTTAAGGTCATATCCTCCAGATTGCCGATTGGTGTTGCACATAAATATAATGTTCCGCTCATGCTTTCTTTCCTTCTTCCTCCGTCCGGTAAATCGCAAGAACCTCATCGCTGTAAAGCCCCGGTTCCTTATAGATCAAAAGAGGCGGTCCCATGACAAGTCCTCCATCCTTCGCTCCCCGGATTCCTTCAATCAAAACCATGGAAGGCTCCTTATCGACAAAGGAATGCACCAGACGCATATTCTTGGGTTCAATCCGGTACTGCCTCATGAGGCAGAGAATTTCTGTCAGACGGAAGGGACGGTGCACCATGTAAAAATGACCGGCCGGCTTTAAAAGTCTGGCTCCCTCCCGAATCACATCCTCCAGTCTGCAGCAGATCTCATGCCTGGCAATCGCCTTTGCCTGATCCGGATTGACCAGACCATGCTGATGGATCATATAGGGCGGATTGGTCGTAACCGCATCAAAGCTGGCTGAGCCGAAGATGGCCGACGCCTCTTTGATATCCCCCTCTGTAATATGAACTCTCTCTTCCAGACCGTTTAAAGCAACAGATCTTGTCGCCATCTCCACATTGGCCGGCTGAATTTCAAGCCCCTCGATATGGGAGGCCTTTGTCTTTGCAGCCAGAAGAAGCGGGATGATCCCATTGCCCGTTCCCAGATCAATGACATTTCCCGCTTTGATTTTGGCGAATTCGCTTAAAAGAACCGCGTCCATACCAAAGCAGAAGGCTTTGGGATTCTGGATGATCCGATATCCCTTGATCTGAAGATCATCCAGACGCTCTCCCTCATGCAGTACTTCTTTCATTTACTCTTCCGCTTTCTGCTTCTGCTGCGTGCCCTGTGCATTCTGACCGTTTCCAGACGGCCGTCTGCTGCGATTTCTGTTTCGGTTATTGTGGTGTCTTTCCCTGCGCTCTGTGCTCTGACCTGCATTATCCCCTGTCGAAGCTGCACTCATATTGCCCAGCTGATTGTCCCATCCTTCTCTGCGGCGGGATGCCGGTCTTTCTCCTGCACTCTTCTGCTCATTAGAAGACTTCCTATCGTTATTGTAACGATTGTTATTGCGGCTGCGGTTATTGTTTCTTCTTTCGCTTCTCTCATTTCTTTCCTGCTTGTCATTCCGCTCATTTTTTTCGGAATTCTGCTGAGAAAAGTCTCTTCCCTTTTTCCGCTCTGCCTTATCGAATTTCTGTTCTCTGTTCTTCTCGCCGTTCGCCTTTGGTCTGTTATTGCGATTTCGGTTCTTATGGTTACGGCTGTTTGCAGACTGCTGCTCTTCGGATCTTTGCTCAGAATCTCTTCTGTCTCTTTTGTCTTTCTTTTTCTTTTCCTCGAAGCGCTTTGCATCGCTGCTGTCCATTGCAGCTGCCAAAGCCGCCTCTTCAGAATCCATAGAAGACAGTTCCATTCCCAGCTTTGCTGTATGATCCGGATGGTGCTCTGCCTTTCTCGCACAGCCTTCGCTGTTGGGGCAGGCCTTTACCGCCTTCCTGCCGCGGAAGCTCAGCTCCTCAACCGGATACTCTCTCAGTTCCTTTTCATCTCCGTCCAGTTCAACCATGACCTTTACTCTCTGTCGCAGAACACTTACGGTCTGTACGACGCCGGGCAGGCCCTCAATGGTTGTTACCTGCTCCCCATGCTTGGGCAGCTGCTTGTTCAGATACTCATAGGTTTCCTGCTCATTCTTCAGGCAGCACATGAGTCTGCCGCAGGCTCCTGAGATCTTGGTCGGGTTCAGGGACAGATTCTGATCCTTTGCCATTCGAATGGATACCGGCGCAAAATCCGACAGATAGGTGCTGCAGCAAAGGCATCTGCCGCAGATGCCGATACCGCCCTTCATCTTGGTCTCATCTCTGACACCGATCTGTCTCAGCTCGATCCTGGTACGGAAAACAGAAGCCAGATCCTTTACCAGCTCCCTAAAATCCACTCTGCCGTCTGCTGTAAAATAAAAGAGCAGCTTATTGCGGTCAAAAGTATATTCCGTTGCCACCAGCTTCATCTCCAGACCGTATTTTTCGATCTTCTCCCGGCAGATTTCAATGGCCTGCTTTTCTTTGATTCGATTTTCCGCTTCTCTTTCGTCATCTTCAGGGCTTGCTACCCGGATAACCGGCTTTAAGGGCAGGACCACCTTATCATCGGTTACGCCGTGCTTAGGGAAGGATACGGTTGCATATTCCAATCCCCTTGCCGTTTCTACAATGATATGGTCCCCCCTTCTGATCTCCAGCTCGCCCGGGTCAAAATAATAGACCTTGCCCTCTGTTCGAAAGCGGACTCCGACTACATTTATCATTTCTGGTTCTCCTTTATCGTTGAGAGCAGAAGTTCCATGGTCAGATCATAATTTACATTTGCTCTCAAACGTTCCTTTGCCTTTTGCAAAGCTTCAATAATATCCTTGATTCCCGCATAGGAAATCAGATTTGACTGTCTCCGGATCTCTAAGACCTCATCCTTGAAGATCAGTCCGTTCGCATCCTGGGTTGCCTTAAACTGCAGCACATCCCGATACCATACCACCAGAATATCCAGATAATCCGTAAGATCCATATGGTACTCATTGATCCGGCGAATCTGCTGTCCCATCTCTGCCGTATCGATCTCGGCGATCCTCTTCAGAAGACGGATTGCCGCTTCCTTGATACCGGAAAAATCCTCTGACTGAGCCAGCATGATCGCCTTGCCCGGAACACCCTGGGCAAAAGCTGCACAAATTTTTGCCTTCTCTTCTTCAATTCCGTTTTCCTTGAGGAAATCCACGATTTCCTTATCAGCCACCGGATGCAGGGTCAGAGTGACACATCTGGAGCTGATCGTCGGAAGGAAGGAAGATGCACTTGTCGTCAGCAGCAGGATCACTGCATATTCAGGCGGCTCTTCGATGGTTTTCAGCAGAGCATTCTGCGCTGCTTCATTCATCTTTTCCGCTTCATCCACAATATATATTTTGTAAGCGCTTTCCTCCGGTCGGATCGCAATATCGGCAACCAGCTGGCTCCGGATATCATCCACCGTGATCGTACGCGGCTTTTCATGGGTTACATAGACCAGATCCGGCTGCGCATCATGCATGACCTGCTTACAGGAGTGGCAGCTCATGCAGGGCTCACTTCCTTTCTGTTCACAGAGAAGCGTCATGGCAAATGCCTTTGCCAGAAGATTCTTTCCGGAACCCTTTGGTCCTTCCAGAATGTATGCATGTGATATTCTCTTTGCCTCAACCGACTTTTTCAAATGCTCGATCAGCTGCTGATGACCGATAATACCTGAAAATCCATAGCCCTTGTTTTCCATAAAGCTTCACCTCTCTTTTCTAAGAATATCCCCCAGATATTCCTTAATCTCTGCAAGAGTCTCCTGCAGAGCATCGTTCACAAATTCCTTCTCAATCCCTGCTTCCTGCAGCTTTTCCTTTGAAAAATCCTTTTCATCTGCAAGAAATCTGCGGCAGAGTTCCGCATAATTCGGTTCCTTCTGCTGCATCTCCCGAGACAGGGCTCTTGATAAAAGCAGACCCTTATCTGCCGTAATATAGATGGGAATCAGCTTTT
This sequence comes from Oscillospiraceae bacterium, assembly GCA_963617415.1. GTDB lineage: Bacteria > Bacillota > Clostridia > Lachnospirales > Lachnospiraceae > RUG14243. The sequence goes on from CAVEOK010000051.1 coordinate 7,330, forward strand.
CTTCTCCAAAATAGTCTTTCATTTTGCAAAAAGATTCCAGCGTTCCGATCATCAAAAAATCGCCCTTTTCCTCAAACTGCCCGTCATCTGCCGTAAAATAGCTCCATGGTCCGGCAACTGTCTGATAGGTCCGAAGTTCGATGATCTTTCCTTCTTTCTGAAAACGCTTTACCTCCTCCTCATTACAGAAAAAGTATTCCCTTCCGTTTTCTTCTCCCGACCGGATCGGCCTCGTCGTATAAGGAATGATCCTTCGAAGGCCGAAGGGATTTTCCTCCAGCAAATGCCGGTAGACCGTATCCTTGCCGGATGCGCTTCTACCCATAATACAAATGATATGTCCCATATTTTCCGGTCCTCTCGATCTCTTACTCCTTTACGATCCTGATATGATCCGCTTCCGGATCCTCCATCCCCTGCAGATCCAGTCCGATGCTTTTCCAGTAGAGAATCCTTTCCAGGCTTTCCCGGCTCAGTCTCTCTCCCGGCACTACCTCGGGAATCCCGGGCGGATAAATATAGATAAATTCTGCCAGGGTTCTGCCCACAGCTTCCTCCAGCCGGATGCTTTCACTGTCTGCATAAAAGGCCTTTGCCAGCAGCATGCGTCCTTCTTCCGGATTTCGCTCGCTTTGTGAAAAATCCGCCTTTTTTTCCTCTTCTGACGATGCCGGATAGGCCGCATCGATTCTCTGCAGAGCCTCTGCCAGACGGGAAAAGCCTTCCTTCCTGTCCATGATGCTTGTAATTGCGATTACATAGGAGCCTGCTGCCATCTCCATTTCCAGATGATCGTCATCATGCAGGATCTGCTGCAGGCGGTTCCCGTTCATACAGGGTCCGGCATGAAGGATCAGCCTGCTTTTATCGAAGTCATAGGCTCCCTTCTCCCGCATTTCCTCCGGCCTCATGACATGCAGATGCTTCAGATCTGCCGTCTGCCGATAGAAGATATCCAGCTTTCTGCTGAGCTGCTCCAGAAGCTCCTTCCCCTCGCTTTTCATCCGCAGGATGCATTCATCCATTCCCGCCATAAAAAGATAGGAGGGAGAACTGGTCATAAAGATCCGAAGGTGCCTTTCAATCTCCTTCTCCAGCTCCGGCCGGTTGCAGTGCAAAAGAGCCGTCTGGGTATAGGAAGGAAGGGTCTTGTGGAGACTCTGGATCACCAGATCCGCGCCCCTTCTGACACTGGTCTCCGGAAAATCCGGATGCATGCCAAAATGGCTTCCATGAGCCTCATCCACGATCAGACAAGCGCCATGGCGATGCGCAACCTCTGCAAGAGCCTCAATATCCGATACGACTCCATCATAGCTTGGTGAGGTCAGGATCAGCGCCTTTGCCTGAGGCTGCCTTTCAAAGGCCTCCTCTGCCATCTGCCTTGTGATCGGGCCGTTAATACCGCTTTGATCTGTCTTCGGAAAAATATATTCTGTCTGCAGCTCCCTTAAGATTGCCGCATGATAGGCACTCCGGTGACAGTTTCTCGCCAGGATAAGGCTTTCTCTCTGCCCTACTGCCGCAAAAATCGCTGTCAGGATTCCGACGGTTGACCCGTTCAGCAGGTAAAAGCTCCGCTTTGCTCCATAGAGCTCTGCCGCTCTTTCCTGGGCTTCCTTCAGGATTCCTTTCGCATGATGGAGATCATCAAAACCTTCGATCTCCGTAATATCCGCCCTTGCCCTGCCATGCAGAACCTCACTGCTTCTCTTGTGTCCCGGCATATGAAAGGGGTAATAATCACTTTGCGCATATGCCTCAAGCTCTTGATCTAACGATGCCATTCATTCATATCCCGCTTATATTTCTCGATTCGTTTCCTTCTTCTTCTCTTCCTTGCCGCATTCTTTGCTGAATAAATTGCGACGGAAATAATCACTGCTACAAGCACTACGGCGCCTGCCAGAAGAACCAGAAGCCTCATATTGGAATCCAGCTGGTTCACCAAAGGCAGATTCATCAGGCTCCGGATCCAGGGCACATTTTTGATCTGCTGCAGCAGGATCGGGAACTGGTCAAAGAAGCCCTGAACATTCTCCTTTATGCTGCTTCCGCCTCCGGCTGCATCACCGCTGATCCCTGCGCCCTGCTGACTTTCACTTTCTGTTTCTGTGGGCTTTTCCTGAATATCTACTGCCAGTCTTCCCACGATCAGGCCATCATAGCTATAGATGATCTCATTTCCTTCCACAGACTTTTGCACTTGTGAAAAGTCCACCCCGTTTGGCAGAAGAAGATAGGCATCCGTATCATTCGTTGTTACGATCTGGTTCTCATTAAAGTAGCCGGAAGAAGCTGCAAAGACACTCGCATCCGAAGATTCCTCGTTGGAATAGATATTCCAGGCCGTGTAATTATTGAAGAAATGCTCCATAAGAGCAATGGTATCCTTGTAGCAATTCACTCCCTGCTCATTCATCACAACGGCAACCAGCTTCATACCATTCTCTTCACCGTAGGTAACCAATGTGTTGTTGGCCACCTGGGTATAGCCGGTTTTTCCGCCCCGGCACCAGTCTCTGATATAGTCCCCGTATTTATAGGGATGCAGAATGGCATGATGGTTGTTCAGATAGGTGATTTCCTCATGCTTATTGGTCGGCGGAATCTGGTAGGTGGAAGTTCCCACGATGGTCCGGAAGGCTTCATTCTGATAAGCCGCCTTTGCAATTAAGGCCATATCATGCGCGGTTGTCACATGATTTTCATCCGGAAGACCGTTCGTGTTCGTAAAGTTTGTATTTGTACAGCCAAGCTCCTGCGCCTTCGCATTCATCATGGCAACAAAATTGTCGACATTCCCTCCGATATACTCTGCCAGAGCATAGGCACATTCATTGGCCGACTCTAACATCATACCGTAAAGGGTCTGCTCAACCGTCATTTCTTCTCCCACATCACGGGCAATACTGGATCCGCCGGCTGTATTATAAACTGCCTCACTGGAAAAGGTAATCGTTGCCTGCAGATCGCTGCAGTTTTCCAGGGTAACAAGAGCCGTCATGATCTTGGTAATACTTGCCGGATAATGGGCGATATCCATATTTCTCTCGTAGAGAATGGTTCCGCTCTCCAGATCCATTACCACTGCGGAAATATCATCTCCCTGGGTTCCTCCCTCCTTTGTTGCCACTGTATCCGAAGGAAGGGTCAGTTCCGTATTCCATTCTGCTGCCTGAACCGGCTGAAAAAGCATGCAGATAACACAAAGTATAGAAAGTGTCAGAGCCGCTGTCCTTTTTAAGCCAGAGCATTTTCTGCTTTGCCTGATTCTTATCATCTTTTTCAAACTCCTAAAGCTCCGTACGCCCATCCAGTGCACGAAGCAGAGTCACCTCATCAATATATTCAATATCGCCGCCCACCGGTACACCGCTGGCAATTCTGGTTACCTTTATACCGGAGGGCTTGACCAGCTTGCTGATATACATAGCAGTTGTCTCTCCCTCCAGAGAAGAATTGGTTGCTACGATAACCTCTTCCACATCCTCCGAAGCCAGTCTTGCCATCAGTTCTTTCAGCTTGATGTCTCCCGGGCCGATCCCGTTCATCGGAGAAATTGCTCCATGCAGAACATGATAAAGGCCCTCGTATTTGCCGGTCTTCTCATAGGCCGCCAGATCCCTGGAGTTCTCCACTACCATGATCTGCTTGTGATTTCTTTTTTCGTTTTTGCAGATCGGGCATACTTCCTCATCGGTCAGATTCATGCAAACCTTGCAGTAATGCACATTTTGTCTGGCCTTTAAAATACTCTCAGAGAGGTGCTTCACCTGATCCTCCGGCATGGAAAGAATATGAAAAGTCAGCCTTTGTGCCGTCTTTGTGCCGATACCGGGAAGATGGGAAAGGGCTCCGATCAGATCCCCGATCTGTCTGCTGTAATACTCCATTTAGAATGGAAATCCTCCTGTAAACTTGGACATGGTCTGCTCATTTGCCTCATCCACCTTGCGCAGTGCCTCATTGGCTGCTGCCATCACAAGATCCTGCAGCATTTCGATATCGTCCGGATCTACAACCTCCTCAGCAAGTTTGATGCCCTTGATCTCCTTCTTGCCGCTTACTGTAACCTCAACGGCTCCGCCGCCTGCTGCCGCAGTAAAGGTCTTCTCCTCCATCTCCTTGGAGGCCTCCTCCATCTGTCGCTGCATCTTCTGTGCCTGCTTCATCAGATTGTTCATATTGCCCGGCATATTGCCGAATCCACCGCCACGTTTTGCCATGGTTTTTACTCCTCTTCGTCATCTTCTACGATGATATCAGCATGTATGATCTGACTCAGATCCACATAGCTGTCATCAAACTTCTGTGCTTCTGTTTCTTCCAGACGGATCTCCACTCTCTTCTCGATGGCATCTTCAATGTAGCCCTCCAGCTCTTCTAAGTGCGCCGGTCTGTTCTTTATATATCCATAGGCCATATCATCTTCAAATACGACCAGCAGAATATCATCTCCTCCAATGGAAAGTCTTGCTCCCGAAAGATAGGTCTTTGCCGGCTCCTTCATATTGCGGACAATCGACTTCCAATTTGCCACTACCTGCTTAATGTCCTCCGGAATCGCCTTTGGAAGCATCGGCTTTGCCGGACTTACCATCTCCTGAGACGGCCCCTTCTCTGCAGCTCCTGCCGCATTTCCGGCACTCAGCTTTTCCACTGCCTCTGCAGAAAGGGAAAGGCCATTTTTCTTCAGCTGCTCCACTTCCTTTTCCAGCTGAGAAATCCTTGCGATCAGACTATCATAGCTTTGCTCCATCTGCGGATGGCAAAGCTTGATCAAAGCAACCTCAACCAATACCCTCTTTGTAGAGGAATATTTGATCTGGGAACCAAGCTCGGAAAAAATACGGATCAGACGGATCAGCTCTCCCGTCTCGATCTGCTTGGCATCTTCTTTCAGCCTTTCCAAGCCTTCCTCGGAAACATCCAGAATCTCCGAAAGGTCCGCCCCCGTCTGCAGGATCATCAGATTCCGCATATAACCTGTAAATTCGATAACGAACTGGTTCAGATCCCTTCCGTTTTGAACAATTTCCCCAAGGATCTTCAAGGCTTCTGCCGTATCCCTTGCCTCTACCGCATTCAAAAGTGCATGAAAGACCTCTGTCTCGACAGCACCCAGCACCTTCAGGACATTCTCATAGCTGAGGGGCTGTCCCAGGTAAAAAGCAATGCACTGGTCCAAAAGAGACAGGGCATCTCGCATGGAACCGTCTGCCGCCTTGGCAATATAAGCCAGGGCCCGGTCCTCGCTTTCGATTCCTTCCTTATCGGTCAGTTCCTTCAGCCTTTTCTGTATAACATCAGAGGTGATCCTCTTGAAGTCATATTTCTGACATCTGGACAGGATCGTGATCGGAATCTTCTGTGCCTCTGTCGTGGCCAGAATAAAAATAACATAAGCCGGCGGTTCCTCAAGGGTCTTCAGCAAGGCATTAAAGGCTCCTGTTGACAGCATATGCACCTCATCGATGATGAAGACCTTATAGCGGCCCTCTGTCGGTGCATATTCAACCTGTTCTCTCAGATCGCGGATATTGTCAACGCCGTTATTGGACGCTGCATCAATCTCCACGACATTCAAGATCGATCCTTTTGCAATCGCCTTGCAGGTGGGGCATTCGCCGCAGGGACTTCCGTCCACGGGATGCTCACAATTAACCGCCTTCGCAAGAATCTTTGCAACGGAAGTTTTTCCGGTTCCTCTTGTTCCGCAGAAGAGATAAGCATGTCCGATCCGGTCTGCCTTAATTTGATTTTTCATTGTTGCAACGATCGCATCCTGTCCCTTTACCTCCTCAAAGGTCTGGGGACGGAACTTACGATACAAAGCCAAATATGACATCGCAAATCTCCTTTCGGGCATATAAACCCAAAATATCAACTTGAATTATAACACAGCTGGTGTCAATCGCCAATATTCGTTTGGGCTTGAGCTT
>CAVEOK010000052.1:0-12734 GCA_963617415.1 Oscillospiraceae bacterium
GCGCCGAGCGCGGTCGCTTGCGACATATTTCCTTTTCGCGCGAGTGCGCATCCTTTCGGAGCTTTTTTATGTAATAGGAAATTCTGACGGAATTTCCTATTACATAAAAAAAGCAAGGTAAGTTCCTTCATGGAAGCTTCCTTGCTTTTTCTTTAAAGTACATTCTACTCAGCCGCTCTTTCAAATGCAAGTCTTTTTTTCAAACTTATCCTTGTGGATTATTTTATTTATAGAAGGAAAAGTTTTTCTTTCCTTCTTTCCCAAAGACCTATGCTAAGGTTAAGAGCAGAACCATCTTAAATTCCTTTTCTGCCTTTACGTAGTGAGCGCCGCCCTTGTCAAATTTAAAATTTTCTCCAGCATGAATTACATATTCCTTACCTTCATAACCGATCACGCCTTCTCCCTCTAAAGCAAAGATCAAAGCTTCTCCGGGGGCTGCATGTTCCGGAAGACCGGTTCCTGTTCCGAAGCTCATCAGAACCAGCTTCAGCTCCTCTTCGTCGATCAGATCCATATTGACGATCTTCCCCTCCTGGCAGGGCAGCAAATCCTTTAATGCAAATACCTCTTTTGATTTTAATAGTTCATTCATCCTTGTATCCTCCTTTAGACTGATTTCTGTGTAAACAGAGTCCTCCTCTGCAATTGTTCCAATTGCCTTTTGGACCGGCGTAATTCCCAAATCTCCGGCACAAAGCAGCTTATTATTTCCGCCCTCTCCGCTCATTCTGATTTTGCCTGACAGAACAAGCCAAAGCTTGGGATAGCGGTAAAGCTCCGCACTGATATTCGTTCCCTTGGCCATTGAAAAATGTGAGATATAGAAGCCGCCGGCATCGCTGACTACCTTCGATATTGTGCAGCCTCTCCCCGGCTGATTTTCTTCTGTCACAGAAAAAATTCTTCCTGCTTCTTCCCTCATTTTCTCACCTCTTTTCTACTAAGGAAACTTGCTCTTCTCCGCCTTTCCTTAGTCTCATCTACGACTGCTGTCGCCTTAGTCCTTAGTCGAGAATCTTTCCATCGATTGAAATCGTGATCACCTGCCAGGGCAGGAACTTTCCGCTCTCCTGCATTGCTGTAATAGCCGCTCTTTCCAGGCCTCCGCAGCAGGGAACTTCCATTCGAACAATGGTAACACTCTTAATATTATTATTTTTTATGATTTCTGTCAGCTTTTCACTGTAATCTCCCTCATCCAGCTTGGGACATCCGATCAGAGTGATCTTTCCCTTCATGATTTCCTGATGAAATCCTGCATAAGCATAAGCCGTGCAGTCTGCAGCAATTAAAAGCTTTGCTCCATTAAAATAAGGCGCATTTACCGGAACCAACTTAATCTGTACCGGCCACTGCTGAAGCTCGGAAACTGCCTTAGACAGCTCTGCTCTTTCTGCAGAAACAAGCACTTCCTTCTCTTCTGCCTCCTCTCTCTTCAAGCTTCTCATTTGCTGTCCGGGACATCCCTGAAATAGCGGCATCTTTCCTTCCATCTTCTGCTCTCCTTCTTTTTTTGCTTCTGCAGCTGTCATCTGCTGTTTTTTCTTTTCTGCCATATTTTTCGCTACTGCCTCAGCATCATAGGCTGCTGCTTCTCTTTCCGTAAAGGAAATTGCATCTGCCGGACAGGCCGGAAGGCAGTCCCCCATTCCGTCACAGTAGTCATCCCGAAGCAGACGGGCTTTTCCATCTACCATACCGATCGCGCCCTCATGACAGGCCTCTGCACAAAGTCCGCAGCCGTTACACTTTTCTTCATCTATATGAATGATTTTACGCAGCATTTCTTTCTCCTTCCTGCTTTACGATTTGTTTCTCTCGTTTTCTGATGCTACTATACTATAATTTCCGCATCTGATGTGTGGTTATAACCACATTTTATTTCTTTTTCCTTCTAGTAGGCATGCCATCCTCTTTCTTTTTCTCTCTTTCGCATGCAAAATCGGCCAGTTCGTCATAACTACCAAGAATCGTCAATATATTAACGCACTTTTTTGTGCTTTTTGCTTTGTTTTTCCTCTTTCTAATGGTACAATGATTCAACTTGAGTTTTTATTTCAAGCTCTAGTTTTTAAGTAGACATAGAAAACCAGAAAGGAAGGTATTACTTTTGAGCAGACTATCCCTTATCACTGAAAGCCGCGCCGAAACCGTGGTCGAAAGTATCTACAAGGATATGGAGCGCCGTATCGTTGCGTCTCCTCCCGGAATTTGCCCTGTTGATCTTTCATGTGCATTTTTGAAAATGTGCCATGCCCAGACATGCGGCAAATGTGTTCCCTGCCGTGTCGGCTTATACCAGCTCGGCAATCTTCTGGAGGATGTCATGAAGCATCGTGCCACAATGGAAACACTGGACAAAATCGAAAATCTGGCAAAATCTATTTTCGAATCTGCCGACTGTGCGATCGGCATCGAGGCTGCCGGCATGATCTTAAAAGGACTGGATGGCTTCCGTGAGGATTACATTTCCCACATCGTAGACCATCATTGTTCCTCAAGCATCGAGCAGAGCATCCCCTGTGTAGCAAACTGTCCTGCAGGCGTTGACATTCCGGGCTACGTTGCTCTTGTCGGCGAAAAACGCTATGCCGATGCCGTAAGACTGATCCGCAAGGACAATCCCTTTACCATGGCCTGTGCCCTCGTTTGTGAGCATCCCTGCGAGACCCGCTGCCGTCGTACTCTTTTAGATGCACCGGTCAATATTCGTGGTCTCAAGCGTACCGCTGTAGACCGTGCAGGCATTGTACCGGCTCCGGCCTGTTCCGAATCAACCGGCAAAAAGATCGCCATTATCGGAGGCGGACCTTCCGGACTTTCTGCAGCTTACTATCTGCAGCTTATGGGCCACCAGTGTACCGTTTTCGAAAAGCACAAGAGACTGGGCGGCATGCTGGTTTACGGCATTCCCTCCTACCGGCTTCCGCGTGAGCGCCTGCAGCAGGATATCGATTGCATTCTCTCTACCGGCGTAGAAGTAAAGCTCAACACGAAGGTAGGCGAAGGCGACTATACCATGGAAAAGCTGCGCGCTGACTATGATGCTGTTTATATTGCTATCGGCGCACACACCGATAAGAAGGTAGGCATCGAAGGCGAAGATGCCAAGAATGTCCTCTCTGCCGTAGAATTCCTTGGCAATATCGGTGACAATATCATTCCGGATCTTTCCGGCAAAAAAGTCTGTATCATCGGCGGTGGAAACGTTGCTATGGACTGTACCCGTTCCGCGATCCGCTGCGGAGCAGAGCGTGTTTCTATCGTATACCGCCGTCGTCAGGAAGACATGACCGCTCTTACCGAAGAGGTAGAGGGTGCCATTGCCGAAGGTGCTGTTATGCTGGATCTCCATGCCCCGCAGCGCATCGAAACTGACGAAGAAGACAAGGTAAGCGCTCTTTGGGCAACTCCCAAGATGCCCGGACGAATCAAGGGCGGCCGTATGAATCCCGCCGACTCCGGTCTGGAAGACAAGCGCATCGAATGCGATTATGTCATCGTTGCTGTCGGCCAGGGTATCGAATATAACACACTGGAAGCCTCCGGCATTCCTGTTGTCCGCGGTGTCATCAAGGCCGAAAACTGGACCGCTGTAGAAAATGCACCCGGTGTATTTGCCGGCGGTGACTGCGTAACCGGACCGAAGACTGCCATTCGTGCAATTGCAGCCGGAAAGGTAGCCGCTGCCAATATTGACTACTACCTTGGATATAATCATGTGATCACCTCCGATGTAGAGATTCCGAATCCATCCCTTGACGACAAGGAATACTGCGGTCGAATCAACATGTCCGAACGCGAGCCAGCCGAGCGCCGCAAGGATTTCAACCTGATGGAACTTATCATGACAGAAAAAGAATCCTGCCAGGAGGCCGGACGCTGCATGCGCTGCGACCACTTCGGCTGCGGCAGCTTTAAAGGAGGGAGGAGAACAGAATGGTAAAGCTTACAATCAACGGCATTTCACTTCAGGTAGAGGAAGGAACCTCCATTCTGGACGCAACCCGTATCATCGGTATGCCCGTTCCTACTCTTTGCTTTATGAAGGAAATCAACGAAATCGGTGCCTGTCGTGTCTGTCTGGTTGAGGTAGAAGGTGTTTCCCGCCTGGTAACCGCCTGCAACAATGTCTGTGAAGAAGGCATGGTAGTACACACAAACACGCCCCGCGTTCGTGAGGCACGCCGCACCAATATTGAGCTTCTTTTGAGCCAGCACAGAATCAACTGCCCGACTTGTGAACGCAGCGGAAGCTGTGAACTGCAGAAGATTGCGGCTACCCTTCCGATTGGTGATACCATGAATTACAATCACGAATATCCGGAGGACAATTGGGATACCAGTCTGCCTGTCATTCGTGATGAGAGCAAATGTATTAAATGCTATCGCTGTGTATCCGTATGTGAGAAGATCCAGTCTCTGAACATCTGGGATATGGTAGGCACCGGCGGACATACCACCGTAAATGTCTCCGGTCACCGCAAGATGAATCAGGCTGACTGTGCCTTCTGTGGCCAGTGTATTACCCACTGTCCCACCAATGCCCTGCATACCAGAGATGATATCAAGGCTATTACCGGCGTAAATGGTGTACTCAGCGATCCGGACAAAGTTGTAGTTGTTCAGGTTGCGCCTGCTGTTCGTGCTGCATGGGGTGAAAGTTTTGGTCTGAGTCCCGAGATCGCAACCGAAAAGCGTATGGCTGCTGCCCTTCGCCGCATCGGCTTTGACTATGTATTTGATACCAATTTCTCTGCCGATCTGACGATCATGGAGGAGGGAACCGAATTTTTAGGCCGCCTGCAGAATGCCGGCGATCACAAATGGCCTATGTTCACCTCCTGCTGTCCAGGCTGGGTTCGTTTCTTAAAGAGCCAGTATCCGGATATGGTAGATCAGCTCTCTACCGCCAAATCTCCCCAGCAGATGTTTGGTGCCGTAACAAAGAGCTATTTTGCAAAGAAAATCGGCGTGGATCCCGAGAATATCGTCTGTGTGTCCATCATGCCCTGTACAGCAAAGAAGGCTGAGCTGGCTATTCCGAATATCAATGATGCCGCAGAGGGCTGCAAGGATGTTGATTATTCTCTGACCACACGCGAATTCTGCCGTATGATCACCGCAGATCAGATTGATGTCACCGCACTGGAGGAAGAAGAATTTGATTCTCCTCTGGGAACCGGAACCGGTGCTGCCGTTATCTTCGGTACAACCGGCGGTGTTATGGAAGCAGCTCTTCGTACCTGCTACTATGTACTGACCGGTGAGAACCCCAGTGCAGATGAGACCTTTAAGGCTGTGAGAGCACTCGGCAGCGATAAGCCCTGGATCGAAGCAGAATATAATGTAGCCGGCAACAAGGTTCGTGCCGCCGTTGTAAACGGTCTCGGCAATACCCGCCGCCTCATCCGTGCGATCCGCCGCGGTGAAGTTGAGTATCAGTTTGTAGAGGTTATGGCCTGCCCCGGCGGCTGTGTTGGCGGCGGCGGACAGCCCATCCACTTTAATGAGGAGAAGGCTGCAGAACGTGGTCAGGTTCTTTACAAGTACGACAGTGCCAATAAGCTGCGTTTTTCTCATGAGAACCCTGATGTACAGCAGATGTACGAGGAGTATCTCGGCAGTCCCTGCGGAGAACTTTCCCATCATCTCCTGCATACCGATCATCACGGCTGGGAGCTTCCGATGGCTCCGGTCTTCGATGAAGATGTGAAGAGATAATTTGTGCGACAGGCCCTTTTCTCAATGTAAGAGTGGAACTTGTAATAGTATGCAGAATTGGTAATACATATACTCCATTCCGGCATTCGCATTTTTAAAAGATAGTGCTATAATAACAATTGTACAAAGTAAACAAATTCATTTATCAGATTTGCACATATTATTAATGCGAAAGGAGTACATATTATGAGATTAAAAACAAAAGCACAGATTGAAGACTTCAAGACACTGGTTGGAAAGTGCGTTGGAAACGTTTATCTTGTTTCCCCGGACAGAAATGACTTCTTTAATATGAGATCTAACTTCTCAAAATTTATTGCGATCGACAGACTGCTGAATGATGCCGATACTGAGTGGGAAGTACATTGCTCCGATCCCTTCGACCAGATCAAGATCAACGAATTCGTTCAGGCTCTGGATAAGTAATTCTTATCCGGAGTCTGGTCTTTCTTGCTAATCCTCCTTCCATTCTATATAATGGAATAAATATTCATCACACTGCTTTGTGATTTATAAGGAGGATTGTATGAAAGAAAGACAAATATCCATGAAAAAAAGCCTTGTACTCTTGCTTCTTCTCGCTTTACTGGCAAGCACTTTTGCAGTATGCAAAGTTGAGCCCGTTCAGGCGTCCACTACTTATACGGTCAGCGGCACCAAGCATTATCTGGCTCTTCGTTCTGCCGCAAGATATTCAGCAAGTAACGAAATCGGCAAGCTCTACAACGGCGATACCATTACCGTATCCAACACAAGCAACTCCAGCTACTGGTATGTTTATTCTTCCAAGCTGAACAAGAGCGGATACGTCAACAAAAAATATCTTGTAGCCGGCAACAGTGCAAACAGCAGCTCTGCTTCTTCCGGAAGCAGCTATACTGTCAGCGGCACCAAGCATTATCTGGCTTTGAGAAGTGCAGCTTCCTATTCTGCAAAGAATGAAATCGGCAAGCTCTATAACGGCGAAACCGTTACCGTACAGAATGCAAGCGGTACTTATTGGTATGTTTATTCATCCAAATTGAACAAGAGCGGATACGTTAACAAAAAATATCTGACCGCAGGCAGCAGCTCCTCTGCTTCAAATAATGGCACAAGCTATACTGTCAGCGGAACCAAGAATTATCTGGCAATCCGTTCTTCCGCAAAATATTCTGCAAGCAATGAGCTCGGCAGACTCTACAACGGCGAGACTGTAACCGTACAGAATGCAAGCGGCACTTATTGGTATGTTTACTCTCCCAAGCTTGGTATCAGCGGATATGTAAACAGCAAATATTTGAGATAAGATTAATCTCTGTTTCAGACCGTAATCAAAGAGGATCCGGCAAAACCGGATCCTCTTTTTTATACATTTTCTGAAAGCAAACTGTTTTTCACAAAAACTCTTCTTCGCAAAGGTAACCAACTATGAACTCAACTTCCTTTTTTCAGTCTCAGAAATTCGGCATTCTCATTGTTCTCACCTGCGGTATTCTCTGGGGTATCAGCGGTATCCTGGGACAATATGTCTTCTCCGCATCTGAAATGAACGCTACTCACCTTTCCATCATGAGACAGCTTGTCTCCGGCATCGTGCTCCTTTTTATTTCTTTTTTGCGAAAGGATCAGCATCCGCTTGCGATATGGAAAGAGGGCAGGAATTCTTTTTCTCTTATCTTTTTTGCGATCACAGGCCTGATGGGTGTCCAGCTTACCTATTTTAAATCCATTGAATACTCCAACGCCGCAACCGGCACAGTCATTCAGTTCACCTATATTATTATGATTCTGCTCTATTCCGCTTTTATCATGAAAAAGAAGCCGAAAAGCTATGAGGCAATTGCCGTACTCTGTGCCTTTGCCGGCATTTTTCTAATCGCAACCCATGGCAGCTTCCATTCCCTGGCCGTCTCACGCGGTGCTCTCTTCTGGGGGCTTCTCTCTGCCGTCTGCTTCTGCATCTATTGCCTTTATCCGCAAAAGCTCTATGATGCATACGGCCTGATTACCATCATTGGCTGGTCCTCTCTGATCGGTGCCATTTTTCTGACTCTGATCAGCAGAACATTTTCCTTTCCACATATGACACTGCCGGTTTTTGCAGCCTCTATGGGTGTCGCAGTTTTCGGCTCCCTGATTCCCTTTGTTATCTACGGCATCGGAATCGGCATTCTTGGCAGCGTAAAGGCCAGTCTCTTTGTTACGGTCGAACCTATTTCCAGTGCTCTTCTGACCTTTCTCGTCTTTGGAACACAGTTTACTGCTCCGGATATTCTGGGATTTCTCCTGATTCTGGGATCAATTGAAATGGTTGCTGTGATGACCTTCCGGGCGGAGAAAGGCAAATAGCTTTTTGTACTTGTATATTGTAGACAACGTATGCAAGCACGAAGTCTGGCAAGTGCTTTATAGTCCTACCTGTTTCAAAGCCTGATCCAGATCTGCAATGATATCCTCCGCATCCTCCAATCCGATACTGAAGCGGATAAAGCCCTTGCGGAATTTTTCCGGATAAAGGTTGATTCGCTCATCATAACTCGGCTGCGGGAAGATCAGGCTCTCATCATGTCCTAAGGATACAGCAAAACTTATCACCTTAAGCGCCGCGCAAAAACGTTCTACCGTCTTATCGTCTGTCGCAAGCCCAAAAGCAATCACACCGCCATATCCGCCCTTCATCTGTTTTTTTGCCAGCTCATATCCTGGATTGCTTTTCAGTCCCGGATAGGAAACAAAGGTAACATTTTCTCTCTGCTCCAGCCATTCCGCAACCTTCTGCGTCGTCTCATTCACTCTCTGCATACGAATCGGATAAGTAACCGATCCACGAAAAATCTGCCATGCATTAAAGGGACTGATCACAGCACCCACATTTACCTGCGCCTCATAGCGAATCCTGTCCATGGTTTCAAGATCATTGGAAATAATCGCCCCTCCCTGGGCATCTCCGTGACCATTGATGAATTTTGTCAGAGACTCAATCACGAAGTCTGCTCCGAGTTCCAAGGGCTTTTGATTCATGGGAGAAGCAAAGGTATTGTCAACCGACAAAAGTGCTCCGTTTTCATGGGCAATCCTTGCAATTTCTTCGATATTGCTAACGCCGTTTGTCGGATTGTCCGGGGTTTCCACATGCACCAGTCTGGTTCCCGGCGTAATCGCCTTTTTTACCGCTTCCAGATCTGTCATATCCACTATTACGGTTTCCACCCCGAATTTTTTGTTAAAGAGCTCATGGAACATACGGTAAACTGCCATATAGCTGACATTCGGATAGACAACTCTATCCCCGGAGCTCAGCAAAGTCCAGAAAAGTGCATGCAGAGCGCCAACACCGCTTGCCAGGACAATCGCATCATCAGCCTCATGCAAAGCTGCGATTTTCTCCTCCAGCCAATGCTGATTGGGATTGCCGTTTCTGGAGTACATAAGAAGGTCAGTCGAAGAATAGTTCACCTGAGAAAGATCATCCGGCAATTTAAAACTGTTCGCCATATGAAGCGGACGTCTGAGTGCTCCTGTTCCCGGATCATAGTCTGTTCCGGTATGAACTGCCTGTGTTGAAATATCATATCCTTGAAAACGATTCGTCTTTTTCGCCATTTCCCATTTCTCCTATTGTTTTAGTATGGATTGAGTTGTAGGAAAAGTATAGCATACATTTTTTCATTTGTTAAGAAATGTCTTCACTTTATCAAAATTCATTGCCTTCCAAAAGTCAGATTTTGTATCTGTCAAGCGTACTTTCCTTTCTTTTTTAGGAATAGAAGCTGTTTATGACCTATGAAGAGTGATGGACTATTTCTCAGTTACCGAGATCAAAGTTCATGCTAAGACCATATTCCTTCAGCGCCTTTATGGTATTGGTCTCTTTCTCATTCAGGCTGATGTAGATATCTACTGAATGCTGATCCCCCATTTCCTCTGTGGAATAGCCATAATATTTGCTGATATCAGAGCTGTAGCTGATCTCCTGATTGCTTAAGACCAGATGAAGCTGACTGCCTACCGTCTCCTCCTCTGTATCAAAGGACTCCTGCAGCATCTTTCCTTCATCGATATCCTTCAGTACGGCCTCATAGATTGCCCGGTAAGCCTCCTTTTTCTCTTCACTTCCCAGACCGCTCAACTCTTCTGCTTTTTCATTGCCCTCCTCATCGTTTGCTTCTACAGCCAGATAGGTCACATCACAGTTGTCCCAGATGTTGCCCAGGATATGTTCCTTGATATTCTCCGGATCATTGGCAAGGGCAAGGAATCTGTCCTGTACCTCCTGATAGAGAGAAGAATGTCCCTCGCTGCTGTTCTCAAAGGTATAGTATCGGCTAATCATTTTGCCATTCTTGAGTTTGTAACGGATGGAAATATATTGTACCGGCTTTCTGGAATAGGTCATTTCCCGCATTTCCTTCTTGTCCGCAATGATTCCCTTCTGTAGTTCCAGAACTTTTCCAATATTTTCTTCATCTGTATAAACCTGAATATTGCTATCCTCAATGCCTGCCCACTCGATCCGGGATGCATCCGGCACATAGCTTTCCAAATGCCAGAGATCAAAACGGAAGGTCAGAAAAACAGCCAAAGCAGCAAGGCTATAGATGATACAGCAGCGGGCTGTTTTCTTCTCAAATACACGGGTGCTTCTTTTGATCAGCATCTGAACCAGATAAAAAATGATCACTCCGTAAAAGAGACCGAGGAAAATAGCCAGAGCAAAATAGCCCCCATAGCTGTAGGGAAGCACCTCCTGCAAAATGATGAGGCTAAAGACCGCCATATAAATGGATATGAAAAAGGGGATACAGATCTGAAAGATCCACTTCATCAGGGAAACCGTGATAAACTCATGTACTGTCTCCAGATTTTTCCGGCAATAGAGGACATAGCCCAATCCCATCAGGAAAATTCCAACCAGAACATAGATGGCTATATCCCTTCCGCCCAGCATATCCGCCGAGAAGGAAAGGAGTTTTTCTCCATTTTCCGACCACTCGGCATTGAGTCCGATATAACACTTGTCCAAAATATTCACCAGCGGTGAAAGGATCTTCAGACTACTGCCCTCCAAAAAATTGTTCATGCCGAACATCAATGTGCCGATAAAAATTCTTATCCCAACTTCCATCAGCAAAAACATGCCGTTAAAAATAAAATAGAAGATGATCGTTGCGATTCCCTGACCCGAAATCATCAGGGTAAACATGGCAATGCCTGCAAAGATGACACATGCTCCCAGCTGAATCCACGCCGCGAAGAAGATCAGCTGCAGATGCCCCGCTCCCGAAAGCAAAGCAAGAAGCAAAAGGCAGGCTGTATTCAGAAGCACCGGCAAAAGCATTACCGCAGCCAGTGCCGAAAGTCCGGTAAAATACAGGGTTTTTCTGCTCAAAGGAAAGGCATGCATCATATAGGCATCCCTCTTTTGATAGAGATAGCCAAAGAGCAGCATAGCTCCTATAATTGCAACAAAAATACTAAAGAAGACTCCTCCATTCTGCCTGGACAATGTGCTCACCAGGATATAGTCACTTTCGTATGCAGCACTTGTGTCCAGAGATTCCATCTGCAGAATAAACTGCAGGGAGGTCGTAAAAAACAAGATTAGAAACCATACCAGTCCCAGCGGCCAGGTCCGGCTCAGATTCTGCTTAAAAAGCGTCCAGTTAAAAAATGATGTCTTTGACTGCATAGTTCTCATCTCCTAATTCGTAAATAAAGATCTCTTCCAGCGTCAGCGGCAAAACATCCATGATCAAAGGATTCGTGCTGCCAAGCACCATTTTCACCATCTCTGCTTCCCCTCTTACAATCAGGGTATGAACCCTTCCTGTTGTTATCTGTTTCAGGACATCAATATAAGGCGGAAGAGGCGGCATCTCATCCTCAAAGGCCAGCTGTACCTTCACAATAGAGCTCTGAAGATCATCCAGGCTCTTCTCGATCAGAAGCTGTCCCTGATTCATAATGCCTACGTGGTCACAGACATCCTCCAGCTCTCTCAGGTTGTGGGAGGATACCAGTACCGTAAGCCCATGCTCTGCCACATCCGAAAGGACAAAGCTCCAGATCTGCCTTCTCATGACCGGATCCAGCCCGTCTACCGGCTCATCCAGGATCATCAGCTCCGGCCTGGCACAAATTGACAGAACAAAGATAACCTGCTTCTGCATTCCCTTTGACAGGCTTCGCAGAGGCTTTTTCAGATCTATTGCCGGAAAGCAGTCCATCATCTTCCGGAAGAGTTCCTCGTCAAAGTTCGGATACATGCCCTTATAAAAGTGCATCATATCGATCGTCCTTGCCTGCATGAAATAAAAAACGTCATCCGGAATCAGGGTAAATTTCTTCTTCAGCTCCTCATTTTCATAGACAGGCTGCCCATCGATCAAAATTTCTCCTTCATCCTGCCGGTAGATACCGGCCAGATGCCGGATCAAAGTGGACTTGCCGGCTCCGTTAGGGCCAACCAGGCCATAGATGGATCCCTTGGGTACATGCAGATTCAGTCCATCTAAAGCCAGAAAATCTTCGAATCGTTTGGTCAGATTATTTGCTTCTATCATGATCCGCTCCTCCTTCTGCCAATCTTTCGATGCACTCGATCAAGCGCTCTTTATCTCCCGACAGATACAGGAGTTCCTTTACAATCTCTTCGAATTTCTCCATCAGTTCTTCATTCCTTCCCGTACTGACCTCGGTTTTTTCTGCCGCAAAGCTCCCACGGCCCGTCAGCGTATAAATATAACCTTCCTGTTCCAGCTCCCGATAGGCCTTTTGGATCGTATTGGGGTTAATCGACAGCTGTGCTGCAAGCTCCCGGACACTGGGCAGCTTCTCATCCTTCCTGATCACCCCAGTCACTACCAAACGGCGCAGACCATCCTTGATCTGCTCGTATATCGGTTTGGAATCACGGTAGTTTAACTGGATCATTCCCTCTCTCCTTTTGAACAATACGTTTCGCTCGCGCCGAACACGATTGCTTGCGACATATTCCCTTTTCACGCGAGTGCGCATCATGCGGC
>CAVEOK010000053.1:0-5076 GCA_963617415.1 Oscillospiraceae bacterium
GTATATATGCTTTGGGGCAGACCGGCACAGCAAAAGATTCCGATGTTGACCAATCCCAAGCATCTGATCTTAAAGGCACCCCATCCAAGTCCATTATCCGCTTACCGTGGCTTTTTCGGATGCCATCATTTTTCTTTGGCAAATGCTTTTCTTGAAAAAAACGGCCAAAACCCCATCGACTGGCAGATAGAGAATCTTTCTGCTGACAGGGAATGAAGGGAAGCGGAGTAAACTGTACTTTGAACAGCAGTACTTCCTATGCTGTAAAGGTTTGGCACTTTACAAGCGCAGGAAAATATTGTAGGATAACTAAGTTACCGTGATTTTATTTAAAAAAATTTAAGGAAATAAGATGAGAAAACAGGTTGTGGCGGTCGTTGGTCGGCCGAATGTCGGAAAGTCTACTTTATTTAATGTGCTTGCCGGCAGCAGAATTGCAATTGTAGAAGATACGCCGGGCGTGACAAGAGACAGAATCTATGCAGATGTCAGCTGGCTGAATCATAATTTCACCTTGATCGATACCGGAGGTATTGAACCGGATTCACAGGATATTATCCTTTCCCAAATGAGAGAGCAGGCGCAGATCGCGATTGATACGGCAGATGTCATTCTCTTTTTGGTAGATGTTAGACAGGGACTGACCGATGCGGATTCCAAAGTGGCAGATATGCTTCGCAGATCCCATAAACCGGTCCTTCTTATCGTAAATAAGGTAGATGATTTTAATAAATTTCAGGCAGATGTCTACGAATTTTATAATCTCGGCATCGGGGATCCGATTCCTATCTCGGCAGCGTCCAGACTGGGTATCGGAGATATGCTGGATCAGGTCATTTCTTATTTTCCGGAGGAGGATGAGAATGCAGAAGAGGACGAACGTCCCAAGGTTGCCATCATCGGTAAGCCAAATGTAGGAAAATCTTCCATTATCAATAAGCTGGCCGGAGAAAACAGAGTGATCGTCTCTGATATTGCCGGAACCACCCGTGATGCCATTGATATGGAAATCCTTCATAATGGACAGGAATATGTCTTTATCGATACGGCCGGTATTCGCAGAAAGAACAAGATCAAGGCAGAGCTGGAGCGTTACATGATCATTCGTGCCGTTACAGCGGTAGAAAGAGCCGATGTCGTTCTTTTGGTAATCGATGCAACGGAAGGTGTTACAGAACAGGATGCCAAGATTGCCGGTATTGCCCATGAAAGAGGCAAGGGTATGATCATTGCCGTCAATAAATGGGATGCTGTCGAAGGCAAAAACGATAAAACCATTTATGAACAGACAAAGCGCATTAAGGAAACTTTAAGCTTTATGCCTTATGCAGAGTTGCTTTTTATCTCGGCAAAAACAGGACAGCGTATGAATAAGCTCTTTGATCTGATCGATGTTGTGATGCAGAATCAGACTCTCCGCATCGCAACGGGTGTCCTGAATGAAATCGTAGTAGAAGCAACGGCAATGCACCAGCCGCCGGCGGATAAGGGCAAGAGACTGAAGATCTTCTATACAACTGAGGTATCCGTAAAGCCGCCTACCTTCGTTATCTTTGTAAACGACAAGAAACTGATGCATTTCTCTTATCTGCGTTATCTTGAAAATCAAATCCGTGAAACCTTTGGCTTCAAAGGTACGCCTCTGAAATTTATTGTAAGAGAAAGAAAGGACAAGGAATAATGGCAAGATTGATCTGCCTGGCAATCGGATATCTCTGCGGACTTTTTCAGACCGGATATTTCTATTCCAGAAAAAAAGATTTTGACCTTCGTGCAAACGGAAGCGGCAATTCCGGAACGACGAACACAATCCGTACCATGGGATGGAAAGCAGGAGGAATTGTTTTTCTCGGAGATGTATTAAAATGCTTCCTTGCCGTATTTCTTGTCTGGCTGATTTACCATAAGGTAGAAACTGTTGATCTGAAAATTCTGCAGATTTACGGAGCAGCTGGTTGTATTTTAGGACATGATTATCCTTTTTACCTGAACTTCAAGGGCGGAAAGGGCATGGCCTGTACAGCTGGAATGATCGGAGCGGTCTTACCGATCATGATTCCTGTGGAGCTTGCGGTATTTCTGATCCCGGTTTTTACAACAAGATATGTTTCCCTCGGATCCATTCTCGTTTCCATCGGACTGCCGATTTTTGCAGGCCTTTTTTATTCAGCAGGCTGGCTTTACGCAGGGGGCGCACATTTAAGGGAATTCATACTCATCTTATGTGCGATCGGTGCCCTGAATATCTTCCGGCACCGTTCCAATATCGTAAGACTGATTCATGGAAATGAAAATAAAATCGGAAGCAAGAAATAAGATAGGATAAAGCGGAAATTTTGCAAAGGGATTTTCGAAATCAGGAGGAATAAGGAATGGCAAAAGTGGGAATCATCGGAGCGGGAAGCTGGGGCGTGGCTCTTGCAACGGTTTTGGATGAAAACGGACATGAGCTGACGGTCTGGTCTCTTTTGGAGGATGAGGTAAATATGCTCAACAAAGAGCATGAGCATAAAAGCAAGCTTCCCGGCGTAAAGCTTTCCGAAGGGATTCTTTTTACCACAGATCTGGAAAAAACAATCAAGGGAATGGATTTGATCGTTCTTGCAGTTCCTTCCCCCTATGTAAGGAGTACAGCAAAAAATATGCGGCCCTATGTGGAAGAGGGACAGATTGTCGTGGACGTTGCAAAGGGAATAGAAGAAGATTCCCTGATGCCTATGACAGAAATTCTGGCTCAGGAGCTTCCCTTAGCCGATGTGGCCATTTTATCCGGTCCCTCTCATGCAGAAGAGGTGAGCAGAAAAATGCCGACCAGCATTGTTGCCGGTGCAAAGAAGAAGGCAACTGCAGAATATGTTCAGAACCTTTTTATGAACAGCTATTTCCGTGTTTATACCAGCCCGGATGTGCTGGGAATCGGCCTTGGCGGTTCTTTGAAAAATGTCATTGCCTTAGCAGCTGGTATGGCGGATGGCTTGGGCTGCGGAGATAATACAAAGGCTGCACTGATCACCAGAGGAATCAAGGAAATCAGCAGACTGGCAGAAAAACGAGGGGCCTATGATGAAACTGTGATGGGCTTGTCCGGTCTTGGAGATCTGATCGTTACCTGTGCCAGTGTTCACAGCCGAAACAGAAAAGCAGGCTTTCTGATCGGTCAGGGTAAGACCATGCAGGAGGCTATGGATGAGGTGCAGATGATCGTCGAAGGCGTTTATTCTGCCAAGGCTGCCAGAAAAATGGCAGAAATTTATGATATTGAGCTTCCGATCATTGACGAAGTGAATCGTGTCCTTTTTGAAGACAAAAATGCCAGAGAGGCTCTTTTTGATCTGATGCAGAGAGACAAAAAGAAAGAGCATACGATTTTGAAATGGGAAGCATAGGACAAAAGGAGCTTGACGGATGAAAATCGAATTAAAAAAATTAAATGAAAATGCAGTTTTGCCTTCAAGAGGCAGCAAGGAAGCGGCCGGCTATGATCTCTATGCTCTTTCAGACCAGTCGATTGAAATCGAACCGCACAAAACAGTCCTGGTAGGAACCGGCCTTTCTATGGCGATTCCTGACGGCTATTTCGGCGGTGTCTTCGCCAGATCCGGTATGGCTTCAAAAAGAAGTCTTCGTCCGGCCAACTGTGTGGGCGTAATCGATTCAGACTACAGAGGAGAGCTCATGGTTCCCATTCATAATGATAGTGAGGAAAAGAAGGTCATCGAGGCGAAGGAAAGAATTGCCCAGCTGATCATTCTTCCTTATCTTTCTGTTGAATTTGATGAAGTAGAAGAGCTTGATGAAACTGCAAGAGGCGAAAGCGGCTTTGGCAGTACAGGCAGCAAATAAAGGTTATTTCTGGAGAAGGGATTGTCGCAGGAACGAAATCCATACAATATGTGGTTATTTACAGCAAATCATATAACTGCATTTTGTATGGACAAGGCTTTATGCGGCAGTCCCTTTTTTGTGTAATAGCAAACACAATTTTTGAAAATAAGTGTTGACATTACTTTGGGTGGGGTGTATCTTAATTTATGAAGAAATTAGCACTCCAATCAAATGAGTGCTAACAACAAGAAAAAGACCAGACAGAAGTGATTCGGTATTCAAATGGACGATAAGTTAGACGAGAGAAAAAGAAAAATACTGAATATTATTATCAGGGAATATCTCCAGAGCGGTGAGCCGGTTGGATCGAGGACTATTTCCAAGGATCCTGATCTGAAGGTTAGCTCAGCCACGATTCGAAATGAAATGTCGGATCTGGAAGAGATGGGATATATCCTACAGCCTCACACCTCCTCCGGAAGGATTCCTTCCGACAAGGGCTATCGTTTTTACGTTGATAATATGATCCTGGAACAGGATCGGGAGCTTTCCCATATCCGTAAAAAGATGGATGAGCAGGCACAGAAGACCGATAAGATGGAAAAGCTTCTCCAGCAGGCTGTTAAGGCCTTGGCAGAGCAGACCAATTATACCTCCATTGTTTCGGCGCCGGCTCTTTCCAGCAGTAAGGTAAAATTCATTCAGCTTTCCAATGTGAGCAAGCGCAATATTCTTGCGGTCATTGTCCTGGAAGGCAACCGGGTGAAAAACCAAATGCTTCGGGTGAATGAGGATATTGATAATGAATCCATTCTCAAGCTAAATATCCTTCTGAATACGAACCTAAACGGTCTGAACCTGGAACAGATCAATCTGGGAACCATTTCCAGCCTGAAGGAGCAGGCAGGAATTCACAGCGGGGTCGTCAGTGATGTACTTGATCTGATCGTCGAAGCTATCCATGAGGATCAGGATCTGCAGGTTTATACAAGCGGAACAACGAATATTCTGAAGTATCCGGAGCTTTCCGACAAGCAAAAGGTATCCGATCTTTTAAATACCTTTGAAAGTAAGGAAGGACTGACGGAACTGATTTCCGAGTCCATCAATCCGGAGCATGAAACCGGCATACAGGTTTACATTGGAGAAGAAACTCCGGTAGAGGCCTTAAAGGACTGCAGTGTTGTAACTGCAACTTATGATTTCGGTGATAATGTGAAGGGCATGATCGGTATTGTCGGCTCCAAACGA
>CAVEOK010000053.1:5086-11626 GCA_963617415.1 Oscillospiraceae bacterium
CTCGATGAGGTTTTCAAGGCAAAAAGGCTTGAAGCCTCCGCTAAAGATAATGAGTAAATGAGGTGAGCGCGAATGGCTGAAGAAAAGAAGGTATCTGCCGAAGCGGCAGAAGATCTGGAAGAAAAGGAGCCGAAGACCCAGGAGCAGCAGACAGAGGATGCTGCAGAAGCTGAGAAAGAAACAGATAAAAAAGAGAAGAAGGGTCTTGGCAAAAAGAATAAAACAGACAAAAAGGACGAACAGATCGCAGATCTGACAGACCGGGTGCAGCGACAGATGGCTGAATTCGACAATTTCCGGAAACGTACCGAAAAAGAGAAAAGTCAAATGTTTGACATGGGAGCAAAATCCATAATTGAAAAGGTCCTCCCGGTGATCGATAACTTTGAACGTGCCTTAGCCGGAGTAGCTGAGGATGCGGCAGAGGATGCATTCGTTGATGGAATGAACAAGATCTACAAGCAGATGTTCCAGATGCTGGAGCAGGCTGGGGTCAGCCCAATCGAAGCGGTTGGAAAGGAATTTGATCCGAATTATCACAATGCGGTTATGCATATTGAAGATGATTCGTTCGGTGAGAATGAGATCGTAGAAGAATTTCAGAAGGGCTATATGTATCATGAAAGTGTCATAAGACACAGCATGGTCAAGGTAGCCAATTAATCATAGAACCAGGTTAACAGCAGTAATGATTTTATAAAGGAGAAATGATCATGAGCAAGATTATAGGTATTGACTTAGGTACAACAAATAGCTGCGTAGCAGTTATGGAAGGTGGTAAACCGGTCGTTATCGCAAACACAGAAGGTGCAAGAACAACACCGTCTATCGTAGCTTTTACAAAGAATGGCGAGAGACTGGTAGGTGAGCCTGCAAAGCGTCAGGCTGTTACAAATGCAGAAAAGACCATTACCTCTATCAAGAGAGAAATGGGTACAGATTATAAAGTAGACATCGACGGCAAGAAATTCTCACCACAGGAAATTTCTTCCATGATCCTGCAGAAGCTGAAAAATGACGCAGAAGCTTATCTTGGCGAAAGCGTATCCGAGGCTGTTATCACAGTTCCGGCATACTTCAATGATGCACAGCGTCAGGCAACAAAGGATGCAGGTAAGATCGCAGGTCTTGATGTAAAACGTATCATCAACGAGCCGACAGCAGCAGCTCTGGCTTACGGACTGGACAATGAACATGAGCAGAAGATCATGGTATACGACCTTGGTGGCGGTACCTTCGATGTTTCTATCATTGAGATCGGCGATGGTGTAATCGAAGTACTTGCAACTTCCGGTGACAACAGACTGGGTGGTGATGACTTTGACCAGAGAATCGTTGATTGGATGATCTCCGAATTCAAGTCAAAAGAAGGCGTAGATCTTTCCGGCGATAAGATGGCTATGCAGAGACTGAAGGAAGCGGCTGAAAAAGCAAAGAAAGAGCTTTCTTCTGCTACAACAACAAATATCAACCTGCCCTTCATCACAGCGACAGCAGAAGGTCCTAAGCACTTTGATATGGATCTTACAAGAGCAAAATTCGATGAACTGACACATGACCTTGTAGAAAGAACAGCAACTCCTGTTACAAACGCTCTGCGTGATGCAGGATTGAACGCATCTGACCTTGGACAGGTTCTTCTGGTTGGTGGTTCTACCAGAATCCCGGCTGTACAGGAGAAAGTAAAGGTTCTGACCGGCAAAGAGCCTTCTAAGAGTCTGAACCCGGATGAGTGTGTTGCGATCGGAGCATCTATTCAGGGCGGCAAGCTTGCAGGTGATGCAGGTGCCGGCGACATCCTTCTTCTGGATGTTACACCGCTGTCACTTTCTATCGAGACAATGGGCGGTATTGCAACTCGTCTGATCGAAAGAAATACAACTATTCCGACAAAGAAGAGCCAGATCTTCTCAACTGCAGCTGACAACCAGACAGCCGTTGACATCAACGTTGTACAGGGTGAGCGTCAGTTCGCCAAGGATAACAAATCTCTTGGCCAGTTCCGTCTCGATGGTATCCCGCCAGCACAGAGAGGTGTACCGCAGATCGAGGTTACCTTTGATATCGATGCAAACGGTATCGTAAATGTTTCAGCAAAGGATCTTGGTACAGGAAAAGAGCAGCATATTACCATCACAGCAGGCTCCAATATGTCTGATGATGAAATCGATAAGGCTGTAAAGGAAGCCGCTGCTTTCGAAGCACAGGACAAGAAACGTAAGGAAGCAATCGATGCCAGAAATGAGGCAGATTCCTTCGTTTTCCAGACACAGAAGGCTTTGGATGAGGTTGGCGATAAGGTTGATGCCGCTGATAAGACAGAGGTTGAGGCTGATCTGAATGCACTCAAGTCCATGCTTGAGGCTCATCCGAATGCAGATGAAATGTCTGATGCTGAGATTGATGAAATGAAGGCTGCAAAAGAAAAACTGATGAACAGTGCACAGAAGGTATTTACCAAGATGTACGAACAGCAGGCAGCACAGCAGCAGGGTCAGGCAGGCCCGGGACCGGATATGAATGCCGGACAGACAAATGCAGGCGGAAGCGATGATGATGTCGTAGATGCAGACTACAAGGAAATCTAATCGTTAATAAAGGATTTATATGAGATATTTATTCTAGGCGCTGCAGATCTGCTGGATTATAAAGCGATAGAAAGAGCCTCGCCATTTTGGCGAGGCATGTCTCATATTTGGAAAAGAAGATGGCAGAACAGAAAAGAGATTATTATGAGGTCCTCGGTGTTGACAAGAACGCCGATGACGATACGATCAAGAAAGCATATCGCAAGCTGGCAAAAAAATATCATCCGGACATGAATCCGGGCGACAAAGAGGCAGAAGCTAAATTCAAGGAAGCTTCCGAAGCCTATGCTGTGCTCAGCGATAAGGAGAAAAAAGCAAAGTATGATCAGTTTGGTCATGCTGCCTTCGATGGAAGCGGCGGCGGAGCAGGCGGATATGATTTTTCCGGCATGGATTTTACCGACATGTTTGGAGATATATTCGGAGATTTGTTCGGCGGTGGCTTCGGGCGAAGTTCCAGAGCAAATGCAAATGCGCCCAAAAGAGGAGCGAGCCTTCGGGCGAGAGTGCATATTTCCTTTGAGGAAGCAGTATTTGGCTGCGACAAGGAAATTGAGCTGGTCCTGAAGGATGAATGTAAGAATTGCCATGGAAGCGGTGCTAAGCCTGGTACCTCTCCGGAAACCTGCAGCAAGTGCAACGGAAAAGGGCGCGTGGTCTTCAACCAGCAGTCCCTTTTCGGTATGGTTCAGAATGTGCAGACCTGTCCGGATTGCCAGGGCTCCGGTAAGATCATCAAGGATAAGTGTCCGGATTGCTACGGAACTGGTTATATTTCTGCGAAGAAACGCATTAAAGTTTCCATTCCGGCAGGTATTGATGACGGACAAAGTGTAAGAATCCGCGAAAAAGGAGAGCCGGGTATTAACGGTGGTCCGAGAGGAGATCTTCTTGTTGAGGTAAATGTTTCCAGACATCCGATTTTGCAGAGACAGGATATGGATCTTTTCTCAACTGCGCCACTTAGCTTTGCACAGGCAGCACTTGGCGGAGAAATCAAGCTGACCACGATTGACGGAGATGTATTATACAAGGTTGAGCCCGGCACACAGACAGATACCCGTATCCGTCTGAAAGGAAAAGGTGTTCCTTCCCTTCGTAACAAAAACCTTCGCGGTGATCAGTATGTAACCTTTGTTATCCAGACACCGAAGCACCTGAGTGCAGATGCGAAAGAGCTGTTAAAGCAGTTTGATGCACTTACGGATGATTCTCTTCACAGCAATTTTAATCTCAATGAAGAGAAAACTGATGATACCAAGGAAAAGAAGCATCATTTCTTTGGCAAAAAGGATAAATAATAGAAGTTTTGCAGACCCGACAGACTTTACCTGCCGGGTCTGTTTTTATAAAAGTTTTTATGTTATAATTCACTATTAGTGTTAACGGAAGAAAGAAGTAATATTCAGCTATTGTTCCCTTATAGGAAGAAAGCTTCCTATGAGAGAACAAAACGGAGATTTTATGCAAAGAACCTTTTTGCCGGATGAGATTCTGATGACTCTCGATAAGCCGGATCGTTATATTGGAAATGAAATAAACAGTATCTATAAGGATCCTTCCACGGTAGATATCCGATTTTGCATGTGCTTTCCTGATGTATATGAAATCGGTATGTCTCACCTTGGCATTCAGATCCTTTACGGTATGCTGAACCAAAGAGAGGATGTGGCCTGTGAAAGGGTTTATTCTCCCTGGGTGGATCTGGACAAGATCATGAGAGAAAAGAAGATTCCTCTCTTTGCCTTGGAATCCCAGTCTCCGGTAAAGGATTTTGATTTTCTGGGTATTACCATTCAATATGAAATGTGTTATACCAACATCCTGCAGATTCTGGATCTGGCACAAATTCCTCTTTTGGCAAAGGACAGGGGAGAAGACATGCCCCTTGTGATCGGAGGAGGACCCTGTACTTATAATACAGAGCCAATCGCAGACTTCTTTGACCTTTTTTATATCGGAGAAGGTGAGATCAGCTATGATCCTCTTCTGGATCTATACAAGGAAAAGAAGAAAAGCGGTATGAGCAGAGCTGATTTTCTTCTAAAAGCAGCCTCTATTCCCGGAATCTATGTGCCTTCCCTTTATCATGACAGCTATCATGAGGACGGAACGCTTGCTTCTTTTGAGCCGGTCTGTCACCAGGTGCCGAAGAAGGTAAAAAAGGTAGTCGTTACCGATTTTGATCAGGTTTATTATCCTGAAAAACCGGTGGTTCCTTTTATTAAGGCTACCCAGGACAGGGTTATGCTGGAGATTCAGCGAGGCTGTATCAGGGGCTGCCGTTTCTGCCAGGCCGGTATGATTTATCGTCCGAACAGAGAGAAAAATGTCGAGAAGCTGAAGGAGCTTTCTCTTAAGATGCTGGAATCTACCGGTCATGAGGAGATTTCACTTGTATCCCTGAGTACCAGTGATTATAAGGAATTGGAAGAGATTATCGATTTTATGCTGGATGATCTGAAAAAGCAGAGAATCGAACTGTCCATGCCTTCCCTTCGTATTGATGCTTTTGCCTTAGAGCTAATGAAGCGGGTAAAGGGTGTAAACCAAAGCTCCCTTACCTTTGCACCGGAGGCAGGTTCCCAGAGGATGCGAGATGTCATCAACAAAGGTCTTACCGAAGAAGATATCCTGAATGGTGCAGGTCTTGCCTTTGAGAGCGGTTGGAACAAGGTAAAGCTTTACTTTATGCTGGGACTGCCAGGAGAGACAGATGAGGATGCCAGAGCCATTCCCCAGCTTGCACAAAAGATTGCGGAACGATATTATGAGCTTCCCAAGGAACGGAGGGAGAGAAAGATCGCCATTACCATGGCAACCTCCTTTTTTGTACCAAAACCCTTCACTCCTTTTCAGTGGGCGAAGCAGCTGGAGCCTAGGGAGTTTCTGGATCGTTCTCATGCGGTCGCAGAGAGCCTGAAAGAGCAAGTAAATCAAAGAAGTATTACCTATCATTGGCATGAGTCAGACACTGCTCAGCTGGAGGGAGTACTTGCCCGCGGAGACAGACGGATGGGAAAGGCCATTCTGAAAGCCTACCAAAAGGGCTGTATTTATGATGCCTGGGCAGAATACTTTGATTATGATAAATGGAAAGAGGCCTTTGAGGAATGCGGCCTGACTTTTTCTTTTTACACGACAAGAGACAGGGGCAAGGATGAATTATTCCCCTGGGATTTTATTGACTGTGGTGTTAGCAAGAGTTTTCTTTGGAGAGAATGGGAAAATGCCATGGCGGAGAAGGTAACGCCAAACTGCAGGGCGGCCTGCAGCGGCTGTGGAGCAGCCAAGTACGGAGGAGGTGTCTGCTTTGAAAATCAGGGTTAAGTTTTCAAAACATGGTCCGGTAAAATATGTCGGACATTTGGATATGATGCGCTACTTCCAGAAGGCAAACCGCCGTGCAAAGGTAGATATTTGTTATTCCGAGGGCTATTCGCCCCATCAGATCATGTCTTTTGCTTCTCCTTTGGGAGTCGGAATGGAATCGGATGCAGAATATTTTGATATGCAGCTGAATAGCAGCCTTTCCTCGGAGGAAGCAATCAAAAATCTGAATGCAGTCATGGCTGAAGGGATTGAAGTGACGGATTATGTTCTTTTATCAGACACGGCAAAAAAAGCAATGACTGTTACGGCTGCTACTGATTATGAGCTTCACTTTCGAAAAGGGCATGAGCCCCTTACATCAGAAGATTCTCTTCCGGAAAAACTGGATGCTTTCCTTCAGCAGGAAGAGATTCTCATTTTGAAGAAAACCAAAAAAAGCGAAAAGCTTACCGATATCAGACCCCTGATCTACCAGGCTGAATGTTTTTCTGCGGAGGAGGAAAATGACAGATATGAAAGCATAGGGCTTCGTTTTCGTCTTGCATCCGAGAGCGGAAAAAGTTTAAATGTAAAGCTTTTTATGGAAAGCCTTTACCGCTTTTGCGGAAAGGAATATGAT
>CAVEOK010000054.1:0-11543 GCA_963617415.1 Oscillospiraceae bacterium
GAAGATCAGCAGCCGGCTGGCTGAAAGGCCGGATGGGGAAATGACGGAAGTCATCTATAAATTTGTTCGTTCAGACAAAGAAATTGCAAAGAAGCTTTTGCAGCGCTGATGGCAGCTGGCTTGTTATACGGCATATTGGCACATAGTATCTGTAAAAAGGGTAGAAAAAGGGAAGAAATATGGCAAAAAAAGTATTCTATGAGACAGAAGATGAAAAATATCAAAAGCTAAATCAGCTCATTGGGGAGGCAAAGCATATTGTATTTTTTGGAGGAGCCGGTGTTTCTACGGAAAGCGGAATACCGGACTTTCGCAGCAAGGAGGGACTGTATAATCAGCATGATGTGAGATTCGATGCTTATTCTCCGGAATATTTGCTAAGCAACGACTGCCTGTATCAGAAGCCACAGGTTTTTTATGAGTTTTATCGACAGAAGCTTTGTGTAGAAGGGATTGAGCCGAATATTGCCCATAAGAAGCTGGCAGAAATGGAAGAGAAAGGAAAGCTGGATTGCGTCATTACCCAGAATATTGATGGTCTGCATCAAAAGGCCGGAAGTAAAAAGGTATATGAAATTCATGGAAGTACATTAAGGAACTATTGCGATAAATGCGGACAGAAATATCCGTCGGATTTTATCTTTAATAGTAAGGATGCTGTGCCAAAATGCCCATCCTGCGGAGGCATGGTAAGACCGGATGTGACGCTGTATGGAGAATCACTTCCCCAGGAGGCATGGATTCGATCAGAAGAGGCCTGCAGAAATGCGGATGTCTTAATTGTTGGAGGAACTTCTCTGTCAGTCTATCCGGCAGCGAATCTATTGGATTATTTTCAGGGGACATATCTGATCTTAATTAATCGGGATGCAACTTCCAGAGACCGGGGAGCCAGCCTGGTATTTCATGAGAGCATTGGGAAGGTTTTGTCTGCAATAGAGCTGTAAAGGAAGGCGGAACAAATCAGCATTAGATGAAAATCTTCAATGCATGGATTAGGTTTGCAAAAGAGGAGAAAGAGATGAGCCGATACGTAATTGGCGCTGATATAGGCGGAAGTAGTGTCAAACTGGGGCTCTTCCAGGAAAAGGGAGCTTTGATTTGCAAGTGGGAGATTCCCACCAGATTAGAAAATAAGGGAGCTTATATTCTGCAGGATATAGCTGATTCCCTTAAGAAAAAGCTTCAGGAGCAGGGGATAGAGAAAGAGACGCTGATCGGTCTTGGAATCGCGGTGCCTGGTCCGATCCTGGAAGACGGGACTGTTAATAAGTGTGCCAACCTCGGTTGGGGTGTTTTTTCCGTGGAAGAGGAAATGGCAAAGCTGATTTCAATCAAAAAAATCCGGGCTCTCAATGATGCAAATGCAGCGGCATTGGGTGAAATGTGGCAGGGCAGTGGTGCAGGGCATAAAAATATGGTCATGCTTACACTTGGCACCGGAGTAGGTGGAGGAATCATCAGTGATGGGAAAATTCTGACGGGTTCTTTTGGTGCTGCCGGTGAAATCGGTCATATGCAGGTATGCTTTCAGGAGGAGGAAGTATGCGGATGCGGAAAGAGAGGCTGTTTGGAGCAGTATGCAGGGGCAAGAGGAATGACCCGAGTGGCAAAGAAGAAACTGCTGGAAAGCGGGAGAAGTTCTTCTTTGCAGAAAATGGAGAACTTTTCTGCAAAGGAAATTTGTGATGCAGCAAAGGCAGGGGATGATTTGGCTTTAGAGGTTATAGAGGAAGCCTGTGATAAGCTGGGAAGAGCGCTTTCATATATTTCAGCGGTAACGGACCCGGAGCTCTATGTGATAGGCGGCGGCGTTTCAAGGGCAGGCAGTTATTTGACCGATAAGATAGAAGATTACTTTCGCAGATATGCCTTTCACAGCTCGAAAAATGCGGAAATAAGGCTTGCAAAGCTGGGAAATGATGCCGGAATATACGGAGCTGCAAGAATGGTTCTTTAAGCTGAATTTAGAAAAGAAAACAGGAAAGAAATAGTATGGTCTTCGGAATGACTTATTACCAGATCGCCTGGTATTTTATGATCTATTCTTTTGCAGGGTGGATCATAGAAGAAATTTATCATGCCGTTAATAAAGGCATTATCGTAAACAGAGGATTTTTGAATGGCCCTCTTTGTCCGGTATATGGACTGGGGGCCTTGAGTATCTTTGCCATGTCGGCCTTGATAGGCCAAAGAGGAGGGGGAGAACAGATTGAGAATATTCCATTATGGATCCTCTTCATCGGCGGGGTGATCCTTGCGACAATGATAGAGCTGATCGCCGGTTTTTTGCTGGATAAGCTCTTTCATGCAAGATGGTGGGATTATTCTGATAAGCCCTTCAATCTCCATGGCTACATCTGTCTGGAATTCTCTCTAATCTGGGGCTTGATCATTACTTTTGCCATGAGAGTGATTCAGCCCTATATCCGCCTGCATTCCTTTCAGAATAAGATACCGGTAAGATCCGGCTGGTTGATCCTGGCAATCCTATACAGCGTCTTTCTGACGGATATTATTGTAACAGTAATAACCATCAACCATTTGAATAAGGATCTGGCTGAAATAGACAGGATAACAATGCGTCTGAGAAGAGTCAGTGATGGTGTAACGGAGGTTATCGGGAAAACAACCATTCAAACAGCACTTGCCTTGCAGGAAGGAAGAGAAAAACTGCAGGATCAGGCCGGAGAAAATATGGATCGGGCTTTAGAAGCAAGAGATCGTTTGAAAAAGCAGAGAGAGGAAATGCTAGATAAGCTGACAGCTGCTAAGGTGTTTGGAAGCGGACGATTGCTGAGTGCATTTCCGCAGATGAAGCACAGAGAATTCGATGAAATTCTTACAGAAATCAGAAAGAATAGAATAAAAAAATAAGAAAAAGCCGGTTGGACTAAATAGGTCCGGCCGGCTTTTTAAGAATTTGCAAAAATCATGCTGCCGCAGAAAAGCATGCAGACAGAAATTTATGCTTACTGCATTTCATGATGATGCATAACGGAGATCGTATGAAGAATCTGCTCAATGACATATTCTTTTCCGTAGGAAACATCCAGGCAGAGGTTATAATTACCGGAAAAGCCCCAAACACGATGGGTGTAGTAATGGTAGTTGTAAGCACGCTGCTTGTCTCCCTTTTTCAGCTTTTCTTCGGCATCTTTCAGGGTAAGATTGTTTTTGTCTGCATAACGCTTTGCACGATAGGAAAGAGGCGCCTGGAGGTAAATGTTCAGGACATTTTTCTGATCCTTCAGAATATAATCCGAGCATCTGCCGATAATAATGGCATTTCCTTCGGCTGCAATATTGCGAATGACCTTAGACTGTGCCAGGAAAAGGCTATCCTTCGGTGCAATATCCTCAGAGGAGTAGCCGTAGGCTTCATTTACCAGGTCGAAAAGAAGGTTGCTGGTCATTTTTTCTTCCTTGGCACTTACAAAGGCCTCGCTCAGCTTACTTTCATCGGATGTCATGTGAATCAGATCCTTGTCGTAGAGCTTCAGACCGAGCGCTTCGGCAAGCTGATCAGCAATCTCATGAGCACCGCAGCCATTCTGACGTCCAATGGTAATGCAAAGCCCCTCGGCTTCGGTAGAAGCGGTTTTTTCTTCAGCAGAAGCAGGTTCTGCACCGAAGAGCTTCTCCGGAAGAAAAGAAAGCATGCGGGAGAAGACACGGGAAATGTAGCCGACAAGAAGTGCAGCAACAATGGTACCTTCTCTGACGCCATCCAGCTTATGGGCAAAGACAAAGGAAAGAATAACGGCACAGACAGTCATGGTTACATCAAAGGCAACTTTTGTCGTACCAAATTCTGTTTTGGCGGTAAGGACAATGGCACGAACCAGAGATTCACCCGGAAGCATAACAACATTTGCCAGAACCTCAATATAAACGCCAAAGCCAAGGATCAGGCAGCCGATCAGAAGGTAAAGAAGCTTCATGATATAAACCTGAGGAGCAATAAAGGAAAGCATTGCCATACTCAGATCAATAAAATAGCCGAAGGCAATTGCAACCGGAAGCTGCAGAAGATGTTCCAGCTTGAAATTTTTCCTTAAAATGATAATCTGCAGAAGAATGAGCAGAATATTAAAGAGAATGGTATAATTTCCCAGGGTGAGCTTAAAATTCAGACTTAGTACATAAGGAATGGAAGAAATCGGAGAGGTTCCGAGTCCGGCCTTTGTAATAAAAGCTACACCGAAGGAATTGATATAGAGACCAATAATAAAGATAAGATAACGTTTGAATTTTTCCATATCGTTCCTCCATGTATAAATAAATTAGTGAATTACTTGAAATAAGTAAGAAATGAAAAAAGAAAAATGGAGAGGTCATAAGACTTCTCGCATTCTGTTATAATTATAGAACAGTGCCCGTATTTGTCAAATCAAGGGCAGGAAAAGAAGGAAGAAAGCATGCAGGAAAAGACTTATGATGAGGAAAAGCTGAATCAGCTGTATCTGGCGATGATCGCCTATGACTATGGAGATGCAAAAAGGATTCAGCATTTCGCAAAAGTACACAGCTTTGCAAAGCTGATCGCAAAAGAGGAGCAGCTGAATGAGAAAAGCCTTTTTATCACGGAGGCGGCTGCTTATGTTCATGATATCGGCATTCATCCGGCGGAAAAGAAATATGGCTATCAGAATGGAAAATTGCAGGAGCAGGAAGGACCGCCGGAAGCGGAAAAGCTGCTGAAGGCATTGGAATTTCCGGAGGATGTGATAGAAAGAGTCTGCTATCTTGTGGGGCATCATCATAGCTATTCCAATATAGATGGAATGGATTATCAGATTCTGGTCGAGGCGGATTTTCTGGTAAATATGTATGAGGACGGAGAAAAGGAAGAGACGGTCAGAAAAGTACTGGAGCGGATCTTTAAAACGTCAACAGGCAGAAAAATCCTTCAGGACATGTTTCTGAGAGAGAAGTAAGATAAGAAAAAAGAGTTTGATAAAAATTTGTCAAAAATTGATTTTATTTATTGCTATTTTGCCCCGCACTTATTATTATAGGAGTATCAGTTAAGAACCATGAGCGTTCCATGTCAAAAGGGGACCGGGGTTGATAAAAAGGAGGTACAAAAGTATCATGTGGAATGAACTGGAAATTGAAAAGGTAGTTGGAAGACAGATCATCGATTCAAGAGGAAATCCTACTGTAGAGGCTGAAGTAACACTGGCAAGCGGTTGCACAGGAAGAGCAGCTTCTCCGTCAGGTGCTTCTACAGGGGAATTTGAAGCACTTGAGCTTCGTGATGGAGACAAATCCAAATACGGTGGAAAAGGAGTTCTGAAGGCAGTTCAGAATATTAACGAGATTATTGAGCCGGCTCTGATCGGTATGGATGCATCTGATACCTATGCAGTAGATGCAAAGATGCTGGAGCTTGACGGAACAAAGGATAAGAGCAAGCTTGGTGCCAATGCAATCCTTGCTGTATCTATCGCAGCAGCAAAAGCAGCAGCAGCTACTCTGGAGATTCCGCTTTACAAATTCTTTGGCGGCGTACAGGGCAGAAAGCTTCCGGTACCGATGATGAACATCTTAAACGGTGGTGCTCATGCAACAAATTCCGTAGATACACAGGAATTTATGATCATGCCGGCAGGTGCTCCTACATTTAGCGAAGGTCTTCGCTGGTGTGCAGAGGTTTATCATGCACTGCAGAAGCTTCTGAAAGATGAAGGCAATACCACTGCTGTTGGTGATGAGGGTGGTTTTGCTCCGGATCTGAAGGATGATGAGGATACCATCGAGCACATCCTGAAGGCAATCGAGAATGCAGGCTATGAGCCGGGTAAGGATTTTGTACTTGCTATGGATGCTGCTTCTTCTGAGTGGAAGAGTGATAAGGGCGTAGGCTTCTATCATCAGCCGAAGTCAGGCAAGGACTTTACTTCTGATGAGCTGATCGCTCACTGGAAGAGCCTGGTAGAGAAATATCCGATCTACTCCATCGAGGATGGTCTGGATGAAGAAGACTGGGAAGGCTGGAAGAAGATGACAGCTGAGCTTGGCGACAAGGTACAGCTGGTTGGTGATGACCTTTTTGTTACCAATACAGAGCGTCTGGAAAAGGGTATCAAGGAAGGCTGTGCAAACTCCATCCTGATCAAGCTGAATCAGATCGGTTCTGTATCTGAGACTCTGAATGCAATCCAGATGGCTCAGAAGGCTGGCATGACAGCTGTTGTATCTCACAGAAGCGGTGAGACAGAGGATACAACAATTGCAGATCTTGCAGTTGCATTGAATACCTGCCAGATTAAGACAGGTGCTCCGTCCAGATCAGAGCGTGTTGCAAAATACAATCAGCTGATCCGTATCGAAGAGCAGCTGGGTGATGCAGCAGTTTATCCGGGCTTTGAGGCATTTAACAGAAAATAAAAACCGGTACTAGGAAACTCCTGAGGGTGCTTACTACCCTCAGGAGTTTTTTATCTGATAGAAACAAAGTTTCTATCAGATAAAAAACTCTGCATTATGCGGCGTGAGTCCGCAAGGATGCGCAGAAAGAGACAGGAGGAAGAGGTATGACAGCTGCAGAAGGCTATGAATATTGGCTTGAAAAGTTAGAAAAATCAGATTCGATGTATCAGGAGCTGGAATCGATCCGAAACGATGCAGAGGAGATCACCGACCGCTTTTATCAGGATATTGTCTTTGGAACAGCCGGTCTTCGCGGTATATGCGGAGCGGGAAGGAATAGGATGAATGTCCTTACGGTAGGCAGAGCCACCCAGGGAATTGCGGATTATATCCTTTCCTCTGGTGAAGATCCGAAGAGGGGCGTGGTTATCGCTTATGACTGCCGTTACCATTCCAAGGAATTCTCAGAGTTGGCGGCAGAGATTCTGACTGGAAACGGGATCAGGGTTTATCTCTTTCCGTCTCTTCGTCCCACACCGGAGCTTTCCTACGCAATACGAATGCTTGGCGCGGTTTCCGGCATTAATATGACGGCAAGCCATAATCCGAAGGAATACAATGGTTATAAGGTGTATTGGAAGGACGGAGCCCAGATTTCAGGAGAGATTTCCGACGGTATGCTGCAAAAAATAGAAGCCTTGGATTTCTTTGATTCCTTTTCCAGACTGCCTTTGAAGGAGGCTGAGGAAAGAGGCTTGCTTACGATGCTTGGCGAGGAGATGGACAGAAGCTATCTGGATTATGTGAAAAGTCTGGCTCAGCGGGACGGTGACAGTCTGGATAAAAGCGTAGCTATTGTCTATACGCCTTTAAACGGCGCGGGAAGCCGGCCTATGGAGCAGCTGGCAAAGGAAAGAGGCTTTGTAAATTTTGTCCTTTTGCCGGAGCAGAAGGATTCGGATCCGGAATTTTCAACGGTGCCTTATCCGAATCCGGAGGATCCAAGTGCTTTTGCCTATTCAGAAAAGCTGGGAAAGGAAAAGGGAGCAGAGGTCCTGATTGCAACCGATCCGGATGCGGATCGTATGGCTATTGAACTTTCTGACGGAAAGGGTGGATATGTATTCCTGAATGGAAATAAGACGGGAGCCCTTCTGATTGCTTATCTTGCAGAGGCGAGAAAGGAAAAGGGGCTTCTGACAGAGAAGGAGGCCATGATCAAGTCCATTGTGACAGGAGATTTTGGGCGGGCAATCTGTGAAAAGAACGGCATAGAGGTCTTTGAGGCCCTGACCGGTTTTAAAAATATCTGCGGCAGAATTCCGGAGCTGGAAGAAAAGGGATATCAGTATTTCTTTGGCTATGAGGAGAGCATTGGCTGTGCACCGGGAGAAAAGGTCAGGGATAAGGACGGCATCAGTGCAGCTATGCTGGTAATGGAGATGGCAGCCTGGCTGAAAAAGCAGAAAAAGAGCATTCTGGATTATCTGGAAGAGCTCTATCAGACCTATGGCTATTATGAGGAGGGACAGGTGTCCCTGGTTTTGAAGGGCAAGGAAGGCCAGGAACAGATCGGCCGGATCATGGAAGCTTTCCGGCAGACGGAAAAGAAAATCGGCAGTTTGGAAATAGAGCAGCTTATCGATTATCAGAATGGCTATGAAGATATTCCTCCTCAGAATGCTTTGAAATTCCTTCTGACAGATGGAAGCTGGTTTGCGGCAAGACCCTCCGGCACAGAGCCGAAGATTAAATTTTATTATTATTCCTGGGATAAGGATAAGAAGGAAAAGGCCCAGCTAAGGTGCAGACAGATGGAAGAGGAAGTAGATCGCTTTGCAAAAGGCACTTTTGCATAGGGGAGACAGTATGGTATGATGAGAACATAGTTTTGGGAAAGGGGACAAGAAAAATGAAACATTATCAGGGAACAGCCCATATTGGAGTGATGACAAAGGATCTGGACGAGAGTCTTGCTTTCTATGAGAAAATCGGAGGAAAAAAGATCAATTACGGGGAACTGCCGGATGGGGAAGGCGTAAAGAGACTTGCCTTGGTTGAATTTGCAGGCTATGTTCTGGAACTGATTCAGCCGGCGGATCCGGAGGAAAGCTCTGCGGGAACCATTGATCATTTTGCGGTTTACGTAGATGATCTGGATGCTGCAATTGCGGAGCTGAAGGAAAAGGGAATTGATAGCTTTAGAACAGCTGAGAAGACGACCTTAAGCAGTCTTTTCGGCGGCTTGGAAAATATCTTTTTCACAGGGCCATCCGGAGAACAGATCGAACTCATGAAAATGTTATAAAAACAGAAAGTACTATGTATGGGAATAAAGACACCGATAGACAGCGGTAAGCTGGCCTGGCTTTTGAAACACAGCCTGGCTCTTTTGAATATCAGCCTGGTGCTGGGATTTACCCTGGGGGTGGGAGGACTGATGTTTGCGGGGGAGTCCTTTCATGATGCCCTTTACCATGTCATGCTGATGTGTGCCCTGAATTACAGCTTTGATCCGCCCAATGTCGCAGCCGATCTGGCCCGGTATTTTGCGGCCATGTTTACAATCGGAACGATCGGATCAATGATCTCCGGCAGCTTACTCCTGATCAAGAAGAAGATGCTGGCCAGGAAGGATGAAAACTTTGTCGTTTATGGAGAAAAGGAGGATATTGAATCCATTATCTCCAAAAATGATAAGGGAATTGACGGCGGCGAAAAGTTTATTACGGCAAGTAATTATATTCTTTACGGCTCAGAAATCGATAATCTGAAGTTCATGAACGATTTTTCCGAGGAACTGGGAAAAGAGGAAACAAAGAAGGTCTTTCTCAGAACCTTTTCCCTGCCTGGCATGCTTATGGAAGGCAAAATAGAAAGCTTTTGTATCGAGGAGCTGGCGGCAAGGAAATTCTGGCTCAAGTATAATCCTTATAAGCTTGCTTTTGATGAGGAAGGAAAACCGAAAAAGCTTCATATTGTTCTTCTGGGATGCAGCAGACTCAGTGATGAGCTTCTTTTTTATGGCCTTCAGTGCAATGCCTATGCAGATGTGACCTATCACCTCTTTGGCGATGAGAAGGAGATCAATCGTTTTCGCATCCTCCATGCCAATCTGGCAGATCTGGGCGTGATCAGCTATGACGGAGACTGGCTGGAGCATCTGGATATTATGAAAAAAGCAGATATGATCTTGCTTGCGGAGCAGAAGAATCAGCTGAAGATCATTGCAGATCTCTTTTTCCTGTCAGCTGACTTCAGACTTTATATTTTTTCCAGCATTCAAAACTTTGATACGGAAATCCGCCTTTTTTCTCATCAGCGCTATGGGGAGATACCGGACGACCGCTATATTATCTTTGACTGGAAGGCAGAAGGAACCAATCCGGAGCGGATTACAGAAGATAAGAGGGTAAGGCTTGCGCAAAAAGCCAATTTTGGTCATTCCGTAATGTCTTTTGATCAGGAGATTGAGGTTACCGAGGAAGAGAAAAAGGCCTGGTATGATCTGGATCTGTTTAGTCGTTACGCTTTTCTCTATCATCTGGATTTTTACATTAATATAAAGCAGCTGAGAAGAAGCTGGGGGAAAAGCTTTACGGCGGAGATGGCAAAAGACTATTTTCACAAAAGAAGGCTCTATTACTACTGGTTTAATAACTGGACCTATGATCCTCTGCCGAATCCGGAAAATCCTTCTGATTCGAATAATAATGTCAGAAGATGCTCCAGGATTCTGGTGGAGCGGGAAGAGCTGTCGGAGGAGGAGCGCGAGCGGGAGGATGGCCTCTTCAAGAAGCTCCTGTTTGGTGATGAAGAGATTTTGAGCTAAAAAAAGTATTGTGTAAAGTTTACTTTTTTCTTACACTTGTAGGGTGGCAGAGGAAGATTCTTTGCTTCATAGTAATGCGTATTAAAATTTACGAATTGATCGTATAGAAAAATAAAGAATAGTTGGTAAGTGTTTTATGATCCGTTATCTTATTACAGAAGAACATAAAATCAATGAATTAAATGCACCAAAGCCGGGCTGTTGGATTAAAATGACAAAGCCGGCAGAGGAAGAGGCAATTTATATTGCGGAGCAGCTGTCCATGGATGAAAAGGATATCCTGGCCGCTGTCGATCCGGAGGAGAAAAACCGAATCGAGCTTCAGGATGACTATACCCTGATCCTGATGGATATTCCTTCTATTGAGATGCGGCATAATCAGCAAACCTATACCACCATCCCGCTGGGTATTCTTTTGACCCAGGATGAAATCGTAACTGTTTGCTCAGAGGATACGCCGGTACTGGACTTTTTTGAGCGCTACAGTGTTCGGGATTTTTCAACCAAGAAAAAGCTGCGCTTTGTTTATCAGATCATGCTGAGGACCTCAACCATGTTCCAAAGGGCTCTGACGGATCTGGACAGCAAGAGAACCGAGATTGAGGAAAGAATCGATGAGGTCGAGAGTGAGGAGGATCTGCTTCGTCTGCATGAGCTGGAATCCACTCTGGTATATTTCGATACCTCCCTTCGAGGCAATGGCATTGTCCTGAATCGTTTGACCAGATATAACCGCCTGCAGCAGTATGCCGAGGATAAGGAGCTTTTGGATGATGTGATTGTCGAGAACCAGCAGGCGATCGAGATGACCTCTATCTATAAGGATATTATCGATAGTACGCGAGAGCTTTTATCAAATATTCTGGATGCCAGACTGAATAATGTCATGAAAAGACTGACTTCTGTAACCCTGATCCTGGCGATTCCGACCATGATCTCGGGTATGTATGGCATGAACGTATCCAGCAAATGGGTACCCTTGGCAAATACGGCACATGGTTTTGGGCTGATTTTGCTTGTTACCCTTGTGATATGTATTGTTCTGATGCTGATCCTGCATAAGAAGAAGATGCTGTAAGTGAAACGAAAAGCTTATTGCAAAGAATATATGAGAAAAAAAGTGGCTTGCTTTGACAAAGGATGGAAATAGAAATGGGATTATTTGAAGTAAGTGATGCAGAATTGCGGGCTTTTTATCACAGAGCGTGGCATGAGTGCAATATGGGATTTGTAGATCCAAGGAGATTTCCCTATTTGGATCAGGCACTTAGGTTATATCCTAGATTCTCGGAAACGTGACGATGAAATCTCGTCACTGATGTTTAGAATTGCT
>CAVEOK010000055.1:0-11105 GCA_963617415.1 Oscillospiraceae bacterium
CTAAACGGCTCTTGTCCGTCGGAAGTGCTCTGGAAACAACTCTCAGATGCGGCAGGATCTCCTTCATTTCCTCATCTGTCTTTTCTGCCATCTCAGCTGAAGTCAAAGCAACATCACTATCCTCTGTTAAAAGTCCGGCCTCCTTCGCGATTGCAACTGCCGTTTCCTTTCTGTCACCGGTTACCATCACAACCTGGATACCGGCATTCTTTACTTCTCTGATTGCCTCAACTGCTTCTTTACGTACATTATCTCTGATGCTGAGTACGCAAACCAGGGTCAGATCTCCATCATCGGAGCTTCCCTCACACTTAGCAACAGCCAAAAGTCTCATAGAACGTCCGGCCTGTGTATCCATATAAGCTGTCAGATAGTTCTTTTCTACCAGCTCCTTCACATTGCCGTTTTCATCTACATAATGACTGCATCTTTCTATAATTTTCTCCGGTGCACCCTTAATGTAAGTAACGCTCTTACCATCCTTGGTAAGGGTAACGCTGGAATATTTCTTGCTGGAATCAAAGGCATTGAAATTCTGGACATCTTCTTTATTCAGAAGATTGGTTGCCTTTTCTGCCAGAAGGAAGGACATCAGAGCACGGTCAGTGCTGTTTCCTCCAATGATCGTATCATTCGAAACTGCCGCACTGTTATTGATTCCGATGCCTGTAATAATATCTCCTGCAAGACCGCTGTGAATATCATCCAGCTTCTTAAAGGTTCTCACATTTCCTGTTGTAAGCTCCACTACAGAAAGAATTCCTTCCGTAATGGTTCCTGTCTTATCTGTAAAAAGAAGGCTCAGGCTTCCGGCAGTTTCCAGACCATTGATCTTTCTGACCAGGACATTATCCTTGGCCATCTTCATGCTCTGGAAGGAAAGCAGAATCGAGGTCAGCATAGGCAGGCCTTCCGGTACAGCACAAACAATGATGGTTACCGCTACGGTTACGGTATTCATGATCAGACGAATCCATCCGTAAGCATCTGTCGGAAGATCTCCTGTTGCAAAGGTCTTCAGCAAAATACCTGCCATGATCAGGATCGCACCAATATAACCAAACTTGGAAATCTGCTTTGCCAGAACTCCCAGCTTCAGCTGAAGGGGTGTCTCTCTGGTATCCTCCTGCACTTCGAGAGCAAGCTCACCAAAGAGGGTCTTATCACCGACTACCTTGATCTCCATATAGCCTTCACCGCCGACAACAACGGTTCCTCTGTAAGCGTAATACTTATTCAAAAGATCCTTGGTATCATACTCAGCCCCTTCCGGACATGTGATCTTCTCAGCCTCTTCTGTTTCTCCATTCAAAGCTGCCTGATCTACCTTCAGATCGCCCTCTGCAATAATACCGTCTGCCGGGATCTTATCTCCTGCCTGAAGATATACGATATCCCCGACAACAACCTCGCTGACATGCACTTCCAGAAGCTGACCGTCTCTGATCACCTTGGCCGTTTCCTTGGCTTCTTCCTCTTCCTTCAATGCAGACGCTTTGTTTTCCTGTTTATTTTCACTTATAGATGCAACACCGTTTGCGATAATGATCGCAACCAGAATTCCAACCGGCTCAAACCATTCTGCCTGTCCCAAAAAGAACAATACTACCTGTACCGCCAAAGCAACCAGCAGGATCATGATCATGGGGTCCTTAAAACCTTCCAGGATCTTTTTCCATAAGGGATCCGGCGGAACCTGTGTTAATGCATTATTACCATGCTGCTTGCGGCTCTCTTCCACCTCTTGCGCTGATAATCCCTGAATTTTCATCAAATTTCTCCTCATATTTTTTTCAATTGCGAAGCTCTAAAAGCTAACAACTACTTCCGATGAAAGAAGACCTCTTTCAGGCTGCTTTTGCCCTTCTGTGGGATTTCTTCCAATCAACTTCCATTTAATCACAAAGTAGGAAACTATGCAAATTCGGTATGTGAATTGTTGCCTGCCCGGTGACAAGACGATTGCACTTTTTTCCATTTCCCGTTACAATTTAGAAATTACTCAATTAATCTAAGACATTTTTTCAAGCCTTGTCTTAGTCAGCAGAAAGAATCCTGCTTGCCGGATTCACCAAAGAAGAAAAAAGGATTTAGCAAACTATGGAAAAGAAATATTTAAGTGCCGAAGAAGCATTAAACAAATTAAAAGAAGGCAATCAAAAATATCTAACCCAGGTACAGGGCAGCGGCGACATTTCTCCCCAGAAGCGTCTGGATACCGCCCGCCACGGCCAGGTTCCCTATGCGATCGTGCTGACCTGCTCAGATTCCCGTGTTATTCCGGAGAAGATCTTTGCAACCGGCATCGGTGAACTCTTTGTTATCCGTGTAGCCGGCAATGTCATCGGCTTCCATGAAATGGGCAGCATCGAATATGCGGTTCACCATCTGAAGTGTCCCCTTTTGCTGGTCATGGGACATACCAATTGCGGTGCAGTCGGCGCTGCATTGGAAGATGTGAACGAAGGCGGTTTTATCAGCGGTATCATCGCCGAGATCCGCATGGCCATCCAAAACGAAAAAGATCCGCATCAGGCCTGCCTGAAAAATATCGAAAACAGCATGAACAGAATCCGCAGCAGTCTGAATATGTCCGAGCACGATCCGAACGCAGTTCGCATTGAAGGTGCCGTATATGATATCGAGACCGGCAAGGTAGACTTTCTTTAAGCCTTACCATTCATTCCCACTGTTTACAGC
Source organism: Oscillospiraceae bacterium (assembly GCA_963617415.1). Taxonomy (GTDB): domain Bacteria; phylum Bacillota; class Clostridia; order Lachnospirales; family Lachnospiraceae; genus RUG14243. Next base: position 2,701 of record CAVEOK010000055.1, read on the forward strand.
AGGAAAGGCAAATTTATTTTCAGCTGCCTTCGGCAGCCCCATAAAAGAAGCCTATTCCCAATTTTTCTCGGGAATAGGCTTCTTTTTTTCTTCTCCTATGCTTATCTTAGGAGCTTTTCATCTTCTACTGAGCAGAAATGCTGATCGTATCTGTCTCTACAATCGTCTGGTAGCTGTCTGCATTATAGATATTGAACTTCAGCTCTGCCGAATCAATTGCCTCGATGTCATTGTCCTGCAGATCACTTTCAAAAAGGGTAATCGGATCTACCGCTTTCTTTCCATCATATACGGTGGTTGAAAACAAAGGATCCATCATTACACCGTTTACCGACATATCATTCACGGAAATACCGACATTCTTTCCGGAATTATTCTCAATATAAAGAAGAATGGATGTACCCCAGAAGGAATTCTCATCTACCGTTTTTCCTACAATACGGATTCCATTTTCATTGTAAAGCTCTGTACCATCCTCATCTGCGCTTGTATCCATGTCATCGTAGCATGATGTTTCAATTACAGCATATTCCTTCTGGAAAAGGTAATTGAAATCATCGTCATAAGCATGGAAATACAGCTCAATCTGTCCTACATTTTCAATGCCTGCTGCCTTCAGCTCGGAAGAATACAGATCCACTGTCTCATTTGCCGTCTTCCCTGCTGCCACTGTAGAAACAAAAAGGTCATTGATCATATAGTCATTGACGATCAAAGCGTCGCAGCCAATGGTATAATCCGTATCCGTATTATTCTCAATCACCAGCTTTACGCCATCTCCCAAAAAGCCGTCTGTTGTATAGCCCGTTGCTGTGATCTTAATACCCTCGGTATCCAGCAGCACCTGTTCCTCAATCGTCGGCGTATCTGCAGAAGTCTTCTCTGCTTCCGTGCTCTTTTCCTTCTCGGCTGATGCCGTAGAAGCGGCATTCGCAGAGGCATCTGCCGAATTACTTTCTCCTTCCTTTACCACATTCTTGGTCTCACCGCTATTTGATGCAGTCGAGCTGACAGCGCCTGCTGCGGCAAAGACCACCAGGCACAAAATAACAATTAAGCGCTTCTTCATTTCTTCTCCTCCTCAACAAAAGCAACATAATAGATTTTTATCATAAAAACAGCGAGCAGTTCTGCCAAAAGCTCTAACAGGATATCCCATAGATCGAAGGTTCCCTGCACCCTTGGCAAAAGCTGACAAGTCTCCAGCATCACAGAAAATATGCTGCTTATGGCAAACATCTTCCGAAGATCCGAAGTCACTGTTTTATTCACATCCTTTTCACGCGAGTGGGCATCCTTGCAGGATTTCCTATCACATAGAAAGAACAAGGCAAAAACCAGGGCATAGCCCCATAGCATGTCCATCAAATGATTTCTGACCAGACGAAGAAAAAAACAGCTATACACCACTTCTGTATTCTTCAGGCTGATCTTCAAACCCAAATAAGCATCCGCCCATTTCACCAGAAGCACCTCCGGAGAAAGCAGGCAATAAAGAAAGCATCCCAGAAAAAGGGGAATCAGGATGTTCATCAGGAACAAAGTGTTTCGCTTGCGACATATTTTCTCTTCGCGCGAGTGCGCATCCTTGCGGAGCATTTTACTCAGACCTTTCCCTAATCTTGAAGGCCACTGGTTCGCAAGGGCTCCATATCGTTTTCCTTCAGCCACTCATTGACCTCAATGATACTGCCGGGTCTTTCCCGAAATACGATCATCAGCAGGGCGTCCCTCGGTATCTTGGCATAAAGTCCCGGCATTTCATATTTCTTCAGTGCCCTTTGCGTTTCCTCCAGACTCAGCTCTCCGGCATAGCAAATGCGGAGAATTATATCCCTCTGCCGGGTACGCTTTTCACCGGAAAGCAATTTATAGCCATAACGTTCCGGAATATCCGCTCTCAGAAACACCGTCTGCTGACTCAGCTTCTTTTCTGCCAAAATATTCTTTATATAGGCAGAAAAATCTTTATCCCCCCGGATCATGCTCTCTTTATTTTCTTCATAAAAGCTGGAAAAATCCGATACATGGGTTTTCCCCAACAATTTTTCCAGATTTCCTGTACTTTTCTCGCTCATCCTTTTCCCCTTAAGCTTTTTTCTCTTCCGAAAACTGATGTGAACTCAATATACCATATGTCAATTACCCTTGTTGCCACCGCAGCGGTGGGAAGTTTTATAGCAGTGTGCATCCTTGCGGAGCTTTTTATCTTATGCAAACAAATGTTCCTATAAGATAAAAAAGGGCTGCTCCCTTTATCGGAACAGCCACTTTCTATTCTTTTATTTTATTTTTCAGGATCTGTAATCCGCTGATTGCTTCAGCCTTCCTTAGCTATCAGGCCAGCTGATTTGCTCCCTTTTTCTCCAATCCTTTCTGGATCAGGCAGCCTCCTGCGATCAATACGATACCGACAATATCTGTCATCAAGGCCGGATCGATGAGAAGCAAGCCGCCAAGAGCCAGCATAACTCTTGTAAATACCGGCATCTTCACCATGAGGTAACCCTCCAGGGATGCAGCAAGTCCGAATACACCGATCAGAGACGTAATGAAAATCTGGACTACGCTAAGTGCCGTGGTATCAATCAGCAGCATAGACGGATTAAAGCAGAATACATAGGGTACGATGAATACCGCAATCGCCAGCTTCGATGCCGTAAATGCCGTCTTCATCGGATTCGACTTGGCTATCGCAGAACCCGCATAAGCTGCCAGAGCAACCGGCGGTGTGATATCTGCTACGATACCAAAGTAGAATACGAAGAAATGTGCCGCCAGAGTAGGCACTCCCATACGCACCAGAATCGGTGCACAGGTTGCCGCCATAATACAGTAATTTGCTGTGGTAGGCACGCCCATGCCAAGTACGATACAGCAAAGCATGGTAAGCAGAAGGGCAATGATCAGTCTTCCGTTTGCCAAAGCAATGATCGCATTGATCAGCTCATTTGCAAGGCCGGTCATGGTAATGCAGCCGGAAATAATACCTGCCACGCCGCAGGCTGCCGCTACTGTTATGGCACTGCGTCCGCCTGCTTCCAAGGCATCAATGCATTTCGTAAGAGAAATGCGGTTTTCCTTGTCAAAGAGACTCACAATAATGGACAAAATGATCGCATAGCTTGCTGCCTTCTGCATGGTCATAAAGTTTCCTGATACCCATACAACCAGCATAACCAAAGGAAGCAGAAGATAGATCTTTTTAATCAGCATCTTGAAAATCGGAAGTTCTTCCTTCGGAATACCTGAAAGACCAAGCTTCTTTGCTTCCAGATGTACGGAAATAAAAATTCCGGTAAAATAAAGGATTGCCGGCAAAATAGCACGTACAATGATATTGGAATAGGGTACACCTACGAAGTCCGCCATCAGGAAGGCTGCTGCACCCATGATCGGCGGCATGATCTGTCCGCCTGTGGAAGAGGCTGCCTCAACTGCTCCGGCAAATTCCGGCTTGTATCCTGTATCCTTCATCATGGGGATGGTAACAGAACCGGTCGTTACTGTATTTCCTACGGAAGAGCCGGATACCATACCGCAAAGAGCGGAACTGATAACCGCAACCTTAGCAGGACCGCCTGCATATTTACCGGCTACACAGTTTGCCAACTGGATAAAGAAGTTTGAAATACCCGTTCTCTCCAAAAACGCTCCAAAGATAATAAATACCACAATATATTTGGAGCATACATTTACCGGGGTGGAGAATATACCCTCCTTTGTATAGAAAAGATTTCGCACAAGGTATCTCACTCGTCCGAAGAATTCCGGATTGGTAAGTCCGACAGTCAATGCGTAGATCAGGAAAAATCCTGCAACCACAAGGATCGGAATACCAACGCAGCGTCTGGTCAGCTCAATCAGAGCCGCGATACCGATAATACCGATCACAATCTGATAGGGCTCAAATCTTGTTCCCTGATTGATGATCTGATTGGCATTAAAGGTAAAATAGAGAAAGGATGCCGTACCTAAGATCATAAAGATAATATCCGTTATCGGCATATAATTTTCTCTGGTATCTCCCTTCTTGGCAGGATAGGTCAAAAAACCCATCAGCACGATCAGCCCCAAGAAGGAGGTCAGACGAATTTCCTCAAGGAAGGTGGCAAATAATGTTACATAGATACACCAGAGAGAAAATAAGGTCAAAATGATACGAATCGCCATTTTGTATTTACCGGTCCAAATACGAACATTTGACTCTCTGTCATATTTTTTCATGATGGAATCCACATCTGCTTCGGCACCTGTCTGGGAAGCCGTATTCTCTACAGGAGATGTATCCATCTTCGTGTTTAGATATTTACTCATACCTTCTACTCCTCTTCCGTGTCAACTGTGATTCCATGCTCTTTATAGTAACGTGCGGCGCCTTTGTGGAAGGGCGCTGTCATGCCTTCTGTTGCATTTTCAAGTGTTAATTCTTCACCCTTGGCATTCTCTTGTGCAATATCATCTGTATGATCAAAGATCGCTGCCGTCAGCTGATAAGCCGTCTCCTCATCCATTGATGCCGATACGATTACCGTTGCTTTTACAGTAACAGTCTGAACTGCTTCATCCTGTCCCGGATAGGTTCCAGCAGGAATCTCATAAGCAGTATAGTACTGGCAGCTATCCAGAATCTTATCTCTGATCTCTCCATCAATATTGATAAGATATACGCCATTGGTGGTTGCCAGCTCTGTGATCGCCGTAGTAGGTGCTCCGGCCACAACAAAGGCTGCATCGATCTTGCCGTCCTTCATTGACTCCTTGCTGTCCTCAAAGGACTGATACTGTGGCTTAATATCATCAATGGTAAGTCCCGCCGCATTCAGCACGTCAATTGCATTAAAATATACACCGGATCCTGCCGCACCGATGGAAACGCTCTTTCCCTTCAGATCTTCCACACTCTTAATGTCCGGATCCATTGTAAAAAGCTGTACCGTCTCTGCATAGAGACCTCCAAGCACTCTGAAATCATGGGTTGCTCCATCTGTCTCAAATGCTCTTATTCCATTCCAGGCATAAGCCATAACATCCGTCTGAACAAAGCCCAGCTGATAATCTCCGTCCTGAATGGACTGAACATTTACCTTAGAACCGCCGGTCGATACAGCTGTAACCTTTGCATCTGAATAATTTGTCATGTACTGGGCAATGACGCCGCCATAAGAATAATAGGTTCCGGATGTACCACCGGTACCAAACATCAAGCGTTCTTTCCCACCGGAACATCCGCTCAAAAGACTGCATGTCAGAACAAGCAAGAGGCAAAATGCCCCAAGACTTCCCAGTCTTTTTCTTCTCTTTTTGCCCTTTGAAATAGAAACTCTATTTTTTATCATAGGCTGTCTCCTCCCTGTTTTTTCATATTTATGCATAATTATACCAAAAAATTTATATTTTTACACTATCATATACAATTTTCCTATTGAAGATGCTTCTTAAAAACGCTAGAATGAAAATATTGGTAACCATTCACACGCACTCTTCTTGGAGGATAAATTAAAAATGTCAAATCGCAGATACCCTGTTATCACAATCAGCCGGGAATTCGGAGCCGGCGGCCGCAGTATCGCCAAATCCGTTTCCGAACAGCTTGGAATCCCATACTTCGACAGAGATTTTGTAAAACAGGCTTCTGACGAAAGCGGCTACTCCGTTGAAGATATTGAACGCGAAGGCGAAAGTTTGAGCCGGAAAAGCAAGCTTCTCGATGAAATCCTGAACAATACCGCCAGCTACCACAGCTCTCACGACCTTATCTATGATGCACAGAAGGAGCTGGTTTTAAAGCTTGCTCAGAATGACTGTATTCTGGTAGGCCGCTGTTCCAATATTATTCTGCAGGAGGCCGGTATTCCGAGTCTTGATGTTTTCCTCTATGCTGATCAGGAATCCCGTATTGCCCACATCGCAGAGCTAGGCTTAAACGGCGATGAGGATCCCAGAAAATGCCTGATCAAAACAGACAGCCTTAGAGATACCTACTATAAAGCATACACAAAGCATGTCCTGGGCGACTATCATGATTATGATCTGATTCTGAATACAGATGTTGTCGGATATGATAAATGCGCAGATTTGATCGTAGAAATCGCAAAAAAATACGAAAACTAAATATCGTACCGCTTTGCGATACGATATAATTTAGGACTCACGCCGCATGATGCATCACGCTCTGCGTGATGCTAAGCGTCCTTCGAACGCTTGGCGGCTTCGTTTCATCATACCGCTTCGCGGTATGATATGTTGCGGAGCTTTTTATGTAATAGGAAATTCTGACGGAATTTCCTATTACACAAAGAAACTGGGAAGCCCTACTTCAGTGGGCTTCCCAGTTTCTTTTTCTTTATTGTTCTTTATTTCATTCTTCTTTATTGTATACTTCTGCAGCTGTATTTTTCTTAGAAAAGGGCTCTTCAAAGCATTTCCTTATCTTTCCCTTATCTTTTCTTCTTAACGATCGCACAGAATTCCCGGTTGTTCTTGGTATGAACAAAAAGATTCAGGAGAGACTCCACCGCTTCTTCCGGCTTCTGACCATTCAGACCGCGCCGCATGATATAGACTGCCTCCTGCTCCTCCTGATCAAGAAGGAGATCCTCTCTTCTGGTTCCGGATCGCACGATATCAATCGCCGGGAAGATTCTCTTCTCAGACATCTTACGGTCAAGAATCAGTTCCATATTGCCGGTTCCCTTAAATTCCTCATAAACAACATCATCCATCTTGCTTCCGGTGTCAACCAGTGCTGTTGCCAAGATGGTCAGGCTGCCGCCCTCCCGCATATTTCTGGCTGCTCCAAAGAAGCGTTTTGGCATATGAAGAGCCGCAGGATCCAGACCTCCGGAAAGGGTTCTGCCGCTTGGCGGTACAGTCAGGTTATAAGCTCTTGCCAGACGGGTAATGGAATCCAAAAGAATGACAACGTCCTTCTTATGCTCTACCAGTCTTTTCGCCCTTTCAATAACCATCTCGGATACTCTCTTATGATGTTCCGGAAGCTCATCAAAGGTAGAATAAATAACCTCCACATTCTCCCCCTGAATGGACTCCTTCATGTCCGTAACCTCTTCCGGTCTCTCATCGATCAGAAGAATGATCATATGCATATCCGGGTTATTTCTCAAAATGGACTTCGCCACCTGTTTGAGCAAGGTCGTCTTTCCTGCCTTCGGCGGAGACACGATCATTCCTCTCTGTCCCTTTCCGATCGGAGATACCAGGTCCACAATACGCATGGAGGTATCTGCTCCCGGTCTTTCCAAGCGAATTCTTTCATTCGGGAAAATCGGGATCATATCCTCGAAATTTCTTCTTGTTCTGGCCTCCATGGGCGGACGATCATTGATCTTATCAATATGAATCAGGGCACTGAATTTTTCTCCGGATGCCTTTCTTCTGGTTGAACCGGTAATAAAGTCGCCTGTTTTCATGTTGAATTTGCGGATCTGGGAGGGAGATACATAGACGTCATTCTCACCGGGAAGGAAATTATCACTGCGGATAAAACCATATCCGTCCGAAAGAACCTCCAAAATTCCACGAACTGTTCTCGGTTCTTCCCTTCTTTCCGTTTCCTCTGCCCAGTCACTTTCTTTTGGCAGATTCGCCTCTCTTGGTGATATTGTCTCTTTCGGCGAAGTTGTCTCTTTTGGTAAAGTTGTCTCTTTCGGCAAAGACGTTTCTTTCGGCAAGCTTCTTTCTTCCGCATTCACAAAATCCGACGTTTTGTCAAAGGATTTTCTCCTCTTCACTTGATAATGCGGCTTTCTTTCCTCGCCTTCCTCTTTTCTCTCCTCTAAAGGTTTTTCTTCTCTCGGTCTTTTTTCCGTCGTTTTTCTTCTTCCCTGTCTTCTTTCGCCGGTCTTTTCTGCCGCCCTCTTTTCTGCTGACCTCTTTTCTGTAGCCTTCTTTTCTATTCCCTTACTTTCTTCTTTTTCCTTTTTTTCTTCTTTACTATTCTTTTCTTCTGCAGCCTTCTCTTTCGCAGTCTTCTCTTTCTCATCCTCAAGACACATCCGGTCGATCAGTTCTGACTTTCGCATTGCCGAAATGCTCTTCAAGCCTCTTGTTTTGGCAATTTCTCGCAGTTCTTTCAATGGAAGGCTTTCGTATTTTTCACGCATCATAATCATTATCACCTTTCACTACAGGTCACATTATTATATATATATTGTATTCAGTTCTATTTCTTGGAATCAGTAACTTCAGAATTGATTCAGACTGTCACATCCGGCCTTGCCCGCCTCTTTTCCTGTGACAGATACAGATTTACTTAATTGGATAAATTATACCGCAAGCTTTTTTAAATAGAAAGTTTTTTTTCTTTTACTTTTCTTCCTTACTTTCCTGTCAACCGTTTTTGAAAATGTCCCAAAATAATTGAAACATTAGCCCCGGCTTTT
>CAVEOK010000056.1:0-10833 GCA_963617415.1 Oscillospiraceae bacterium
TTTAGAAAACTTATAACGTGGCAGGGGCAATCCCACGAAAAAAATGATTGACCCAAAAAAATTATAGCATTAATTATAAGGAAAGAAAAGTTTCCCGGATTTTTACAAAAGCTTGCCCGAAAGTGATTCAACTGTGCTATAATCGTCAAAGAATTTTCACCCACTATTATCAACTTCTTTCTTTTAATGAAAGAAACGGTATTTTCAAATAAGGAGGAACTATGAGACATCTGATGAGTCCTCTGGATTTCTCTGTCGAGGAACTGGATCATCTGCTTGATCTGGCCAATGACATCGAGAAAAATCCTGAGAAATATGCACATGCCTGTGCAGGTAAAAAGCTTGCAACAGCCTTTTACGAACCCAGCACAAGAACCCGGCTCAGCTTTGAGGCCGCAATGCTGAACCTTGGCGGTTCTGTCCTCGGCTTTTCCAGTGCTGACAGCAGCTCTGCTGCAAAAGGCGAGAGTGTTTCCGATACCATGCAGATTCTCTCCTGCTATGCTGATATCTGTGCCATGAGACATCCCAAGGAGGGCGCACCCCTTGTTGCATCCATGCACTCCTCGATCCCTGTTATTAATGCAGGTGACGGCGGTCATCAACATCCTACCCAAACCCTGACCGATCTTCTGACCATCCGTTCCTTGAAGGGCAAGCTCGGAGATCTTACTATCGGCCTTTGCGGCGATCTGAAATTCGGCCGTACCGTTCACTCTTTGATCCATGCCCTGATTCGCTATCCGAATGTAAAATTTATTCTGATCTCCCCGGAAGAGCTCAAGCTTCCGGACTATGTCAGAGTGGATGTTCTCGAAAAGAACCACATTCCTTATATTGAAACAGAGCGTATGGAGGATTATCTTCCGGATCTGGACATTCTGTATATGACCAGAGTACAGAAGGAACGCTTCTTCAATGAAGAGGATTACATCCGCATGAAGGACTTCTATATTCTGGATAAATCCAAAATGAAGCTGGCCAATGATGACATGCTGGTTCTGCATCCGCTTCCGCGAGTAAATGAGATCTCAACCGAAGTGGACAGCGATCCCCGTGCCGTTTATTTCAAGCAGGCACAGTATGGTGTCTATGTCCGAATGGCATTGATTCTCACATTACTGGAGGTGAAGGTATGTTAAGTGTAGGTGCAATTGCAAACGGATTTGTACTGGATCATATTCCGGCCGGCAAGAGCTTTGAGCTTTATAACTATCTAGGACTTGATCGTCTCGACTGTACGGTAGCAATCATCAAAAATGCCCGCAGCAGCAAGATGGGACGCAAAGATATTCTGAAGGTAGAATGCGATATCAACGAAATCAACATCGATATTCTTGCCTTTATCGACCCCAATATTACAGTAAATGTGATCAAGGACGAAAAGATCGTTGAAAAGAAGACCCTGACTCTTCCGAAAGAGATTCACAATATCATCAAATGCAAAAACCCAAGATGTATTACTTCGATCGAGCAGGAACTGGAGCAGGTTTTCGTTCTGACCGATCCGGAGCATGTTGTTTACCGCTGTAAATATTGTGAAGAGAAATACAACAAAAAGAATTAGTTGCATTTTCAGGGATTATACAATAGAATAGCAAAGAAAGTCTGACAGGTGATCGCGGCTGCATGTCCCGAAAGGGCGCAGCTGAGGAAAGTCCGGGCTTCACAGGGCAGGATGCCGGATAACGTCCGGTGGAGGTGACTCCAAGGCCAGTGCAACAGAAATATACCGCCCTCTCCTTTGGAGAAGGTAAGGTTGGAAGGGTGGAGTAAGAGCCCACCGCCTCGCCGGTAACGACGAGGGCACATGTAAACCCCATCCGAAGCAAGACCGAAGATAAGCATAAGGCGGCCCGTCTGCTTTCGGTAGGTCGCGTGAGGCAGGCGGCAACGCCTGTCCAAGATAGATGATCATCCAAGACATAACCCGGCTTATCGTCAGGCTTTCTATTTAACAAAGCGTTTCGCTCGCGACATATTTCCTATTACACAAAAGTAAAAGCGGCAGTTCTTTTTTGAGAACTGCCGCTTTTCTATTATTGAATATTAAAATTTTTCTTAACATTTTCTCTGCCCATAGGCATGCAGTTCTTTCATGCCCTTTTAATGTGGAAAACACATATAAAAGGAATTACAGAAGAGATTCACCATGCAAAGGGTCGTACAGCAGCTGACCGGATTGATATAGGCTCCGCCGCCATATTTATCTCCCTGCTGGCTGTACCACTGCCCGGAAAATTCCAACTGGGAAAGGAATCTTCGGTATTCCATATTGCTGGGCTCCATTGAAAGTGCTCTCTCCGCCTGCTCCCTGGCCGTAACATTATTGCCGATCCCGGCATTGGCCACGGCGCTATAGTAATACCATCTGGCTGTTCTTTCTGCTGCCCCCATCCTTTCTAAAAGATTCAAGGCATCCTGATAATGACCAACATTGATAAAATGTACTACTGCCTGCATTTGGGGATTGTCGTTTCTCTGATAATATCCCCGACTGTCATAGTAGCCTCCGCTGCCGCCTGCATTTCCATAGCTGCCTGAACTGCCGTAGCCATTAGAGGAACCTTGGGCGTTTCCATAGGAAGTGCCAGATCCATAGCCTCCTCCGGAGCCGTAGCCGCTGTATGCACCGCCATAGGGGCCGCCGGCCGTTCCCTGCTGCCTTTCCTTCATGATCTGGTCATAGGCCTGCTGAACTTCCTTGAAGCGTTCCTCGGCCTGCTCCTTATTCGGATTATTGACATTTGCATCCGGATGATATTTACGGCTTAACAATCGATATGCTTTTTTGATTTCTTCATCTGAGGCATTCTGGGATACCTCCAATACATCATAAGGATTTCTCATGAATGATTCTTTTCCTGTATCTTCTTTTTCCGTGCTTTCTCCCTGTTCTTAACAGGAAGCAGCTTTCTTGTTTTTTGATTTTCCTTTTTCTTCTGCTTACTGCCCTGGAGCATTCCGTATTTGGTCCAGATGCCGGAATAAATGATATTCCGCAGAATTTCTGCATTTTTGATAATCGGCATCCGCTCAAAAGCCTTGGCGCTTTCTGCCATCATGCTGACCAGCATGATCCGGACGATTTCATCAAAATCATCACTCTTTTCTCTCCTGAGCGGAATTAAGACATTATAATGCCCGTTTTTCCGATCCTTGTCAATATCCTCATAGGCATCCATGATATAAATAAACTTGCCCAGGTAAAAGCCGAAGGTTCTCAGCTCATCCTTCCAGAGATCCTCCTTCCAGACAAAGATTTCTCCCAGCATTTCTCCCGTATAGCCTGCCACAATATCAACATTGGCCTCATAGAGCTCTTCTGCATGATTCAGCTTCTTCATACAGGCTTCAATGGTTCTTGCCTGTCTGGGATACTTTAGAGCTGTCTTCTTATAGGCCTTATGGTAGATCTGCATCAAGAGTTTTTTTGAAGAAGCATGCTCATCTTTCCAATCATCTGCAAAATTGTGCCAGGACAAAAGAAGGTTCATGTCTGCCGCATATTCTGTGATCTCACTGATGCGAACCCTTTTCTTTTTGGTTGGATGCAGAGGGCAGATCAGCTCCTCCTCTGTCTCTATCGGCTCATAAAGGCCACTCAGAAACAGAATCAGAAAAGCCATATCATAATTCAGCAGCACCTGCCCCTTACGGCCGTTCTTTCTTTTTAAGCTTTGACAAAGACCGCAGTAATAAGACCCGTAGACCTCAAAATTCTCCGGACTCAGACTGTCCTTATTGATATTTACATAGCCAAACATAGGCCCTCCGCTCAGCTTTTCTTAATAAATGTGCTTTTGCATTTGGGACAGGTAATCTGAATTTTACCTTTTCCCTTTGGCACTCTTACCTTCTGACGGCAGTTCGGGCAACTGAAAAAGCGATAATATTTGCTCTGCTCCTGCCTTTTTTTCAGCTTCTCGGGAAGCAATCTCAGCTTGTAGGTCAGTTCCAGATATTTTTCATTTTCCCTGCCTCTTGCATAGGTATTTCTGGAAAAAATACGGTAATAAGCCCATACAACCAATACGACTGCCAGCCAGTAAAAAAGATTCTGCCTTGTGAACATGGATAAAAAGAACATGATCAAGGCAAGAACTATCGTTGCCCGGGAAAGGGAATCATTTCCGTTTCGCCCGATCATAAACTGCTCTAATTTTTCTCTAAAACTATACATTGAAGCAGCTACCTCCTATAAATTCCCGGATAATGGAATTTTTCGCAATCCCGTCTGCCGGATATGCCAGACAATAATCAAAAAATTTCAGAAGCCTCTTTGCCTCATGATATTCCGCCGCTTCCTTTGGAATAGAAAAAAGCAAAGGCTCCACATAAGGCTTTAAGACCGAAAGCTCAAAGATCATGGAAGAATTAAACATCACATCCGCCTCCTCCTGGAAGGGGAAGATATGATCCTCCTCGCCTCTTTTTACGCTGTCCCACCTGGCCAGGGTTTCCTGAGCACTGGCTCCTCTGGTTCTGGCATCTCGGATCAGCCTGCGAAGCAGTCTGCCGTCCCGGGTGGAAATGCAGTTCTGCTCGTCCAATTTAATAGCCGTTAGGGCGCTGATGTAAATGCGGAACTTGCTCTCATCCGGAAGCGCATAGGACATTTTGGGATTCAGTCCGTGAATGCCCTCGATCACAAAAATATCATCCGATCCAATCTTCAGCTTATGACTGCCGTATTTCTTTCTGCCTTCCTTGAAATCAAAGGTGGGAAGATCCACCTCTTCTCCCGCCAGAAGCCTGGTCATACAGCTATTGAACTCCTCCACATCAACTGCCGCAAGCTCCTCATAGTCCAGACTGCCGTCCTTCTTGGGAACCATATCCTCTCTGTTGACAAAAAAGTCATCCAAAGAAATCGGATGCGGCTTATAGCCATGTGCATACAATTCGATAGACAGCCTGTGGGAAAAGGTTGTTTTTCCGGAAGAGCTCGGCCCCGCAACCATCACAAATTTAATTTTTCCTGAGGATGCGATCTGCTGCGCTATCTCAGAGAGACGGTGCTCCTGAACCACCTCCTGCGCCAGAACCATATTCTGCATCTGGCCAAAGGTAATCTTGTCGTTCAAGGCTCCAACCGTAGCAACATCCATATTGGCGGCCCATTGTGACGCCTTTAAAAGCTGATCAAAAAGCTTCGGCTGAAAATCCAAGTGATCCACCTTTTCCGGATAATACTCCGAAGGAAAATTCAAAAGGAAACCATTGCCATGCTGTTCAATCGAAAAATGCTTCAGATAACCGGTGCTTGGCACCATATAGCCGTAATAGTAGTCCTCATAACCATCCAGCATATAGATATTTACCCGAGAAGACCGTCTGAAATGAAAAAGCCGGCTCTTGTCCGGCTCATGATTGCGGGCAAATATTTCCTGTGCCTTCTCGATGCTGACCGTCCGCTTTCGAATCGGAAAATCCATCTTTACCATTTCCTTCATGGTATTCTCCAGGGTCTTCAGCTGAATCTTCTCCGGCTTGCTGACATTTGTCCCATGGTAAACCTCACAATAATAAGCCTGATCCATGGTAAAAAGAACATGCAGATAAAGCTTGTGATATTCCTTTTCCGTATGGGTAAGATCATGAAAGGCCTTGGCCATCAAAAGAATCGCACTCCTGCGGTAAGCCTTCATGCCAACTGCCGAGCTTCTGGTATGAAAAACAAGCTCTCCGCTCTCTTCCACATCGTTAAAAAGCTCTTTTAATTTTCCATTGATCTCTGCAATCAGAATATCGGAATCGTAGTTCTTTTGATATTTTCTTGCAATCTCCCCGTATGTAGTATGAGCAGAATATTCTCTCGTCTCCCCATTGACTTTTATCTGATAAAGCTGCTCCAAACCTGCCTCCATTTCGTTCCTATACGATTAAAAAAGGATGTTTTAATGGCTCTTGGATCACTTCAATCCCCTCAGAAGAATCCAGCCTATCCTTTAGAAAGCGGTACATATAGTCGGTAAAAATATGTTCCAGACCATAATGTCCCGCATCAATAATAAAAAGGGAATCCGCCACGGCGTCAATTCCCGTATGATGATCAATATCTCCGGTAACCAGAACATCGGCATGAACCGCTAAAGCAGGGCCTGCCATATCCTTCCCTGAGCCGGGAGAAATGGCCACTCTTTCTACTTCTGCATCAAGGTCTCCAAAGACCTTGACATTATCCAGACAAAACTGCTTTTTTACTTCTTCGCAAAGTGCTCTTAAGGTCATTTTCTTCGGAAGTCTTCCGACCTTTCCGATTCCTTTTTCCCCTTCTTCATCTGACAGGATTGTCTCCAAAACCTCTCTGTCCGCCAGCTGCAGATAGTCTGCAGCCTCGTCTGCCATGCAGGCAACATCAAAATTCGTATGCATGGCAAGATAAGAAATTTTGTGCTCTGCCAGCTTCAGAAGTCTGCGGCCGATCGAAGAATCGCTGTTGATCTGGTTGATACCGCCAAAGATCATCGGATGGTGAGTAATCAGCATATCTGCCCTCTTCTCAAGCGTATCCTCGATCACCTCATCACTTGCATCCAGTGCCAGATAGATCTTGCTTACCTTCCAACTCCGATCCCCCAGCTGAAGACCGTCATTCTTTCGATCCCATCCCATAGCATATTCTAAGGGAGCCAGCTCTTCGCAAAGCTTCATTATCTCATCACAGATCATAAGATTTTCCTTCTTTCCTTCCGCAAATCAGCTCCTGCGCCCTGCGGTTTAAGAAAAGCTCTTCCCCAAGCTCTTCTTTTCTTTTCTCTACCGGAATGCCCTTCTTTGCCAGCTCCTCCAGATGAAGCAAAACCTTTTCCTTTTCCCTTTCTTCCTTTTGCAGGAAAGAAAGCAGAACCGGATGCCCCTCTTTCAGCAAATGATAGCCATAGCGGTCACATAAGAGAAGCGCTTTTTCTTCCTTCGGCAGGCTTTCCCTGATTTGAGAAATAGGTCTTTGAATGACATACAGGATGGGATAATACTTCCCATCCTCTAAAACCATGTTTTCCCGGTCGATCCAAAAACCATTTTCCCGAAGATAAATCCGAAGTGCCTCCAGATCTGACTGGGGCTCTAGTACCAGCTCCTCAAAAGAGGCCGTCTTCTCCGGATCATCCGAAAGGATTTCCCGGATCAGCTTTCCTCCCATGCCGGCCAGAATCAGGCATTCAAAATCAGTATCTATTTTCTTTAGTCCGTCAGAGAGAACTGTTTCAATTCGGTCTGAAAGACCGTTTTCTGCAATATTTTCCCGGGCTCTCTCAAGGGGACCCTTGCCGATATCTGCTGCCAGGGCCCTCTTGCACCTGCCCTCCTGCAGCAAAAAAATGGGAATATAGGCATGATCCGTTCCTACATCGACAACCCTTTTTCCTTCTGTCACATAGTCAGCAACAGCATACAGTCTTTTTGATATCCGCTGCATTGCTTACTCCAGATAATCCTTCAGCTTACGGCTGCGGCTGGGATGACGAAGCTTGCGAAGTGCCTTTGCCTCGATCTGACGAATACGCTCTCTTGTAACGTCAAATTCCTTGCCGACTTCTTCTAAGGTGCGGGCTCTTCCGTCATCGAGACCAAAACGAAGGCGAAGCACCTTCTGCTCTCTTTCGGTCAGGGTACCAAGTACCTCCACCAACTGCTCCTTCAAAAGGGTAAAGGCTGCTGCATCTGCCGGTACCGGTACATTTTCATCCTGAATGAAGTCTCCCAGGTGGGAATCCTCCTCCTCACCGATCGGGGTTTCCAGAGAAACCGGCTCCTGAGAAATCTTCAGGATCTCTCTTACCCTTTCAACCGGCATATTCATCTCTTCTGCGATTTCCTCTGAGGTCGGTTCACGTCCAAGCTCCTGCAGCAGCTGTCTGGATACACGGATCAGCTTGTTGATGGTCTCAACCATATGCACCGGAATACGGATCGTTCTTGCCTGATCGGCAATGGCTCTGGTAATCGCCTGACGAATCCACCAGGTTGCATAGGTACTGAACTTATAGCCCTTTCTGTAGTCAAACTTTTCAACTGCCTTGATCAGACCCAGATTTCCTTCCTGAATCAGATCCAGGAAAAGCATACCTCTGCCTACATATCGTTTTGCGATAGATACAACCAGTCGAAGGTTAGCCTCTGCCAGCTTCTTCTTAGCTTCCTCATCGCCCTCTTCCATTCTCTTTGCCAGCTCGATCTCCTGCTCAGCTGTCAGAAGGGGAACCTTACCGATTTCCTTCAGATACATACGAACCGGATCTTCCGTGCTGACACCTTCCGGAACAGACAGATCGATATTTTCAAGCTCTACCTCTTCCTCGTCATTGATCTCCGCATCAATATCCTCATCCTCTGAAATATTTTCTGCTGTATTCAGGACATCTACCTCATTTTTTTCAAGCTCATCCTTGATGTGCTCGATATCCTCATCGGAAAGCTCCATGCCTCTGAATACCTCCAGCACCTCTGCCGGCTCCAGGACATTTTTCTTCTTTCTTGCGATTCCGATCAGCTTCTGAATATGCTCATCCAATGCATGTGTACTTGTTGCTTCTTCTGCTGCGCTTTTCTTCTTTCCAGCCATTGTTTTTCCTCTCTCTTCTCTCATCTCTTTTTTAGAAAATGCTGATTCCATCAGCTTTTCATTGTTTTTATGTAAACTTCTCAATCTGACTTCCGGATTCGTATCTGCCTTAACCCATCTATTGAATTTCTCCAACTGAGTTAAATTTGAATTAAATTCCGGTGAATGGCTGATCCCATCAACACATTCTCAACTTATTCAGATTTTGAAGAGCTTTTTTATCTGCGATCACCTGACTGATCTTTGCAGGATCCCTGGCATTTCTTTCGATGCTTCTCTGTTTCATTTTGCGGATGGTTTCCTTTAAAGCCTTATCCTTTTCCTCCGGCTTCATGCCCTCGAGCAGCTGCACATTGAACATTGCCGCAATCTGCTTTTGCTCATTCTCATCCGGAAAGCTGCTGATAATGGCTGCCGGATTGGCTCTTCCCTCTTCCAGCTGCCGGTATAAGGCCTCAGCCACCTTCTGGTAAAGCTCTCCGATGAAATCCTCCGGCATGATATAGCTTTTCACAGAGGCAAACATGCCCGGTTCTTCCAGAATCCAAGTCAGAAGGAGACGCTGGGACTTATAGATACCGTCCTCCTTGTCCTCGCTTCGCCTTTTTTCTTCCTCCATAGGCTGCGGTCTGCTCGTCCGCCCCATTCCTTCCAAGCCGTATTGATTGACCAGCTTTCTTAGGGCATCCTTATCGATCTGATACTGGCGGGCAAGAGTCTCGATATAATTGTTTCTTTCCAGATCCTCGGTGAATTCCGTCAGTCTCTTCGCCACCTCTCTGAAGAAGCGAGTCTTTGCATCCGGATCATTCAGATTGTAGCCCTGCTCCAGAACAGAAATCTCAAAAAGGAAGCTGTTCTGTGCCTCATCCAGCCTTTTCTGGAAGGCCTCTGCTCCCAGACTCTTTATAAATTCATCCGGATCCTTATAGGGTCTCATATTGATCACCCTGGCGGAAATGCCTGCACTCTTCAAAATGGGGATCGCCCGAAGTGCCGCCCTTACACCGGCTCCATCGCTGTCATAGCAAAGAAGAACCTCCCTGCAGTAGCGGCTGATCAGCTTGGCATGCCCCTGGGTAAGGGAGGTTCCAAGAGAAGCCACTGCATTGCTAAAGCCTGCCTGATGCATGGAAATGACATCCATATATCCCTCGCAAAGAATCATGTAAGGCTTTCTGGTCTTCCTTGCAAAATTCAGACCATATAGGTTCCGGCTCTTGTCAAAGATCTCTGTTTCCGGAGAATTCATGTACTTGGGACTTCCATCTCCCAGGACTCTGCCGCCAAAACCAATCACATGACCGTTTACATCCTGAATTGGGAACATGACTCTATTCCAGAACTTGTCGTGTCCTCCGTATTTCTCATCAAACTGAACCAGACCGCTGTCCTTTAAGAGGGAATCCGAATATCCCTTTTTCTTCAGATATTGATACAGATCATCTCTGTAGGGAAGGGAAAAGCCCAAAGCAAACTGGCGGAGCATTTCCGGTGACAACTGTCTTTTTTCGAAATAATCCCGGGCAATCTTACCTGCCTCTCCCCTTCTCTGTATATAATAATAATTGGCAGCATCCTTATTGATCTCCATCAAGGATGTTTTGCGATCTGCCCGCCTTTTCTCCTCAGCTGAATATTCCCGCTTAGGCAGCTCCATGCCAACCCTTTTGGCCAGATGCTCTACCGCCTCCGGGAAGGTGAAATTCTCATAGTTCATAATGAAGGTGAAGACATTTCCTCCCGCTCCGCAGCCAAAGCAGTAAAACATCTGCTTGTTCTGGGAAACCGAAAAGGATGCCGTCTTCTCCCCATGGAAAGGACAAAGCCCAAAATAATTGCTGCCCCGCCTAGTCAGCTTCAAATAGCTTCCGATCACATCCACTATGTCATTTCTTTCCCGGACTTCTTCTATAAATTCATCCGTCATCCTGAGCTCCTCCCTTCTTTCATTCTTGCGGACTCACACCGCATGATGCATCACGCCCTGCGTGATACTAAGCGTTCTTCGAACGCTTGACGGCTTCGTTTCATCGTATCGCTTTGCGATACGATATATTACGCAAAAAATCCTGTTATTTAGTAATTCTGCATCGACCTGCCAATACCCTTTTTTTGTTTCAAATTTTTTAATTTTTTATATTGTTTACATAATTTACAAACTGTGGCGGAGATTTTTATCTCACAAGAACAAAGTTTCCTATACGAGAACAAAGCGTTTCGCTCGCGCCGAGCGCGGTCGCTTGCGACATATTTCCTCTTCG
>CAVEOK010000057.1:0-10799 GCA_963617415.1 Oscillospiraceae bacterium
GTCTTCATCTCAATAGTCTACAGTTAAAAACAGAAGCGCTGCCGGCAATGGAACAGCTTAGAAATCAAACAGGACTGATTATCCATTTAGGAGCTTTGGACAATGGAGAAATTGTCTATCTTGAAAAAATCTCATCCTACACAAATATCCGTATGTACTCAGAAATCGGAAAAAGAGCATGTGTTCATAGTACAGGTATGGGGAGAGCGATTCTTTCAAAACTACCGGACAGCGAAGTACTAAAGATACTAAAAGAAAAAGGCATGCCGGCAATTACGGAAAAGACTTGCGTGGATGAAAATGAATTATTAAAACAATTGCATAAAATTCGTCAAAGGGGCTATGCCATAGATGATGAAGAGAATGAACTTGGCATGAGATGTGTAGCAGCCCCCATATTTGACTATAGAGGAGATGTAATTGCAGCCGTGAGTGCCACAGGATTTCTGGAAATGATTCCTTATGAAAAAATAGAAGATATCGGCAAGCATACCATTGCATGTGCTGACGCTATATCCAAGTGTATGGGATACCAAAGAAAAATCCCGACAATTTAAGTACTTTACATAAAATTTGTGGCCCTTTACTCCTGCGTAAGAGGATTTAAAAATAAGGCTCACTTCCCGCAAACTCTGCAAACTCCATCCTTCTGCATTTACCAAGTAAAGTCAATCCATATTCCTCAGCCAGCTCAATGGCAGCATCCGAAACAGTGGATTTTGTTGCCAGAATGGGGATTCCTGCCGCGATCGCCTTTTCTGCCATATCGGTTGGGATCCGTCCGCTGGAAAAGGCAATGCATGACTTCAGATCGATCCCATGCCGAAGGGCATAGCCGATTGCCTTGTCCAAGGCATTATGCCTGCCGATATCCTCGCAGGTAAAAACAATTTCTCCGCCGGTCATCAGAAAACAGCTATGGGTCGCACCCGTCTCAGAATGAATGGGCATGCCCTCTTCGAAGCGTTTAGACAAGGCATAGATCCATTCCGCTTTCCATTTCATCGGCTGGATTTTCTTCATGGGAAGCTCATTTATAAAATAATCGTTCAAAACCCGGTTGCCGGTGCAGCAGCTGAGAGTTTTTTCTACATATTCATCAGCTTTATCAAGTTTTTTTTCTTCAACAGAAGAAAGCACTCTATTATCTAATGTATCTAAAGAAACTGTTCCCTCTTCTTCTCTCAGGGTTACAAAAGCCTGCCTTCCATACCGGCAGATATAGATTTCCTCCACATCTTCCACAGAAGAAATCATCCCTTCCGTCAGAAGTCTTCCCAGGACAAGTTCCGTCAGCATCGTCGGAATACAGATCAATTTCATCGTTAGAATATTGTTGATATAAACATCAATTACATGCTCAACAAGAACAGACCGCCTTTTTATTGCGGTCTGTCCATCTGAGCATATTGCTCTGTATTCTGTTTCTTTTATTGTTTCCGGTTGAAATTCAGTGTATAATTCACGAATTTTCATCTGTAATTTTCTCCACCTTGATCGCGCATACCTTGTATTCAGGAATTCGGCAGATCGGGTCCAAAGCGGCGTTGGTCAGCCAGTTTGCATTTCCATCCGGGAAATGGAAGGGCATCCAGGTCTCACCTTCAGATACCTTCTTACCAACACGGGCAGTAGACTGGATACTTCCTCTTCTGGAGGAAACCTTTACCAGCTCGCCATCCTTGATTCCGATTCTTGCTGCATCCATTTCATTAATCTCGATGAAGGACTTGCCGGAGATTTCCATCATACCCGGTGTACGTCCGGTCATAGCACGGGTCGTATAATGATAAAGAATACGTCCGGTCATGAGATAAAGAGGATATTCCTTATCCGGAAGCTCCATCGGATCGGAATATTCGGTCGGATAGAGCCAGCCAAGACCACGGGAGAATTTGCCGACATGCATGATCGGTGTTCCCGGGTGATCCGGTGTCGGGCAGGGCCACTGCAAACCGTTTCCTGCAACCTCTTCGCTGTCCAGTCTCTTATGAGAAATACCGCCAAAGCTCGGTGTGAGAGAGGCAACCTCATCCATGATCTCTGCAGATGTCAAATGCGGCTGCGGGTATCCCATGCGATTCATCAGATCAATGATAATATCTGTATCTAATCTGATATCAAATTCCGGATCCTTTGTCAAATCAACTGCTTTACGAACACGGCAGACACGTCTTTCGGTATTGGAGAAGGTGCCTTCCTTTTCTGCATAGCTCATTCCCGGAAGGATAACATCCGCAAACTCTGCAGTTTCTGTCATAAAGAGCTCCTGTACAACAAAGAAGTCCAGGCTGGAAAGAGCCTTGCGAATATGTGTTGTATCCGCATCGGTAACAACCGGATCTTCTCCGTAGATGTAAAGACCTCGGATTTCCTTTTTGATGGCCTTCGGGAAAACATCTGTTGCGAAGGTTCCGATATTCGGATCAAGCTCTACGCCCCAAGCCTTTTCAAATTTTGCACGAACCGCATCATCCGTAACATCCTGATAGCCCGGGAATTTATTTGGCATAGCGCCCATATCGCAGCCACCCTGCACATTGTTCTGACCACGGAGCGGATTTACGCCGCAGCCTGAACGGCCGATCTTGCCGCAAAGCATAGCCATGTTAGACATAGACATAACGCCAACCGTACCATTGGAATGCTCTGTTACGCCAAGGCAGTAGATGATCGGAGCCTTATCGGCAGTCGCATACATGCGGGCAGCCTCGATCAGCTTATCTTTATCAATGTGGCAGGCCTCTGCAACACGTTCCGGTGTATAATCCTTTACGATTTCCTTGAGGGTTTCATAGCCCTCTGTACGCTCGGCGATGAATTTCTCATCAACCAGACCTTCCTTGATCATGATATGCATCATACCATTTGCAAACATGATATCTGTTCCCGGTTTCAGCTTGAGATGAATATCTGCATATTTTGTAAGACCGATATCTCTCGGGTCTACGACGATCAGCTTTGTGCCATTTCTGACAGCTTCACGAATCTGCATACCGACAACAGGGTGTGCTTCCTCCGGATTTGAACCAACCAGAAGAATACAATCTACATCATGGGTGATATCATAGATCGGGTTTGTCATGGCACCGGAGCCCAGGGTAATAGCAAGACCGGAAACGGATGCAGAGTGACAAACACGGGCACAGTTATCTGTATTATTGTTGCCAAAGCAGCATCTGACCATCTTCTGAACCATGTAAATATCCTCGTTCGGAGAACGGGAACATGCAAAACCAGCCAGAGAGCTGGAGCCATACTGCTTCTTGATCTCCATGAATTTAGAAGCCACCAGATCCAAAGCTTCATCCCAGGAAGCTCTTTCAAATTCGCCGGTTTCTTTATTCTTGATCAATGGATACTTGATTCGATCCTTGGAATGTACAAAATCAAAGCTTGCAGAACGTCCTTTGACACAAAGCTTGCCATGGTTGGAGGGTCCGTCTGCCGGTTCACAGTCTACGATCTTGTTATCCTTTACGATCAGGTCATACTGGCAGCCTGTTGCACAATGAGGACAGGTCGTACGAACTCTCTTTATTTCCCACTCACGGTAATCCCTTCTTCGTTTTTCCTTCAGGGCACCGGTCGGACATGCCATAGCACAGTTACCGCAGGATTCACAAAGGGTATTCTTCCAGTTTTCACCAAAGGGAGCATCGATCACGGTAAACATACCGGTCTTATCCAGCTCGATAGCACCTCTTCCGGAAACCTTATCACAGGTGCTGACACAGCGCATGCAGTGAATACAAAGGTTGGGATCATAGCTAAGGAAGGGATGATCCTCCTTGGGTGCCGGATTGATCTTATAACGGGTTCCTTCATAACTGGTATAATTTACACCATAGTCATTACAGTATCTCTGCAGATCACAGATACCATTATTGGGGCAGGAGAAGCAGTCCTGATGATGATTGGAAAGAAGGAGATCCAGAACAGTCTTTCTAGCTTCAACGACACGTTCTGACATGGTATCGATCACCATACCTTCCTGCGCTAAGGTATTGCAGGCCGGCGGCATTTTTTCCATGCCCTCTACATCAACAATACAAAGACGGCAGGAACCAATTTCATTTACTCCTTCAAGATAGCAAAGTGTCGGGATTTCAATTCCGGCTGATCTTGCAGCCTTTAAAATTGTCGTTCCTTCTTCTACTTCAACGGCAATTCCATTTATTGTTACATGAATCATTCGTCTCTGCCTCCTTTCAATACACCACAGCCAAAGTGGTCACATCTCAGACAGCGATTTGCTTCCTGCATAGCTTCCGCATGTGTCAGTTCAACCTCAACACCCTCAAAATCACATCTTCTGATGTAAGCAGGACGCTCGGTTACATTTACTCTTCCGGTCGGTACCCGGTTATTTTCTTTTGCAGGCGGAACTTCTACATTGCAGGGAAGCTTGTGATGATAGCCAAGATATTCATCGATATTGTGGGCAGCAACCTTACCTGCTGCGATCGCACGAATAGCGGTAGAAGGTCCTGTTGCACAGTCACCGCCGACAAATACCCCTTCCATATCCTCAACTCTTGTTGAAAGGGAAGCTTCAAATACACCGCGGTTTGCTTTCATGCCAAACTCTTCAAAAGGAGCAGAAATGATATCCTGACCAACAGCGATCAAAACGATCTCACAAGGAATACGGATCTCATCCTTTTCGGTATCCATAGGACTTGGTCTGCCGGCACGGTCATAGGGTCCGATCATCTGCGGCTTTACATTAAGAGCAGTTGTATTGCCATTTTCATCGGCTTCGATAGACTTTGGTGCCATCAGAGTCATAAATTCAATGCCTTCCTGCATTGCTGACTCGATTTCGGACTCAAGAGCAGTCATATCTTCTTTACGACGACGGTAAATAACACGTACATCCTTTGCTCCGCAGCGAACAGAAGAGCGGGCAGCATCCATGGCAACGTTTCCTCCGCCGATCACACAAACGGTTTTTCCTGTATAATCCGGACGAACACCATTTCCAATACGATCCAGCATGTCTACGGCAGAATCTACGCCATTGGCATCTACATTATCCAGACGAAGTTTCTTTCCTTCCTGAGCGCCGATAGCAACAAAGATTGCATCATATTTTTCATGCAGCTCTGCGATTTTCTCTGCTGTATCGATATGGGTATTGTATTTTACCTCGATATCTCCGGCAGAAAGGATAGCATTGGTATCTTCCTCCAGTCTATCCTTGGGGAAACGGTAATTCGGGATACCGTAACGGAGCATACCGCCTAATTTTTCGTGACGCTCGTAAACGGTAACCTTATGACCCATCTGACCCAGGAAATAAGCACAGGTCAAACCGGCAGGGCCGCCGCCGATCACACCGATATGCTTTCCTGTACTCGGATTTGCCTTCGGAACTTCTACTTTATCGGCTGCAATCTGATCTACTGCATATTTTTTCAGACCACGAATGTTGATGGCATCGTCGATCAGATTTCTGCGGCATCTTTCCTCACAGGGATGCTCACAGATCATAGCGCAGGCCGTCGGGAAAGGATTGTCTTTTCTGATCATGTTAATGGATCCGGCATAATCCTCCTGACCGATCAGTGCGATATAGGCCGGAACATCTACGTGAGCCGGACACTGATGAATACAGGGAACCATCTGGCCGGATTCACTCGGACAGACATGCTTTTTGATATGGCTTTCATATTCCTCTGCAAAGGTGTCCAGTCCCTTCAGAACCTCAGCAGCAGACTGGTAACCGATCGCACAGTCAGAAGACTGGGTGATCATCGTAGCCAGACGTCTCATCTGATCTAAGGTATTCTCATCGGCATCTCCATCCAGAATCTTCTTCAAAAGAGAAGACAGCTGCGGCAGACCATCCCTACATGGCACACACTTTCCGCAGGTCTGGTTCATGGAAGCCAGAAGAAAAGAATACTGAACCGTCAAAGGACAGGTTCCCGGTGGATAAACTTCAACTTTTGTACTGAATTTCTCCAAAATGCTCTTGATTTTAACATCTGTGCTTTTGGGATCAGCTAAATAAATTTGACTCATAACCCCTCCGTGATTACATAGTTTTGATAAACATCTAATTTTTATAATAACAAAGAGAGCATAACTCTCCAAGATAAACTAAAATAAAGTATTTTAAAAAGTATTTCCGAATATGGCGAAAGTCGTCATGGAAATCCATGACGATTTTGCCGATTATTTTGGCTCAGAAGCAGAGCCAAAGATTTTATTAATTTTTCTTGTCCTTCAGATAGCAGAACCAGTAAACACCGCCGACGAGAATTGCGCCTCCGATGATATTTCCGATGGTAACCGGAAGAAGGTTTGCGCCGAAGTAATTGCCAACCGTAAGATTGGTCAGATCCACGCCTGCCTCCTGGGCTGCCTGAGCGTAAGCCGGGATTGTTTTTGCGAAAAGACCGGCTGCGATATAATACATATCAGCAACGCTATGCTCAAATCCGCATAATACAAACATCATGATCGGGAAGAAAAGTCCCACGATCTTGCTGACTACATCCTTTGCAGCAAAGGAGATCCATACTGCAATACAAACAAGGAAATTACAAAGAATACCTTTGATCAGAGCATCGCTGAAAGGCATGGAACATTTTGTTGCGGCAGTGGAGATAACCGATACAGCCAGACCATTGTTAAAAAGGCTGACCTGATGGCTGAATACCACGCCGGCTGCCAGCAAAATACTTCCGATCAGGTTTCCGATATAAACGAAAACCCAGTTCTTCAGCATGCCGCCAAAGGAAATTTCCTTCTGCAGAAGCGGAATCGTTAAAAGACAGTTGCCGGTGAAGAGCTCGCTTCCTGCCAGGAGTACCATGGTAAGTCCGCCCGGGAAAACACAGGCTCCAACAAATTTTCCGACAGATGCCAGAGGAATGGAAACTGCAACCGTGGTAGAGCCGATGCCTCCAACTCCAATGAATATACCGGCAAAAATTCCAAGAAGGATCATCTTGGGAATTGGTGTGTTTACTTTTGCTTTTCCGGTTGCAATGTAATTTGAAGCAACCTCAGCAGGTGAAAAAAAGTTCATTTCGTATAACTCCTTTCTATTTCATAGATGTTATGTCTTTCTTTTTGGAATTATATCATGCTATAATTGGCAGAAATGTGTGCACATTGTCACTAAATAAAAAAAAATAATGTGCATTTAATTTATGTAAGCTTTGTTAGATATAACTCATGGTTATATTTATAACGAACAGATAGATGGTACTATTATTATGAAATTATCAATTGGAACTCTTTTAAGCAAGCTATGCACAAAGGCAGATTATGATGCCTATGGCCTTGACCCCGGGCAGAAAATCGAGGGGATAAAGCTCTTTTCTTCTGATGAAGAATATCACGAACCGGATGACTGCATTTATCTGGTGTCCAAGTCAGTTGTAAAAGCCCATACTTCTACTCTGATCAGCCGTCAGGTTCTTTCCCGCAACATTTATTTATGTGTTCTACCGGAAAGAAGTGAACTCCCCAAAGAGGTAACCGACAATCTTTCCATTATCTTCTTATATTCAAAAGATTCCTCGATTGCGGTCTTTAATCAGATTTTGAATCTCTTCCATAAATTTACAAGGTGGGAATCTTCTCTTTCAGATGCCATGCTGAGAAATCTGGAACTGCAGGAGATTATTGAAGTCTGTAAGGGAATCCTTTCCTCGCCCCTGATCATCCTCGACCGCAGCTATCGGGTAATCGGTTCTTATAAGCCGGCGCATATGAATCCGCCGATTTTTAAGGATGTTGAGGAAAAAGGCTATCTTTCATCCGAAACCGTGCATACCCTGATTCGTCTTGGCGTAATTCCTCTTTCGAATTCAATCGGGCAGAATTCAGCAAATCAGAAGCTTTCGAATACCGCATCCGGAGAATATTACAGCTATTGGGAGCCGATCTTGACCAATGGCCATATTGTTTCCTATATGCTTTGGCTTTTTCAGGATCAGGAAAGCTACGAAAATGAAAAATATCTGATTTCCTATTTTACGGATAATATCAGCCGCTATTTTCAAAATGGGCGCTATAATTCCTCCGCTTCTTCTGATATGAAGGAATCCCTGCTGATCGATATTATGGATCATCCCCAGGATCCGGCTGCTTCCTATGAAGAACGGGTGAAAATGATCATGTATACCGATATGGAGGGCTGCTTTATCCTGTCAAAAATCGAATATGACAATATGAATCGTCTGCCCTTTGACATCCTAAGCTGGCATCTCCACAACCTGTCAGCAGATTATGTGCCCTTTGTCCATAATCACGCTCTCTATCTTTTTCGGACGCATACAGCCGGAGACAGCGGAGACAAGCTGTCAGATAGTGCGATAAAGAAAAGACAGGAAATCGAGGATCTTTTTCAGGACATTCCCTTTGCCGTTGGTACAAGCGATCCCTTTTATTCCCTGATGGATCTGTCAAAAGCAGCAGAGCAGTGCAATATTGCCCTTCGTTATCGGAACCTTTCCTATAAAAGAACCGAGCATTTTATCGCCTTTCGCGATATTTATCTCCTTTATCTGGCTAAAAAATCGGCAGATGCCTTCCATGGAGAAATGCTGATCAGCTCAGAATACAAGGCCTTAAAGCAGTATGACAAAGAACACAACAACAATCTGACGGATGTCATTTTTGTTTATCTATCCAATCGGCAGAACATCAACAAAACCGCCGAAAAAATATTTATGCATCGAAATACGATTATGAATAAGGTAAAAAAGGCATATACTGTAGTTAACAATGATTTTGAGAACTTCCATGATTCGGCAGCCTTTATCATTTCCTACTATCTGGATGTGATGGACTCGGATTCCAGAAGTCTTGATGAAAATACCATGTACTTATTAAGAAACATCTAGTGATGAGAAGGATTTGGCTTTAATTGAAAGGATTTCCTATATGAAAGAAAGAATCAGCTGGCAGGAGGCAAGAGATCTCCTTCTGGAAAAAACAAATGTGATCGGTAGTGAAGTACTTCCCTTGAAAGAGTCCTATGGAAGAATCTGTGCAAAGGACATTGCAGCAAAGAGCAATGTACCTCCCTTTGACCGTTCTCCCTTTGACGGCTATGTTTTCAAAAGTGCAGACACCAAAGGAGATCTCCCTGTCACCCTTTCTATTCTGGAGGAAATCCCGGCTGGAAGCTCTCCAAACATGGCAGTCACCTCCGGAACTGCTTCCAAGATCCTGACCGGAGCGCCCATTCCGGAAGGAGCGGATGCCGTTACAAAATTTGAAGAAACTGATTTTACGAAAAACACGGTAACCCTGAAAAGAGCTTATGATTTCGATGAGAATATTATCCATGCCGGAGAAGATATTCAGGCAGGAGAGATCATTGCCGCAAAAGGGCAGGAGATCGATGCCGGATTGGCCGGAACCTTTGCTTCCCAGTCTATTTCTGACCTTGAAGTTTTTTCTATTCCCAAAATCGGCATTATTACGACCGGCAGCGAGCTGGTGGAAATAAATGAAGAAAAAACTGCCGGAAAAATCCCGAATTCAAACCGCTATTCCTTTGAAGCAGCCATCGCAAAGGCAGGCTGTATCCCGCTTTATCTGGGCAGCCCCTCTGACTCTGTAGAAGAAATCGCAGCTATGATCAAAAAGGGCTTGTCCGAATGCGACGCTATTCTTACTACCGGTGGTGTTTCCGTCGGAGATTATGATCTGACAAAGGCAGCCTATGAGGCATTAAATGCAGAGCTGATCTGCGGCAATCTGAAGCTTAAACCGGGCGGAAAAAGTTGTTATGGACTTTTAGACGGAAAAATGCTCTTTGGTTTATCCGGCAATCCCGCATCCGCTCTGACAAACTTCTATGCCGTAGTCCTTCCGGCCATCCGCAAGCTGAGCGGCCGCAATCCCTATTATCCGGAATTTACCGCTTATCTAGCTGAGGATTTTAAGAAGAAGAGCAAGCAGCCCAGACTCCTGCGCGGAAAGCTAGAATTTCAGGATGGAAAAATCTGCTTCAGACAGGCAAAACAGCAGGGAAACGGTGCCCTGCATACCATGTCCGGTGCAAATGCCATGGCTGAGATCGCAGCCGGCGGCTCTCCGATAGAAAAGGGCAGCCTTTTGAAGGTCTTTTTTATACAATGATCTTAAAAGAATTCTTATAATAGTCGATCAAGCCGTCTGCTTTCATCTTACTAAGTTCTTTGGACAGGGCAGTGCGTTCCAGATTCAGATAATCTGCCAGCTGTTGCCGATCGAAGGGAATATTGAATTCACGGGCATGCTTTTGCATAGAAACAGAGTTCAAATAAGCCATCACCCGCCCGCGGATCGTTTTCGGGGCGGTATGAAAGCTCCTGCTCGACAGCATCAGATTCTTGTGCATGGAAAGCATCAGCAAATTTGAGACAAATTTTATCATCCATTGCTCCATATTGTTTTGAAGTTGTTTCAGACTGCCAATCCTTAAAAAAAGGATATGGCAGTCTTCGTTTGCAATGACATTTACCAGCAGGGGCTCCTTGGGAAGAACTGCGTAGGTTTCCGCAAAAAAACCTCCGGCCTCCACCTTGCTCAAAATGCTCCTATTGCCCCAGGCATCATCACTTTCTACCGTAACACTGCCTTCCATAACAAGTCCCATTTTATCTGTAAGGTCACCTGCATGCAGGATCATGCTTCCTTTTTTGAAATTCTGTTCATGTGCCCGAAAAAAATCCAGGGAAGCTGTGAGCTCATTATCGTCCATCCCTTGAAATATCATTGTTTTCTTAAGAAATTCTGTATTCTCTGTATTCATTTCACTCGCCTTTCGCGATGTGGTTATAACC
>CAVEOK010000058.1:0-10713 GCA_963617415.1 Oscillospiraceae bacterium
TGGTTGTGATCAAGAATGGCAAAATTATAAAAAACGATAATTAGCACGATATAGTGTTATAGTGGGTCAGGTGTCAAGACAAAAATCTGGTCCTTTCTTAATGAATCAAGATTAGGTTGAATGTGTTCAGGTCATTCAGGACTATATCAAGATCAAATTTTCTGAAGAGCAGATTTGATCTTGCAATGGGGCTGACAAAAAACAGAAAGTTCCGGAAAAGGCATTGACTTTACCGCGACAAAGTGGTAGTATACGAACAAATTGAAAAAGCCATAAAATCGTTGATCAAAAGTAGTACAGCGGATTTTGGTCCTCACAGAGAGTAGCCGTTTGGTGGAAAGGCTATAGGAACATACTGTTGGAATGGATTTGGGAGATGCGAAGCGAACAGCGAATATGCCAAGTAGCAGCTGCCGTGTCCTCACGTTACAGAGGGAGAATATAAGAAGCCAAAGGCTTCCGTATTCAGTTGAGGTGAAAGGATAGATTCTTTTTTTCATACTTTTTGTTACAAGAGTGACAGAAGAAAGAAAAGTATGAACAGAATAGAAGAAGATAATTATTTCACGAAGAAGGGTGGCACCACGGAATTGTTATTTCGTCCCTGACAGATTGATATCTGTCAGGGATTTTTTTATCGTATAGGAAATTTCGTTCCTATATTTCCTGACAGAAAAGAGTGGAAAAGCATTCTGCAGAAAGGAAATGAAGGAAAAATGAAACGTATACTCAGACCCTACAAGAAAACGGTAAGCGTTATCAAGGAAAAGCCTACAGATCTTTACCGTTCCCTGGTGGGAGAAAAGGTTGGTTTTTTGCTGGAAAGTTACGATAAAAATTATGACAGATATACCTTCCTAGGCAAGGAACCGGAGGAAGTGATTTCCTCCAGAGGAAATGCTTTGGTGATCAAAAAGGCAGATGGAAGGGAAGAGGTCAGAGAGGGAAATCCCCTGGAACTTCTGAAGGAATATTACAGCAGCTTTGATATCCGGACCACGGGGGAGGAACTAAGCTTTCACGGAGGACTGGTGGGAACCCTGGGATATGATTTTATCCGCTATGTAGAAAAGCTGCCGGATGATAATCCGGATGAGATCGGAATTGAAACTGTCCAGATGATGCTGGTAACGGAATTTATCATGATCGATCATGTTTCGGAAACCATGACGGCTGTCGTTTTGGGAGAAGATTCTCCGGAGGGAGAAAAAGCTGCTCTTGCCAAAGCGGAGGAGCTGATTGAAAAGGCGAGAGAAAAAGAGTTTCCGGAGGAAAAGGAATTCCTTTTGGACGGCAGGATCGTACATAAGACTGATTCCCTAGAGGAGTACAGCGAGAAGGTGGAGAAGATCAAGCACTATATCCGCGAGGGACACGTTTTCCAGACAGTTTTATCCCAGAGATGGACGATTGAAACAGGACAGAGCGGTTTTGATCTTTATCGGAGATTAAGAGAATTAAATCCTTCTCCCTATTTATATTATTTTAATTACGGAGATTTTGAGGTGATCGGAAGCTCACCGGAGATGGTAGTAAAGCTGCAGGAAAATAAGGTTTACACCTGTCCGATCGCTGGAACAAGAAAAAGAGGAAAAGATGAGGAAGAGGATACCTTCCTGAAAAATGAACTCCTTGCCGATGAGAAGGAAAGAGCAGAACATGCCATGCTGGTCGATCTGGCCAGAAATGATATGGGAAGAATTGCAGAATTTGGCAGTGTAAAGGTAACCCAGTTCATGGAGGTACAGAAGTATTCTCATGTAATGCATATCTGTTCGACGGTAGAAGGAAGAAAGAAGGGAAGTTATCATCCCCTGGATCTGGTCGCATCCTTCCTTCCGGCGGGCACCTTGTCCGGAGCGCCAAAGATCAGGGCAATGGAGATCATTGATGAATTGGAGAGCGTCAGGAGAGGCCTCTATGGAGGAGCAACCGGCTATATTGATTTTGGCGGAAACATGGATTTTTGCATTACCATCCGTACCATGATCAAGAAGAAGGAAAAGGTATATCTGCAGGCGGGAGCCGGAATCGTAGCGGATTCCGTACCGGAGTCAGAATATCAGGAATGCTGCAATAAGGTAATGGCTCTGGCCAGAACACTGGTAGAGGAGGAAGCGCTATGATTCTCATGATCGATAATTACGATTCATTTACTTATAATCTTTATCAGTATGTCGGCATTTTTACACCGGATATCAGGGTTGTACGAAATGATGAGCTTACGGTAGAGGAAATCGCTGAGCTGAATCCGGAAAAGATCATTCTGTCTCCGGGTCCGAAGAGTCCCAAGGAGGCCGGTATCTGCATGGATGTAGTAAAAGCTTTTTATGACAAAAAGCCGATCCTGGGCATTTGCCTCGGTCATCAATGCATCGGAGAAGCCTTTGGCGGAACGGTTTCCTATGCAAAGGAACTCTTCCATGGAAAGCAGTCTTTGATCGACCATACCGGGACAAGCGTATTTACCGGCATCGACAGCCCGATCAAGGTGGCAAGATATCATTCCCTGGCGGTTCAGCAGGCAGATCTTCCTCTTTGTCTGGATGTTCTGGCAAGAACAGAGGATGGAGAAATCATGGCAGTCCGGCACAGGGAATATCCAGTTGTGGGTCTGCAGTTTCATCCGGAATCGGTATTTACGCAGCATGGAAAAAGAATCATCGAAAATTTTGTGAATGGAGTAATGTAATGGTATTAGATCAAATCATAGAGGACAAGAAGGCAAGACTTCCCCTGCATAAGGAAAGACATTCCTTTGAGGAGGTTAGAAGAGAGGCGGAAAGGCTGGCGGCAATGCCGGATTACGGAAGAGTGGCAAGGGAAAGCTTTTTTGATGCCTTGAAAAAGCCGGGCCTGTCCATAATCGGAGAATTTAAGCAGGCTTCTCCAAGCCTTGGACAGATTGAAAAAACAATGGAACTGTCAGACAGAATTCAAGCCTATAACGGCTGTGTGGATGCTATTTCCTGCCTGACCGAGGAGGATCACTTCAACGGAAATATCGATTATTTTCAATATATTCGTAAAATTTCCACCCTGCCCATGCTGAGAAAGGATTTTATGATCAAGGAATATCAGTTCTATGAGGCAAAGATGATCGGAGCGGATGCGATCCTTCTGATCGCGGCAATCCTGGATGCAGAGGAAATGAAAGCCTTTTATCAGCTGACAAGAGAACTGGGTATGGATGCATTGGTAGAAACCCATAATGAAAAAGAGGTGGA
Source organism: Oscillospiraceae bacterium (assembly GCA_963617415.1). Classification (GTDB taxonomy): domain Bacteria; phylum Bacillota; class Clostridia; order Lachnospirales; family Lachnospiraceae; genus RUG14243. The sequence goes on from CAVEOK010000058.1 coordinate 3,228, forward strand.
AAAAGCACTGAATACAGGCTGTCGTATCATTGGTGTAAACAACAGAGATCTGAGAGATTTTACCATTCGTCTGGAGACGACGAAGCAGCTTCGTCCCTATGTTCCGGAGGACAAATGCTTCGTAACAGAAAGCGGCATTACAGGAGATGAGAATGTCGCTTACCTCAAGGGCTGCAATGTGGATGCCTGCCTGATTGGAAGAGCCTTTATGGAGACGGATGATCCGGCGGCTCTTGCTAAGAAATGGAAGGCGCTTTGATGGAAGTGAAGATAAAAATCTGCGGATTGACGAGAATAGAGGAAGCGGCCTATTTAAATGAAGCGGCAGTGAATTATGCGGGCTTTGTTTTTTATCCCAAGAGTAAGAGGAATCTTTCGATTGAGCAGGCCCAGCAGATCATGAAAGAACTCTCTCCTTCGATTAAAAAAGTGGCTGTTCTGGTATCGCCGAAGACAGAGGAAATCAAAAGAGTAGAAGCAGCCGGCTTCGATTTCCTTCAGATTCATAAGGAATTGTATCCGGAGACCTATGCAGCAGCAGAAAAGCCCCTTTGGCGGGCTGTCAATATTGCAAATGCAAAGGACTTGCAGGAGCAGAAGACAGGAGCAGAGGGCGGCAGACGGAATCCGATAGCAGAAGAGGACTTGGAGCAGAAGATTGCTTCTTATCTGGTTGATGGAGAGAACTTTGGCAGCGGGCAGACCTTTGACTGGTCAGCTGCGGAAATGGTCCGAAAATTTGTGGGAGAGCGAAGCTTTATCCTGGCCGGGGGCCTGAATCCGGACAATATAGAAGAAGCAATCCGGCTTTTTGCACCGGACATTGTGGATGTATCCTCCGGCGTAGAAGGAAATTGTGGAAAAGATAGAGAAAAAATATTGGAATTTGTAAGAAAGGCAAGAAAAAATGGATAAGAGATATTACGGAGAATTTGGCGGACAGTTCGTATCAGAAACACTGATGAATACCTTAAGTGAGCTGGAGACAGCCTTTGAAGAGGCAATTCATGATCCGAAGTTTATGGAGGAATACCATTATTATTTGAGACAGTATGTCGGACGTGAGACACCCCTTTATTATGCGGAACGTCTGAGTGAAAAGTATGGCACAAAGATTTATCTGAAGAGAGAGGATCTGAATCATACCGGTGCCCACAAGATCAATAATGTAATCGGTCAGATCCTTTTGGCAAAGAGAATGGGAAAAACCAAGGTGATCGCTGAGACAGGAGCAGGTCAGCATGGTGTAGCAACAGCAACCGGTGCAGCCCTTTTCAATATGGAATGCAAGGTTTACATGGGAACCGAAGATATGGAAAGACAGAGACTGAATGTGCTTCGTATGGAAATGTTGGGAGCAGAGGTCGTTCCGGTAAGCAGCGGCAGCAATACCCTCAAGGATGCAACCAATGAGGCAATCCGTACCTGGGCAAAAACAGCAGAGGATACCTTCTATATTATCGGTTCAGCCGTAGGTCCTTATCCTTATCCGAAAATGGTCAAGGAGTTTCAGAGAGTGATTTCAAGTGAGGCAAAGAAACAGCATTTTGAAGTAGAAGGAAAGAATCCGGACGTTGTTATGGCCTGCGTTGGCGGCGGATCCAATTCCATCGGTATGTTTGCTGATTTTATTGACGAGCCGGGTGTAAAGCTCATCGGTGTTGAGGCAGCAGGCTTGGGTATCGAAACAGGAAAGCATGCCAGTGCTATGGCACTTGGCCAGCCCGGTTATCTGCATGGTATGCGCTCCTATCTTCTACAGGATGAGGATGGCAATATCCAGATTGCACATTCTATTTCCGCGGGTCTGGATTATCCCGGTGTCGGTCCGGAGCATGCCTATCTGAAGGACAGCGGCAAGGCGACCTATGTATCCGTGACAGATAAGGAAGCCATGGATGCTCTGATGGAGCTTTGCCGTTTGGAGGGAATCATTCCGGCAATCGAGAGTGCTCACGCAATGGCTTATGCATTTAAGTATGCAGAGAAAATGACAATGGATCAGTCCATGGTTGTCTGCCTCTCCGGACGCGGAGATAAGGATGTTAATACCATTGCGGATTATCTGGATGGAAAAGCATATTTGAATTAAAAAGGAGACAGGCCCTGCTGCATACGAAAGAGGACAGGGCTGCCTTTCAGATATGGAAAAAATTAGAAAATAAGAAAGATAAAGCATAAGCGCAGGAGGAAAATAGAATGAACCGCATAGAAGAACGTTTAAAGGAGCTGAAGGAAAAAGGAGAAAAGGCCTTTATTACCTATATGACGGCAGGCCTTCCGGATATGGAGAAGAGTATGGAGCTTCTTAAGGCTCAGCAAGAGGCAGGCATTGATATTGTAGAGCTTGGCATTCCTTTCTCAGACCCGACAGCAGATGGACCGGTTATCCAGGATGCATCTTATCGGTCGATTCTGAAGGGAACAAATCTGAAGAAGATTTTTGCAGCCCTGGAAAAAACCAGAAAGGAAGGATTGACAGTGCCGGTCATCTTTATGATGTACTACAATACCCTTATGCACTATGGCCTGGATGCTTTTGTTGAAAAGTGTGCTGAGATCGGTGTGGATGGTCTGATCATTCCGGATCTGCCTTATGAAGAGCAGGGGGAACTGAAAGAGGCACTGGCAAAGGTTGAGAATGCACCGATTGCCATTCAGCTGGTTTCTCCTGTCAGCAAGCAGCGAATCCCGATGATCGTAAAGGAAGCGAGAGGATTTGTATACTGCGTTTCTACCATGGGCGTAACCGGACAGGGCGGCAGCTTCTACGGAAGCATCAATGACTATCTGCAGTCTGTGAAGGATGCGTCAGATATTCCGGTTATGATGGGCTTTGGTATCCGTACAGCAGAGGATGTTAAGCCTATGAAGGACATTATCGACGGTGCTATCGTAGGAAGTCATTTTATCAATCTGATGGAAGAGAATAATTACGATCTTGAAGTTGCCAAGGACTATATCCGCAATTTTAAGAAGGAAATGAATCAGTAAAAAAAGAAAAGCAACAGGCATTCGCGCGGCTTACATAAGCTTACATCTAACGAATGAGAAAAACTGACAAAAGGGAAGAACTTGTTAACATAATCGGGAAATTGAGGCGATTGCGAAAAAACGGCTAGTCAATAAAAATCATTCGTGTTAGAATATTCTTGACGGAAAAAGGGATTTTTATGCCCTGACGTTATTTAGATTATTAAAAGATATTAAGGAGAGTGAGTCCAATGGCAAAGAAAATTGTTACTGTAGCTCTTACTGGTGCCGTTACACCGCATGGCTATGATGTACCAGAGACACCGGAAGAGATCGCAAAGGCAGCATACGAATGTTGGAAGGCCGGAGCATCTGTAGCTCATCTTCACATGCGTGATGATGAAGGAAACGGAATTATGGATCCGGTTAAATTCTATCAGACAATCAAGATTCTTCGTGAAGATTATCCGGATTGCGATATCATCGTAAACTGCACATCTTCAGGAGATAACCGTGTATCTGATGATTCACCTTACGGCAACGCTGTTAGAAGACTTCATCACAAGAACGTTCCGGGCATCGAGATGGGAACATTTGATGCAGGTTCTTTCAACTGGGGTATCCCGGGTGGTATCTTCTCTAACTCCCCGACATTCCTGACAGATCTTGGTCATCTTTACCTTGAAAAAGATATCAAGCCGGAATTCGAAGTATTCGATATGGGTATGATCCGTGCCGTTGGTACATATTGGAAGAAGGGCATCGTTAAGGCTCCGCTTCACTTCCAGCTTTGCCTGGGTGTTGTAGGCGGTATGGAGGCTACTCCGACAGCTGTACAGACAATGCTTACAGAAATCGAACATCTTCAGGCTCAGGGTAACCTGCCGCAGGAAGTTACTGTATCCGGATTTGGTATCGGTAAAGGACATATCCCGGTAATGATGGCTATGCTTGCAAACGGACATCATGTACGTGTTGGTATGGAAGACAACGTTGTATTTGGCAAAGACAAAGACGGCAAGAAGATCCTTGCTACAAACCTGAAGCTTGTACAGCGTGCTGTTGATATCATCAAGGCATCAGGTGATGAACCGGCTACTCCGGCAGAGGCTCGTGAGATGCTTGGTCTGAAACCGCTTGATCGTGAAGCAGTTGTTAAGGCTCTGAACGAAGTAGATGTTGCAGCTCTTGAGGCTACAAAGCAGGAAGCTGCTGATGAGTTTGGTACAACATACTTTGCTGCAAAGGGTATGGGCTGATAAAGACTACTCAAAATTTATGCAATGATTTTAACCGGAGGCATTTGCCTCCGGTTTTTTTATGTAATAGGAAACTTTGTTCCTATTACATAAAAAACAAAGATGTGCACTCGCATATCGCAAGCGAAACGCTGTGTTCTCCTATATCTTGTTTTCCACTTCCTATATCTTGCGTTGTCAGAGATTTTGAATTATGGTAACTTAATTGTATATATGTTAGGGTCTTTAGAAAAGAAGATAAAGGGAGTAGAAATTGAAGTATCACAGAAAAGGAAAGAAGTATGGAGCAACGCTTTTGGCGGCAGCTTTGAGCATCGGAAGTCTTATGCCGGTCAATACCCTGGCGGCAACGACTGCTAAGGAAAAGCTGGAAGAAAAAAACCAGCAGATCGATCAGCTTCGCAGTGAGCAGGAGGATATGACTTCTGATCTGGAGGGCTTTCAGAGCGATCTGACAGACGTGCTGGATGAAATTGACAGTTTGAAATCTCAGATTGCGGATAAGGAGAGCAGTATCTCGGATATAGAAGCAGAGATCGGAGAACTGGAAGAGCAGAAGGCTGCAAAGCAGGAAGCAGTTGCGGATCGGATGCAGTATGTTTACGAAAATGGAGAGGATTCTCCCTTTAAGGTGCTGCTGGAGGCAAAGAGCTTTTCTGATTTTCTGAACCGGGCTGAGTATCTTACGCAGATGGCAAAGTATGATCGGAATATTATCGATGAATATACCAGTGCCTGCGCCGATCTGAATGTAGCTAAAGCTTCTTTGAATGATGAAAGCGCAGCCCTGGCTGATCTGCAGAGTCAGTCGGAAGACAGCCAAAGTAAGCTGGAAGGTATGATTTCCACAACAAATACGGAACTGCTTCTTTCAAAAAATGAGCTGGAAACAGCGATGGCTGAGGCAGAAAGTCTGGAGGCGCAGATCCGCCAGCAGAATGCATCGACTATTGCGGCACAGGCTGAGGCGATTCAGGCAAAGCTTGCGGCAGAGCAGACCGAGACGGTAGAGAAGGTCGTTCCCTATGAGGAAGAGGTTGAAACGCAGGTAGAAATGACACTTGCAGATGCCTTGTCACAGGGCTTGATCGATCAGGCTACAGCGGATCAAAAGCTGCAGGAGGCTTCCCAATCCGAAAACAGTGAAAAGAGCAGCAGCGAGACGGAAGATGAAGCTAGTGGGACAGGGCAGGAGACAGGAAGCAGTGAAAGTAGCTCGAATAGCGGAACAACGGCATCTGCCTCCAATACCAAGATTACGGTTACAACCACACAGACGGTAACAAAGTACAAGAGTATTTATGAGGAGGCCTATTCTACCGGTGCTTATAATTATCCGGATTATGCGGGCCGTTCCTATGCGGCGAGTGCTTCCGAAAGAGAACTTCTCGCGGCATTAATTTACTGTGAGGCAGGCGGAGAAAGCTATGAAGGCCAGAAGGCGGTTGGAAGCGTTGTCATGAACCGCGTTTACAGCAGCTATTTTCCGAATACGATCAGCGGTGTTATTTATGACAGTGGTCAGTTCACGCCGGTCAGGAGCGGACGGCTTGCCCTGGTGCTTGCCAATAAAACCTACACGGATTCCTGCGTGAAGGCTGCAAATGAAGTGATTGCCGGCAATCTGACGGTAAAATACTGGTATTTTTATGCGGCATCCTCCTGGAGTAAGAATTATGCGCAGAAGATTGGAAATGCTGTCTTCTTCTAAAATTGTTAAAAAAATACTTTATATGCCACCCATTGCGAATTAAGGCTCTGGGTGGTATTATTTTATTGTTGAGTTTATTTACTAGAGGTATGTGTTTTTGTCGGAGTTATCCGAAAATGAGCATACTGATGTAGGAAAAGGAAAAACGATGATCGGATTTCCTTTGAGAGGCGAAACCAATTAATTTATAGGACGAAGGAGACAGAAAATGGCAAGAAAAGTTGTTATTGCTAGCGCATGCCGTACAGCGATCGGTAAAATGGGCGGACAGTTCAAGGACGTTAAGGCTGTAGATCTTGGTGCAGTTGTTATCAAAGAAGCTGTTAAGCGTGCTGGTGTTAAGCCGGAAGAAGTAGATGAGGTACAGTTTGGTTGTGTTATCACAGCAGGTCTGGGACAGAACCCGGCTCGTCAGGCTTCCATCAAAGCAGGACTTCCTGTAGAAGTACCGGCATTCACACTGAACGTTGTTTGCGGATCCGGACTTAAGACAGTAAACAATGCAGCTAACATGATCGCAGCAGGCGATGCTGATATCGTAGTTGCAGGTGGTATGGAAAACATGTCCCAGGGACCGTTCGCAGTAATGAAGGGTCGTTACGGATACAGAATGAACAACGGTGTCCTGGTTGATACAATGATCAATGATGCTCTTTGGGATGCTTTCAATGATTATCACATGATGATCACAGCTGAGAACGTAGCTGAGCAGTGGAACATCTCCCGTGAAGAGCTGGATGAGTTCTCCGCATGGTCACAGCAGAAGGCTGAGAAGGCTATCGCAGAAGGCAAGTTTAAAGACGAGATCGTTCCGGTAGAAGTAAAGCAGAAGAAGACAACTGTTATTGTTGATACAGATGAAGGACCTCGTGCAGGTGTTACAGCAGAAAGCCTTGGAAAGCTGAAATGTGCATCCGGAAAAGAAGGCGGCGTAATCACAGCTGGTAATGCTTCCGGTATCAATGATGGTGCAGCAGCTCTCGTTCTGATGAGCGAAGAGAAGGCAAAAGAGCTTGGTGTTAAGCCGATGGCTACATTCGTAGGCGGAGCTCTTGGAGGTGTTGATCCTTCTATCATGGGTGTTGGCCCGGTTGCAGCTTGCAAGAAGGCATTTGCTAAGACTGGTCTTACAATCGATGATATCGATCTGATCGAAGCAAACGAAGCATTTGCTGCTCAGTCTCTTGCAGTAGCAAAAGACCTCAACTTCCCGAATGAGAAGCTGAACGTTAACGGTGGTGCAATCGCTCTTGGACATCCGGTAGGAGCTTCAGGTGCTCGTATCCTTGTTACACTGCTTCACGAAATGCAGAAGAGACCGGATGTAAAGACTGGTCTTGCTACACTGTGTATCGGTGGTGGAATGGGCTGTGCTACAATCGTTAAGAAAGAAGACTAATCCATTTCGAAGTTATACAGAATGAATTGGGGCTGCCGCTTTGCGGCAGCTCTGTTTTTACAAAAAATAAAAAAATCTAAAAAAAGCTATGTCAACCGTTTTTGAAAATGTCCCAAAATAATTGAAACATTAGCCCCGGCTTTT
>CAVEOK010000059.1:0-10623 GCA_963617415.1 Oscillospiraceae bacterium
GTCCCATACTGATTCTGCCTGCTCTCAGACTGAAGCCTCCCATAACGATAACGGCAAGTCCCAGGAGATTCACAACAAATCCCGAGAACTTTGAATAGGTATGGTAAAGCAACAAATCGTATATGAACTTTGCCTTCATTCTGACATCTACAGCTATTTTCATTCATTCACTCCTTAAAAGAATCCACTATTTTTTTGCTAAGGAGAGCATTCCGAAGAATCCTCTCCTTGATCATCACTATCTTAATCCTAAGCTGCTGTTTCTTCAAGAACCTGATCTGCAGCCCATCCTTCCGGTGAGTAGATACCCATTCTGTGCTTTCTCATGAAGTTATCAAAGAACGCTACGATGAAGGGGCACAGGAAGAGTGTAATAATAGAAGCAGTTGCACACTGTGCGGTTGCCATCTCAACATAAGGAGCCATAGTCGGATCAGCCTCTGCTACTGCTGCCGGTGTCATAGCTGAGTTCAAAGCTGTGGTACCGATTGCCGCACCCATTGCATTTCTCTCTTTCTTCGGCAGAATGATATTGAATGCAAAGAAGAAGATAACTGCTGTTGCAGCTGAAACAAGACCAAGAACGATTCCAGATGCACCTGCTGTGATAATGGTGTAAATATCTGTCTTTGCACCGATGGAAATGGTCATGAAGAAAGTTACGATCGGCTGTGCTGTTGAGCATGCCTTTCTGAAGCCTTCGTCAAGGTTACCCCAGATAAATCCGATCAGAAGCGGAACCAGAGTTGCAACCAGCTTATCAAAAGGAATGTTTGCAAGTCCTGTTGCACCAAGTGCGATCAGGGTAAAGAAAGGACCATCATTCAGGGACAGGATGGAGATTGCACCGGTATCGGTTGCATTACCAAACTGTGATGAAAGGGAGATATACAGGGAACTGTTTGAGTTTGTGATCGCTGCGATCCAAACGAAAGGTGTCAGTCCCAGGATACCTGCCGGTCCACAAAGAGCACCTACAGCAAGACCGATTGCCACACCAAGTGCAAACTTCATTGCTGTCATTGTTACACCCTTGTACAAAGGCAAGCCTACCTGTCTTACATTGATCGCAGATCCGCAAACGATCAGGAAGAATCCCATCATTGCTGAGTTGCCATCATAAAAGAGTGCTGTTACATAGCCACCGATCTGAAATACCTGCGGGCAAACCGTTGCCAGGATAACAGCGATCAGAAGCGGAATGATTACCAGGCCGCCCGGTAACGCTTTCATTTTATTCAGGATATCAAGATCCATTTGTTTTTTTTCTTCCATTTTGTTACTCCTCTTACTTATCTCTCGTTGCTTCTTTGAAAAGGCGATCAACAATATCTAAGGCTGTGTGGTCATTTCCTGTCAGACCGCCCTTACCGATGATCGGCATTCCCTGGTATTTTCCTACCATGCGTCCGATATCCGTCTGGGCAATTACGTAATCCACAACCTCAAGACACTCGGTTCCAAGCTGGAAGCAAACATTCACCATCGTATCACCCCCTGTGGTATAAAGACCGGCAATGCGTTCTCTTCCCACCTTATCCAAGATACCTGCAATAATTGCTCCAAGTCCTGCATTGATGCGCTCAGCACTCATGCCTTCCTCGTAATCACGTTTCTCGTCTTCCATTTTAAGATTGAGCAGCTCTCCGTGAAGTGCTGTCTCTATTAAAATTGCTCTTGGGGTCCCTTCCTCGAGCATTTTAACCGCTGTATTGATTGCTTTTTCTGTTTCCTGGGTTGCTGCGTCACCGCCGTCAATCAGAGCGACCGGATCGACCGAAATGCGAAGATGTCTTTCATCCTGGCAAAGGATCTCCATCTGCTTTTTGGTAACCGGTGTTGCAGAACCTGCTGCGATCAGAACCGTCTTTCCTGTTCCGTCTGCCGTATTCTCTGGAATATTAGCTGCCTCTCTGCCAACCAAGCCTCTGACATAAGCCAGTTTGGTGGTAAAGGGACCCGGATCAACTGCCAGTACGTTCCATCTGAGGTTAATGCAAGCCTGAGCGATCGTCTCTACATCCTCGATGCTGATCGCATCTACAACGATAATGTCTGCACCTGCTGAACGCTGTCTCTTCAGCTCTCTCTGAGTTGATTCAATACCGCGCAGGATGTGCTCCAGCTTAACCAGTCCAACTTTTCTTCTGCTCTGTCCGTTGATCAGCTTCGGAATGTAATTCTCATAAACCGGTGTACGAACATCCTGGGCAACCGGTGTATTGATCAGTGCAACACCATCGATTACCGAATAGCCGCCAACGAGGATTCTCTTTGACTGCGGCATGGCCGGAACCACAATCGCAACCACATCATCCTCAATGATATCCATCATGGCATCGATCTCTACACCTACGCCTCCGCGAAGGGTTGTATCAATACGCTTTGAAAAATACTGAACGCCCATTTTCTTTAAGGCTTCTGTTGCGGAAGCAACCTTCTCATAAGCAAGCTGTCCCGGCAGGGCACGGCTATTACTGCTAATCAAGATTGCGTCCAGTTCTGAAACACCTTCTCCATTCTCTGCTGCCTTTTCATTAAAGAAAACGGCTGTTCTAGCTTTTGATCTTGCAAGCAAAACGCCTGTTGTTGTTGCTCCTGTTAAATCATCTGCAACAGCTCCGATTAATGGCATATCTTCCCCTCCAATTGATTACTGTTTGTTGTGCATCTTTGCAGCGTACTCGGAAACGACCTTTGTAGACTCGATCATGCTGACGCATCCGGCAATACCCTTTCCTGCAATATCAAAAGCTGTTCCGTGATCTACAGAGCTTCTGATGAAAGGAAGTCCAAAGGTAAGTGTAACGGATTTCTCAAAATCAAGTGTCTTGCAGGCAATGTGTCCCTGATCATGGTAAAGGGAAAGAATCGCATCGTACTTTCCGGATTTGCCGATGTTGAATACGGAGTCTGCCGGGCAGGGACCAACGGCGTTGATGCCAAGTTCCTGTGCTGCCTTAACAGCCGGCTGAAGCTCGTCGATCTCTTCTCTTCCGAAAAGTCCATTGTCACCGCCATGCGGGTTCAGAGCTGCAACGGCGATCAGCGGATTCTCAATGCCAACCTTTCTGAGTTCCTTATCAATATTGATGACATTTTCCAGTACTCTTTCTTTATTTGCATATTTACATGCATCAACCAGAGCCATATGTCTGCTTACGAAGAATACTCTCAGCTTATGGCAGGAGAACATAGTCAGTGCATAAGGAGAATTTGTCTCATCCTGATAAATCTCTGTATGTCCCGGCTGCTTAACGCCAATAAGCTTGATCGCTCCCTTATGAATCGGTGCTGTGGATACGGCATCAATTTTCTTTGCCATACCAAGCTCGATAGATTTCATGATCCAGTCAATTGCCATCTGACCTGCCAAAGCCTGAACCTGTCCCCATTCAATAGAATCTGTATCATAATCGCCTGTTTCGATGATATCAACCGTACCCTTCTCATATTTTGCTTCGGAAGGGTCTTCGATCTTGTTGTACTTCAGCTCTTTGCCGAGAACCTTAGCAGCCTTGTCCATGATCGCAATGCTTCCGATCACAAAAGGTCTGCAGACTCTGTGGATTTCATCATCCAGCATTGTTCCTACAACGATCTCCGGTCCGATACCTGCCGGATCACCCATTGTAATTGCTGTTATCGGTCTGTACTGTTCACTCATTTTCTTTTTCCTTTCTTCATTTATCTTTGCTTTTTCTTTATATTTTACTTACGTTTTCTTTCGTTTACTTTTACATCATATTTCTTTTGCTTTATTTTTGCAATAGGATACGTGTTTTTCATGCTTTTATACCATTTCAAGCCGTCGTTTTTATGCAGATTATACAATTTCCGTCATATACGTGCTTTTGTTTTATTTTCGTTTGCTTTTGTTCTTGATTTTTATGTTAAGTTTTTGTCAATCTTGCATAAAGCAAGGCTTTTTGCTCGTGAAATGCTCGTGCCGAGCGCAATTCTGCATTCCTGCAATATATCTTCTCTCTGCAAGCTGCACATCCTTGTATTTACTTTTCTTTCTTTTTCCAATATCATATAAAGAAATCACTTGTCTATGTACAAAAACGACTTGTTTCTTAAACAAACTGTTTACACAATTTCTTTCCTGCTTTACAACAGCCAAGCATACTTTACAAGGAGACTTTCTTATGACGATTGATGAAATCACAAGCTTAAGCTCAGATATCCTGATTCAATATTATGAAAACAATACACAACCTTTTTTTGACCACTGCCACGCAGATGTTCTCTGGATGGGGCCGGCGATGAAACAGATGATCCGTACTAAAAAAGCACTTGTTGAAGCCTTTGCCAATGAAGACAATCCTCTTCGCTTTAAGGTTTATGATCTCACTGCCACTCCCTTTTATATCTCTGCCAACTGCACCGAGGTTCTTCTTACTTATATTGTAGATACCTTCTGGCCTAACGGCGACAGCAATCGCATCTATCAGCGTATTACCCTAACCTGGGAAATTAAAAAGGATCTTGCACGTATCCGGGTCTGCCATATTTCCAATCCGATTGACTATGATGAAAGAGACTCCATTTATCCTGTCCATTACCTGGAAAATCACTCTCATATGACCCTTTTTATGGAATCCTCAGAAAAGCTCTCTTTCAAGGGAAAGAATCGGGCAGTTCTTTACAGCAGTCCGGAACAGATTCTTTATATGGAAAGTATGGGAAATCACACCCTGATCCACCTCTCTTCCCAGTCTTTTGAATGTACGGAACGCCTGTCTGCGATCAGCAAAAGATTAAATGATCGATTCCTTCGCTGTCACGCCAGCTATCTTGTAAACACCCTCTACATACAATCGATCGAACGCTTTGCTTTAACGCTTACAAACGGGAAAAAGATTCCCATCCCAGAGAAAAAATACACATCTATAAAAGCAACTCTACAAAAAATGCCGCTATAAGCTATCATTCAGCTTATAGCGGCTAATTTCTACTTTCTTCTACTTTTCTTAGACTATATCAATATCGATTTCTTTTTCTTCAGCTGCCTCCCGGTCTGCCTGGCTCAAGCCCTTATCTGTAATGATCTTTTCCAAACGATCCAGCGGGCTTACTACCATCAGGTAACCACCGGAAAATTTTGAACTGTCGATCAAAAGATAAACCTTGTCTGCAGAACTCATAATTGCCTTTTTGATATGCATCTGCGGCGTGCCGATCGAGGTAATGCCTGCATCAAAATTCACACCATGCGCACTGATAAAGGCCTTATTTGCCTTATATGCCTTAATGGTATCAACCGCAATCTCTCCCATTGCTGCCGGCTGCTTTCCTCCGATCTGTCCTCCAACCATCACCATGGTGATATTTTCCAGACCCGAGAGGATCACCGCAACGGATAAGGAGTTAGAAATCACCACGATTCCTTTTTTGTTTCCCTTTCTGATTTCCTCCGCCAGATAATAATTAACGGAAGAATCATCCAGAATGATCACATCTCCATTTTCGATATATTCATAGGCCTTTTTGGCTATTTTCTTTTTTTCGGCTGTCTTCTTCAGAACGTTGCCCGGTGCAATAAACAAAGGAAGCTGTTCCGTCACCTTGACCGCTCCGCCATGCACACGTCTCAGCATCCCCTTTTTTTCCATTGCTCTGATATCAGACCGAATTGTCACCTCTGAAAGCTGCAGCTCCTGGCTCAGTTCAGAAACCTTAACGGATCCATACTCCTCGAGCTGGTCTAAAATATATTTTTCTCTATCCATACCGCTGCCTCCGCTTTCTTTTCCTTGCTCAGCTGACAGGCTCTCTTTTCTCCTGTCTTTATGAATAGTAACCCATATACCACTTTCTTTTCAAGCTTTTTTCTTTCGCTTTTTTTCGCTTTTAGAAGAAAATGAAAATTTTCAGAAAAATCTTTCGCTTTTAGACTTCTTTTTCTCCTTCCTGCCCGCCTATGCATTCTCCGGCTTGCTGTTGACTTTGCCGCAGTAAAACTTTAAACTGAAAGGACTGCTTACTATCTTGATTTAAGGTCATACGGCCACATAAAAGCCTGTTTTAGGCCATAGGAGAAAAATGGAAAGAAAAAACAATACGAAGAATTTTGCCAGCCGTTGGGGATTCATTCTTGCCTCCGTCGGCTCTGCCGTAGGCATGGCCAATGTCTGGGGCTTTCCCAACAAACTGGGCAGCAACGGAGGCGGTGCCTTTCTGCTGATTTATCTGCTCTTTATTTTTATTTTCAGCTATGTTGGTTTGCCAGCTGAGTTCGCTCTCGGCAGACAATCCGGAACAGGCACCTTGGGTTCTTACGAAAAGGCCTGGGCCACTCGCGGAAAAAAAGCCGGAAAAGTTGGCGGCATTCTGGCCTGGCTTCCCCTTGCCGGTTCCATGTGCATCGCAATCGGTTATGCAGTTATTCTGACCTACATCCTTAAGGCACTGGTAGATTCCCTCCTCGGCACCTTAATGACAAGCGATACGGCAAGCTGGTTTGAAAGCTTTTCCGCCTCTTCATACTCTGTTGTTCCTTACCATATTATTGTGGTTGTCGGAACCCTGCTCACCCTTTATCTGGGTGCACAGAGCATTGAAAAAACAAACAAGATCATGATGCCTCTTTTCTTCATCATCTTTTTGATCCTGGCAATCCGTGTAGCCATGCTGCCCGGATCCGTGAAGGGCTACCTTTTTATGTTTACACCCCGCTGGGAGGCACTTTTGAATCCAATGATCTGGATCTGGGCTATGGGACAAGCCTTCTTTTCCCTTTCCGTTACCGGAAGCGGCATGATTGCCTATGGTGCCTACCTTTCTAAGGAGGAAGATGTTGTCGGCTGTGCAGGACATACTGCCTTATTTGATACCATTGCAGCTGTCGTTGCAGCGCTGGTGATCATTCCTGCCTGCTTTTCCTACGGTCTGGATGTCGGCTCAGGCCCCAGTCTTCTCTTTGTTACCCTGCCTACCATTTTGCAGGATATCCCTCTGGGAAGACTTTTTGCGATCATCCTTTATGTCGCAATGATCTTTGCCGGCGTCAGCTCCCTGCAAAACATGTTCGAAGCAGTTGCTGAATCTTTGCTTTATAAATTTCCAAAGCTCAACCGCATGAGTGTTTTGATCATTCTCTGCGTGATCTGCCTCGGCTTCGGACTGGGTATGGAACCGATTTCCAAATGGGGACCCTGGATGGATATCGTTTCCATCTATATCATCCCGATTGGAGCTACTCTAGGAGCGATTTCCTGGTTCTATGTTATGAAAAAGGATGCTCTTCTCTCTGCCATCAATACCGGCAGCAAAAAAGTGAGAGGAAAACTCTGGTATAATCTGGGACGTTTTGTTTACGTTCCATTGGCTCTGATTCTTTGCTGCGTGGCACTTTTTATGCATGTAGCATTCTAATACAAAAAACAGGAGGCATATTCCTTGAGGGATTCTTTTTTCCCTTCCGGAAATTGCTTCCTGTTTTTTTATCATTTTATATCATGCCGTATGCCTGCCAAAGCCATAAAGCATGAATTCCGTTCCGCCGTCCGGCTGACTTTTCACATAAATTTCTGCACCATGCAGCTTAACGATCCATTTTACAATCGCAAGACCGAGACCGGAACCACTCCGGTCTCTTGCTTTATCCGCCCGGTAGAAGCGTTCGAAGATTTCCGGCAAATCCTCCGGGCCGATGCCTATGCCGTCATCTCTGATATAGATTTCATTTTGGTCTCCCTTTTTTTCCAGACTGATCCAGATATTTCCTTTTTCTTTTCCATATTTGATGGCATTTTCTATTAAATTCACCAACAACTGGGTAAAAAGGCTCTGATCCGCATAAATCATTTCTTCCTTCCCCAGCTCATTATGGATCTGAATGGATTTTTCTTCTGCCCTTGCACTTAAGGATTCTGATACAGATTCCACCATATCATATACTCCAAGCTCCTCCGGCTGGAAATGATAACGGCCCTCATAGCCTCTTGACAGCATCAGAAGTTGGGAAACCATCTTGGTCATATGCTCGTTTTCCTTCTGAATTGCTTTGATATTTTCTTCCTTGATCGCCGGATCCTCTGTATAAAGCGCATCCTCCGCACAGGCCGCAATCACAGCCATCGGCATACGCAGCTCATGGGAAGCATCCGAGGTAAACTGCCTTTCTCTGCGAAAGGAAATTTCCAGCTCTTCTACCATCCGGTTAAAACTTTCTGCCAGCTCGCCAACCTCATCCTTGGAACTGATTCCCTCGATTCTTTCGGAAAAATCCCCCTGACTGATTTTTTTTGCTGCCTCTGTGATCTCCCGGATTGGACGAAGGGCTCTTTTGGCCAGGAGTCTGGCCCCAATCCCGGCAAGAAGCATATAACAAGGGACAATCAGAAGAAGAATCCAGACAAAGTCACTTAAGAAATCATTAAAATAAATGCTTCCCAAAACTTCGATCTGAACTTTCTCTCCATCGAGGCTCTTTGTCTTGCTTAAATAAGACCACTCCTTGTCCGATTCCTTCTCCTCGCCTACCGTTTCAAAGATCCAGTAGGCATCCCAGCTCTGATAAATGATATTGCTATCCTGATCCAGAACCCGGATATAAATGCCCGGTTTGATGTCATCATCTGACAAGACATTCTGATCAAGGAAAATCCTTCCCTTTTCTTTTTTGATGGCACTCTCCACCTTATACTCCGATGCTTCCATATTGCCCTGCAGGCTTTCTCTCAGGGAATACTCCACGATATGATATACCGTCGGAATCAGAGCCGCCAGAAGGAGAATCGATAGAAGCAGATAAAGAATGGTGATTTTTGTACTGCTTTTTAAGCTTTTCAGTTTATTCATATTCATCCTTGAGCACATAGCCATAGCCTCTTACCGTATGAAGCAAAGGATGGGCAAAGCCTTTGTCAATCTTATTGCGCAAATATCTGACATAAACGTCCACCACATTGGAGTCATAATCAAAATCATAATTCCAGACATGATCTGCAATCTGGCTTCTGGTCAGAACCTGCCCCTGATTGCGAAGAAAATATTCCAGCAGGGCATATTCACGGGAGGTAAGGGTGATTTCCTGCTGATCCCGTACAACCCTGTGCATAAGCAGATCCATCGTCAGATCTGCCAGCTGCAGCTTATTACTTTTGCTCTCTGTATTTCTCCGGAGAAGGGCTCTTACTCTGGCCGACAGCTCATCATAAGCAAAAGGCTTGGTCAGATAGTCATCTGCTCCTGCGTCCAGTCCTTCTACCCGGTCTGTAATAGAATCCTTGGCCGTCAGCATCAGAACCGGCGTAAGGTATCCCTTATCCCGAAATTCTCTCAGAAGAATCACCCCATCCTTCTTCGGCAGCATCCAGTCCAGGATCACGCAGTCATAGGCCTGACTTTCCATATAATAAAGAGCATCTTCACCATCAAAGCAGCCATCCACGGCATAGCCTTCCTCTGACAATCTTCTTTTAATAATCCTGTGCAGGGACTGATCATCCTCCACAATGAGTATTCTCATGCTATCTTCCTCTCACAAGAGAAACCTTGCCTTTCTTCTCTTTTCTTCCGAATCTGCTGTAAATCCTTTTCAGCTTATGGCCTATCCTTTCCAGGGAACGCTCCTCTGCCCGCTTTCTTCCCTCTGCAGTAAGATCCGGCAGCTCATAAGAAAGGATTTCCCTTGCCTTTGTCACAAATTCCTCTGTCGTTTTCGCCTTATAGACATCTATTCCATCGGTCAGCCAATCCTCATAAACCGGAATATCCCTTAGTAAAAGCGGGATCTCACAGGCCAGAGCTTCCAGAACAACGATTCCTTCCGTTTCCTCATGGCTCATAAAGCAAAAAAGATCACAGGCCTGATAGGCTCTCTTCAATTCTTCCGCCTCCACATAGCCCGGAAAATGCAGATTCTTCGGTGCCTTCCGAATTGCCTCCTTCACCTTTTTCGGAACCAGCTTCGGACTGGTATAACCAAACCAGAAGAAGTCTGCCTCCGGCATCCTGCCTGCCATCTCGATAAAATCCAGAATTCCCTTTCTTTCCATGTAATGTCCGACAGAAAGAATCAGCTTCTTCTCCTCCGGCAGATGATACTTTCTGCGGAATGCAACTCTCTGCTCGTCATCGATCTGATAGCTTTCTGTATCAATTCCATTTGAAAGAGCCAGGATCGGTTTTTTGATGCCGTAGCGTTTTAAAATCCTGCGGGAATATTCTGTCGGTGTCAGGATCAGATCGCCCCTATTATAGCAAAATTTAATCCAGCTGCGAAAGATTGGGGCAAAGAGATTGGATCCCTTAAAGGAATTCTTGAAATCCTCCATCGTGGAATGGCCATAATAAATAACCCTCTTGCCCCGCAGCTTTGCAAAAACCGCGGCCAGAAGGCTATCCGGAAAGACGGTATTAAAATGAACGATCTTCGTATCCTTCCCTATCTTCTCTTCCAGCTCAATGCCGGCCTTTTTCAGTGCCATTTCCTGATGCTCAATAGCCCGGCCTACTCCGCTTTTTCTTACAATTTTTTCAGAACCTTTGTAAATACAAACCTTCATTTTATTTTCTATTTTCCTATTCTTTCTTTTCATTCAATTTTTTATCCAATAATCAAGACTCAGACTGAGTGAAAAATCAAAGCAAATACCTTCGCCAGTCCCATAC
>CAVEOK010000060.1:0-10229 GCA_963617415.1 Oscillospiraceae bacterium
GGTGATATCTTCATTTTCTGTTAGAATTTTACAGAAAAGAAAATCGTCGCTGAACTGTAGAGATGCATATCTCTCTTATGCTTCCCGTCGGTATTGCTCTGTTAACATCCTATTTTCCTCTTCGCTTTCTCAAAATGATATCTGAATCAAACTGCAAAAAGAAAAAGCACCTGGCTGTATATTTCTAACCATAAGCGAGGCATACAGACCATTATAGAATCCTTCCTATAACAAAGCATTACAACGCAAAACAATATCAAGCATTTTATTCTCATCCAGCTCTCTATCTCTTGATTCGATTATAGCATAGCTAAAATACAGAACGGAATTGGAAATCATCTTTTATATTCAATTGCATTTAATTGATTGCTGTTCATTCCATTCACAGCAATGTGCCAAACTTTATTCCAAATTTTCTTTGACACTGGAATTTCTGCTTGTATATATCACGTTCTAGGCAGGAACTTCAATGACGATGTGGGCAATTTCGCATAGGGAGAGAAGCTCCATCCGGCAACGATTAGCAAGGCTCGCGTCGTGACGCAGCGGCTAGCAGCTCCGGCGGACGCGTGTTTGAGCAGCAATAACTTAGCCGACACCATTGAAAAGCAAAAAGTGAAATGATACCGTGAACTACGAAGCGAGTTTCGCGTAGGAGCCGGAGCGAATCAGCGCCGCAAGGAACAGCGAACGCAGCTTGTTGCCGGAATGGTCTTCTCTCCTCTCTGCGATAATTCGCAAGCACCCCAAACAAATGACCATGAATTTCCAATATCGGAATGTATACAAGCACAACCTTCAGCTTATCACTTGAATAAACAAAAAGGTACTGCCGCCAAGAATAGGCAAAGCAGTACCTTTATTGAATATTGAAGCCGAAAATTCAAATCCAGTATTTTTATTATCTCATCTCATAGAGTGCTTCATTCCTATGAGATAATAAAGCTCCTAAAGTTCCGCAATGATACGCAATGATGCACAAGAAAATAAATAAATCAAACCTCATTAAACGGAATCTTATCAAAAATGTCAAAGCAATCAAAGGTTGCAAAATAATCCTTCGGCGTTTCTGCACGACGGATCATCTCCACGCTTCCATCCTCCTTCAGGAGAAGCTCTGCGGACTTAAGCTTACCATTGTAATTATAGCCCATTGCAAAGCCATGAGCACCTGCATCATGAATGAAAAGCAAATCTCCCATTTCAATTTCCGGAAGCATACGATCGATAGCAAATTTATCGTTGTTTTCGCAAAGACCGCCAACTACATCATATTTGTGATCGCAGGGAGCATTCTCCTTGCCCATAACCGTAATATGATGATAAGCACCGTACATTGCCGGACGCATCAGGTTAACCGCGCAGGCATCCACACCGATATATTCCTTGTAGATATGCTTTTCGTGAATTGCCTTTGTAACCAATGCACCATAAGGGCCTGCCATGAAACGTCCCATCTCGGTATAGATTGCAATATCTCCCATACCTGCCGGTACAAGCACCTCATCGTATACCCTATGAACACCCTCTCCAATCGTCAGAATATCATTTCCTTCCTGATCAGGCTTGTACGGAATACCTACGCCACCGGACAGATTGATAAAGGAAAAATGACAGCCTGTTTCCTTGGAAATCTCAACAACAAGTTCAAAGAGAATCTTCGCAAGAACCGGATAGTATTCGTTGGTAACGGTATTGCTGGCCAAAAAGGCATGAATACCAAAATTCTTAACACCCTTTGCCTTCAGAATCTTGTAACCCTCGATGATCTGCTCCTTGGTAAAACCGTATTTGGAATCCTGAGGATTGTCCATGATATCAGTTCCGAGCTTGAAGTATCCGCCCGGATTAAAGCGCAGAGACATTGTCTCCGGAAAATGGCCGAGTGTCTGCTCCAAAAATTCAATATGGGTAAAATCATCCAGATTGATGATGGCACCGATCTTGTCGGCATATGCATATTCAGCGGCCGGTGTTTCATTGGAGGAAAACATAATATGATGTCCTTCAAATCCGCATGCTTTAGAGAGCATCAGCTCTGTCATGGAGGAACAGTCTGTTCCGAAGTCATATTCCTTAAAGAGGGCAAGAAGTGCGGGATTCGGTGTTGCCTTTACCGCAAAATATTCACGGAATCCTGGATTCCAGGAAAATGCCTTCTTTACTGCCTCAGCATTACGTCTCAGGCCCGCTTCATCATAAAGATAAAAGGGAGTCGGATACTGCTGAGCGATTTTCTCAAGAGTTTCTTTGCTTACAAATGGTGTTTTACTCATTTTTTTCTCCGTTTAAGAATGCTTATTTTCTACCACAGCATTTTTTGTATTTTTTGCCGGATCCACAGGGACAGGGATCATTCGGGTAAATTTTCTTTCCTTTTACGATGGTATTGGCTTTTTTCTGCTCCTTGTAGAGACGCTTTCTGGTCTCTTCATCAAAGATTGCTTCCCACTGGGGCAGGTTGTAAAGCCAATCAGCCTTTGCCTCAACCATGTTCTTATAAAGCAGCTCTTTATCGAATTTCAGAGAAACTTCTGTATCCTCTTCCATTTCTTCGATCGGATTTGGAGTTACAAGAGAATCGTTGATTCCGTCAAGGAAACCAACCATAGCCATCACTTCCAGATCATACTTCTCTGCAAGTTCTTTTACTGTTCCCTTCACTTCTGTATCCGGATCAGCAAGAAGCTGTTCATAAACGCCTTTTTCCAATGCAAAATAACGCTGCCAGAAGGCCTCGAGTTCCCTCGGATCAGTCTCGGTGTTATATGCAATTGCTCTCCACTGGTCAAGTAAAGCCATAATATATACCTCTTTAAATTAAAGTTAGATGAGCAGAATAAAAATCAGTCTATTCTGCGACTGCAATTAACTTTAATATACTACCTTATTTTTAGCGAATCCGCAAGTATCCTCAGGAGGAATCTGATGGGCTAAGGCAAAGTTGCTGTAGGCCTCCTCTTCTGTCACTTCCCGAATCACTTCAATAAAATCCGGCAATTCAAAAGGGGTATCCTCCCTGGGCAACTCAACCTCCAGATAGGCCTGCTCCGTCCAAAAAGGGAAAACATCAAGCTCAAAGCAAAAGCCATTATCATAAATCCGGTATCTGGTCTTCTCTAAGGTAATGGAGCTTGGATCCTTTTCCTGCATAAGCTGCTGATAGTGCTCTGCATCAATTTCGAATTCCGTTTCCAGTCTTTTTATGGCAGAAAGCTTGATCTTAGAGGTATAGATATATTTGCTTTCGCCATTCTGTGTCCATTTACGAATCCTGCGGTTGCTGCTCTTCCCGCCCGTTTCTGCTGCGCCTCGGGAATTCAATTTCTCATCTTCCGATTCTCGAAATTCTTCTGTAAGAGATTCCACCGCTGAAGATTCTGCTGTAGAATTTCCTTCCGCAGGCAGGTGCGCCCCGGGCTGAAGATAGGTCTGGCTGATCTGAATCTTTTCAATATCCGGATCCTGCTCTAAAGCTTCTGTATCCGGCATGCGAATCAGAAATTTTCTTTCAATCTCGTAATTGGTATGCTTCTTTTCTGTATTCATCTTTCTTGATCCTCTGTTGATCAGGATTCTCCGCGCGCGAGCGGAATGCGAAAGCATTATTTTCCTTTCCGCGAGCTGCGCATCCTTGCGGATGCTTTGTTATCTCATAGAAAGGACCTTTCTATGAGATAACAAAGCAGGGAATCCGAACGAATTCGAATTCCCCGCCATTAGGTCTTTATTAAGGAAAGACTGCATAAACAGCATTTCCTTAGACAAATCTTAGTACATTGTTGTACCGTGATCTACATACAGGATCTGTCCTGTAACTGATTTTGCTTCATCAGATGCAAAGTAAAGAATTGCATATGCCTGATCCAGTACATCAGATTCCGGCAGTGTGATATCGATGTGCTTGCCGCAAAGAGCTGCGAAGTCAGCATCGAATGTAGCTGCTGCTTCCGGTGCATTCAGCGGAGTCGGAGTCGGTCCCGGTCCTACTGCGTTGCAACGGATATCTGTTGCTGAATAGTAAATAGCAATGTTCTTTGTCATAGCATTTACAGCTGCCTTAGCTGCAGAGTAGGAAATACCTGCAACACCCTGGCTGCCGATAGAAGAAACGTTAACGATAGAACCTTTCTTCTGCTTTTCCATCTGAACAAGTGCATATTTGCTCATGTAGTATACGGAATACTGATCTTCCTTGCATACATGATCATACCATTCTTCGCTGCATGTGTTGATCGGACGATGCTTATCAGCGATACCTGCATTGTTTACAAGTACGTCGATTGCATTGTACTTCTCGATCGTGTAGTCAACTACCTTATGGCAGTCTTCCGGAAGAGTTACATCAGCTTCGATTGCTGTGATCTCACCATACTGTGAAAGCTCAGCAACAGTCTTGTCATTCTCTTCTTTACGTCTGCAGGCAATGACAACCTTAGCGCCTTCCTTCAGGAAAAGCTCTGTAGTTTTCTTACCGATACCGGAGTTACCGCCGGTAACGATGGCTACCTTACCATCTAATCTTCCCATTTGTTTGTTCCTCCTTCGAACATATTAACAATTCTTAGGTTGTTAACCCTTAATCATTATAACATGTCACCCGAGAAAAGGAAGTCAGAAATCGAATTCCCTTACAACAACGAATCGTTGTAAGAAAATACCGATACAATCCGGATTTCTTAGAATTTGTGGTGAAGCTTCAGGATTTCGATCAGCATCTTATCTCTGTACTTAGAGATTTCCTCGTTTGTATGACCAATCTCATCTGGAAGATTTGCCATGATCTCATTCATTTCTGCCTGAGCCTTATCGCCGTAATCTTCAGGAATCTTATCCCAGTTAGCAATATCGCCGCAGAGGTTGAAGCCGCCTGCCAGCATATCCATCATGCCCTTAAGACCATCCTTGTTTCCAAGCTGCATAATCATGTTGTGGCCAAAGATCGCCCATCTAATCGCCGGTCCGAAAGTAAGTGCCTTATCAGCCTCTTCTACGGTGCAAACGCCTCTTTCTACAAGGTCAACCATCTCACGGAATACAGCGAGCTGAAGTCTGTTGCAGATATAGCCCGGGCAGTCCTTCTTCAGGATGATTGCTTCTTTGCCGAGGAGCTCATAGAATTCCTTAGCGGTATTGATCACTTCATCAGTTGTGTGCTCATTTCTTGTAAGCTCTACAAGCGGAATGAGGTGAGGCGGATTGTAAGGATGTCCGCCGATGCATCTTTCCGGATGCTCAGCCTTCTCTGCGATCTGTCCGATCGGAAGTCCTGATGCAGAAGAAGCGATGATCGCATCAGCCGGTGCGAACTCTTCGATCTGAGCCAGCATGCTCTGCTTGATATTGATTCTCTCAGGACCAGACTCCTGGATGAACTGTGCATCCTTTACTGCCTCTTCCATGTTTGTTGTATAGCTGATCTTAGCTTCTACAGCAGCCTTGTCAGCGATTGCTCCGTTTGCTGCAAGGAAATCAAGGTTTCCTTCGATTGTCTTCTTGTCAGCTGCGATGCAGTCATCATTGATGTCATAAAGTGTTACATCAAGACCCTTTGTTGCAAAAAGTACGGCCCAGCTTCCGCCGATAACGCCGCCGCCGATACCGGCTACTTTTTTGATGTCTTTTGCGTTCATTGTCGTTTTTCTCCTTCTTTAATTTTACTGCAAAATGTGTGCCTCTATGCACACGCCCGCGCAAGCGGAATGCGAAGCAACACGATATAGTGTGAGCTACGCATCATAAAAACAAAGAGAAACAGATAGACTGCTTCTCTTTGCTTTCAGTCAGTTTGGATTAGTTGAGGCGCTCGAATACACCAGCAGCACCCATACCACCGCCGATACACATTGTAACAATACCGTATTTCTTGTCATTGTCACGAAGGTAATCAAGCATCTTGCAGGTAAGGAAGATACCTGTTGCACCCATCGGGTGACCAAGTGCCATAGCGTTTCCGTAGGGGTTTGTGATATCCATGTTCAGTCCAAGATCACGGATACAAGCAATTGCCTGAGAAGCGAAAGCTTCGTTCAGCTCGATCTCATCGATCTGATCAAGAGTAAGTCCTGCTCTCTTAAGAGCCTTCGGAACTGCCTCGATCGGGCCAAGACCCATGTATTTAGCTTCAACACCAGCAACAGCAAAGCCAAGCATCTTAGCAAGCGGCTTGATGCCGAGCTCGTTAGCCTTGTCCATTGTCATGATTACTGCGAATGCAGCAGCATCAGATGTCTGTGAAGATGTAGCAGCTGTTACAAGTCCGCCTTCCTCTTCCGGAACGAAGCATGTCTTCATGCCTGCCATCTTCTCAAGAGAAGTATTCAGGATACCACCGTCTGTATCTACAACAACTTCTTCGCCAGCCGGGTTTGTAACCTTAACCGGGATGATAGACGGAGCAAGCTTGCCCTCATCACGAGCCTTTGCAGCAAGTGTATGAGAACGAAGAGCCATCTCTTCCATCTCAAGTCTTGTGATACCATATTTCTTTGCTACGTTCTCAGCTGTGATACCCATCGGCATGTAGCCAGCAACTTCGTCATCACGCTCGAAAAGCCAGTCATCCTGGTATTCACGCGGATAAGGACCGTAGCACATTGACATAGACTCAACACCACCGGCGATCATAACATCACCCTGTCCAGCAACGATCTCGTTCATTGCTGTAGCCATAGCCTGAAGTCCTGATGAGCAGAAACGGTTAATTGTCTGTCCGCAAACAGTCTTCGGAAGCTCTGCTCTCTGAGCAACAAGCTTAGCCATGTTCTGTGAACACTGGTTAACGTGTGAAGCACAACCTAATACAAGGTCCTCGATATCGTTTACATCAAGCTCCGGTACCTGAGCAAGAACACCTCTTAAAACCTGGTTGCAGATTTCAATCGGGTGAGTTGTTGCAAATGCACCTTTTTTGGAACGCTGTACGGCTGATCTTCCGATAGCCACAATTACTGGAGTTCTGTCCATTTCACATTTCCTTCTTTCTTAAAAATTAATAATTACTATATGTAACACGGCATAAGCCGTTATTACCTCTTTGATTATACCGTTAAAAGGGATTGTATAAAAGACCCTGAATGGCTTTTTGGAAAATTAAGCCATCATACCGCCGTCGATCGGAATCAATACACCGGTCAGGTAATCAGATGCCTCTGTTACAAGGAAAAGAATAACGCTTGCAACATCCTTTGTCTCTGCATAACGGCGCATGGGGATGGATTTCATAACAACTGCATTGTTCTTTTCGTTTGCAACCATCTTGTCGATCATATGTGTCTTAACATAGCCTGGAGCTACTGCGTTGACACGGATGCCCCAACGAGCCCATTCCTTTGCCATGATACCGGTCAGATGTCTTACACCAACCTTAGCCGCACCATATACAGAAACATACTTAGGTGTCATAACGCCTGCTGCAGAAGCCAGGTTAACAATGATTCCGCCGTGACCCTGATCCTTCATCTGCTGAGCGATTACCTGGGAGGTAAAGTAGAAGCCCTTCAGGTCAACATTCTGAACGAAATCCCATTCTTTCTCTGTAACTTCAAGGATCGGTTTCTCATCGATCGTTACACCGGCGTTGTTGATCAGTATGTCTATCTTACCAAATTTCTCTACCGTCTTCAATACGAGGTTCTGAGCACTCTCCTTGGAAGAAACGTCTGTTCCAATACCGATTGCTTCGAATCCTTCGTCCACAAGAGCCTGTGCTGATTTCTTGCTCTGCTCATCATTCAGGTCTGCGATAACAACCTGAGCGCCTGCTGCTGCAAGCATGCCTGCTACTTCATAGCCGATACCCTGTGCTGCACCGGTAACGATTGCAGTTTTGCCGGCAAGATCATATTTCGGTAAATCATCTCTAAATCCCATGCTAATACCTTCTTCCTTATTTTCTTTTTCGTTTGATAAATTTTTGACTATTTCTGCAATATAGAAAAAACAGTCAAATTGACTGTTTTTCCTAAATTACATTTTGTATTATAGCACAATTAGTTCGCAGACTGAACTTTTTTGTATCTTCCTTTCAGAATAACAGCGCATGCTACACCGACTAAAGAAAGGATCGCACCAACAACATAAGCCATAGAATAGCCTGTGATTACGCCGTTTGCATCCTTGCTAACAAGTGAAGTTGCCAGACGCGGTCCGATCAGGGCTGCAACACCAAATGCGATATACATGAAACCGAAGTTAATAGACAGATTCTTGTAACCGAAGAAATCTGCAGTCATCGGTGTCAGAAGAGTTGCAAAGCCGCCAAAGCAGGAAGCTGTCAGAGCAAGGAAAATAACGATGCCGATTCCGCTCGGGATAACGGCAAGCGCACCCATGCAGATTGCTGCTACGATCGCGCACATGATCATTACATTGTAGATACCTGTCTTTGCAGAAACAGTTCCCCAGAAAAGACGTCCCAATGTATTGAAAAGTGTAACAACAGATACACAAAGTGCTGCTTTTGCTGCAATAGATCCGCCGGCTGTATTAGCAATGATGCCGTTTGCCTGGCTGATTGCCAGCATACCTGATGTAAGAGCCAGAGAATAGCCAACGATCATGATCCAGCAAGTAGAAGTCTTGATCATCTCTCCTCTTGTCTTGTCCGGAGCGGTCTTCTTTGCAGGTGCATCAGACTTTGCTGCTGCAGTCTTGAAGGACTCCATATAGCCTTCCGGAATATCTGCCAGGAAGAAGCTCATTGCTACGATCGCTACCAGGAAGATTACGCCAAGGATGGATACAGTTGTACCAAAGCCCTTGGATTTAATCAGCATATTTGCAACCGGAGCCCAGATTACAGCACCTGAACCATAAGCAGCAGCCATGAAACCGGAAGCCAGAGATCCTTTGTCCGGAAGAACCTTTACAGAGTAAGACATCATCTGCGGATAAATAAAAGCAACACCTGCACCGGAAATTACGCCATAGCAGATATAGAATAAAGGCAGAGAGCTTACAAAGCCAAAGGAGAAAAGGCCGACACCATAGAGAATACCACCAACCAGAATGTTCTGCTTTACATTCAGCTTTGTAATGATCGGAGAAAGGGGAATCGGTCCAAGGCAGGATACTGCTACCTGAATTGTATAAGTAAGTGCAATCGCTGACGGGGACCAATCTGCATGATCCGTCATAATTGCAGACTGAAGGATGGACCAGGAGTAACCGAAGCCGGCACAGAAGGTCGCGATCAGGGCTGCAACAAAGATCAGCGTTCTTTTTGATTTAAACTGTTCTATTGTCATTTCTCTATAATCCTCAAACTAACATTAATATGTGTTTATTTTCTATTTTAATTTTTTAAAGATAGAGCGGGCAATGCCTGAAGACATCCCCCGCTATATCCTACTCATACGTTATTGGGGCTCATCGTCCCCTCAAACGATTAACCCAGTTTTTTGAATTCTTCGATCAGAAGCGGAACGATCTTGTAGAGATCTCCTACAAGGCCGTAATCTGCTACGTCAAAGATCGGAGCGATTTCATTTTTGTTGATAGCAACGATGATATCGGAATCCTGCATACCTGCAAGATGCTGGATAGCACCGGAGATACCACATGCAAAGTAGATTTTCGGTTTAACAGTTGTACCTGTCTGACCTACCTGGTGAGAATTGTCGATCCATCCTGCATCAACAGCTGCACGGCTGGCACCAACTACACCGCCAACAACCTCAGCAAACTCTTCCATGAGCTTGAAGCCATCAGCGCTTCCAAGACCTGCACCACCGGAAACGATAATCTCAGCGTCTGTCAGGTTAACTCTCTTTGTTGTGGATTTTACGATTTCGATAACCTTTGTACGGATATCGTCTGCAGAAAGATCATAGCTCAGGTTGATGATCTCGCCTGTACGGCTGTCATCTCTTACTGCCTTGTCCATAACGCCCGGACGTACAGTAGCCATCTGAGGACGAGTTGACGGGCAGATGATTGTAGCCATCAGGTTACCACCGAATGCCGGACGAGTCATCTTCAGGTTGTCCTTATTCTGATCAACTCTCTGCTGCGGAACCTTTGCAGATGTGATGCCTGCAAGGAATTCCATATATTTGTCTGTATCATAGTCAAGGTGTGTACAGTCAGCTGTAAGACCTGTTGTTGTTCTCTTAGCAACACGAGGACCAAGATCACGTCCGATATGTGTAGCACCGAGAAGAACGATCTCCGGCTTGTACAGATGCTTATACATCTGTAATCTGCCAGGCAATCGATCAGTACAAGCC
>CAVEOK010000061.1:0-1707 GCA_963617415.1 Oscillospiraceae bacterium
ATCCAGGCATGCTCTGATTTTTCATTTAAAGGTCCTACATAATAAGGAACTCGAAAGGTAAATATGGCATGTATTTTATCGCTTGTCAGATAACCTTCTTCATCCTTTTCTCTTAAAAATGGCAGATAAGAAGCGGCATTCTCCAATATTTTCATTAGCTCGTATTCATAGAGCTGGTGAGGAATAATACGATTATCCGTATTCTTTTGCTTAGGAAGAAAGCTTCTGAGCTCAAGCCGGCTTTTCATCTTTTCGTAAGCTTCCGCATCTTCCTTTTCCGGCTCAATTGTGCCAATCAGCGTTAGGATATATTTAGAAAATTCTTCAAGGCTTGCCTTTTCCTTGATTTGTTCTCTGCTATTCTTTTCTACATGATAAACATATGAAACATAGTTGTTCTTCTTATCCGTCTGCCGAAATACCTCATCATATTTTTCCGGCAGATATCTGCGGATAAACTCTTTTAACGCCTGAAGATCTTCTTTATGCTGAACGTAAACAGCCACCTTTGATGCAGAAATAGTGCTTATTCCCTTGCCTGCCCCCTCCAGAATATCCGCTAAAATGCCCCATTCATATAGCTTTCGCAATACAGAAATCAGCTCTCCATCCTCTCCGATTCCTGTTATAAGCTCTGCAAACTTTTCTTCATCCATTCCCAATGTTATCGACTCATAGTCAGCATAGTCTTCATTGCAAAATAAATCCTTCGGCTTGCAGCTTCCACCAGCCAGAAGCCGGATCAGACCATCCTGGCTGAAAGGGAATTCCTCCCTGGCAAGCTTCTCCGGCTTTTTCCCCTTCAGAAGAAGTTGCTTTAGTTCTTTTTGCTTCGCTGTAACACCGGCTTTTTTCTTTAATATATCTCCAAGTGCAGCTGCATCAATTTCTCCCCAGGGCTGATCATATTCATTCTCCCTAAAAAATTGAAGAAAAGAGTCATATACACTCGAAATATCTGTTAGTTCATCCAGGTTCTCCACCTTTATCTGATTCAGAAAATGCCCTCTATGAGCCAGAAGCCAGGCACAGGCAAGATAAACCAGCCTGATATCATGCGGCTCTTTGCTGTCCATAAGCTCACAGATCAGATGATGTATTGTCGGATAGTCCTTCATATACTGCACATCCGTATAGTCCTCATCATTAAAAAAGATATAGGAATCCTCTGTCTCATCTCTCCAGCGATAACTTTCTGATAAGCGAACAAAAAATCGAGGGTCCACTTTTTCTATTTCTTTTGCAAAGAGCTCCTGCAAAAGGCGAATTCTCTGCTTTTTTCTATCTAATCGTCTTCTGGAAGATCGATATACTCTTCTCTCGGCACTTGTGGACGCTTCATCGAAGATCACACTCCCCCATGCATCCGTTCCATGGAATCTTTGCAGATGATATTCCTGATCTGTCACTGCATATCCTACAGAATTCGTTCCGATATCCAATCCCAAATAAATTTTCTTCTCATTTCCCATTTGACAATTCCCCTTTCATGTATTACCATGAAATCGCAATTTGTAGTTCCCCTACAAATTTGCACTGCGAGTTCAAATAAAAGTTTACTCAACTCACTGGTATATCCAGCAGCACATTGGTGCTTTGAAAGACTTCTTTTCAGAGGTCTTTTTCTTTTATATCCATTTTATTACATACTATTCCCAGTTTTCCATATAAAAATTTGCATCTTAAAAAAGCTGTCGCTTAGAAGCG
>CAVEOK010000061.1:1717-10017 GCA_963617415.1 Oscillospiraceae bacterium
ATTATCCTTAGAACAAAGCCGTTCTTCTCACCTCCTAAAGAAACGGCACCATATACACCGGAATATAATGAATTCCATTTTCCCATTTATAATCCTTGGTATGAACAAGGTATTTGTCTCTTATACGGCTGCTGAATTTGCTGCAAAAGACATCCAAGGATTTATGGCTCCTGTAATTTCCCGATTTTACCTCAATCGGACATATTTTATCTCCCGATGAAAGCAAAAAATCAATCTCATACAAATGATTCGATGTCTCACTTTTCATCGTATAATAAAACAGCTGATTTCCCTTTGCCGTCAGCATTTGTGCTACAGCATTTTCATAGATATATCCTAGATTTGTCTCCAGCTTATCCGAAAGCAGCTTATTATATATCAAATTCTCAGTATACTTTTTATCCTTGAATACAAGCGTTATGAATAACCCTACATCAGATGTAAAGAGCTTATAGCGTTCTGCATCCTTCTCCAATGCCATCCCCACACCCGGATTATTTGCATGATAAGCAATATTAACCGTGAAGGAGCTAAGCATCTCCGGTATCAGCTCCTGCATTTTCAATGCCCTTGCACCTGCTCTTGCATTCGACAAAACATATCTTGATGCATTACTGCTCAGGTTTGCCGGAATAGCATCATATATATCTCCCGCGAGCCCGCTTCCATCAATCTTGATAAAATCTTCCTCATACAGATCAATGATTTCTCTTTTCACCTCATCTACTACCTGCAGATTGTTCTCTTCTATGTAAGCCTCGACTGCTTGCGGCATGCCTCCAACCAGCATATACAACCTAAAACTACGCATGAGACTTCTATGCATTGCATTTCCGGCAGCCCTTTTACTTTTCAAAAGCGTTCTTATTGTATCCGCAGTAATTGCATCATCAATCGCCCACAGAAACTCCTCAAAATCCATAGGATACATTTCTATTTTATGTTCTTCACTTGGAATCAAAATGTCCCTGGTATTCTTTTTTATAGACAGAAGAGATCCTGTTTCAATATATTTATATCTTCCATCTGCCACAAGATACTTAATCGCCTGTCTGGCCTTCGGCAGCAATTGTACTTCATCAAAAATAATCACGGACTCTTTTTCATATAATCGAACGCCGGTCAGCTGCTGCAGCTGAAGAAAGAAAAAATCCAAATTATAGGTATCATCAAATAAGTCTGTTATTTCTTTACTGGTGTGTGCAAAATCAATCAGAATATATGATTTAAACTCATTCCTTGCAAACTCTTCGGCAATTGTAGATTTTCCGACTCGTCTGGCTCCTTTAATTAACAAAGCATATCTGTCACTTCGTTTTTCTTTCCATTCAAGAATTTCATTGTATATTTTTTTTTTTATTACAGCCTTTTTCATCGTCTTATCCTGCCTCTTAAATTATGTTATCTTCCCGAATCCCCGTTCATTCTATCCTGTTTTTCACCTGAATCCCCGTTCCTTATGCATCATTTTATACCCAAATCCCCGTTCGTGTCACCCTGTTTTTCAACCTTAGGAAATTCTTCCATTTTCCATCTCATATACAGTATCTGCTACATTCATCGTCGAAGCCCTGTGCGATACCAGAACCACGGTCTTCTTCTCTGCCGATTCCTTCAGCGACTTGAGTATGATTCCTTCATTCAAAGAATCCAGATTAGAAGTCGGTTCATCAAGCAGAATCAGCTCTGCATTATGCAGAAAGGCTCTGGCAATTCCGATTCTCTGCTTCTCACCGCCGGATAAAGTATCTCCCAACTCTCCTACTTCCGTATCATAGCCATTAGGCAGGCTCATGATAAATTCATGAAGAGAAGCCTTCTTTGCTGCCTCCATAATTTCTTCTCTCGTTGCCCCTTCCTTTGCGATAGCAATATTATTGGCAATGGAATCATGGAAAAGCTGAGTTTCCTGCGTGACATAGCTTTCTATATCCCGCAGCTGCCTTGTCGGAATCGATCTGACATCTCTCCCGTCTACCAGAACACTTCCATCCTGCACATCCCAAAAACGCATAAGAAGCTTTAACAGGGTTGACTTTCCGGAGCCACTGGCACCATGTATTCCGGTAATCTTTCCCGGCTCCAGACGAACGGAATAGTCCTTCAGGATTTGCTCCTTCTGATAAGCAAAGCTTACATTTCTTGCCTCTGCTCCGGCAAAAAGCCTTTCTTCTTTACGCTCATCTGCCGCAGGCTCTGCTTTTCTGTTCTCCAGGATTTCCGGATTACGATCCGCGTTCTGTCCTACGCTTTTCTCTCCTTCTATAATTTCCTCCGGAATCTCCTCTACCAAAGGCTCCTCCTCCAGAAGAGAGAGCACTCTTTCTCCACTGGACAAGGTCTGGTTCAGATTATTCGAAAGACTTGAGAGAGCAACCACCGGTCCGAAGGAACCCATCATGGCAATCGTGCAAGTCAAAATGCCGTCAAAGCCGATTGCGCTTCTTCCATAAAGTCCGATTGTCAAAGCCAGCATGCCAAAGGAAGCCAGCAGGATTACCAGATTCGTCAGAGATCTCTGATTGCCTTCCAGCCTGCTCAGCTCCTTCTGCAAAGAAGCCAGCTCCATAGAACGCTGACTCATCTCTTCCTTTCGCTTCTGCCCCTGTCCGTATTGGATCGTTTCATCCAAGCCTCGCAGGGAATCCAGAACAAAGCTGTTCAGCTCTCCAAAGCCCGTTCGAAAGGCCATTCCTTTCTTGCTTCCTCTAGTTCCATTCCACAGGGGGATAAGCAGACCAATGATCAGATAGGCCAGCAGAGCAAAACATCCTGCCAGAACATGATAGCTTCCAATAAAAAGCACCATGATCAATTCGGTCAGAATTGCAATCGCGATCGGTGAAATGGTATGGGCATAAAAGACCTCCAAAAGCTCAATATCCGTTGTAATAATAGAGATCAGATTGCCTTTTTCCTTCCCCTCCAGCTTGGCCGGGCAAAGTCTTCTCAAGGCATGAAATACCTTATGGCGGATAATTGCCAGAAGCTTAAAGGCAATAAAATGGTTGCAGTACTGCTCCATGTAATGCAAAATACCGCGCAAAAAGGCGATCAGAAGCATGATCAGCAAAAGCTTTTTGACCGGAAGCAGCAAAAGTCCGCCGCCTTTCAGAAAAACAGCTGATGCCATCGTCCCCTGCAAAATCCCTTTCAAGATCACCTGTCCTGCCAAAATGGTCAAAAAGATCGCACACAAATAGCCTGCCGTTCCCAGAAGAATGGCCGCCAGCATAATGGGGAGCATGGGCTTTACCAGACCGATCAGACTTCCCATGATCGCAAGAGCGCTTCTTCTTTCTCTTTTCTCTTTCATCCTGCTCATTCTGCCATTTCCTCCTTTCCATCCTTTTTCCCGTAATTTTCCAAAGCCATCTGACTTTCATAGAGATTGCAGTATTCTCCCCTTTTCTGCATCAGCTCTTCATGACGTCCGCTCTCCCTGATTTTTCCTTCCTTTAAGAAATAAATCCTGTCGGATCCTACCACATTTGCGAGTCGGTGAGAGATCAGCAGCACCGTCTTTGTCTTCGCCAGCTCATGAATCACCTCCATGATCAGCTCTTCGCTCTCTACATCAATATTCGAGGCTGCTTCATCAAAAATATAAACAGAAGCCTTGCTCTGGAGCAAAGCTCTTGCAATCACAAGTCTCTGACACTGACCGCCGGACAGATTTGCTGCTTTTTCTGACAGTCTGGTCTGCAAGCCCTCCTGACTTTCCAGAAAGCCGAGAAGATTCACTTTACGCAGAACCGACTCCATTTCCTCTCTTGTCGCATCTGCCTTGGCCATTCTCAGATTGTCCTCTACTGTTCCCTTAAAAAGATAACTGTTATGACGCACCAGAAGAACTCTCTCCATAAGGCTTTCTTCCTTCACCTCTGAAAGGGGAATTCCTCCAATAGAAATTTCTCCCTGATAGCCCTTATTTTTGCCTGCCAGAATTCCGGCGATCGTACTCTTTCCACAGCCGGATGCACCCACCAAAGAAACGAAGCAGCCTGCCGGCAGTTCCAAATTGATTCCCTTCAGAATCTCCCTCTCTTCCTCATACGCAAAATGCAGATCCTCGATGAAGATTTCCAAACTTCCCTCCGGAAGGAGCTTCTCCCCCTCTTTTGTCTCAGGCAGATCCAGAATCCTGAAAATCTTATCGCTTGCTGCCATGCCATTCATTGCAATATGAAAGAAGGAGCCTAAAAGTCTAAGCGGCAGGAAAAATTCGCTGGCAAGCAGCACAATACTGATCGTTCCTGCAAGACCAATATTCCCTTTTAAGAACTCCATCAGAGCCACTGCCATACCGACCGCAGCTCCGCCATAGGCCACGATGTCCATCACGCTGGTGGAATTCAGTTGCATGGTCAGGACCTTCATCGTAATTTTGCGGAAACGCTGGGACTCTGCATCCATTTCTTCCGCCTTTTTCTGATCTGCCTGATAAATCTTCAGAGTCGTCAGTCCCTGCAGGTTTTCCAGAAAGGAATCTCCCAGTCCTGTATAGATACTCCAGTACTGATTCAACAGCCTTTTCGCAATCTTTTGAACGACCACAATAGAAATCGGGATCAAAGGCACGCAAATCAGAAGAATCAAACTTGCCTTCATGCTCACCCTGCAGAGTATGCAGAAGAGGGTCAGCGGTGCCAACAAACTGTAAAAGAGCTGGGGCAGATATTTTCCAAAATAGGTTTCCAGCTGCTCCACGCCCTCCGTTGAAACCTGCACCACCTCAGAAGAGGACACCTGTTCCCTGTAGGCGCTTCCCAGTCTCAGCATTTTTTCATAAAGCTTTTCCCTGAGGATCCGCTTCACATCCACGCTGGCAAGATAAGAAAATCTTGCACCAAGTTTCTCGCATAAGAATCGAAGGATCAGAACAAAAGCCAGGATCAGAATCGTTTTTTCTGCAAGTCCTGCCGTTACTTCCTGACAAAAAAGCTTTTCCAAAAGTTCTGCAATGGAAAAGACTGCCAGTACCTGAGCCAAGAGTGCCGCCCACTGACAAAGAACGATCAAAACAATGTATTTTTTTGCATGAGACAAAAGTCCCACCAACCTTCTTTTTATCAACTCTTTTTCTCCTATCTTCCTTATTCTCTCTTTTGATTTCTTCTTTTTTCTCTTTTGCTGCATATAAGATGCCAGATGGCCAGCAAGGGATGATAAAAAAGCATCCTGGGCCCCGAGAAACGCATAACCTTCCGAATAGCTTCTCTTTTCTCCGGCTGATAGCAATGCACCCTGCAATTAATGCAGAAGTTCTTCTCTTCCATGAAAGGACATTTTTCGCTTCTTTGTCTGGCGTAGTCCAAAAGCGCCCTGCATTCATCGCAAAGTCTATCTCTGCCGTCCCTGCACTTACCTTCTTCTTTCCCGGAGCTTTTGCCAAGATGATTTTTCCGGCAGTAAAGCCGGATCATTTCTTCTACAACATATTGTTCCTTTTGTCTTTTCTTTTCTATTTTTGTAATCGTTTGCAAAAGTTTTCTCCTGCCTCATATCCCGTTTTTCATTTCTAAGGTCACAGTTAGATGCATCATACCATGTTACACTTCCTGCGTATAGCTGGAACAACAGCATTTGGGAACGAATTTTAACTTCGTTACTAAGGACGAAAGGAAGAGTAACGAAAGAATTGACTTTTATATAGGAACAAAGTAAAATATAGAGAATATTTATGCCATAGAAAGAGTATATTTATTCATTCAAGGCAAGGGATGATGCAGATTTTGCTGCAATCCCCATTTCACTAATATGGAGGCACCTAAGATGAATGCATGGTTTTCCAGCCTGTCCGAACAATTCACCCGCTGCTTTATCGAGCAGGATCGCTATATGCTCCTGGTACGCGGTATCGGTATTACGATCAGCGTATCCCTGCTGGCAGTCATTATCGGAATTGCCATCGGCTTTCTGATCGCACTCTGCAATCTATCAAATAATAAGCTTTTGCGCGGTATCGGCGGCGTTTATACCGATGTTATTCGAGGAACACCATCGGTTACCCAGCTGATGATCATCTATTTCGTCATCTTCGCTTCCGTACGCTGGCCCAAATGGATCATCGCAGCAATCGCATTCGGTATTAACTCCGGTGCTTATGTTGCTGAGATTATCCGAGCAGGTATTCTTTCCATTGATAAGGGACAGACAGAAGCCGGCCGCTCTCTTGGCTTAAATGCAAGACAGACCATGACCGGAATCGTTATGCCCCAGGCGATCAAGAATATTTTCCCGACTCTTTGCAATGAATTTATTGTATTGATCAAGGAAACTGCCATCGTTGGTTATGTAGGTCTGATGGATATTCAGAAGGCCGGCGATTTTATCAAGAGTTCCACCTTCCTGGCATTTATGCCTCTGATCGGAACTGCAATTATTTACTACATTATGATTAAGATCCTCACAATCGCATTGAACAAGATTGAGGAATCTCTTCGCAAATCCGATATACGATAGGTGAATGCCATGTCTGAAATGATCGAAGTTAAAAATCTTAAAAAGAGCTTTGGGGATCTGCAGGTTCTCAAAGGTATCACAAAAACAATTAAAAAGGGTGAGGTTGTGGTTATCATCGGACCTTCCGGTTCCGGTAAAAGTACCTTTCTTCGCTGTCTGAACCTGCTGGAGGATATTACCGAAGGTTCTGTTTCTCTTGACGGACAGCAGATCAATGATCCTTCTACGGATATCAATAAGATCCGCCAGAAGATGGGAATGGTTTTCCAGCATTTCAACCTCTTCCCTCACTTTACCATTCTTGAAAATATCACCTACGCTCCCGTGAAGCTGGGCAAAATGACAAAAGAGCAGGCCAATGCGCGTGCGCATGAGCTTCTTCAGAGAGTAGGTCTTGACGATAAGGCGGACGCTTATCCCGTCCAGCTTTCCGGCGGTCAGAAGCAGCGAGTTGCAATCGCCCGCTCTCTTGCCATGGATCCCGAGGTCATGCTCTTCGATGAGCCAACCTCCGCCCTTGACCCGGAGATGGTCGGCGAGGTTCTTGATGTTATGAAATCCCTTGCCGAATCCGGTATGACCATGATCATTGTTACACACGAAATGGGCTTTGCCCGAGAGGTTGCTACCCGTGTTATGTTCATGGACGAAGGTACTGTCATGGAAGACGGTACACCAGATCAGTTATTTAATCATCCCGAGAACGAAAGAACTCGTGGATTTTTAAGTAAAATATTATAATTTCATATTTAAAGAGGAGAAAAAGATTATGAAAAAGAAACTTTCTGTAATGCTGCTTTCCGCAGCAATGTGTATCAGTATGCTTGCAGGTTGTGGCAGCACAGCTACAACAACAGCTTCAGGATCTGCTTCAGGTTCCGCTTCTGGATCCGCTTCAGGTTCTGCTTCCGGATCTGCTTCAGGTTCTGCCGCAGCAAGTGCAGACGCTGCAGCAACAGATGGCACAATCGTATTTGCTACAAACCCGGAATTCCCGCCTTTTGAGTACATCACAACAGATGGTGTTATCGGCGAATATGACGGTATCGATATGGCTATCGCTAAAGAAATCGGCGAAAGAGCAGGCATGAATGTTGAAATGCAGTCTATGGAATTCGATTCCCTTCTGGTTGCACTTCAGAATGGTCAGATCGATGCAACAATCGCTGGTATGACTGTTACAGAAGAGCGTGCAAAGACAGTTGATTTCTCAACACCTTACTACACCGCAACTCAGGTTATGATCGTAAAGGATGACTCCGATATCGCAAAGGCTTCTGATATGGATGGCAAGACAATCGCAGTTGTTCAGGGATACACAGGCGAGACTGTTGTTCAGGAGCTCGGTTATAAGTACGAAGCCTTCAAGAAGGGTACAGAGTGCGTTATGGAGCTTGTAAACGGCAAGTGTGATGTTGTTGTTATCGACTCCGCTACAGCTGAGAAGTATGTTGCTGACAACGCAGGTCTGAAGATCGTTGAGGATTCTGATGCATTTGCTTCTGAAGAATATGCAATCGCAGTTCAGAAGGGCAACACAGAGCTTCTTTCCAAGATCAACGCAGCAATCGATGATATGCTTGCAGACGGAACAATTTCCGATATCGCAGCTCAGTACATCGATTCTGATGATGCAGAGTAATCTTTTGATTACTCCAAAGCTTTTTAGAACTCAATTAAAACTTAATTCTATTATGTAAAAAAGGAAGCATATTCCTCTAGGGACCGCTTGCGCTTAATACAAAGCGTAGCGGATACTAAACTCACATCGCCTACCGGCGTGTTCGTTAAGTACCGACGCTTTGTAAATGTCCCTTTCCGGAATATTGCTTCCT
>CAVEOK010000062.1:0-9366 GCA_963617415.1 Oscillospiraceae bacterium
TAGGAATATAGCTTCTAACAATTTGTTTTTATAGGGTGTCAACCTTATAATTGGTGACAAGAAAAGGAAATGCGGCAAATTTACTGGTAAAAGGGGATAAATTTGCGTAAAATTGTAGCATATACCGAAAAAACAGCTTGTCAGGGCAATGAAATATGTTATAATTTTAACAAATGCAAAAATAATTGTTTTGAAGGGCTGCAGACTTACTGCAGCAAAGAGCTGTTGATGAAAACACGAACAAAAAAGAGAGGGGAAAAATAGTGAAAGTAGTACAATTTACAGAAACCGTACTGCGTGATGCCAATCAGTCCCTGATGGCGACAAGGCTTCCGTATGACAAATTTGAGCCGATTCTCGAGACCATGGATAAGGCAGGATACTATTCTGTTGAATGCTGGGGCGGCGCTACCTTTGACACATGTCTTCGTTATTTAAATGAGGATCCATGGGAGAGACTTCGCAAGATTCGTGC
Source organism: Oscillospiraceae bacterium (assembly GCA_963617415.1). Classification (GTDB taxonomy): domain Bacteria; phylum Bacillota; class Clostridia; order Lachnospirales; family Lachnospiraceae; genus RUG14243. Next base: position 476 of record CAVEOK010000062.1, read on the forward strand.
AAAGATGCCGAACACCAAGCTTCAGATGCTGCTGAGGGGACAGAATCTGCTTGGCTATAAGCATTATCCGGATGATGTGGTTCGTGCTTTTGTAAGAAAGTCTGTTGAGAACGGTATTGATATTATCCGTATTTTCGATGCGCTGAATGATATGAGAAATATCCAGGTTGCCGTTGATGAAACGATCAAGGCAGGTGCTATTGCATCAGGCGCGATCAGCTATACAACTTCTCCGGTTCATACACTTGCAAAATATGTAGAGCTGGTAAAAGAAATGGAAAAGATGGGCTGTGAGTCCATTTGTATCAAGGATATGGCAGGCGTTATGACACCGGTTGAGGCACATGATCTGGTAAGTGCCATTAAGGATGCTCTTCCAGACATGCCTTTGATCCTGCATACCCATTGTACAACCGGAATGGCCTATATGACCGTTACAAAGGCACTCGAAGCAGGAGTGGATATTATTGATTCTGCTACCTCCAGTTTTTCGGGAGGAACCTCTCAGCCGGCAACAGAAACATTAAGGGAAGCCTTTACGGGACTTGGCTATGAAACTAGTCTGGACAAGGATGTGATTAAAGAAGTAAATGATTTCTTTAAACCGATTCGCGATGAATACCTGGCATCCGGTACCTTAAAGGCAAAGGCTCTGGTGACAGAAACCGATGCACTGAATTATAAGGTCCCGGGAGGAATGCTTTCAAATATGATGGCAAATCTCGAGGATATGCATGCACTTGACAGGATGGATGAAGCATTAATTGAGATACCGAAGGTGCGTGAGGATATGGGCTATCCGCCTTTGGTAACACCGCTTTCCCAGATGGTCGGCAATCAGGCGGTTGCCAATGTACTTATTGGAGAACGTTATAAGGGTGTATCCAATGAGATTAAGGCTTATCTTCGCGGCGAGTACGGCAAGGCACCCGGACCGATTAATGAAGAGGTAAGAAAGAAAATCCTTGGAGACGAGAAAACCTTTGAGGGACGTTTTGCAGACACTTTGTCCCCTGGATTGGAAAAGGGAAAAGAAGAAATCGGAGATCTTGCAAGATCTGAGGAAGATGTACTTTCTTATATTGCTTTCCCGCAGCAGGCAGAGGCTTTCTTTAAGAAACGTAAGGAAGCTGAAAACAGAGTTGTAAAATATACGATCAGATGTGCAGACTAAAGGAGGCAATGAATGGAAAATTTATTTGAACTGTTTCATTCAGATATTTCGCTTGGCGAGGGTCTGATCTATGCAGTGATCGGATATATCATGGTTTTTCTGATGCTGCTTCTTCTGATTATTGTTATCCAGGTCATGGCGAAGGTAATCGGTAAAACAGCTGTAAAAGAAAAAACAGTTACAGAGATTACAAAAACGGCTGCAAATGAAAATAATGCTGCAGAAATGACAGTAGGACAGAATGTGGAGGCAGCAAAGCCGCAAGAAATCAAAGCACCTGGAACAGGGGGAGATCTTACCCTGATTAACGTATCAGACAGGGATGCAGCAAAGATCATGGCGATTGTAGCGGATACGATCGGAAAGCCAATCAATGAGCTTCGATTCAGATCAATCAGGGAGGTTAAGGAAAATGAGTAAGTATATTGTTACATTAAATAATAAAACCTATGAGGTAGAAGTGGAAAACGGAGAGGCAATGCTTCTTGATGAGTATGAGAGCTGTGCACCTGCAGCACCGGCCCCCGCAGCGGCACCTACGCCAGCTCCTGCAGCAGCACCTGCAGCTTCAGCGGCTCCTGTCCCCGCAGCGGCACCTACGCCAGCTCCTGCACCTGTAGCTCCGGCAGCCGGAGAAACAGTGTCAGCACCTCTTCCGGGCAATATCATTGATGTAAAGGTTGCTCAGGGCGCTTCTGTTAAGGCGGGAGATGTCATCATCATTCTTGAAGCGATGAAGATGGAAAATGAAATTGTCGCACCGCAGGATGGTGTGATTGCACAGATTGTTGTTTCCAAGGGAAGCACGGTTGAAACCGGCGATCCTTTGTTTGTGATTGGTTAAGGAGGCGTATTTATGGTACTTGTAATGGAAAAGGTAAGTACGCTTTTTACCAGCTCCGGTTTCGCGGCTTTCTTTGCAGAAGGCGGCTGGAAATCCTTGATTATGATCGGAGTTGCATGTGTACTTTTGTATCTGGGCATCGTAAAACAGTTTGAGCCTTTGCTTTTGATCGGTATTGCTTTTGGTATGCTGCTGACAAATCTTCCGGGCTCAGAGCTTTATCATCCGGAGCTGTGGGATATGTTTATCCAGGGGGATATCGGCTACGGAACCATCATGCATGATGGAGGCTTTTTGGACATTCTCTATATGGGCGTAAAGTCAGGCCTTTATCCATCACTGATTTTCCTGGGAATCGGAGCAATGACGGATTTCGGACCGCTCCTCTCTTCTCCGGTTTCCTTAATTCTCGGATCTGCTGCACAGCTGGGCGTTTATATGGCATTTATTCTTGCAATCCTGCTTGGATTCAAGGGAAATGCCGCTGCATCCATTGGTATCATCGGTGGTGCAGACGGACCGACAGCGATTTTCCTGACAACAAAGCTGGCACCGGAGCTGCTTGGACCAATCGCGATTGCAGCCTATTCCTATATGGCTCTGATTCCTTTGATTCAGCCACCTCTGATGAAGCTTCTGACAACAGAAAAAGAACGTCAGACAGAGATGAAGCAGGCAAGAGTGGTATCCAAAACAGAAAAGATCGTTTTCCCGATCGTTGTTTCTATTTTTGTTATCCTTCTGCTTCCGAGTACAGCACCCCTGATCGGATGCCTTATGCTTGGTAATCTTTTCCGTGAATGCGGTGTTACAGAGAGATTGTCGGATACAGCTCAGAATGCATTGATGAACATTGTAACCATTTTCCTGGGCATCAGCGTTGGAGCAACAACTGTTGCAGCAAACTTCCTGACCTTCCAGACGATTGCAATCATTGTTCTTGGATTAACGGCCTTCTGCTTCTCAACAATCGGCGGCCTGCTCTTCGGCAAGGTACTCTATGTTGTTACCGGAGGCAAGGTGAATCCGCTGATCGGTTCAGCCGGTGTATCTGCTGTACCTATGGCTGCCAGAGTATCTCAGACGGTTGGCCAGAAATACAATCCCAAGAACTACCTGCTGATGCATGCGATGGGACCCAATGTAGCCGGTGTTATCGGCTCTGCCGTAGCAGCAGGATTCCTTCTTGCAGTATTTGGCTAAGAGCTTTAGTAAAAATTGGACTTTTCTCTATATGAAATCCGTCCTGCTTCGGCAGGGCGGATTTTGCTGTGGAATAGGAAATATGTCGCGAGAAAAACTCTTTGTTTTTTAAGATTATTTAAGAAAAGTCTTATAGGTGAAAAGAGAAGTTTGTGATAAGATAGATGTGCTTATCAGTAAGAAGGCTAGGTATTATATATAGTAGAAAGTTAGGAAGAATTCATGAAAACAATCTTAGAAATTCTTGAAAATACGACAGAACGTTTTCCGGACAGAAGAGCGGTTACAGATCTGGAAGGAAGCTATAGCTATCGGGAGCTGCTGGAGAAGGCAAAGACTGCCGGAACAGCTCTGGCAGGACAGATCGAAGTAAAGGAGCCGGTAGTGATTCTGATGGAAAAGTCCTGTCAGGCAGTTGCTATGCTCTATGGAGTCCTTTATGCAGGCGGTTTCTATATCTTTGTTGATCCGGACCAGCCGGCAGAGAGAATGAGCAAGATCTTTGGAAAACTGGAAGCAAAAACAGTTATTGCGGATGATACAGAGAAGAATCACGAGATTCTGAAGGAATGTGCTTTTTCCGGAAAGCAGCTTACCGCTGCGGAGCTTTTGCAGGGAACTGTTGATGAAGAACTGCTGAAGAGTGTCCGTGATAAGGTAAAAGAAAGCGATATTTTGTATGGCATCTTCACATCTGGTTCAACAGGAACACCCAAGGGTGTTATGGTCAGCCACAAGGCTGCGGCTGATTTTATCGGTCATTTTACCAAGACCTTTGGCATTACCGAAGAGGATCGCATCGGCAATCAGGCTCCCTTTGACTTTGATGTATCGGTAAAAGATATTTATTCTGCCTGTATGACAGGGGCAGAGCTGGTATTGATTCCGAGAACCTATTTTGCACAGATCAAGCGTCTGATGGATTATCTGGAAGAGAAGGAGGTTACGGTTCTTGTCTGGGCTGTTTCCGCAGTTTGCCTGATCTCAGGCTTCCGCGGTTTCCGTTATAAGGTGCCCAAGGATATCAGAATGGTAATGTTCAGCGGAGAGATCATGCCGCCCAAGCATCTGCGCATCTGGCAGGATGCTCTTCCTGAGGCTTCTTTTGTAAATCTTTACGGTCCGTCCGAGATCACCTGCAACTGCACCTATCAGCGAATCGAAAAGCAGTATGCGGATGAAGAGGATATTCCTATCGGTATTCCTTTCGAAGGAAGAAAGGTTTTCCTTCTGGAGGAGGGAAAGCTTGTGACGGAGACGGGCAAGCAGGGCGAGATCTGTGTTGCGGGAGAATCCCTTTCAGATGGTTATTACAATGATCCGGACAAGACCAAAGAGGCATTTGGCAGGATGGAGCTTGATGGAGAAGAAAGAAGGTTCTATCATACTGGAGATCTTGGCCGTTTTGATGAAAAGGGAATTCTTCATTTCCATGGAAGAGCCGATTCCCAGATCAAGCATATGGGCCACAGAATTGAGCTTGGAGAAATTGAGAATGCCATGCTTCGTGTACCCGGTATTAGCAGAGGCTGCTGTCTCTTTGATCAGAAGAAGAACCGCATGGTTGCCTTTTATACCGGAGAGCTTAGCTCTGCCGAGATCAAAACCGAACTGAAGAAAATGATTCCGAGCTATATGGTTCCGAATAAGATGATTCAGCAGGAAAGCTTTGAATTAAATAAAAACGGCAAGATTGACAGAAATAAATTAAAGGAAAAGATGGAGAATCTCTAATGAATCAGGAAATACAGAAGAAAAGCATCGAGAATTACCAGACACCTTATTATTTGTATGATTATGATGAGGCGGTAAGAAATGTTTCGGAAATGAAGGAAATCCTGGGAGAGGATGCGAAGCTTTGCTTTGCTATGAAGGCAAATCCTTTCTTAATTAAAGTATTAGAGAAACACATCGACCGGATTGAGGTATGCTCTTATGGGGAATTTAAGATTTGTCAGCATATGGGCATAGCGCCGGAGAAGCTTCTGATCAGCGGGGTTGTGAAGCTGCCCCAGGATCTGCAGGAAATCTTAAAGACCTATGGCGGAGAGTGTGCTTATACGGCAGAATCCATGAAGCAGTTTAAGATGCTGCAGCAGTGGTCTGAGGAATATCAGGTGAAGCTTAAGGTTTACCCGAGAATGGCAGCCAAGTCACAGTTCGGCATGGATCCGGAGGAGGTAAAGGAAATTCTTCGCCATAAGAAGGACTACCTTTTCCTGGAGATTCCGGGAATTCATTTCTTTACCGGAACGCAGAAGAGAAAGGCAAAACTGCAGAGAGATGAGTTGGAGATGCTGCAGGCTTTCTATCAGGAAATGCAGGCGGAAGGCATTGAACTGGAAGAACTGGAATATGGATCCGGCAGCAAGGTGGATTATTTCTCAGAAGAGAGAAGTCATATGGTCGCAGATAATATGCGAGAACTGAAAGAAATGATCAGAGCATGCGGCTTTTCCGGAAAGATCACCCTGGAGATGGGAAGAGCAATTGCTGCTTCCTGCGGCTATTATATGACCAGAGTTCGCGATGTAAAAAGAAGCAATGGCAGAAATTACTGTCTTGTAGACGGTGGTATTCACCAGCTGAATTACGACGGACAGCTTAGGGGGATGTATATTCCCCCCATGCAGATTTTCCCGAATCAGGAGGAAAAGAGAGCAGAGCAGGAAGAGAACTGGGTGATTTGCGGCAGCCTTTGTACGACAAATGATATTATCTGTAATCAGTATCCGATGGCAGAGCCTCAGGCAGGAGACCTTTTTTCCTTTGAATTTACGGGAGCCTACTCTATTAATGAGGGCCTGGCACTTTTGCTGAGTCATGAGCTTCCGGCAGCAATCGGCTACAGTGAGGAGAAAGGTTTTGAGATCCTTAGGGAAAGAACTGAATTATGGCCGGTGAATACGGGAGACAGAGAGAAAAATCTGTGATACAATACCAATGCTGAGTATCATATAGGAAACTTTCTTCCTATATGATAAAAAGTATACGAATGCGCGCTTGCGCGAAGAAGAAACTATAAATATGACAAAGGAGAAAAAACATGGATGTCAGAGAAAAGGTACTTGAGATCTTGCAGGAGCTGGATGACAGTGTAGATTATGAGCATGAGGACAAGCTGATCGATGAGCGTAAGGTGGATTCCTTCGGCATGATCGGACTGATCGGTGATATGGAAGATACCTTCGACATTGAGATTGATCCTTCCGATATGGTGAATGACAATTTCAACTCCCTGGATGCCATTGTAGCAATGATCAAGAGACACATGGATGAATAAATAAATGATGAGTGGATACAGCGCGGCAGTCTATTTCTTTATTTTTCTGCCGATTGCCTTAATTTCATATCAGATTGCGGGTCAGAAGTACAGAAAATATGTACTTCTGATTTTCAGTTATCTCTTTTTTATTGTTTTAAGCAAGCAGTTGGTGCTTTATCTTCTGGCAGAGACAGTCTTTGTGTATTATGCGGGTCTGTGGATCGGAAGCTGCAGGGCGAAAAAAAGCCCTCTTTCCAAGCATGCGATCAGAATCAGTATCCTTGCTTTGCTGGCAGTCCTTTTCTGTCTGAAGTATTTTAATTTTTCCATGCAGATCATCAGTGGGATCATGAACAGATCCCTTCCCCAGTTGTCGATTCTTGTCCCGATCGGTATTTCCTATTACACTCTGGAAGCGATCGGTTATCTTCTTGAGGTACACTGGGGCAGAGTAGAAGCAGAGAAGAGTTTTGTAAAGATTGCACTTTTCCTGAGCTTTTTCCCGCAGACGATGGAAGGACCTATCGCCAGATTTCAGGATACGGCTGATCAGCTGGTAGAAGGAAGGGGGATACAGGAAGATCTTCTTCTGGAAGGTATCCTTCGTCTGATCTGGGGACTGGGCAAGAAAATTATTATTGCGGACAGGCTTTCCCTTGTCTCAACGGCGATCTATGACGGATTTACCCTTTATACAGGCGGCGTTTATGTCTTTGCCGCAATCGCTTACACCCTACAGCTTTATATGGAATTCTCCGGTGTGATCGATATGGTCATCGGTTCGGCTTTGATGTTCGGAATCCGTTTGCCGGAAAATTTTAGACAGCCTTTTTTTGCCAAGGATGCAGCTGAATTCTGGCGCAGATGGCATATTACCCTGGGCGTATGGTTCAAGAACTATATTTTTTATCCGGTGACAATTTCTAAAACAGTCAAGAAATGGAACAAATTCGCTCGTAAGAAATTCGGCAAATATATTGCCAAGCTGGGTGTTTCTGCTATGGCACTTTTTCCGGTCTGGCTTTGCAACGGCTTATGGCATGGCCCGAAGATGAACTATATCTTTTATGGAATGTACTATTTTGTTCTTCTCTTCCTGGAGATTGCCATTGAACCGGCAGTAACAGCTTTTCGCGATCGCTTCCATATTGCAAAGGATGCCAAATGGTGGAATGGGCTTCGCATGGTAAAAACCTGGGTGATCATCGTAACAGGCGAGATGTTTTTCCGGGCGGAAACGGTTTCGGCAGGTTTGCGGATGGTTCGCAGCATCTTTACGGATCCCTTCTTTGAGCAGTTTCAAAATGGCGTATTTTCGGAGGCAATGACCAACGATCTCTTGGATCAGATCGTCGTTATTGTTGGATGCATTATTGTTTTTGCGGTTGATGCGATAAAAGAAAAAGGTGTGAATCCGATCGCCTGGATCATGAAGCAGAAAAGGCCGGTAAGATGGCTTGCTTATTATGTGCTGATTTTCTCTGTTGTTGTATTTGGCGCATATGGAGCGGGCTATCAGGTAGTAGATTTGATCTATGCAGGTTTTTAGACTATGGAAAATATAAAGAAAATTTTATTTTTTATTCTTCTGGCACTTCTGATTCTGGGGAGCGGAAATTTCTTCCTCTTTCGGGCCATGAAGGATCGGAATGATAAGGTTCTGAACAGAAACGGTGTGGAGGCTCAGCTTCGCAATGAAAGAGAATATACGATAGATATCCTGTCTTTGGGTGACAGCGAGGGTTTTTCTTCTCTTTCCCCCATGCAGATGTGGAATGATAAGGGTTATACGGTCTTTAATGCCAGCCAGATCGGGCAGACACCGATTGATGAATACAGCATGCTGGAGGTGACCTTGGAGCGACAGCAGCCGAAAGTTCTTATTATAGAAACAAATGCGATTTTTCAGGGAGGCGCAACCTTAAACACTGCTTTTACCACCTTTATGAATCAAAGGCTTCATCTTTTCCGCTTTCATAATGAGTGGAAGGATCTGACAGGCCTGGAATATTCACAGACAGCTATGTATAACGGCTTTGCGATTCGTCCGGATATCGTTCCCTATACCGGAGATACGAATTATATGGAAAGCAACGATGCGCCTGTTGAGGTTGGCACCCTGAATCAGTTCTATCTGAATCTGATCCGAAAGAAATGTGAGAAGGAAGGCATTTCCTTGATTTTTTATTCGGTTCCTTCTCCGACCAATTATACGATGTCAAAGCATAACTGGATGCAGGCCTATGCAGATCAGTATGATATTCCTTATATAGATTTTAATCTTCTGACGGAGGAAATCGGTCTGGACTGGAGCAGGGAGAGTCTTGATGGAGGCGATCATGTGAATATTTCCGGAGCGCAGAAGATAACAGCTTATCTGGAAAGCTATCTGGAGGAGCATTATC
>CAVEOK010000063.1:0-2067 GCA_963617415.1 Oscillospiraceae bacterium
TACATAGACAGTCTTATAATCTTCTTCATCACCTTCGTCACAATCAACCCATTCTTCTTCTGCAATCGTAATCGGATGAAAATAAACAGATAAGTCCATTCCCTCATCGGAACGATCCACATAAACAAGGCTCGGCCGGGCAAACGTATCCTCTCCGTCATCCGATATCACCTTAATAATATCGGCATCTTTCAGCATCACCTTTACTTCATTAACGTCTCCAACCTCTTCAAATAGACTGAAAATCTGTTTGAGATCCTCCGTATACTCCTGATCAAAATCATCTATATTTTGAAAACCAATATGGCCATTCTTGCCTTCTACATACTTCTTAATAACTTTCTCTTTTACAAACTGGTAGTTGTCAAACACCGCAATCTTCAAACTATCCTCTAAAAGATTACAATAATCTTTTGTAATCAGATTGCTGACAATATTGGAACTCAAAATCGTTCTATATTTGCTGGATGAAGACAAATAAACCTGCAATACATCCTCCTTGTATGCAGGAATCATGCGATTCTCCGCATTTAGCACAATAGGAGCTTCTCTTAAATATTCCCAAGCTTCCGGCAAACAACCGCGGATTGTTGCTTCATAAGCGCCTGCTCTGGAATAGGTTCTTTCGTTTTTGTAATACTCCTCCTGATAATCACTGATGAAATTATAGAAGGATTTCAGTTCGTCCAAGGTTCCATCTGTCGTGCTGACTATGCGCTCTGGCTGCTCACAAAGCTTCTGTGCCCAATCTCTTAGATTGAATACCGGAATCTTTAAGCCATCACGAAGCCAAGAATAATACTCTGTAAATCTGGTTTCACGTTCATTATTTAGGGCAACAAAATCACCAACCTCGTAGAACACATCCAACCACAAAACAGAATTAGCCTGCTCTGTCAGTGAAAATGGAACGGGAATCTTAAGATCCGATGCCATACGGCCATGACCTAATGCATCAGGGACAAGTGCTTTTGTACGAAATGTCTCCGTGACTTTTTTTATTAGTCCTGGGATCGTGCCATTGTCTGTCTCATCCTGGAAAGCAGCCAATATAACTCGACGAATAAAAGGCTGGGTAATCAGACCTCTTTTCCCGAGATCTTCCATGGTATCAGCAATCAAAGTACCAAGTCGATCAAAAAGCACGCTATTAAAATCTGATGGTGTCATCAGCTTTTCTCTTGAAACGGCTGTCTCAAAACTGCCATGAATCAAGAAGGGCAGATCTGTATTATCTCTCGTCGGGAAATATACCCATACCGGTGAACCCTTCAGCTCATTGACATTCTTTGCCTGGTTATTTACCTTATAGGCCACGCTGACCTCAGCATTCTTCATATCCGGATGATCAAAGACATCCCTATATTTCAGATATCTTGTAATCTCCGCTTTGCCATCTCCGTTATTTCCGGAAATACGGCAAGTGATCAGGTTCTGATCCTTCTCATCTTTGCCTAAAGTAATATGCGCATACTTCCCTGTCTCTTTGTTAATCCAGTAAAGATCCTGTATATAAGTTAAAAACAGCAAAATCTCACCAGATAAGCTTTGCAGCTTATCCAATACATCTTTTCCACTTACAGTTACAAGATTTCCTTTTTGATCTTTCTTTTTAAATGGAATAACTATCTTTGTTAAATGCTCACACCCTGCAAAGACATAGACCACCTTGTCTCCATCGGGATATTTCAGTTCTGCTTTTGCTTTCTGATAATCCCAGCCATTTTTCACTTCTTTGGGAAGCAAATAATTCTGAATGACAAAGCCTTCCTCATCTGAATAAATCTCTGGCTGATAGGTATACTTAAATACGGATTTAAATCCCATACCAAACTTACCAATTGTGCTGGCATCGTCTTTATTCTTGGTTCCCATCAGCATAGAGGAAACACCTCTAACGTCTCCCTCATCAAAAGGATCTCCATTATGATAAAAGACAAGCTGATCGCGATAATACTCCACAACGACTTTACTTGCCTTTTCATCCTCCGCATTCTGCAGAAGTTCATACACGAAATGATTGCTGTCTGAATAATGGCCTGCCAAGAGAGCCTCATATTTCTGAGG
>CAVEOK010000063.1:2077-9340 GCA_963617415.1 Oscillospiraceae bacterium
CTGTCATGGCATACCAATCATGTTTATTCTTTTCGTATATAGCCTGATAGTTAATCCTTCCCATCACTACTTCCCTCCAGGCATTTTAATCTACGTGTAAAACGCCTTTTACCAGCAGATTCGTGTGAATATCTGCTTTGCTAATGGTATCTTCCACCATCGTCTTTTGATCTGCGTATTTCTTCTTCAGATTTTCTAACTGTGCTTCTCGCATTCTCTTGATTTTTTCGTCTGTGGCACTCTGAATCTGAGATCTTACAATAGCCTCCTGCTGATTGCTGGAATGTGATATCTGCTCTAAACGATACTCGCATTCGTTACGCACATCAGCCATATAATTATCCTTTGCCGCCTGCCATCTCTGATAATGAAGCTTATCCATGCTGTCCCACTTGTCTGCATAAGAAGCATCCTCTCCCATGGTATCCGATGCATAATGCAAAAAAGAAAGAATATTCTTTTCCACCGCCTCATTATCACTGACGGCAATCAGCTGAATATCTGGTCTAAGTCCTACATATTTCCACGCATAAACCAAGAATTCATAATCACCAGACGGAATCTCCGGATCTGCTACACGCACACTAACATTGCAAGGAAACTTCTTACTCTCATAAGCCGCAGCATCCATAACAAGGGGATGCATCTGCGTCAGGAAAGCAACGTCTCTATTGTCTTTTGCATAATTACTGTCAAAAGTAACAGGCAGCACCGGTTTATCCGACTTCAGATATGCCTTCCACAGTTTTACTGCATTGTTATTAGTCGGAAGCTGCATGGATTTAAGATCATCCAGCAAAAGCTTTCTCTTATCCGCTGCCAATCGCAAAGTCTTTGCTTCTGATTTACCCCGGATATATTCTCCCTGGCCCAGATAATCATCCATAAAAGCATTGACCATTTCATTCATACTCTGCGGATTGATCCACTGGTTCTCTGCCTCCTGTACATCCTTGTCAATAATGTACTTGGAAAGATCAAAGCCATATAAAGACTTTTCTTCCTGCTCTAAACGATGAAGCTCCTGAACCTTCATGACCTCATTATCGGCCATCTTTTCAATTTTCATCTTACGTTCTTCATCCGTAAGTTCTGAATCAAACATAATTTTGAAGATCTGATCTGATATATCACCAAGAATCTCTGAACAATCACCGATGCTTGCTTCAAAAACACCAATCTTGGACAAGCATCGATCATAGATCACCGCATCTATAGTATCCTCAGTGATCATGTTATAAATCTTCACCGTATCATTCTTCTGTCCGCGACGATCAATACGACCGATTCTCTGCTCAATCCTCATCGGATTCCAAGGAAGATCATAATTGATCATAGAATCGCAGAACTGATAATCCAGACCTTCACAGCCAACTTCACTAAAGAGAAGCACATCGATGGCATTCTTATCATCACGATCCAGAAGGAATCTCTGACGAAGCTTATATCTCTCTTCATCCGGAACAGATCCATCCACTTGTCCTACGCGAATGCCATGCTCCTTTAGATTTTTCTTCAAATATGCCAAAGTATGTCTGAATGAACTAAAGATAATGATTCGATTATTCTCATCCGTTTGCTTCTGATCTACAATCTCAAGCAGCTTAGTCAGCTTCGGATCATCCTTTGGAAGTGATCTTGATAAAGCATCTATCTCATCTGCCAGTTCAAATAAAGAATTCTCCTCGTCCGAATTCATCTCTACATCATATTCATACAGCTCGCCATCTTCCTGAATCTGAGCAAGTCTCTTATTCACCAGGTCATTCATAAAAGGAGCCAGACCATAGATGCAGCTGGAGGCTTGACGCATAATCGTACAAAGCATAAAGCGGACACTACGGCTTCCATGGAGCTGAGCTAAAGCAGTGCTCTCGAAGTCAATTAAGGCATCGTAAAGATCTCTTTGCGCACTGTTAAACGGCACATTCACCGTCTGTGTCCTACGGATACAGAAATCTTCAATATCCTTTCTTCTGGTACGGTTAATCATAGTATGGAAAGAGTGGAAGCCCTCGATAATAGAAATTGCCTCGATCTTTTCATCCCTTGAAACTTCCTGTCTGTCCAAGAAGTTAAATATCTTCTCAAAATCAGGATTATGCTGAATAACATTGCGTCCCCAGGTAGTTCCCAGGATATTTGCAAGTTCCTGCTTTCCAGCTTCCTGCCAACCTTCTTCCTGATTTCTCACAATACGAAGAAGGTTATTTACAAAGGAGTTTGGCTCAGACATAGTCTGGAAGGTATCCTTATCCAGCACCACATCCGGTCGTAAAAGGTTCAGCAGCGTATACAAGTCATTATTGCTGTTCTGAAGCGGTGTTGCCGTCAAAAATACCACGGCATCTGCATTACGACAGAATAGCTCTACGCCGCGATACATCCAGGTATTTGCATTACGAATATTATGCGCCTCATCCACAATGACCAAATCAAAATGCGGAATTGGATCCAGCTCTGTTAAGCCCATATTCTTGTGCTTTTTAGAGGACTTTGATTGCCTTCCCATGACAGAGTCCTCACTAAAAAGAGAATAGGGAATAATGGTCTTGCTATGTCTCTCCGGCCACTCTCCATCACGGTCAGTTTCCAAAATACACTCGGCTAACGTTCTGCCATCCAGCTGGGTAAAATTCTCGTCAAAGCGTTTCATTTCCAGTTGCCACTTGCGCTCAGCGACCAAAGGTCTCGGGCAGATAACCAATACAGAATTAAGAGAAGATCTTGCCTCCATCTCTTTTAAAATAAGTCCTGCCTCAATCGTTTTACCAACACCGACATCATCTGCCACAAGGATTCGCGGGCTATCTGCCTTAATCATCTTTAAAGCCGGTCTAAACTGATAAGGAACAAAATCAATTCGAGCTGCATTCAATGAATACAGATTGCTGGATCCCGGATTATTGATCTGGTAAGCTGTAAGTGCTGCACGAACTTCTTTTAAAGACAGATACTCTTCTGCTTTCTTCTTTTCCTGCAACTGAATCTGCTCACGATAAAAATTCTGAGGTGCACCATTTACAAACACAGTATAGCTGTTACCGTTGATCCCAATTACAGCACCGGCTGTCTTAGGATCGCTGACAAGCGTTACCACACTGCCTAAGGCAATTTCTATTCTCTCAGCTGTGCTTATCGGACTTGTCTCCGCAACCGTCTTCTTTTCCACTGATTTCTGAGCTTCTATATGTATGTCTTTATCATCTTCCACGTCCAGGACAAAGGATTCCATATCCCTGGTTTCCTTCATAGACGCATCAAAAGCCTGCATCAGTTCGATAATGATATTAGCGTCATTGATCACCTTTTCCTTGGTAATATCACTTGGAGTAATATGAGCCCAATCGTTTCGAACCTGCTGCATATCGCGAATTTTATAGCGTTCCTTATTGTTAATATAGAATTGACTGGTAATAGCAAACCAGTTGCGATCCACAATACGCAAAAGAGCTGCCAGATCTAATCTATCAATACTTTTAATGCCCGCTTTGAGGACATTATCCTTCTGCAAGGAACTCAGATTATTGATGACCAATTCCTGCCACCAATTATCCGTAATCTTTGGCAACTTCTTGGCAAGCCATGCTCCCATTTTCTGATTCAGACGAAGCATGTATTCGTTCATCTTGCTATTTAATAAAACTGTATCCATCCTTTGTCTCTCCTGACCTGTAATCAGCTCTTGGCCAATTACATCTCCGCAATATCTATGGTAAATTTATACTTCTGAATCACTTCGGACTCATCATTCATATCTGCAAGTACAAGATAATATTCCTGACTACTGTTGTACTTACCGCTCTTTAAGGTAAATCTTTCTGTAATCAGACGTTTGCTTGCTTCCTTCTCTCGAATGTCTGCAATGATCGGAACATCAAAGGAAATCTTCTGTCCAGTGCTGTCCACAAAGAAAGCCACCAGTTTCCTTGGTTTCACCTTGTCTGTTACAGGCTCCATCTGCATAAAGTCAATCTTGAATACACTATTAGTGATTCTGGAAATAAAGGAGCTGATCTCCACATTTACAAATCCAACCTCCTGCTTACCCTTTGCCGTCACTACCTTAATGACCGGAACCATCATCTCCTGAAGAGAAGATCCGCCATGAACATAATTCATGCCGCCTCCCTTGGTCTTGATTAGATCCGTTCCCTTCGGCGTTACAACATAATCTGCATTCATAGCGCTGAGATAAGTCAGGCATCTATTTGCCATAGCTTCATTTATCACCTGATGATCAGACAGCATGTATCGATAATTAACATACTCAATTCCATCTTTGTCCATGACAATCTTGTCACTTTCAAGCAGTTTATCTCTCTTGTAGATAAATCCATGATCAGCCGTTACTAGGAATCGTGTAGCTGATACATATCCGGTCAGTCTATGAATCAAGGTCTGAATTTCGTCCACCGCTTCTTTGCAGGCAGTAAATACCTCATTCTCAGAGCGCATCCCCTCACCGCGCTGATCTATCTGATTCTGATATACATACACCAGATTCTTATCCTGCAACAACTCGCGGATTTCTTCCTTTTTTCCGTTCAGCAATTTATCAAAGTCACAACAAATGGACTTTGGCACGGTATTCTGTAGAATCTTCTGCCGATCAGCCGTGCTGTTTCCGCATTTCAGACCATCTACGGTAATATTTAAGGCTGTGTCAACACTGATCTCTTTGTTTGGAAGAAGTGATGCCATACCAAGCGTGGTCTCTGACGGAAGCACACTCAGCATATGATGCATGGTCACATTGCACTTCTCATCCAACTCTAACTTTTCATACAGTTCTCTTCCACATTCATAGCGCATGCCATCGGAAATAATAACAATAACCTTTCCCTCACGTCCGTTTTCTCTCATAAACGGACGAACAAAGTCATTGTAAAAATCCTGCTGCCTCTTTCCGGTATAAGAAGCATATTCCTGATCCGATAAAGACTGATTCCACTTGAAGGAATAGTCTGTCAGATACTTGTTGGTATATACATTCTCCACCAGATCCCGAAGCTTCTCGATTTCCTCGCTCATACCTACAGAATCCATGTAGTAATAGAACTTACGATAATCTCGGTCGATACGATAGGTATGCTCTGCGTAGTCCTCTACAACCTCATCAATTGTCGGCTTGTATTCATGCTGTGATACGCCTTTGATCACAAGGAAAGCATGCTCCACTACCTTATAGCGTTTAAAATATGCCGTGGAGAAGTGATAGCAAGGTTTCATTCTCTCCTCACAAATCTGAGGAATGGTCATACCTGCAATCTTCTCATCCAGCATGCCATCCTCGATCTTACTGATCATCCAACTAAGCAAATCTTCGTCAATCTCCGATAAAGCATCGCACTCAATTAGATCTTCCAGCGAAACATCTCGAAGGGATGCCATGGCATTCTTATCTGACGCAAAACGCTTAGCGAAACTATCATAAAACTCTCTGCTCTCATCATTATTCATGACGTTCTTCATAAAGATTACAACATCATTCTTTCTGGCCGAAAGGAAGGACTTCCACGCTGTCGGTGCATTTCCACCAGTTACGGTATCCATGTAAGTCACAACCATCGTTGTCATGAAACGTGATAATGATGGTGTCGGATCGATATAGCCATAGTTCTTTTCACACTGTTTCCAGAAAGCATCTTCTATCTTGTAGAACTCCATCTTCTTTAACGCCGGATTCTCATCCAGACCAGCCAGCAATACTTTCTTTAAGAGTTCCTCAAAATTTAAGGTCTTGGCATTTCCCAGCACGCAAAGAATACCCAGATCCACCGTCTCCGGTGTAAACTCTGTAATCTGCAATTTGTCGAATTTTGTCACATTACCGGAAGTCCAGAACTTCTTAAACCGCTTCACCTCATCCTGGCACCCCACCGGAATGTTCAGAGTGCCCATAATCTGAACCAGCTTGTCCGAATAGAAATGCTTGGAATAATAAAAGGTATCTACAAGCATATTTTCTCTATCATCCGGACGTGGAAAAGGTGCATAGATCAGATAATCTGACTCCGTATCTTCCTGTTCCAAAAGAAGCTTGGTCTTAAACCAGTTATTCTCTTCCAGAATCCAGAGCTTAGCTCCGTCCTTTAAGACGAAGCCATTCTCCACCTCTTCTTTATAGGCAGCATCATCGTCATACCAGAAGACAATGGTGCGTTCCGGTTCTGCCATAAGCTCTTTTATCTTGTCTTGGATTTCTGTAATTTCCATGGAATCCTACTCCAATCTTTCGTCTATTTCTTTCGCAAAGCTTCAACTCTTTAGATCTTCGCCAGAAGATTTAACCTCTGTTTCTTGCCTTCCGTTGAGATTTCCACATTTTGGAAGAGCTGATAATTCTTCTTAACACCATCATCCAGATCCATCTCCACTCTCTGAAGAGCAATATGGGATAGTGCCTGATAATATGGTTTCAGTTCATTTAGCTGCTTAATGTATTTGTCACGTTGACGGGAAGCTGCCGCTCTCTCTGTCGCACTGGACGTAGTTGAGATAATGTACTCTGCATTCTGCAGGGCATTCTCAATGGCTCCCTGTACCTTGCTCAGATAAACCGATCTGATTCGGCCAACGGTATCCGGCGTGTAACGGTGAATGTAAATCAAAGCCTTAAATCCATTCTGCTTACCGGAATCAAAAAGCCAGTAAATCGGGCGTTTTCCAGATCCTGTTACAGAATAGGTATTGCAATGATCCTTGTAGAAATCCTTCTGGAAATAATTTCTAAGGACTTCTTTGTAACTACTGCCCTTGTTGCCTAAAGCCTTGGCAATAAATTCCAGATTTTCTTCCAGCGAATCTTCACCATATACCACACGGACAAAATCAATAAAACGCTCTACGATATCATCACTAAAGCCATAATCCTCATCAGTAATAGGAATAATGGCATCTACATCCGGCTTAAAGGTCTGGTAAATGCTGTCATCCCAGTCACCACCGGCATAGGCAAGACCTTCCTTGTCTAAGGAATAACGGCCAAACATGCAGCCTACGGCATAGGAGATAAAACTCTTGATGTCTCTCGTCAGATCTGCTTTTCTTATTGACAACGACTCTTCTTCAACTGTTAACATTATTTTATTTTTCACACCATATATGGACGCAAAAAGTAAATTCAACTTTTCTTCATTTAACTTTAATTGTGACCGTCTTTCCTCGCAATCATTCATCCATAACGCAAATGCATTTTCAATACTATAACTTTACACATAACAGCCACCTCTTCTAATAATCAAATTCACGAAATGTTTC
>CAVEOK010000064.1:0-9175 GCA_963617415.1 Oscillospiraceae bacterium
TGCTTTTTCACTTACTTCTAAAAGTCTTCCTTCTGCCCTATCTTTGCGGACCTTAGAAACAGAATAGCGTACCTTTTGACCAGGTACGCTATTTTTAATCGTGATTGTTCTATTATCCGCGTGAAGAATTCCTTTGTTTGGGAACTGAAGCTCTTCAATAGTTCCCTCAAGAATCTCACCCTTCTTCATATAAGATTTTCTCCTTAATCAAGATCATCGTCGAAAATATCTTCGTCTTCGAAATCATCATCTTCGAAATCATCATCGAAATCATCAAAATAATCCGGTGCGAAATATTTATAAACGAAGACTGCAATTGCTGCTACTGCTGCGATAGCGCCAACAATGGCAAGACCAACTACAATTTTTCTAGATACTTTCTTTTCTTCATTTTTGTTAAGAACATCAGCAAGCTTAACATTGCTGAGTAATTCTTCCATTTTTGTACTCATGACAAAGCCCTCCATTTCAATTCTGATTAGTCAGCTGATAGGATCTGTATACCTGACTAAAAACTAAATTTAGTATATCACAGGCCTGCTATCGAAAACAATCTTTTTTCAGCCTGCCCTTTGCTACAGATTGCTCAAATAGTTCAAAAAATAGGTTCATTTTAGAATCCGATTTTTTCTCATTCTATCCGTTTCAGTTTAGCAAAACCGGCAAACATTTTCTTTCTTCCGACACGGTCAAATTCGACGCTTACCTCGTAATCTCTGCCGCCGTCTTTTATCTCCAGAACGCTTCCGTCACCGAATTTAATATGCCTTACTCTGTCTCCGACATCATAGCCCAACTCTGTCCGCTCAGCCTTTGCCATATCCTTCATTTGATAGAGATTGGTATAAGGCTTCTTTTTCTGGGACCGCCTGATTGTCTTCTCCACCGGGTCTGTCCCTTTCATCAGACTCATAGCAGATTCTGTTTTTTGGAATTCAAATTCCTTTTCAAAGTTACTCTTTGGAATATAACCATCCAGCAACTCCTTCGGAATTTCCTTAACAAATCTGGAAACCGGATTAAAATGGGTTTCTCCATGTGTCATTCTTTGTGCTGCTGAGGTAATATAAAGCTTTTCCCTTGCTCTGGTAATTCCCACATAGCAAAGTCTTCTTTCCTCTTCAATATCGGACTGATCATCCGCCATGATGCTCATATAACTCGGGAAAAGACCATCCTCCAAACCGGCCAGAAAAACACAGTCAAACTCCAGTCCCTTGGCACTGTGCAGGGTCATTAAAACGACATAATCCTGATCCTCTGTATAATCATCAATATCCGCTACAAGAGAAACCTCCTGCAAAAAGTTAGATAAGGACGGCTCTTCTGCTTCTTTCTCATAGGTAAGGATTTTATTGAGGAGTTCATCGATATTTTCGATTCTTCCCCTGGCTTCTTCCGTATCCTCCGCTTCAAGCTCCTCTACATAGCCGGTTCCTTCTATAATTTTCTGCATGATCTCTGACAAAGATGCGCTTTTTGCTTCCTCCCGCAGATTTTCCAAAAAATCTGCAAAGGACTTTACCTTGGCAGCAGAACGCTTAATACTGTCAATTCGTTCCGTATGTAGCATTGCCTCATAAAAGCTGATCTCCTCTGCCTCTGCATAAAGCTGAATTCTCTCAATCGTGGTAGCACCGATGCCTCTTTTGGGAACATTGATGATCCTTCGAATTCCCAGGTCATCTGCCGGATTGTCCAGTATCTGCAAATAAGAAATCAGATCCTTGATTTCCTTTCTCGCATAGAAATTAAGACCGCCGACGATCTTATAAGGAATTCCACTCAGGATCAGTCTTTCCTCCAGAATACGGGACTGGGCATTGGTACGATACAATACTGCCATATCCGAATAGCGTCTTCCCTTGATCTTCGCTTCCTTCTGGATTGTCTCTGCGATATATTTTGCTTCCTCATAGGCGTCATCCAGTCTGCAGAAAACAGGCTTTGCTCCCTCTCCATTGCTTGTCCAGAGAGTCTTTCCCTTTCTGCCCTTATTATTCTCGATAACGCGGTTTGCCGCATTTAAGATATTGCCGGTCGAGCGGTAATTCTGCTCCAGCCGAATGACCTTTGCATCCCGATAAGTCTGCTCAAAATCCAAAATATTATGAATATTCGCTCCGCGGAACTTATAAATCGACTGATCATCATCGCCTACCACACAAAGATTCTTTTCTTTGTCTGCCAGAAGGCGGATCAGCTCAAACTGTGCCGTGTTGGTATCCTGATACTCATCCACCATAATATAGTGAAAACGATCCTGATAATAACGTAGCACCTCAGAATGATCCTGCAAAAGCTCAACGGTCTTAAAGATCAGGTCATCAAAATCCAGTGCATTGTTCTTCTTCAGCTCCTTCTGATATTCCTGATAGACCTGAGCTTTGATCTCGCGAGCATAATCTCCCTGCGCCCTTACCTTATATTCAACAGGTGAGATCAGCTCATCCTTTGCAGCAGAAATTTCATTTAAAAGGGGCTTTTCCTTATACATTTTGGTATCAAGCTTCATCCTTTTTATGATCTGCTTCATCAATCGTTTCTGATCATCCGCATCATAAATCGTAAAGTTCGTATCATAGTCAAGGAGATTGATAAATCTTCTCAGGATTCGAACACAGGTAGAATGAAAAGTTGCCACCCAGATTGCTTCTGAACCAAAGCCCACTTCCTGCCGAATTCTTTCCTTCATTTCGGCAGCTGCCTTATTGGTAAAGGTGATTGCCAGAATATTCCAGGGATCAACCCCGCACTTTTCTATTAAATATGCAGCTCGAAGGGTAATCACTCTGGTCTTTCCACTGCCGGCTCCAGCCAGAATAAGAAGTGGACCATTTACATGCTCCACTGCCTCCTGCTGCATCTCATTCAGATTCATCATATAATCAATCCTGTATTATTCCTCTTCCTTCAAACGGGCAAATACCATATCGTAACCATCATTTCCGTAATTCAGGGAACGATTTACCCTGCTGATCGTAGCTGTAGATGCACCGGTCTTCTCTGCGATTTCCAGATAAGTCTTCTTCTGGCGCAGCATTTTGGCTACCTCATAACGCTGTGATAAAGACAAAAGCTCGTTAATGGTACACAAATCCTCAAAAAATTCGAAGCATTCCTCTTCACTTTCCAGGGTCAGAATTGCCTGAAATAAATGGCTGACTGCTTCTGTATGTAATTTATCCTTCATTTTATTTTCCTCTAAAATAAGCTCCTAAAGCTGTTTTCTTACTTTAAAATTTTACAATACTAAAGTTTTAAAGTAAAGTCTTTTTCAGGTTTTCCTCGAAATCCGGATAAACGATTCCCTTTTCCGTAATAATTGCCGTTATGTCGGAAGCCGGCGTTACATCGAAGGCCGGATTGAAGATTTTCACCTTTTCCGATACCATCGGCTTCTCATACCACATGCTTCTCAGCTCCTCCGGATCTCTTTCCTCAATCACGATTTCTTCTCCGCTTTTCGTCTGAAAATCAATGGTCGAGGAAGGTGCGCATACATAAAAGGGAATGCCAAAGCGTTTTGCCGCAAGCGCTACATAGCTTGTTCCGATCTTATTTGCCGTATCTCCGTTTGCCGCTACACGATCACAGCCAACAAATACGGCGTCAATCCATCCCTTTTTCATTACTGTCGGTGCCATATTATCACAGATCAGGGTTGTATCGATTCCTTCTTCTGCAAGCTCAAAGCTGGTCAGTCTTGCTCCCTGCAAAAGAGGTCTGGTCTCATCACAAAACACCTTAAAGTTATAGCCTCTTTCATGACCAAGATACATGGCGGCTGTCGCTGTTCCATACTTTGAGGTTGCCAAAGCTCCCGCATTGCAATGGGTCAAAAGTCCCATTCCCGGCTTCAAAAGTTTTAAGGCATGCTCTCCGATCATGCGGCACATTTCGGAATCCTCTTCCTTAATTTTCCAGGCTTCCTCTCTCAGGATTTCCTTAATCTCCACTATGCTTTTGTCGGAATTGGCAATCGCCTTCTCCTCCATGCGGTTCAAGGCCCAGGAAAGATTTACCGCTGTCGGTCTGGATGAATTCAGATATTCCTTTGCCTCCTTCAACTCCTCAAAGAAAGCACTTTTCTCTTCTTTATCAATTGCAAGAGCCGCAAGGTAAAGTCCGAAAGCCGCAGCAACACCGATTGCCGGTGCTCCCCTAACCTGAAGCTTCTTAATTGCCTCCCATATCTCGTTCTGCTTTGTCAGATGCAGCATCTTCACTTCACCCGGCAGCAAGGTCTGATCGATAATGACAAGTGCCCTTTCCTTTTCATCCATTGAAACCGTTTCCCACTTTGTTCCCGCTCTCTCCATTCTATTTGCTCCTTTGTATTCTGCTCTACTAGGTTTAATAAGCTAATAAAATATGTTTTTCTATAGCCAGACTTTTTCTTGCCTCTGCTCCCCTTTTTGCCTGTTAGCACTCTTTTTAATTGAGTGCTAAGTTTTCATTGACTTTTTGACCACAGGGTATTATGATTCACATTATGAGCACGAGGCGAATATCTATTAGTTTAATTGTTTAAAATAGGAGATGCAATAATATGACAGAAAAACACGGTAATTTATCTATTAACAGTGAAAACATTTTTCCAATTATCAAAAAATGGATGTACAGCGATCATGACATTTTTCTTCGTGAGCTGATCTCAAACGGCTGTGACGCCATTACAAAGCTGAAAAAGCTGGATGTAATGGGCAACTACGAGCTCCCGGAGGGCTATGAAGCCAAGATTCAGGTCAAAGTAAATCCCAAGGAAAAGACCTTAAAGATCATTGATAACGGTCTTGGTATGACAGCGGATGAGGTAGAGGAATACATTAACCAGATTGCCTTTTCCGGTGCAACTGACTTTCTTGAGAAATATCAGGGCTCAGAGGACGGCGATCAGATCATCGGCCACTTCGGTCTTGGTTTCTACTCTGCCTTCATGGTTGCGGATGAGGTTCATATTGATACCCTTTCCTGGCAGGAAGGCGCAGAAGCTGTTCATTGGGAATGTGATGGCGGCACAGAATTCGAAATGTCTGCCGGCGACAAGGACAGCATCGGTACCTGCATTACCCTTTTCCTGAATGAGGATTGTCTGGAATTTGCTAACGAATTCCGGGTTCGTGAGATCATCGAAAAGTATTGCTCCTTTATGCCGACTCCGATTTATCTGGAGAATGAAAATGCAGAGGCAGCTTACGAAACTGTTCTGAAATCCGAGCTGACTGACAAGGACACGGTAATCGAGGAATTTGTAGAAGAAGCCAAAACAGAAGAAAAAGAAAATGAAGACGGCACAAAGGAAACAATTGAGATTTCTCCCCGTCAGGAAAAAGTAAAGATTCTGAAAAGACCGGTTGCCTTAAATGACATTCATCCTCTCTGGACAAAGAGTCCGAGTGAATGCAGTGACGAGGATTATAAGAAATTCTATCGCACCACCTTCCATGATTATAAGGAGCCCCTCTTCTGGATCCATCTTAATATGGACTATCCTTTCAACCTCAAGGGTATTCTCTACTTCCCGAAGATCAATCTGGAATATGAGTCTGCAGAAGGCGTGATCAAGCTCTACAACAATCAGGTCTTCATCGCTGACAATATCAAAGAAGTGATTCCGGAATTCCTTATGCTCCTCAAGGGAGTCATTGACTGCCCGGACCTGCCCCTTAATGTTTCCAGATCAGCCCTTCAGAATGACGGCTTTGTCAGCAAGATTTCTGAATATATTACCAAGAAGGTTGCAGACAAATTATCCGGTATGTGCAAGACCGACAAGGAAAATTATGAAAAATACTGGGATGATATCAGCCCCTTCATCAAGTACGGCTGCCTGAAGGATGCTAAGTTCTGTGACAAGATGAATGACTATATCCTCTTCAAAGATATCTATGACAAGTATCAGACTCTTCCGGAATTGCTGAAGCCGGTTGAAAAGGAAGAAGAAGCCGCTGATGCTGCCGAAACAGAAAAGGCAGAGGCAGACCAGCAGGAGGCTGCTGCAGAGAAGGAAGAAGAAAAGGATACGGTTTACTATGTGACAGATCCGGTTCAGCAGGGCCAGTACATTCAGATGTTCAAGGAACATGATATGAATGCTGTTATTCTTACTCACCAGATTGATACTTCCTTCATTACACAGCTTGAGGCCAGAAATGAGCACTATCGTTTCGTCAGAATTGATGCTGATCTGACTGACTCTCTGAAGGAAGAAGCTACAGAAGAAGAATTAAAGGATGCTTCCGAGACCTTAAGCACTCTTTTCAAGGATGCTCTTGAGAAAGAAAATCTGACCATCAAGACAGAAAAATTAAAAGATAAGAGTCTCGCCTCCGTCCTTACCGTTTCTGAAGAAAGCCGCAGAATGGCTGATATGATGAAGATGTACAATGTATATGGAGATACATCAGATCTCTTCAAGGGAGATGAAACACTCACCCTGAACCTTAACAATGATCTGGTTTCTTATCTTCTTGATCATAAGGAAGATGAGAAGGCTGCTCTCTTCTGCAAGCAGATCTATGATCTGGCCAAGATCAGCAACCAGCCCCTGTCTCCGGAAGATATGAATGAATTTGTAAAACGAAGCAATGAGATTATGCTTCTGCTTGCGAAATAAAACGTATTTTCTAAATATAAAAAGACGAGGTGTTCTGTCCTGAATCAAAAACCGTTAGGAAGCCCTCAGTGCTTAGCAAGAGACACATAGACATATGTGTCTCGAGCTTAGCATCTGCTATGGCTTCCTTCGAGCGAGAGCGTGTTTTTGATTCGACAGAATCATCCTCGTCTTTTGTATTATAGCTGAAGTTTTTTAACGCAGACTCGAATCCGGCGCACAAGACTCGCGAGCGAGTCTTGAATTTCTTACCGCTTGCAGCTCAGAATAATATCACAAATCCGGTCAACATCCTCCAAAGGAAGATCCGCATATAGCGGAAGCGTCAATACTCTTCTGCTCAAATGCAGGGCAACCGGTGTCAGCTCACTGTCATACCTGCCATGGAAGCAGTCGAAGGTGTTGGTGATCGGATAGAAATATTTACGGGCGGCAATCTTATTCTGTGCCAGAGCGGCAAAAACCTCATTTCTGCTGGCACCGAATTCCTTTTCCCGGAAAATAACCGGGAAATATGCATAATTGGACTTTACATCCTTCTGTACCGGATTCAGCTGAATTCCTGTGACATTCTCAAGGCGTTCCTTATAACGCTCTACCACAATTCTTCTCTTTTCTATCTCCTCATCCACATGTCTGAGATTACAGATTCCCATTGCGGCACAAAATTCATTCATTTTGGCATTAGCACCGATACCATCCACAATCTCCGGACCACGGATACCAAAATTCTTCAAGCGGGCAATGGTGTAGCCAAATTCCGTATCATGGAAGCAGACTGCACCGCCTTCAATCGTATTAAAGACCTTCGTGGCATGGAAGCTGAAGCAGGAAACATCACCGTAAGATCCCACACCTCTTCCCTTATAGCTTTCGCCAAAGGTATGAGCCGCATCGTAGATCACTTTCAGATCATATTTTTTTGCAATCCTGTCAATTTCTTCGATATTACAGATATTTCCGTAAACATGTACCGGCATAATGGCCGTTGTTCTGTCTGTGATCAGATCTTCAATCTTTTCCGTATCAATTGTAAAATCATCCTCTTTGACATCACAGAAAACCGGTGTCAGACCATTTCTGACAATGGCATGTGTCGTAGAGGCAAAGGTAAAGGGAGTCGTGATCACCTCTCCCTGCAGATTTAAAGCCTGAAGAGATAATTCCAAAGCCATATGTCCATTTGTCAGAAGATCGATATTCTCCACATCCAGATAGCTTTCCAGCTCCTTCTGCAGTCTCTGATGCTTGGGTCCCATATTGGTCAGCCAATGAGAATCCCAGATGTCCTTAATTTCTTCTACGTACTCTTCGAAAGAAGGCATTGAGGATCTGGTAACCAAGATCTGCGGCAGTTTGCTGAAGTCTGCATTATTGGTTGGAAACTGCGGCATATTTACTTTTTTCTTTTCATCTTTTCCCATAGAATAATCTCCTTAAAAGAAATTTCTTATCAGTATTTCCTTAAGCGCTCTTAATTCACGATCAGCCCTCTTCCTTCTTTCCTCTCTTTCTTATGATATCCAAAAGATAGAAAAAGGTCTCGTTTTTACTGAAATAGGATAATCCCATATAAAGCAGGGCTCCGATCAAGATCTGCAGGATTAATCTGATTACATAGTATAAAGGAAGCAGATCCAGCAAGGCAACTGCAATTCCCATTCCAACAGCACAAAGCATATTTGCGACAAGATCCATCAGCTGCTCCTTGTAGCTGTACTTTAGCAGCTTCCTGTTCGGCCAGGCATTTACCGCCATACTAAAAAAGGAAACTCCCAGCTGACTCAATACCATGGCCTTTACTCCGAAAAACATGGAAATAAAAAGGACGATCAATCCCACAATTTTCTTTATAATCTCCAGCTTCAAAAAGATATCACTGCGGCCGATTGCCTTGATCGCATTCAGATTAGCGGTATGAATGGGATAGAGCATATAGGAAATGCAGAATGCCCGCAGGAAAAAGACGCAGCCCATCCATTTTTCGGTAAGAACCAACTGGACAATATTAGGAGCTGTCACAAAAAGACCGATCATCAAAGGCGTCATGACATAGGTCGATGTCTTGATCGAACGTCTTGCCATTCTTTTTACTGCCAGAACATCATCCTGTTCCTTTGACATAACCGGCAAAAGAACACTGTCGATGGAGTTATTGATATTGGTCACAATGACATTCGGGAACTTTTCTCCCTGATTATAAAAGGCCAGCTCATTTTTCTGATAGAATTTACCGATGATCAGCTGTCTTAGATTGGTATAGACCGTATCAATCAAGGCAGATACCAGGAGCTTCCAGCCAAAGGAAAAAAGTCCCTTCAGTCGTTCAAAGGAAAACTCCCTGCTGGGTCTCCACTTCACGGTAATCCAAAGAATGGAAGTATCCACTGCTGTATTGAAAACCTGCTGAGCAATAATTGCCCAGGCGCCAAAGCCGTTCAAAGCCATGGCAATTCCCAATACTGCTGCCCCGATCGTACCACCCAGGGTAGAGAAGAAAAACTTCTTGAAGATCATATGTTTGGACACATAGGCCATCTGCACATTCTTCACACC
>CAVEOK010000065.1:0-8424 GCA_963617415.1 Oscillospiraceae bacterium
ACTGTTGTAATTGTAACCGCACGGTATTACCGTGCATTTAAATTTTCAAATAACCATTCTTGAGGAAAAGAAGGAATTTCCCCTGTTTTTATGCCTTTTATGCAAAAATCAAGAGAAAAAAGCAAGGATTCATTCCTTTCATGGAATGAATCAATGACAAAAGCATTGTCTAACCACTTTGGAAATATCTGATAAAAGCACTTTCCACGTTTAAGATAAGATCCTGTAAAGGATCAGAAGAAGAAAAGGAAGTTATACCTATGGAACTGATGCAGCTGGAATATTTTTACGAAACTGCCAAAAGACAGCATATCACGCAGACGGCTAATGCCCTGAATATTACACAGCCGGCCTTAAGCAAGGCCATTAACCGTCTGGAAAATGACTTGAATGTGAAATTATTTGAAAGAGATGGGAAAAATATCCGTCTGAGTGATGCAGGCGTGATTGCTTACAAATATACGGAAAAGATTCTTCATGATATTGATGATATGAAGGACAATCTGAGCAGTTTTTCAAAGGCGGAGAGTGGAAAGATTGTGATTGGCTCCTGCTTCCCTAATTCAGAGCCCAACTGGCTCCTCCGTGCCATCCGGAGCTTTTCCTTATCGCATCCGGATGTCAACATTGTCCTCTCCCAGTTTCCCAGCGATTATCTCCCCGCTCTCCTGAAGGAAAGGCAGATTGATATTGCCATATCTACCTCCAGGATCACGGATTCCGAACTGGAATGGGAGGAATTTTTTGTGGAGCCGATGGGTGTCATCCTCTCCGAAGACAACGCTCTCGCTCAAAAGTCAGTCTTGTCCATCACCGACCTGCAAAATGAGCGTTTCTATTGTAATGATCATAATTCGGATGTAACTAATCTGACAAAAAAGTTCTGTCAGCTCTGCGGCTTTAAACCGAATATCGTATTCGAAGGGCATTTCCCTTCCCTGATTGGAGAAAGTGTCGGCTCGAATCTGGGTATCTCCATCATTTCCCTGCGTGGCTACGAGCATTCCAAGGATCACCCGAATCAAAAACCCTATGAAAAGAAGATCCTTTACCGGCCTTTGAAGGAAAGCTTCTGCCGACGGGAGTGCGGGATTTCCTTCCTGAAAAACCGCTATCTCAGCCCGTCGATTATTCATTTTCTGGATGAGATCGCCCAGGCCTATTCTTCGAGCGAGAAATGAAAGCCCCTTCCACTAAGCCAGATATTCCAGCACTGCCTGGGCACACTTCTGTCCGTCTGCCATCGCCTTTACGACCAGAGACTGTCCGATCCGGCAGTCTCCGCAGGCAAATACCTTCTCGATGCTGGTCTGATAGGAGCTGCCGAATTCCAGACCGAAAGCATCCTTGATCGCCTGCTTCGGACCGGAAAAGCCTGCTGCGATCAGAAGCAGTTCGCAGGGAAGTTCTGTCTCTGTTCCCGGAATCGCCTGCATGACAGTTCTTCCGCTTTCCGCCTCTTTCGGCTCTGTTTTCACAAGGATAACAGACTTGATTCTGCCCTCTTCGTCTGTCTTCACCTCTTTTACAAGGGAGGAATAGCGATAAGAATCCTTGCAGAAAACGCTCGCATATTCTTCCTGGCTGTATTCTGCCTTTACATGCTCTGTCTCTAAAGGATAGGGCTGCCATACATGCGTTTTGCCGAAGACTTCCGGTTTTCTTTTCACCTGAACAGCTGACTGACAGCCATTACGAAGTGCCATTGCCAGACAGTCCCTGCTGGTATCACCGGCTCCGATAATTACTACATTTTTGCCTTCTGCACTGATCCTTTCCCGGCCTTCTCCTGCTTCGATATTAGAAGAAAGATAATCCAGAGCATAATAAATGCCTTTGGCCTGCTCTGCTCCAGCGATTTTCGGCTTATTGGTCTCCTCTGCACCAACTGCAAGGATTACCGCATCATAGCTTGCCTGCAGCTCTTCTGCCAGAGCCTGATCTACCTCTTTCTTTGTTTCGAAACGGATTCCTTCTTCTTTCATAAATTCGATTTTCTGCTCCAGAACCTCTCTTTTCAGCTTCATATTCGGAATACCATAGCGAAGAAGACCGCCGGCCTGATCTTCCCTGTCATAAAGAGTAACTTCAATGCCGCCTTCCTTCAGTCTCTCTGCCACGGCAAGACCTGCCGGTCCTGCTCCGATGACAGCAGCCTTCTTTCCGCTCATCTTCCCTGCTTTTTCTGCCTTTGCATGTGCCTGATGCCAGTCAGCCACAAAACGCTCCAGCTTTCCGATTGCAACGGATTCCGTGCAGATACCTCTGGTACAGTTTGACTGACACTGCTTCTCCTGGGGACAGAGACGGGAGCACATCTCCGGCAGAGTAGATGCGGAATGAATCAACTCGTAAGCCCCTTCATAATCCTTTTCACGGATCTTTGCGATAAAATCTGCTACAGGAAGAGAGGCCGGACAGGCCTTCTGGCACCAGTGAGTCGGACAGGACAAACATCTGCCGGCTTCTTCTAAAGCCTCTTCCTCTGTATAGCTGTGTTCAATTTCTTCATAGGAATGCAGACGCTCTTCCATAGACAGATGACCGCTTTCTGTCTGCTTCTCTGCCATATTCGGATTCTCTATAGGAACGTATACACTATTATCCGGTAAAAACATCTTATGCCTCCTCCTTTTCATTAATGAATGCAACCATGTTGCCGCCTGCAATATAATTAGAAGCTACTGCCCAGGTCAGCTCTGAGATCGGAGCAAGCTTTCCTTTTCTGTGCATAGCAGAAGTACAATCGCCGCCTGCATACAGTCCCGGAATGATGCTTCCGTCTGCACGGACAACCTCACACTGGTCGTTGACCTTTACACCACCCATTGCAGCCTCTGAGAAACAGAGTCCGATTACGGCATAATAGGGACCTTCCTCCAGCGGGAAAGGCTTCAGGAACTGCGGATCCTTGTGGAAGTCTTCATCCACTCCGTTCTCACAAAAATGGCTGTATCTTGTCATTTCGGCAACAAACACCTCCGGGTCTACACCCATCTTTTCTGCCAGCTCATAGAGGGTATCCGCCTTCTTCACCGGTGTATCCAAGGTTGCCTCATGATCCAGGTCCTCTTCCCAGGTTGCAAAATATTTTGCCCTGTTCGCCATTGCCGGTGTATTCATGAAGCGTTCCGCAACCTCCTTTACCTGCTTATAAGGCAGGATGGTGTAGGACATATGCTCTGGCTGCTGATAGATTTTATCGATTCCATGGAAGAGGGCTTCACTCTCGTCATACCATCTCTTACCATTCAGGTTGATCTCCGGGAATTCTCCTTCCTGCGCATAATCTGCAATGGAGTTATTAAAGGGATGATGACGGGGACCCCAGATGGATACAAACATACGATCCGGATCCGGTTCCTCTCCCAGCTCTGCCATCATGGCAATCGCATCACCGGTATCACCCGGCACGGAGAAACGATGCATGGGGACCTTACTGCTGAAGAAATCAACATGACAGTATTTCTTCAGCAATTCATCATTCTTGCCATATCCTCCGCAAGCCAGCATCAGGGCCTTGCAGCTGATCTTTACCTGGCCGCCTTCATCTGCTGCCATTATGCCTTTCACGGCTCCCTTCTCATCCAGAAGGATATGCTCTGCTGCCGTTCCCATCAAAATGGTTACATCCAGATTTTCTTTCTCGATGGTATCCATCATGGTCTCGATAACATGCGTACCTCCCCAGCCCGGTCCGATCGCATCATCACGGCAATTCAGGTTTTTCAGATAACGTTCCTTGAACTCAACTACACTGTTTCCGAACATAGGGCCATGGAAATCATTCTCACTGGCCGCATGTAGATCATAGGTTTCCGTGATATCACATAAGCCGCATAACCAGTCAAAGAAATCACTTGCTCCGTAAACAGCTGCATGTACCAGTTCTTTCTCGATCTGGCCCTCGCCCATCTGATAGAAGTGTTCAACAGCGCCTTCTCTCTCATCTGCGAAGCCCATGCTGGCATGCCACTTGGAATACTGAGGCATATAGCCGTGCGCATAGTCTGTATTTCCGCCAATCTTATTGCTCTTCTCCAGAAGGATGACCTTCTTCCCCTGCTGAGCCGCATAAACAGCAGATACCAGACCACAGCCGGATCCAACTACAACCAGATCTGCTTCTCTTTCGATCAGATCATGCTGCTGCACTGCTTTCTTCTTTGGGAAAGCCTGACAGGCACCGCTGTGACAGACCTTCTCACATAAACCGCATTTTACACACTTTGTCTGATCGATCTCATACTTGGTGCCGACGAAATCGATTGCCTGTCTCGGGCATTCGTCTGCACAGTTATGACAACAGACACACATATCTTTGTTGATAACAAACATTTCTCTTTCTTCTCCTTTTCTTTTCTGTCTTTCAGACTCTTTTTGCCTTTATGTACCGGAAAAAATCTATCAGCCTCTTTTTTAACCGCTGATAAATCCGCTATAATTAAATTAAGTATGCCCTTTTTAAAGGGCCGATATCACAAGGAGGTTCCCTTATGAATGCAAATGATGCCCACTTACTGTTAAAAATGTCTCAGGCTCAGACCCTTCAGGAGCTGGTTGATCTTGCGCCTTCCCTTTTGGGCAATCCTGTTTTTATTGATGATATGTACCGCAATATCCTTGCCTATAGCCAGAATGTAGAGATCCATGATCCCCTCTGGCAGGAAAATATCGTTGAAAATATTCATGATGAATCCAGCGGTTCCCAGATAACCTCTAAGAATAATTACAAGCAGTCTCTGGAGGCTCAGCATCCGATCCTGCTTTCCGACCTTCCAACGGTCCCCCGCTACGCCATGACCCTAACCCAGTATGGTGTTCCGATCGGCAATGCAACCCTTGCTGCCCACCTGCGGCCCTTTGCAGATGGAGATGAAGCCCTTTTTGAATTCTTTTGCCACTATGCATCGGAAATTTTAAGCAGCTCTCACTACTCTATCCGTCGTTCCCAGCCGATTGCGATCAATACCCTGATCCGCCTTCTGGACGGAGACCAGATGCCCCGCAATGCGGTAGAGAGCAAGCTTTCCTTTTATCAGAAGGATTCCTGCAAGAGCTTTCTCTTTCTCTTATCGGATAAAACAGGAGATGCGCTTTCCTGTCCCAGACAGACAATTATTGATACCCTTTCCCGCATTCCTGGAATGCTTGCCTTTTCTTATCAAAGCTACATTCTCGGCATCTGCGGCTACGAGGATTCCAAAAGAGAGTCTCTGGAAAAAGAGCTGCTCGCGATTCTGAAACAATACCGCCTCTATGCCGGTATCAGCAATCACATTAAGGACATTATGCTGCTTCCCCATTACTATAATCAGGCGCAGACTGCCCTAAGACTGAATGCCCTGACCAAGGACAAGCACCTTTATTCCTATGACAGTGTTGCTGTTTTTGACCTTTTTCATCAGCTTTCTTCCAGCTGCGATCTTATGGAATTCTGTGAAGAATCTCTCCTCGAGCTTCTCTCCTATGATCAGGCTCATGAGGGCAATCTTCTCAAGACTCTCCAGGTCTATTTTGAGAACGGTCTCCAGTATGAACAGACTGCCAGAGAGCTTTTTGTCCATAAAAATACCGTCCGTTATCGTATTACAAAATGTCAGCAGCTTTTGCATACCGATTTTACGGACGGTCAAAAGAATTTCCAATATATCTTATCCCTTAAGATCCTGGAATATTTTCATTACTTATAAAGATCAGACTGCAAGTCCCGGGAAAATGATCAGAACGATCAACACTGCCAGGGTACCCAATCCTGTACATACAACCGATGTCCAGAAGCAAGGCTTATAGCCTTCCATAAAGTCCAGATCACACATATTCATTACCATAGGGATACCTGCTGCGATCGGCAGAGAATCCAGAACGCCCATGGAGAAAGCACCGATACGGGCAATCGCTGCTGCGCTTACACCGAGCTGCGGATAGATTTCCATTGCGATCGGCATACCGACTGTCATGCCGGCCTTCGGATCGGCACAAACAGCAACTAAGAGAACCAGCATGATGGTACAGGATACCAGAGGCGGACCCGGAACCTTCTGAAGCAGATTTGTCAGAGTTATACATCCCGGTGCGCTTGCGATAACAGATCCGATACCAAATGCCGGCAGGCAAAGGATCGGCATTGCTGCATCCTGAACACCCTGATTCAGGGAAGCGATAACGGATTTCATCTTGCTTTCTTCCATATTAAAGTATGGGAAGAACAAAACGATCGTGATGACTGCACCCAGCAGCATGCTGTAGGAAAGACCGATTGAGGTCAGATTATAAAGCAGGCAGACACAAACCAAAGGAAGAAGAGAAAGAACCGGATTCGGTTGTTTTCCTTCCATTGTCTGCGGCTGTTTCAGCTTACCCCAGCTGAAGCTCTCGCCATTGGCATTCGCCTTGCTTACTGCATGTGTCAGGTAATAAACACCGGAAACACCGATCACGATCTGACCGATAATACTCGGAATCAACGCTGCTGTTCCGGAAACGCCTGCCAGAGTTGTCGGCAGGAAGTTATTCTGCTGAGGAGCACCTGCGCCGCAGCAGCAAATGCAAAGTCCCATCATCATGAAGGCCGGCAGGAATTTACGCGGAATATTCACACGTTCCATAGCCTTTAAGAAGATCGGCATCAGCAGGAAGAGCAGAGCAAACTGGTCTAATCCGCCATATCCGAGAATGATAGGAATGATTGCCATAGCAATGATTGTGATCTTCTGCTCTGTTGCCGGATTTTTCGCCTTACTGCACAAAAGATCCATTAAAGCACTTGTTAAGGATGAAGCCGCCCCGCAATTGGTATAAACCTTTGCAAAGATCGCTCCGAAGAGGAAGATCGGCAAAAACATACTTGCAATACCGCCGACTGTTCCCCAATAGCTGCTTAAGGTATCCATCAGCGGCATTCCGTTTGTGATCGTAATGATCAGAACCGTGATGATCGCACAATAAGCCAGATGCATCCCCTTACAGACGAGGATTACAAGAACTGCCAGTGCCAGGATAAAGCCCAATGCACCCAATACTTCAGTTGACATTTTATTTCCCCCTTTTTCACGTGTGCCCCTGCACACCTTCAACATTTGATGAGCCTATTCTATCGAACTCCTCACTCTCTGTCTTTGGCAGAAGATGCTAAACCTTTTCCGTCAATTTGTATCAAGGATACAAGCCAGACTTTCCTTGCTCGTGCAGCTTGCACAAAGAGCTCGGCAGAAAACATTTTTCATGTTTTCCACCGGGCTCTTTTACACATCGTAGATTATGAAAACAAATCATTTTATTCTACTTCACCGACTTTTTTGACAGCCAACTCCAGTTCCAGATCGTGAAGTCCACCATATGCTTTCTTCAAAAAGCTTACGGGAATTTTTTCAACTACTTCACTGCTTGTAATATTGTAATACCACTGATAATAAGCGTAAAATTCTCCTATCCAATCCGGCATAAAGCCCTCAATTGCCTTACCCTTTTTCAATTCAAATCCATCCGTCTTGCAAAAGTACTCCCATAGTTCGGGAGCACTCATCGTATTTACATAAGCCTTCGCTTCGTCGATGCTTTTTCTTGTTTTACTTTTCATATAAGCATTGATAAAATCGGACGTATCTTTATCAGGATAATTCTGTGATACAAGATCGAACAATTTGCCCTGATTTTCAACGACATCGCTCAAATACTCTTCCGGATATGCCGGCATTAAGATCACCTCCCAAATAATGTGCTGAATACATTTGTTACTTTATTGGCGTCAGAATCAACAAGCTCACGCATCTTTTTTCTTGCGCTTATATCTCTTTCGTTATATTTTTCATTAAACTCGCTATAATCAACGCTGATAAGGCCATCCTCTATTTCTGTAAGCTTTGCATATGCAAGCTCGGATTTTATACAATACTGAATTCCCAGTCCCCCCAGTGACAGTAATTCTTCAAGAATTTCAATATCAACATTGTCACGTACAAACTCTTTTGCAATATAAAAATAGGATGCATTGGCTCTCCAGCCTTTTATAACATCATACTCCCTTGTATCAATTCCGTATTCGGCAATAAATTTTTTTGATAAAAGCTTGTAACGCCTTGAGTCGGAAGCATCTCTATGTTTCATTAATTCTGCAAGCCAGGAAAGAATATTATGCTCTTGAAAATCCAAAACTTTCAACTCCCTGGTGTCCAATTCATACTTATGAACCCATCCATTTCTTTCATCCGGCCTGCAAACTGCCCATTCTTTGGCAAGTTCAACACTTTCGGTAAGATAGAATCCTTTTCCATAATCATGTTTATCCTCGCCAAAGCCATATTGAGGCAGAACAACCTTATTGGAGCTGCCATGATATAAAATAGTTTTCTCCATTCACTCTTTCTCCCAGATATATTTTTTAAAAACAGCTTTTTTATCGTCTTATTCTGCCTCTTAAATTTT
>CAVEOK010000065.1:8460-9152 GCA_963617415.1 Oscillospiraceae bacterium
GTCTTATTCTGCCTCTTAATTTTGGCATTTTCCCGAATCTCCGTTCGTTGTACATTATTTTACACCCGAATCCCTATTCGGCGAGCTACTATTCTAATTTTTCCAAAAATTAATGCTCTTGGTGAAGGAAAGACCCCGGCTCCGCCGAACTCTTTCCTTCACCAAGAGCATCTTCATTACATGCTTTCACTTGTTTTGTTCCCCTACAAATTTACACCGCTCTCAAACCTCAAATCATCTGAGATAAATGGACTGCGATCCATCCCGTGTACCTTTGTAGGTTTCCTATCTGCCCTTTTATATTAACATATGAGGCAGAGATCTGCATCCACAATATATCTTTTCTCACTTTGTAAAGGCTTTCTCTCTGCTCCTTCCAGCATAAGCAGTTGGATGCCTCTGGCCAAAACATTTTCCAGAAATTCTTCCATATCATCATCTGACATATAACTTCGAAGATTTACCAGAATAAAGAGCTTTCTTCCTTCATACTCCTGTACCAATTCAAAATAATCCAGCAGTTCCTCTCCCAGATTATCATACTGATCATCTATCTGAAGACCAGCCGCCTTCAGCAGGGAATCTACAGAAATCTTAGAAAATTCAAAGTTTCCGACCAGTTCCATTGACAATTCTATCAGATACTTTTCCCATTCTGCCAAAAGTTCCTGTGTTCTCTCATAGAACTGCTC
>CAVEOK010000066.1:0-8571 GCA_963617415.1 Oscillospiraceae bacterium
ACTCGAAGAGAAGGAATTTATCGTTCCTTCCATAGATCTTCAGCAGCAGTTCGCCGCCTTCGTAGCTCAGGTCGACAAATCAAAATTGGCAGTGCAACAGGGACTGCAAGAGTTGGAAACTCTCAAAAAATCTCTTATGCAACAATATTTTGGCTAAGGAAATGCCGGAGAAGGATGTTGGTAGACTATAGAAAAAGCGAGGTATACCAACATGAAAGAACAAATCATTTCAGAAATCACCCGTCAGATGCTCCAGTATCTGGATAATGCCCAGATGGAGCACCTGATGGAGACACTACAACATTGCCTTTGGGCAGTAGAGATTAGGAAAACAGAAGGAGCAGAGGTACAGCAGAATAAAGAATCGAATGAGGATTTGTTGCAGATGTTCCTATCTTCGAAACGGGTAGAAGGATGCAGTCAAAAAACGCTTCGTTACTATGAGACTTCTATTCACAGGATGTTCGGAGAAGTTGATGCACATGTTACGCATATGACAACAGATGCATTACGAAATTATTTGTCTGAATATCAGCAGAGATCACAGTGTAGCAAAGGGAATATTGATAATATCCGTCGAATCCTGTCTAGCTTCTTTGCCTGGTTGGAGGACGAGAATTACATTTTGAAAAGTCCGGTTCGTCGAATTCATAAAATTCGATCCAGCAAGACGGTGAAGGAAACCTACACAGATGAGGCAATGGAGACTATGCGCGATGAATGTGGAAGCGTCAGAGATTTAGCAATGATTGATCTTTTGGCTTCTACGGGGATGCGTGTAGGCGAATTGGTTCGTTTAAATCGAGAGGATATCGACTTTGAGAATCGAGAATGCGTCGTTTTCGGTAAAGGCAGTAAGGAGCGTCCGGTTTACTTTGATGCACGCACAAAGCTTCATCTGAAGAATTACCTAGATAGCCGAGACGATGATAACCCTGCATTATTTGTATCGCTTTTGAGTCCTCATAACCGCTTGGAAATAAGTGGTGTGGAATTAAGGCTTAGAAACCTTGGAAGAAGACTCGGCATTGCAAAAGTTCATCCGCATAAATTTCGCAGGACCTTAGCCACTAAGGCAATTGACAAGGGGATGCCCATAGAACAGGTGCAGCAGCTACTTGGACATGCCAAAATCGACACCACCATGCAGTATGCGATGGTAAACCAGAACAATGTGAAGATCTCCCACCGAAAATACATCGGTTGAATGCCAATCCCGATTTATCGAGCTGTTTGGGGATCCGGCAACGCCAGGAGAAAAATATAAAACCTGCAAACTGGGCGAAGTAGCCAACGTTAAATCCAGTCATCGAGTATTTACAACAGAATTTGTCGATGATGGAGTCCCGTTTTATAGAGGCACGGAGATAGGTGTTTTGGCATTAGGACAGCAGCCAGAAAATCCTTATAAAATTAGTATGGAACATTATCTCAGGATTGCGGATGATGATTCAAAGCCTACGCGAGGTGATTTGCTTTTACCTTCAATTTGTAATAAAGGGCAAGTCTGGATGGTAGATACAGATGAACCATTCTACTATAAAGACGGTAGAGTGTTATGCATTTCTCCAGATAGATCTGTCTTTGATCCAAAGTATCTTCAGTTTTACATGAAGATGCGCACGGAAGCTGAATATCCGAAGTTGGGCTCAGGGTCAACTTTTGCAGAGTTTAAGATTTTTCAGCTGAAGGAATTAGAGGTAGATATACCTCCGATGGTGATGCAGAAAACATTTAATTTGTTTGCAGATCAGGTCGACAAATCAAAATATTGCAGAGGTAAATCAAGAAGATTATTGCAAAGAGTAGCAAGTATATAAGAACGAGGAGTGAATATTATGTCGAATTTTGAATTTTTGAAAAACACAAAAGAATATGCATTGTTCGCTCCGGCAGCCATTGAGGCAGAAAGGGTTTATACATCCGCACCTGCTATGTGTGCTGTAGGATGCAGAAAAGCACTGGAATTAGCAGTGAAGTGGGTATATTCTGCCGACACTACGATGCAGATGCCATATAAGGATAATCTGCAATCTTTGATACATGAGCCATCTTTCCGTTTTGCGGTTGACTACAATACATGGGGCAAGCTGCCTTTTATCATCAAGCTTGGAAATCTGGCTGTACATACAGAAAAGAGTGTGCAAAAGAGTGATGCCCTCGCGTCTCTGCAAGGCCTTTTCGAATTCATCGAATGGGTGGATTATTGCTACGGTCCAAATTATGAAGAGCGTAAATTTGATGAAGCCATCATTCCAACAGAACAGGTTGTTGTAGATACAAAGAAAATTAAAGAGCAGGAAAGCTTGCTTGGTGAAAAAGATGCAGAGATAGAAGCACTTCGTAAGAAGATTGAGCAGATGTCCGAGCAATATACTGCTGAGAAAGAGCAACATCAGCAGGATCGCAGCTTTAAGTCAGAGGATCTGTCAGAATTTAAAACTCGTAAGATCTACATTGATGTGGACATGAAACAGATGGGTTGGAAGTTTACCGGTGTGGATGCAGATGTCCAGGAAGAATATGAAGTGGAAGGCATGGCTGGTGTGGTTGGCCAGCTGGGCTATTGCGATTATGTTCTTTTTGGCAAGGACGGTATGCCTTTGGCTGTAGTAGAAGCAAAACGCTCCAGCAAGGATCCGAATATAGGCCGTAAGCAGGCTGTACTGTATGCAGATTGTCTTGAACGTAAATTTGGCCGTAGACCGATGATGTTTACTACAAATGGATTCGAGACTTATTTCTGGGATGATCTTTCTGCACCACAGAGACCGGTTAGCGGCATTTTCAGCAAAGATGATCTGCAGAAGCTTATGAACCGTCGCTCTGAGAGAATGGATCTGATGTCTATTGAAATTGATGATAAGATCACAGATCGTTACTACCAGAAGGAGGCCATCCGTGCGGTATGTGAGCAGGTAGAGCTTGGCTTCAGAAAGCATCTTCTTGTTATGGCAACAGGAACCGGTAAGACAAGAACGGCTTCCAGCTTGACGGATGTGCTTAGCAGAGGAAAGTATGTAACGAATATTCTGTTTTTGGCAGATCGTACTGCATTGGTAAAGCAGGCAAAGGATGATTTTAAGAATTATCTTCCGGATATGTCCTTATGCAATCTCTGCACAAACAAAGATGATCGGAATGCCAGAATTGTATTCTCAACCTATCCGACAATATTAAATGCCATTGATGATACGAAGAGCAAAGATGGAGTCCGCCTGTTTACTCCGGCCCATTTTGATTTGATTATCATTGATGAAAGTCATAGAAGTATCTTTAAAAAATATAGAGCTATCTTTGAGTATTTTGATGCTATCATGGTCGGTCTAACAGCTACACCAAAAACAGATGTAGATCGTAATACTTATGATTTCTTTGAAATGGAACATGGTGTGCCGACTTATGCCTATGATTATGAGACAGCTGTTTATCAGGATCATGTGCTGGTTCCCTACTACAATTATGAGGTGAAGACAAAGTTCCTGGATGAAGGAATTACCTATGATGACTTGTCTCCGGAAGATAAAGAGCGTTATGAGGACGACTTTGCAGAGGATGGATTACTTCCGGCATTTATTCCATCAGCTGCAATGAATAAATTTATCTTCAACGAAGTGACTGTGGATACAGTGCTTCAGGATCTGATGGATCGTGGAATTCGCGTAGCGGGCGGAGACCGTATTGGCAAAACCATTATTTTTGCTCAGAATAAGCGCCATGCTGAATTTATATTGGAACGCTTTAATAAACTCTATCCGCAATATAAAGGTACCTTTGCACAGCGAGTTATATGTGATGATACTTATGCTCAGACGGTTATTGATGATTTTAAGATTGAGGACAAGCCGCCATACATTGCTGTATCTGTAGATATGATGGATACCGGTATTGATGTTCCTCAGTGTGTGAATCTTGTCTTCTTTAAAAAGGTAAGATCAAAGGCTAAGTTCTGGCAGATGATAGGTAGAGGTACGCGCCTTTGCAAAGGACTCACCTGTCTGGATCAGGTAGATGGAGAATATACAGACAAGAAACGATTCCTGATATTTGATTACTGTGGAAATTTTGAATATTTCCGCGAGCACAAAGAAGGCTTTGAATCGAGAGAAACTAAGACGCTCAGTGAGAATATCTTTGGCAAGCAGATAAAAATCATTTCTCTTTTGCAAGAGTCAGCTTATGCTGGAGAAGATTATCAAGGCTGGAGAAATGAGCTGGTAAAGATTTGTCACTCACAGGTGCTAGCTCTTAATACGGAGCTTATTTCAGTAAAGCTGAAATTGCAGTATGTAGAAAAATATAAGAATGAATCTGTATTTGAATCTGTAAGTGAAGGTGATAAGGGAGAGCTTTTGCAGCACATCGCTCCGATTGTTAAATTGGATGACACAGATGAATTAGCGAAGCGGTTTGATAACTTTATGTATGGGCTGATGCTGGCTTCTATGGAGCAGATGCCTGCTTTCAAACCTGCCAAAAAACAACTTTGCGATATTGCTACCTTGCTGGAGAGGAAGGTAAGTATTCCGCAGGTAAAGGAGAAACTGCCAATCATCAAGGAAATCAACACAGATGAATTCTGGACAGCAAATGATGTTCTTCTTTTTGAGAAAGTTCGTGCAGAGCTGCGTGAATTGATGAAGTTCCTCGACCGTGTGCCGGGCAAGAAGCCGATCATTACCAGACTTACAGATCCGATTACAAATCAAATGGAAGGTGAAGAGCTGGATCCGGCGTATGACTTTGAAGATTATCGCGATAAGGTAAACCGGTATATTGGTGAACATGGTAATACGTTAGCTATTCATAAGCTTACACATAACATTAAGCTCTCTGAAGGTGATTATAAAGAGCTTGAACGAGTACTGACCAGTGAGCTGGGAAGTAAGGAAGATTATCAGCGAGAGTTCGGAGATACACCATTTGGCTTATTGGTTCGCAAAATTGCAAAACTGGATCATGAGGCAGCTATGCAGGCGTTCTCGAAATTCATTAATGATCAGTCATTGAATCAGCGACAGATATCCTTTGTGAATAAGATCATTAACCACATCGAGCAGAATGGATATATGGAGAGTGTGGCGGATTTACAGAAACCACCCTTCGATAAGCCAATAAGCTTTATTAAGCTCTTTGATGCAAAGACAAGGTCAGATATTCTGGCTACGATCAATGAGGTGAAAGATAACGCGATAAGTATTGTGGGCTAAAAGATATAAGGAGTAATTCAAGATGAAGGGATCAGAAGCCAAAATGACAGGCTTTATGGAAGGTGCCGATAAACGCTATGTCATTCCTGTATATCAGAGAAAATATGATTGGAAGCTTGAAAACTGCAGACAATTATATGATGATCTGAAAAAGATTATTAGAGACAACAGAGAAAGCCATTTCTTTGGAAGTATTGTGTCATCTGTGGTTCCAGATGGCAGTAAGATAGAATACCATATTATTGATGGGCAACAGCGTTTGACAACCATCACGCTCTTGCTTCTGGCCATTCGAAATCTTGTGGCAAGAGGAAAAGTAGCGTCAAATGAAGGAAGACTCGACGAGCAAATTAACCAGCGTTTCCTAATTTCTCCCTGGGCCAAGGAAGAAGATAAGATTAAATTGCGTCCGGTAAAAAAGGATAGAGCTGCCTTAGAAAAGCTGTTTGGTGAAGAAGAGGACTTTGATCCTGCATCCAATTTGACTTTGAATTATCGATTTTTTTGCAATCAGATATTAAAGGAAGAAATATCTGTGGATGATTTGTATGCAGCAATCAGCAGGCTTGAAATTATCAGCATTACTCTGGATGCTACAGACAATGCACAGCTGATTTTTGAAAGCCTTAATTCCACCGGACTTGCTCTTCAAGAAGGCGATAAGATTCGAAATTATATTCTGATGGGACAGCCACCAAAGGAGCAGAATAAGCTTTATGATACTTACTGGGCTACCATTGAAAAATGCACAGGAAATGACGTAAGCAGCTTTGTAAGGGATTACCTCAGCATTAAACAACAGGTTACGCCTACTATCAGCAATGTATATAAAGCATTCAAAGAGTATGCAGAAGCTGTAAGATTACCGATGGAAGCATTGCTGGAAGATTTGCGTCGCTATGCTCGTTTTTATGAAAAACTTCTTATCTGTAAAAGTGGCTTGAAGAACCAGAAGCTTGATGACTGTTTGTATCGCATGATGCGCTTGGAGATCGTAGTTACTCGACCATTTTTGATGGAAGTGCTACGTCTTAATCAGGATGGTAAACTTTCAGTCGACGAGGTACTGAGTATCTTCTTAATTACAGAGAATTATCTATTTAGAAGAAATATTTGCGAAGTGCCGACAAATGCATTGAACAAGATATTCCTGAACTTGAATAAGGAAATCCTGCGTTATGACAATACGCCGGACAACTATGTTCAGAAATTTATTTATGCTTTGTTATCTAAGAAAGAGAGTGGACGCTTCCCTACTGATGAGGAATTTACCGAAGAATTGAGTAATAAGCAAGTTTATCAAATGCGTGGTAAATATAAGGCGTACCTGTTTGAGCGACTGGAGAACTATGGAACAATAGAGACGAAAGACGTTTATACACATCTGGATAATAATATCTACACGATTGAGCATATCATGCCGCAGCATTTAACACCGGCCTGGAATGAAAGCCTTGGAGCTAATGCATCAGAGATACATGAGACTTGGTTACATCGCTTAGCAAATCTTACGCTGACGGGCTATAATCCGAATCTTAGCAATAAGACTTTTGCGGAGAAAAGAGATGCTGAGACCGGTGGCTATAAGGCAAGTGGCTTAAAGCTAAATCAGAAAATTGCAAATAAAGAATCATGGGGCCTGTCGGAGCTTGAAGAGCGAAATGAAGAAATGCTTACATTGGCTAAAAAAATCTGGGAGTTTCCTAAGTCTGATTTTGCACCGGCAGAAAAAGAGTTTGATACCTGCACCCTAGATGATGAGAATATAGAATTGACAGGAAGAGATATCGCTAAATATAGCTATCAGAATGCAGAACAGCCGGTAAGCAGCTGGGCTGACATGTTTGAACACATCGTTAAATATCTGCATCAAAAGGATACCAGCG
Source organism: Oscillospiraceae bacterium (assembly GCA_963617415.1). Classification (GTDB taxonomy): domain Bacteria; phylum Bacillota; class Clostridia; order Lachnospirales; family Lachnospiraceae; genus RUG14243. The sequence goes on from CAVEOK010000066.1 coordinate 7,097, forward strand.
TGTTATCTGAATTAGCATATAGTGAAGATTCAAATGTCGACCTTTCAAATTATGTTAGTAGCACGGAAGATAATTTGCGCAGCCCATTAAAGATAGATGAAAATTTATATGTAGAGCGCAATACAAGTACGGCACTAAAAATGTCAGTGCTTCGCAGACTCTTTGCTTTGTATGGGGCTGATCCAATGGATCTTGTGTTCTACCTTAAGGATCAGGAAACAGAAAAAGCAGCAGAAGCAGGACGATTTGAACTTAGACAGAAATATTGGTCCTATGCGTTGCCTATTATTCAAAAGCAGCATATTCATAGAGGAACATTCAGTAATTGTAATCCTAGCACATCCAACACGGAGTCAGGATTCTTTGGCATCAGTGGATTTTGCATTAGCTGCATAGCAAATTATGATTCGGCGCGTATTGATTTCTACATGGGGAATAGTAATTTTGCGAAAAACAAAGAGGCTTTTGATCTTCTTTATAGCCATAGGTCTGAGATTGAAGAGAAACTTGGAGATTCCTTGGCTTGGGATAGAGCAGATGAATGTAAAGCATCCTGGATGTGTTATCACTTGAATGATGTAAGTATTGCAAATGAAGCTGACTGGCCGCGTATGGCAAAATTCCATGCAGAATGGAGCGATAAGATCTGTAATGTAGTTCTTCCATATCTTCAGAGTGATGATGAGAATGATATAAGACTGTTAAAAATTGCAGGAATTCTGCGTTTGTGGACATTTGAAAGATCAGCAATAAATGAAAATCTGGCAAAGTGTAATCGCACCTATACACGTTTTACAACGGACGGAATGAGTGAGATTTTGCCAAATATAGAGAATGCACCAAGTGGCTGGAATTCGGACGAACATTATTTTTACGAGATCATCAATCGCAAGGGAGATAGCGTATACATTCAGCTATCCATCAGCTCCCAGAATGCAACAGAAGAATTTTTGAAGATCTGTGATAGAATCAATGAATTTTACCCAGCTAAGAAGAGTAAGGATGAGTGGAAGTGGAGAAGTCCATTTAGAACTTCAGTTGCGGAGATTCCAGAAGACCTTAATCAGGATGAGATTTTTGCAAACTTGGATAAATGTTTGGAAGAGATACAGGCATTTGAGTTAGATCTAAAGCAAAAATTGATGGATGATTGCCAAATATGATATTGTCTATACGTTTTCCAGAGCTATAGCTCTAAAATTTGCAACAGAGAATCTAGACCTATAAGTTTATTGCTATTAGGCTGGATTACTTCAAATTGAGAGCTTAAGCTCCTGAAAAAGGTAGATGAAATTGAAAATATAATAGAATAACAACAGTTCTACAGAGCTGCAGAATTTCTTTAAACGGAAATTCTGCAGCTCTTCTTGTTTTTGTATTTATTCGCATACAATCTCGACTTTTTTGAAAAACTTTCAAATTTTTTCAACCATTTCCAAATTATCCGTCCCCATCTAATAAGTAGGGAGGTATCA
>CAVEOK010000067.1:0-8157 GCA_963617415.1 Oscillospiraceae bacterium
CAAAAGACATTACTTTCACAGTTGATGCAAACGGAAAAGTAAAGGTAGCAGACAAAGATGTTGACCAGGTAACCATGGTAGACGAGTATTCCGAGCATGAGATTGAGATCAGCAAGATCGATGCAACAAACAGCGAAGAGCTGAAAGGTGCAGAGCTGAAGATCACAGATGCATCCGGAAAAGTCGTAGACAAGTGGACATCCGACGGCAGCAAGCACATTGTGAAGTTGGCAGTCGGTGAATACACACTGGTTGAGGATCAGGCACCGCTTGGTTACTTCAAAGCTGAGTCCATTACCTTTGCGGTAGATGGCGATGGCCTTGTTACCATTAATGGAGAAAGCTTATATCCGCATACAGTAGTTATGGAGGATAAGAGAAATCCGGATGAGTATGGCGGCGGCAAGCATGATGTGAAGATCAGCAAGCTTGACAGCGGCAATGGCAAGGAACTGGAAGGTGCTCAGCTTACCGTTAAGGATGCAGATGGAAATATCATTGAAAGCTGGACATCCGATGGAAGTACACATATCGTTAAAGTGAACGCAGGTGAATATACCTTAATAGAGGATCAGGCACCGCTTGGCTATGAAAAGGCAGAAAGCGTAACCTTCAAGGTAGACAAAGAAGGTAAGGTAACGGTCAATGGAAAAGAAGTTGAAAAAGTTACCATGGAAGATGCAAGATCTGAGCATGAGGTTGAGATCAGCAAGGTGGATGCTTCAAACAGCAAAGAACTTCCGGGTGCAAAGCTGAAGATTACAGATGCAGACGGAAATATTGTTGAGGAGTGGACATCGACAGAGGAGTCCCATTTTGTGAAGCTTACATATGGAGAATATACTCTGACAGAGATCACGGCACCGAAGGGATATGAGCTTGCAGAATCCATCAAATTTACTGTAGGCAAGGATGGAAAAGTTACTTCTGATGTAGCAGGTGCTGTAGAGAATAACAAGGTGACAATGAAGGATGCACCTAGCATCGACTCAAAGAAGACGACACCTGAAAAGCCCAAGACAACGACGCCGGGCAATACAAATAACTCAGGCAGCTCAACACCATCAGGCGCATCGGCTCCGAAGACAGGAGATTATGATATGCCGCAGAGCTGGTGGATGCTCCTGATGCTTGCACTGGCAGGACTTGGAACAGCAGGATATGCTTACAAGAAAAGAAAATAAATTGATAAAGTAGAAACTGCCTTAAGAAGAAGGGGGGTCGGCGTAAGCCGGCCCCCCTTCTTTAAATTATTATATCGCAAAGCATGATGCATAATGTGGCGTGAATTTGCAAGAAAGTGCACGAATTCGAAGATGTATATGTCTGCTAATGCAGCCCCAAATCCGGCGTGCAAGACTCGAGAGCGAGTCTTGACTATTCATCCAAATCAGCAATCAGTTTGGCATCGCTGACAGCCAGTGCAAGCTGAAGCTTGTTCTCCAAGCCTGTTTTCTGTAGCATATTTGATACATGGAATTTAACAGTGGACATCTCAATGCCCATTTCTGCGGCAATTTTTGTATAGGAGAGGCCCTTCATAAGATAGCGGAGAACCTTCAGCTCTGTCTTTGTGAATTCCGTACTTTTTGCCAGACCAATTTCAACTGCAGGTGGTGCATCGGGGAAGATGTGTTCTCCCATCATTGTTTTTTGGACAATCTCCATCAAGCGGTTTTGGGCAGAATCCTTATACCAGAGGCTGTCTGCTCCGCTTTCTTTTGCCTGATTCAGAACGGCACTGTCAATCAGGGAAGTGACAACAATAATCTTTGTTTTGGGGCGCAGAGCTTTGATTTCCCTGACAGCAGTCAGACCATTTTCTCGGTGCTCTGTCTGGACGTCCATCAGAATAAGATCAATGGAGCTGCTGCGGCAGACCTCAATGGCCTGCTTGGCGCCGGGAATGGATGCAACGATCTCATGCCCGTCCTCTTCCCGAAAATAGCTTTCTAATAGGCTGCGAATCATGGTCTGATCTTCAACAATCATAACTCTCATATCTATTTCTCCTCTTTTGGCAGAATAATGCGAAGCATAAAGCAGGGCTGGCTTTGAATTATCATTTGGCCGCCTGCTTCCTCCAGACGCTGGCGCAGCATGGAAAGGCCGCCGCCTTCGCAAATTTCTTCTGCCGGCAGACGGCCATTATTGGTCAGCTGCAGTTCAATTTGATTATCCATATCTTTAAAATTTGCGTATAGTTCTGTAGCGGCTGCGTGGCGAACGGCATTCGTTGCACATTCACGCAGGGCGAGTGCGGCCAGAGAACGGTTTCTTGTGTAATAGGAAATTCCGTCAGAATTTCCTGTTACATAAGAAAAAGCTTCGCAAGGATGCACGCTCGGCGCGAGCGTTTCGCGAGCGAAAGGCTTTGTTCTGGCTTGGGGCGGATCCCCTGTGAGCAAAATTCGAAGGCCCATGTCATCAGCTCTCTTGAGGGACTCTTCCCATGGGTCAGTTTCGGTATGAATCTGATTGGAGCGATACAGGACTGCAATAGACTGCTCCCAGAGAGCGGCGCTTGCCTGCATTTCTTCTAGATTTGCTTGACGGAGCAAGGCACGTCGGGTGGCAAGGATGCTGTGCCCGATATCATCATGAACCCGCAGCTTCATTTCGAGGGTTTCCTCCTCCCGGATGATAGCCGGCATTTGCTCAAAAAGCTTTCGCATTCGTTCATTTGCTTCCTCCAGCTTTGCATTTTCCTCCTGCAGTTGATTTTGCTTTCGGATTAGTTCAGTAACATCTGCAGCGGTAAGCTCTGTATAGGAATCGCCGTCCCTTGTCCGAATGGATTTTTTTTGAAAGCGCAGAATTCTGCCGTCCGGAAATTGATAGAGCTGCAGAAGCGAATTCAGGCAGGCAACATCCGCAGGCGGATTCTGCAGAACCGCATCCAGCTCGGCAAGAGTCTGCAGACCGTTTTTGTGAAAAAGGGTCAGGACAGACAGCATTTTATGATTGATGAGCCGAATGATACCCTGGGCATTAAAAAAGCAGACGGCTGTAGGGAGACTGTCGAAGCTTTCCTTGATTCTGTCCATAAATCCTTATCCTTTCTTTATTTCTTTTGGAGAAAAGACCGATGAAAGCTTATCCTCTTCCGGTTTTTCCTTCTTTTTTAAAGTCATCGAAATATACTGCAGACCATCCTCATCCAGCTCCCAAGTGATACCGGTAAATCTTTCTTTAAGGCTGGCGAGGGAAGCAGGACAGGAAGCGCAGAGATTGATCTGAATGTTTTCTCCCGTTTCAATAGAGAAGAGTATGGAGCGGAGAGAATCCAAGCCTGTTTCCAGAACTGCTTCAAAAAGATCGTAGATCAGGGTTGCCTCCTCCATGCGAAGAGCTTCTTCTCCGATGATCAGAACCCGGCAGGATATGCCATACAGATTGAGATTTTCCGCAGATTCATTAAGGCAGAGCCGAAGCTCCTGACTGGAGATCAGGCCTCTTTGTGCTGCAACAAAAATCAGATTATTTCTTCTCTTTACATATGTTCCAATGACAATAATCTGTCCAAGAAGGTGCCTGGCATAGTCCGAATCTTCCGTTTTCTGCAGCTTGGCCAGAAGCTCACGCAAGAGAGAAATCTGATGTGCTGTTTGTGATTCCATCATATCATAGAGACGGTTTTCTTCCAGCAGTCGAAGGAGTCTTGCCTGCTGGGCATTTTCGGCTGCCAGAAGGTCACCGGTGTCACGCAGCTCATCTCTGGTTAGCTCCAGCTCCTTTTGCAGCTGGTTCAATTCTGAAATATCCTCCGTCCAGAAGATCCAGCCCTGCTGGAGGGAATGTTTTTTTAAAAGGGTATTTTCATCCAAAAGCAGACTATCTTTTTTCATTTTCTGCAGCTTTTCCTGAGACAGGGGTTCCTTCATGGCAGAGGAGCTATGCAGGGTAGAAAAATCAGAGTCCGTAATCTGGGCAGGCAGACTTGTTGCTTCAAAAAGTGCTTCATAGCCCATGTTGGACTGAATCAGTCCGCATTGTACACAGCCTTCAAAAATCGTAAAGATAAGAAGGCAGTGCACGACGGTCATATCACCTGCCAGCAGAAGAAGCCAGCGGACACCACGGATATAAGCAAGTGTATAGGCAAAGGAAAGTGCCAGAGGAAGCAGAGGCAGACAAAGAGCAGACCTGCTGTTTGGAATCCGGCATTTTCTGAGCATAATGACAAAGGCAGTCAGGGCACAGAGCAAAACCCAGACCAGGATAATGTAATATCCGATTTCATGGTGATAATTCTGATCACTTTTGACACCTGAAGGAAAAGAAAAAATCAGCTGATGCAGGTCATTTGTGATCACAAGGGCAAAAAGAAGCAGAGAGGGCAGATAGAGCAGCTTAGTCTGGCGGGGAAGCCGGTAATTTTCAGCTCTGGTCAGTGACATGCTGACAAAGAGGGCAATCAGGGGAATAAAGAGCATTGGAATATAGTAGAGGTACCAGAGCAAACGCTGCAGATCCGGAATGCTGATGGCGTGCTTTATGGTTTTGAGCAGAATCCAGAAGGCCATCAGTGCCACGATCAGCAGGAGATAATTCCTGATCTGTATCTGAATGATGCGTCTATGCAGAAAAAGGCCCCAGGCTATCAGAAGGCAGATATGAATCCCGCTGCGGAAAAGGAGGGACCTACGGCTAAGGGAATCTCCAAGCGGAAGAAAGGGAAGGAGCATGGCAAGCAGAAGAAGAGCGATGATCAGCCATACGGCAAGGATATTTTTTTTTCTTGTCCTACTCATAGGATCCCCCCTTTCTTACTTCTTATTCACGATACCATGCAGGTGGGAAAAGCGCAATAAGGCCTTTTTTCCAGACAAAATTTCGAAAACCTAGCCAATTGGCGGGGGCACAGAAGAACAGAAATGACTAAAATACAGACATAGGAAAAGAGAAAAAAGAGAAGGAGGTGAAAATGCACAGGTGCGGAGAATTGTACTGGATATGAAGGGTGGTCTGCTGACAGATGCGGTCGTGCAGGCACTTACGGCCAGTAATCCGGATTTCATTGTCTATCCTTCTTCAGAACCGGAGAAGACGCTTGCCCTGTGCAGGACATGTCATGCCAACGTACTGATCATGGAGGTCATGCGGCAGGGAGAATGGAAGCTGGAGGAGAGGCTGAAAATCCGGGATGAGGTAAAGAAGCTCAGCTGGGATTGCAGGATTCTTCTCCTGGTGGATGAGAATGCGGATGAGATGCTGGCGGCTGATGTGAGGCAGGCTGTCAAGGATCAGCTGGTAGACAATTTTATTTATGCGTCGGTATCACCTGCCTATCTTGCCGGTGTGATCGATACGCTATAGAAAGGAAGGGCAGAGAATGGGATTATTGAAAGCAGCTTTAGGCGCAGCTGGCGGCGTGATGGCCGATCAGTGGAAGGAGTATTTTTATTGTGAATCCATTCCGGAAAATGTCATGGCAGTGAAGGGAGCACACCGAGTTTCCGGCAACAGCAGCAATACAAAGGGCTCTGAAAATATCATTTCGAATGGCTCCGTCATTGCAGTTGCGGATGGGCAGTGCATGATTATTGTAGATCAGGGAAAGGTAACGGAGCTTTGTGCCGAACCGGGAGAATTTCAATATGATTCTTCGACGGAACCGTCGATTTTTTCCGGAGAGCTTGGAAACAGCATCATGGAAACCTTCAAGACCATGGGCAAGCGCTTTACCTTTGGCGGTGAGCCGGCCAAGGATCAGAGAGTTTACTATTTTAATACGAAGGAATTGATCGGAAATAAATATGGGACACCTTCACCTGTTCCTTTTCGTGTGGTGGATCAGCGGGCAGGTATTGATATTGATATTTCCCTTCGCTGCTTCGGTGAATACAGTTACCGAATTTGCGATCCAATTCTCTTTTACAGCAATGTCTGCGGCAATGTGAGTGAGGCCTATACGCGTGACCGCTTGGAGGGTCAGCTGAAGACAGAGCTTTTAACAGCACTTCAGCCAGCTTTTGCTAAGATCTCTGAAATGGGTATCCGCTATTCTTCCCTGCCGGGGCATACCATGGAACTGGCCGAGGCCTTGAATGAAGTCCTTTCCGGAAAATGGCGGGATCTGCGAGGACTGGAGATCGTATCCTTTGGCGTTTCTTCCGTGAAGGCAAGCGATGAGGATGAGGCTATGCTGAAGGAAATGCAGAGAAATGCAGCCTTTATGGATCCGACTCGTGCAGCGGCTCATCTGGTCGGGGCTCAGGCAGCAGCCATGCAGTCGGCAGCATCCAATCAGGGAGCAGGAGCGGCAATGGCCTTTATGGGAATGAATATGGCTGGTCAGTCGGGCGGCGTGAATGCCCAGAACCTTTATCAGATGGGAGGCCAGCAGCAGACAGCGCAGCCGGAAGCTGCAGCGGCACAAGCGGCAGCAGGCTGGACCTGTTCCTGTGGACAGAGCGACATCAGCGGAAAATTCTGTCCGAATTGCGGAGCGAAAAAGCCGGAGCCGAAGATAGCTGGAGACAGCTGGAAGTGTCCCTCCTGTGGAGCAGATGTAAACGGAAAGTTCTGTCCGGAGTGTGGTGCAAAGAAACCGGAGACAGAGGCAGCGGGCTGGATCTGTTCCTGCGGAGCGGTAAACAAGGGAAAGTTTTGCTCTGAGTGCGGTGCAAAGAAACCGGCAGGAGTTCCACAGTACAAATGTGACAAGTGCGGCTGGGAACCGGAGGATCCGACACACCCACCTAAGTTCTGTCCGGAGTGCGGTGATCCCTTTGATGACGGGGATATTCTGTAAAAAAGATAACTGCTCACAGGCCAGGATTCATGGTGTTTTATTAGGCATGAAGATGCAAAAAACGAGGCATACAAAGGAGGAAATGTGTATGGGTTTTTTCGATAAAAAATATTGTGATATTTGTGGTGATAAGATCGGTCTGCTTGGCAATCGCAAGCTGGAAAATGGAAATCTTTGCAAGGAATGTGCGAAAAAGCTTTCGCCCTGGTTTTCAGATCGAAGAAGCAGTACGGTTGAGGAGATAAAAGAACAGCTTTCCTATCGGGAGGAAAACAGGGAAAAGGTAGCATCCTTCCATAAAAGCAGAACTCTGGGCAATGACGTTAAGGTTTTGCTGGATGAAGATGCAGGAAAATTCATGGTAACAAGGGCAAGGGATCTGGCAGAGGCAAATCCGGATGTTTTGGATTTTGCAGATGTAACCGGATGCAATCTGGATGTTGATGAGAGTCGTTCCGAAATCAAGCGTGAGGATAAGGAAGGAAAACAGGTCAGCTATAATCCGCCCAGATATGAATATTCCTATGATTTTTATATTACCATTTTCGTCAATAATCCCTATTTTGATGAAATGCGTTTTAAGCTCAACTCAAGCTCTGTGTATATTACACCGGGCCCGCCTCATCCCGGTATGAGAAGCGGAGCAAATCCGGAAGATAATGTGGAGTATCAGAATTATAAGAAGCTGGGAGAGGAAATCAAAGAGGCGCTTACGCAGGTTCGTGAGGATGCCCGTGAGAAAATCGAGCAGGCGGCAGCACCGAAGCAGGCGCTTACCTGCCCCTGGTGCGGTGCAACGACAACACCAGATGCAAGTGGCTGCTGTGAATACTGTGGTGGTGCGGTAAATGGCTGATTGCGTGAAGAAGCCGGGGCAGCAGAGCTAAGCAAAGAAGAAAAAGCAAAGCGAAGGTGTGAGAAGTACAAAATAAAGAATGAGAAGTATAAGGATAAAGGAAGAAGGAATCGGTTGCTGCCGATTCCTTCTTCCTCTTATAGGGAGCTTCACAAATTCCATAAAATCCAATAAAATATTGCAGAAGGTCTCGCCTTATTCCGAAGCGAAGCAGCAGGAGAGCAAGAAGAGAAGGAAATGCAGCAGGAGAGGAAAATCCTTTTATGACAGAAAAGAAAAGCAGTTTAAAAGAGGGAAAGGCTTTTTACCATTTGCCCGGACTTTTTGAGTTTTATGAGTTTTATAAAGCCTTTTTTCCTATTTATAAGGAACACAGGGAGTATTTTTATGACTGGTGTGAAATTGCCTCTCTTTACGGAGCACCGGCAGACTGCTTGTGGGGAGGCGGCCGGGCAGGCTATGGCGAGCATGATCCGGAGGAGGTGTTGGCACTTGCAGAGGAGTATGGGATTTCTGCTCGCCTGACCTTTAGCAATTCTCTCCT
>CAVEOK010000068.1:0-8122 GCA_963617415.1 Oscillospiraceae bacterium
CTAATGTTTAGAGGATGGGGATTTCTCCGACTGAACTAAAAAGCTTCAAAATACCTAAGAGAAATCAGGCTCATACACGAAGGAATGAGCCTGATACCTGTCAGTATGATAAAGCTAGTCTTTTTTTCTGTCAAGAAAATTGTCCGTATGATCAAGCACTATTTCAGTAAAAGGAGCTCTTTGGGATCGATCCGGACATATCCGGTATTCGGCAGGTTTGCTCCGATTTCCTTATCTGTTTCCCAGCGAATGGTCTTAGCATTTGGAGAGCCGGCCTTACGCAGCTGAAAAATATAGGAAAAGGTATCTTCGATCTTGTTTACAATTTCATAAGGGAAACTGTAGGGATCGCCCTCTTCGGCCAGGATAAAGCGGTGAGCACGGATACCGACATACTTCCAGTCGCCCTCCTTTTCGCAGGGAAAAGGAATCTCCCAGTCATCAGCAATGATCTGATCGCCTTCTATGTGGGCGGAAGAAAGATTCTTGCAGCCGGTGAGACGGGCTGTGATCATGGTCTGTGGATTCTCAAAGAGAGTCCATTTATCGCCAAAAGTATCGATTTTTCCTTTATTATAAACGGCAATCTTATCGCTGAGACGGTAGACCTCGTCGCGATCGTGTGATACTAGAACAGAGCTTCCGTCAAAATTTTGAATGGTAGCTCTTACCACCTGTTCCATATCCCATCTTAAGGCAGCATCCAGTGCAGAAAAGGGTTCATCCAGCAGGAGAATATCCGGGTTGGAAGCAAGAATCCTGGCCAGGGCACAGCGCTGCTTCTGGCCGCCGGAAAGCTGTTCCGGATATTGTTTGGAAAGATCGGAAAGCTGGAGCTTTTCGACATATTCTGCAGCAATCTTCTTTTTTTCTTCTTTGGAATGTGTCTTATCTCTCTCCATTCCCGCTACAATATTTTCTTCTACAGTCATATTGGGAAAAAGGGCATAATCCTGGAAGAGATAGCCGACTCTTCTTTCCTGCGGTTTCAGATTGATCTTTTTTTTGGAATCAAAAACGGTTTTACCGTTGATCATGATCTTTCCCTCATCCGGCGTATCTATGCCGGCGATACAGCGGAGGGTCATGGACTTGCCGCAGCCGGAATCCCCCAAAAGAGACAGGGTATTGTTTTCGCTTTCGAAAGAAACATCCAGAGTAAAGGCACCGATATGCCTTTTGATATCAACATATAAGGACATTTCTACCACCTCCTTCTGTTCTTACGTCCGGAAATCAGATTGATAATGATCATGATCGCTGTTGCGATAACCAGCATGATGATTACCCATACACCTGCGGTTGCATAGTCTCCATCCTTGATGACATTTGCGATTCTTTGGGAAATCGTACCGGTTTTACCTGCAATATTGCCGGCTAGCATGGAAGTTGCACCGTACTCACCCAGGGCTCTGGCAAAGGTCAGGACAGTTCCGGATGCGATACCCGGTCCTGCGGCAGGAAGGGTAACCCTCCAGAAAATCTTTGCTTCGGACATGCCCAGGGTTCTTGCAGCGTAGATCAGATCCGGATTGACCATTTCAAAGGAAGAACGGGCATTTCTGTACATCAGGGGGAAGGAAATCATGGAAGCTGCGATGATACAGCCCAGCCAGGTCTGTACGACCTGAATGTTCAGCTCATTGTAAAGAAAGCTTCCGAGCGGTCTTCTCAAAGAAAAGAGTAAAAGAAGAAAGAAACCGGAAACAGTAGGCGCCATAACCATAGGCAGAGTCAGAATACTGTCAACAAGGGCCCGGCTTTTTGGCCCGAGCTTGATTACTTTTCTTGCTGTCCAAAGTCCTAAAAAGAAACAGATGATCGTTGCCACGATACCTGTTTTCAGGGAGATCCAAAAGGGAGTCCAGTCGAACTTTGCAGCCAATTCAAAAAATTTAGTCATGGCTTCTCCTTTGCGGTTAAAGTAAGGGATCCCGGAGGATCCCTTACTGCTTATCATACATGTGATAGATGATTGATTATTTATTTACGATGAAATCGTATGCTTCATAAGCGTTCAGGCAGAAGTCTGTCTGAAGGAATGCTGCGAAGTCAGCTGCTGCTGCGATTTCTGCATCATCAGCATCCGGATTCTCAACGAGGCACATCGGATATACGATATCGCCTGTCAGTGTTCCGTCGTCCTGAGCGATGATGGTCAAGTCGTTCTGGTGATTGTAGTAATCTGAGTAGTAGATGGTAGCGATCTCAACAGATCCTTCTACAGCCTTTGCTGCTGCTACTTCTACGTCGTCTGCTTCATCGATGCTTGTTCCGCCAAGAGCCTTGGAGATCTCATCAGATGTGTATGCTGCAGGATCATCTGTTTCGTCCAGAAGACCAAGCTTGATCAGAGCGATTCTTGTATATTTACCAACCGGTACGCTGCCAGCGCAGATAGCTGCTGTCTTAGCGTCGCTGATGTTGTCCCATCCTGTTACAGCTGTTTCAACGTCGTTACCCTTAACCAGGCAAAGCTCATTGGAAACCAGGTTTACGATAGAACCGTCTTTTACCATGTTGTCTTCTTCGTCAAGTGTTGTAACCTGAGCCTTTCCAGCTGAGAAGAAGAGGTCGTGGCCGGAACCGTTAGCTTCTTCGATTCCCTGAAGAAGAGTTCCTGAAGAACCTGTGTTGTATTCGATCTTGATGTTCGGATGCTGAGATTCATATTCCGGAATGATCTCGTTTACGAATACTGCCTCAAGAGAAGCTGCGATGTCGATGTAGATTGTTGCATCTTCAAGCTCTGCAGCGTCAGCGGAAGCATCGGCAGAAGCGTCAGCAGAAGCATCAGCAGATACGGCCGCATTAGAAGAAGCAGCACCGGATTCTGTGCTCTCTGTTGTTGTGGAAGCACCGCATGCTGTCAGGCTAAGTGCCATAGCAGCTGATAATAAACCAGCGATAATTTTCTTTTTCATTTCTGAATCTCCTTTTTCATAACAAAGTGAACAAAGTGATTTTTCCGTCCTTGCCTGCCTTTTGCGAGGCAATTATAATAAAAAAAACGACGGAGGTTTCACATGAATAAATTGAATGTTTACGCACTGATCCTGGCCGGTGGAAAATCAAGCCGCATGGGAAAGGATAAACCCCTTTTGAAGCTTGGAGGAATGACCATGCTTCAAAAAGCCGTTTCTTTTTGGCAGAAGACGGAAATGGTGGACAAAATCCTGATCTCAGTAGGTCCGGAGGATCATTTTCAGGATCTGCCGGAAAATACGGAGCCCATATCCGATCTCTACGAGGGAAAAGGTCCTATGGTAGGGATTCTGTCTGCTTTTGAAAAAACAGATGCTGATGTCCTTTATGTAAGTGCGGTAGATATGCCCAATCTGATGAATGCCGTCCTTCTTCCGATACCGGAAGATGCCGATGCTGCCGTTTATCAAAGAAATGGCAGGCCTGAACCTTTATTCGGAGTGTATAAAAGAAGCATTCTGCCGGAAGCAAAAAAATTGCTCCAGGCCGGCAATTATCGGATGCGAGCCTTACTCGATCAGGTAAAGACCAGCTACTTCTCTCTTCCGGCTGCACAGGAGTTTGTGTTTGAGAACCTCAATACCATCGAGGATCTGCAAAGAGCCCGTGCAGGACAACCGCCGATGATTTCTATCATGGGTTGGTCCGGTTCCGGCAAAACGACCTTTATGGAAAAGCTTACCCCCATTCTCACAGAAAGAGGCCTCAAGGTTTCCGCCATAAAGCATGATGCACATGGATTTGAAATAGATAAAGAAGGAAAGGATACCTGGAAATTTGCGAATGCCGGTGCAGAATCTGTCGGCATCATCGGCCCTGGTAAATGGGCAATGTATGGAAAGGGAGACTATTCACTGAATCAGATGAGAGCTGCTATGCCCGCTTGTGATTTAATCCTTGTAGAAGGCTACAAGCTGGGTGATCTGCCAAAGCTTGAGATTCATCGGAAGGCCAACGGAAAGCCACTGGTTCATACAGATGACTCTCTTCTGGCTGTATTCACGGATGAAACAGTTCAAACAGAGGCAAAGCAATACAGTCTTACAGATTATGAAAAAGCTGCGGATCTGATCTGCGATCTCTTCCTATGAGATAAGAAAAATCCGCAAGAATGCGCAGCCTGCGTGAAACGCCGTATTCTGTTCTGTGAAATAAAAAAGCTCTGCAAATATTCTTGCAGAGCAATAGACAGCAATAGGTTCTTATGCTGCTTTTTTGCTCCTTTTCAAATATGGAAGGCAGCCTCGTTTCCTCAGCTACCCCGGGGATTTCCAGAAATCCCGTCCCAGTTACCATAGCAAATCACATATGTACAGGAATGCCTTAGGTCAAAAGGATCGGAGTAAATTATTCAATTGAGGGTAGCATACCAAAAATATAAAATAATTGCAAGTGTATTTCGTTAGAAGTGACTAATCGAAGAATCTCAAAGAATCGTAAGACTATCGCCCGGACAGACATAGCCTTCGGAAAGGACCTTTACGAAGATACCTTCTCTGGGCATGACGCAGTCTCCTACCTGCTGGCGGATGGCGCAGTCCTTATGACATTCCTTGCCGATCTGTGTTACTTCACAGACAGCAGTTCCGATCTGAAGATTTGTTCCGATAGGAAGAGCCTTCAACTCGATGCCTTCTGTTAAAATATTTTCAGCAAAATCGCCCGGCTTCAGCTGAATCTTGATGCCGCTCTTCTGCATGGTATCCACACTCTCCTGCGCCAGAAGACTGACCTGTCTGTGCCAGTTTCCGGCATGGGCATCGCCCTCAATTCCGTGATTGGGAAGAAGGTGAATTTTTTCAACCGGTGTTTTCAGTACACCTTTTTTTTCGCTGGTGCAAACCGCTAATATCTTAGCCATGATGGTGATGATGCTCCTCTCCGCAGTCGTGCGTATTTCCTCTTAATACATCGATTCCGTGCATAAGAGAATCTAAAACTGCCGCTAAATTTTCTGTAGATGCTTTTTTGCTTCCAGGCAGATTGATGATCAAACTTTCTCCACGGATACCTGCAACTTCTCTGGATAGGCAGGCTCTGGGTGTAATCTGAAGGGAAGCATAGCGCATCGCTTCCGGAATGCCGCGGGCTTCCTTTTCCAGGACAGAAAGGGTTGCCTCAGGTGTAACATCCCGCTTGGAAAAACCGGTGCCTCCTGTTGTCAGGATCAGGGCACACTTTTTTTCATCTGCAAGGCAGATCAGCTTTTCACGGATTTTGTCATAATCATCCGGAAGGATATCTGTTTCTGTGACCGCATAGCCGGCCTCTTCTAACATTTGGCAAAGAGCCGGTCCGGAAGTATCTTCTCTTTCTCCGACACTGCCTTTATCACTGATGGTAATAACTGCTGCTGAATAAATCATAGCGTTTCCTCTTCTTCTTGTTATTTATTACTGTTCTTTCATTTTTGCTATGTTGCTTTTACGATTGCTTATCATACGGCGTTATGTAAACTTGATGCGTAAAGGAAAATAGTGCTCTCGCATTCCG
Organism: Oscillospiraceae bacterium; assembly: GCA_963617415.1. Taxonomy (GTDB): domain Bacteria; phylum Bacillota; class Clostridia; order Lachnospirales; family Lachnospiraceae; genus RUG14243. Next base: position 5,479 of record CAVEOK010000068.1, read on the forward strand.
CTTGCGCGAAAAGAAAATATGTTGTAAGCGTCCGCACTCGGTGCGAGCGTTTCGCGAGCAAAACGCTTTGCTCCTTATCTCTCGTAAAAAGCAGGGCTTAACCGCCAATTCGGTTCATACTGCGCCCTCCTGCGCTTGCCTGTCCGGAAATAAATTCCGGATGATGCTCCGGCTTCTGGCCGATGGACTCTGCCAGTCTTTGCAGGAGATCATCCCCGTGAAGTCCCCGAAGGGGAATTTCTGTATCGGAATGGAGGCAGGGCTTAATCTTTCCGTCGCTGGTGAGACGAATCCGGTCGCAGGTCTGACAAAAATCATGACTGATGGGTGTGATCAGGCCAATCCGTCCCTTTGCACCAGGCAGCTGATAGAGTCTTGCAACACCGCTGTTGCCGCAGGAAATCAGGCTGGGAAGCCTTTGCAGAACACTCTCACAGGGAAGGAAGGAACCTTCCGGAAAGGAAGCCGCCGGTCCCAGAGGCATCAGCTCAATAAAGCGCACCTCAATATCATCTTCTCTTGTCAGCTCGGCAAAATTCGCAATTTCATCATCATTAAAGCCGCCGATCAGAACGGTATTGATCTTAATAGGCCCAAGTCCTGCTTCTCTGGCAGCCTGGATACCGGCAAGAACCTGCTGCAGGGATCCGCCTCTTGCCATGCTTTGAAATTTATCTTCCTTCAGCGTATCCAAAGAAATATTCACACGATGCAGACCTGCTTTGGCAAGATCCTCTGCCATTTGCTCCAGGAGGAGACCGTTTGTTGTTATGGCAATCTCCTGAATCCCATCTATAGAGGCAATCTGCTCGACCAGAGAGGGAAGGCCTTTTCGGATGAGAGGTTCCCCTCCGGTAATCCGAACCTTTTTGATGCCCAAGCGGGCAGATGCTGCAACGATTTCGGCAATTTCCTCCAGAGTGAGAATCTGGCTGTGATCCTTCTTGTTTATGCCGCATTCCGGCATACAGTAGCGGCAGCGGAGGTTGCAGAGATCGGTAATGGATAGACGCAGGTAGGAAATTTGCCTTTGAAATCCATCTTTCATATAAAGTGTACCTTCTATCTAAAAATATTTCTAATATCTGCCGAAGGTGCAGTTTGGCCATTGACAGGCCTCTGTACCGCAGCTCTGGCAGAAGCCGCCGTCTCCAAGATGGACCAGATCCTCATAGGACAGCTTGATACCGGTCATCAGCTGCGGAAGAATAACGTCAAAGGTCGTCGTCGGCTGTCTTACGGCTGCGCCCGGAACACCGATAATAGCAGTATCCTTCAGGTAGGATACCAGAAGCATATTGCCGGGCTGAGAAGGTGTGCCGTGGCGAACAATTTCTGCACCGGACTGACGGATAGCGGTTGGTGTCAGATCATCCGGATCAACAGACATGCCGCCGGTCATGATAATGATATCTGCACCCTTGTCCAGATAAGAGGCGATTGCCTGATTCAGCATATCCAGATCGTCATCGCAGATGGTGCATCCAAGGATTTCCGTCGGATACTGAGCAGCCTTTCTTCGGATTACTGCTTCGAAAAGGTCTTCGATCCTTCCGTTATAGATCTCGCTTCCGGTAATGATAATGCCGATTTTCTTATCGGTATAGGGAATAAATTCAATCAAAGGTCGGTCAGACTGCTTTGCCAGCTCTTCTGCCTTAATAATCTGGCTTTCCTGAGTAACCAGGGGCACAATGCGCATGGCAGCCAGCTTGGAGCCCTTGTGGCAGGGATAGTGATCCGGCAGGGTTGAGATGGTAATATCTCCGATGGAGTTGATCTGGTTCAAAAGCGGCACATTGACACGAAGCATGCCTGCTCTGTCGGCTGTAAGTACCATCTTTCCTTCAGATGGACCGGTAAAGCTGGCACCCTCGGTTTTGGAAATTTCCGCAAGTCTTAAGGCGGCATCCTCTTCGTGGATTTCACCGGCATTTTCTTCCCAGACAAAGATATTCTGCTTGCCCAGGTCATAGAGTCTTTCCAGATCCTCCTCCTGAATCACATGTCCGCGTTTAAAAACCGGCCCCTTAAAATCCTTTCCGATGCCGGTAATATCATGACAGAGAACCTGTCCTACGGCGTCCTTTGTTTTGATCTTTTTCATTTCTTTCTCCAGCTTCTTGATAAAGTATGTTTGTTATGTCTTTTTTTTGCCTTATTTGCTATTCGGATAAAATGCTTTAAGATAAAGCACTTAAGGAAATGCTGCTTCAAACAGCATTTCCTTAGTATATCACAAAACGCGTTTTTCCGTCTGTACATTTCATCTGCAGCCTGTCTCTTTATACCATAATTTCGATCTGGTTTTTATATGTTCCAAAAGAAAATCTGCTCAGGAGCATTTCGTACTCTTTCATATCAAAGTGCTTAATGTCAGATGCCAACACAAAATAAGTTTCGTCTTCATCAGTAAATCTACACCCCGTATCAAGAATCCCATTCCTGTTATAAAAAGAAATCCTCTTTTCTCTCTGCAAAGCATTTTCCGAAGAAGGATTGATTGCTTCAACATTCAAAACAATGATTTTTTCTGTATTCTGTTTCAGCCAGTCAATCATCTTAGTGCCATAACCTTTTGATCTGATCCAGTCATTTACCGCCAGATAAAGCACAAAGATATATTTATTATCCTCAGCCGTAT
>CAVEOK010000069.1:0-8038 GCA_963617415.1 Oscillospiraceae bacterium
CAGCTGATTATCACTGGAGAGCTTGAAGCCTTTTTCATTTACTGTGATGGTATAGTTTACATAAGGAGCTGTATCTGCATTGTATTCTGAATACTTATCAATAAAAGTCTCTTTATCGATCTTGTGCGTTACCTCTGCACTTACAGAAGGAAAGCTAACATCATCTACAGTAATATGTGCCTCATTCTTATAAGTCTTTGTCGTTCCCGCATCAGAAATGCTCAGCTTTTCTTCTGTTGTATAACGAATCCAGAGATTGTCATTCTTCTGTGCATAGCTGAGTGCCGTACCTGTCAGGGTAAAGGTAATTTTATTTCCGCTGACAGAAACTGCAATATCACTTGGATTTACACCGGAGGGATGTACCGTAGATTCATCATATCCCCACCACTGCTGATCTGCAGTCTTCAGGGATCCTTCCACATAAGACATTCCATCCGGCAGGATATCTGTGATCACTGCTGACTTTGAATTCTCCGGAAGATGCTTTACATGAAGAAACCAGTTCATCTTTCCGTCTGTAATACTTCCGTTATTTGTCGACTTCTCCAAATAATTCTCTGCCTTATACTCATAGGAAGCCTTATCCTGTACATGATTTACAGTGGCATAATTTGTATAAGTCGTTGTAGATGACGGCAGCTGATCAATCTTTGTCTGCAGAGTAAATACAATATCAAAGGCCTGACCTGTTCCTTCAATCTTTCCAAAGGTGAATTCATAGGTACCCTTGTTCCACTGATTTTCTGCAACTGTCACATCTCCGGAAAATCCGCTTGTAAGAGCAAAGCTTCCTTCTACATAACTCATACCACTCGGAATTACATCCGAAACTACCAGATTGTCAATGCCTGTCTTCGGAACATGAACCGTGATCTGCCATTTTACAGTTTGTGAATTTCCTGTAGTAAGACAAGTCTTATCTACATAATCCCAGTTTTCTCCAATCGATACATCTGCCTTACCGGAAATCTCAGAGGAATCACCCCATGGATTTACCGTGGCCGTATTGCTCTTTGTTACTGCAGATGTATCAGATGTGCTGCCCTTTGTTGTTGAATAGCTGATGGTGTACTCACCTGTTGAACCCTCTGGGAAGACATAAGTCCCTGCCGTCAGCTGATCATAGGTTAAGCCACTGATATTTGTTTTAAAAGAACCTTCTACCAACTTGCAACTGCTGTCACTAAGCACATCTTTCAAAGTCGTTCCTGAAATATCAAAGTTACCGCCCTTGTTGATGGTGATCGTCCAGTCAATCTGCTCTGTTGTCGCATTATAGCTGCCCTTCTTCACAACCCAGGTGCGGGGATCGAATTCTACCCTGTTTGAAGAGGAATTCTCCTTGCCATCCTCGGTTTTTACTTTAGCAGTATTTGTGATAGGATTTGTCTGGTTCGTATCATAAATACTGGTAATCGTGTAAATCTTCTTATTTACATTAACCGTATATTTCGCATAAATGGTCTGATCCGCAAGCTCTGCGATGGTATACTTAAATCCATTCGAAGGCTGATCGGAGGTCTTTGTTACGCTTCCTGTATAAGGAGTGCTGCAGCTCTCATCTGTATAAAAGCTAACATCACCATTCAGAGAAAGATAAGATCCCATCTCATCCTGGAATACCACATTCTGATATTCTCCGACTGTCTTGATCTCTACCACGAAATCGGCAGTCAGATTATCCAAGCCTTTTGAAGTATCCAGCTTAGCACTCTTTTTTGTAACCGTTACAGCATCTTTTGAATGATCCTTATCCATGTCAATGGTAAAGTTCTTGTTCGCCGGGAAAGAAAAGGTATAGGAATCCTTTGTTGCTTCATTAATGATATCCTGTGTCAAGGTTCCTGTAACACTTATTTTACCGCCTCGCTCAGATTCCTCAAAGAAGCTCTTGCTGGTGTATGCAAGACTGATGGTATTTCCATCGATCACATAAGTACCAACATCCTGACCTCCAAAATACAGGGTTCCTGTTTTGGATGCCATATTGATTCCATTCGGGATGGTGTAAGTGAATACATCACTCTCCGAACTTGGTTCCTGGTTATCTGTGAATGTCCATCCCAATACAATCTCAACCGTTGAACCAGCTTCTACCTTTGTTATCTCGCCTTCCTTCAGTTCTGTACCGTTTATCTTGATGGAAGAAGCATTCTCTCCTTCCCAATTCAGGTAAGCGGAAAGGTCATGGTTAACCGGATTCGCACCACCCAATATCGTTGGTGTCGAATCATCTACCGAAAAGCCATCAGATACTGTCGCAGGCGTATTCTGCAAAGAATCCTCTGAATCCTCGGGAGAAGTAGGGGTTTCTGTCGTAGACTGAGCTGCTGTATCAGCCTCAGAGTCAGTCTCTGCATTTACAGTCAGATTGAAATTGGTACACAAACTGAACACCATGGTAAATGCAAGAAGAAATGATAAAGCTCTTCTCTTCAAACCATTCTCTCTCATTTTTTTGTCCTTTCTTTAATTTTTGACTAAACATTAAAGCTACAGTTCTATATAGAAATGCGATATGAAACAGACATGCTGCTTCAATTGAAATATATTGGGGGGATTTCAGTACCGCATGATTTTTCCATAAAAATATGCGCAGTTATACACTTTAAATATCTTTATTTAATCAGGCTAGCACGCACCCCCCCCCCCCCCCGTTAGTCAATCCTAATATTCGGTAGGTCGTGATCAACATTTGCTTGCAAGACAAAAAAGCACTGCAGCAACGATTAAAACTTCGTTACTGCAGTGCTTTCTGCTCTTACTTATGAATTTCTTTTTCTATTCTGCTTGTCCGATATAGTTTTCATCCAGCTCATCCTGCAGGATGCTTACTGCCCAGACGGCATTGGATTCTACTGTGCTCTCGCAGACACCATAGCCTGTTCCCTTGGCTTCTACGGTCCTGCCCTCTCCCTGATAAATCACTACATGATGAACGATTCCATTCGTTGCATAGAAAATCAGGTCGCCGAGCTGTGCCTCCGATACCGGAATCTGTGTCCCTGCGGTAGACTGATAAGCAGAGGATCTCGGCAAGGAATATCCGAAATGTTCGTAAATGCCCATGGCAAAGCCAGAACAGTCACACCCCTCTGTCAGAGAAGTTCCGCCAAAGATATACGGAGTTCCCAGGAACTGCTTGGCATAGTCCAAAAGTTCCTGACGAATTGAAAGATAGGGAGATCCCTCCTGAATGGAGCTTTTACTATAATAGAGTGCCTTGTTTTCAGAAGGCTCCACAAGCTCATTGGCCAGCTCGTAGGAATCCTCTCCTTTTTCTGTCACCTCTTCCTGAACCTGCTGGGAATCATCCAGATCTGCTTTTGAAACAAAGCCTCTGACATCTGCAGATTCAACATAAAGCCAATCCTGATCAACTTCCTGTATCACATAGGCTAGCGAATCTTTTTTCAGACTGCCAACCTTCCTGCTGTCTGTGCTGGTCTCCTCATAGATTTTTGCATCGTCGGCTGTTACCAGCGCATACTTCTTCTCGATCACCGGATTTTCTGTTGTTCCCTTATAATCAGCATAGGCTGCATTCTCATACCAGGGACAGCTTTCTTCTGCAAGTTCTGCCAGCTCCCGCACATCGATATTTCCTTCTGCTGCCTTCTCTTTCAAGGCTTCATAAATATAATCCGCTGTTTTCTCACCTACAAGAGAAGCAGATTGAATATATCCTCTGACATTTCCGGATTCAATATAAAGCCAGTCTCCCTTTTCCTGAAGAATATAGCAAAGGCCGCCCTCTTCCAAACTTCCAACTACATCAGCATCTTCTGAGCAGGCACTGTAAGCCCTTAGCTTTTCCTTTGCAAAAGCATACTGTTCTTTTACCTGATAGAAACGGAAATCTTCTGCATGGCTTTCTACATGGCTGATGTTCTGCTCTGCAAGAAGTTCCTCATTGGTCTTGGTTGACTCCTCAATTGCCTTCTTCCATGCTTCGTAAGAGCCTTCCTCCAATGCCTTTTCTTCTTCCTCTGCCGCCTCGGAAATTGCTGACTTATTTTCTTCTGTAGCTTCAGCTTCTGTTGATCCACTGCTGTTCGCACTGTCAGAATTCTTACTGCTTTCTGTCTTGTCCGATATCGAAGAATCTGCCGCAGACGTCTTGTTCTCAGCTGAAGTCTGACTCTGATCCGCCTTGCCCTGGCTCTCTCCCTGATCGATTTTACCAGTATCCTCTGTCTTTTCGCTATTTTCTGAACTTGTATCTGTATTGCTGTCCGCTGTATCAGAACCTGTCTGTGTATCCTGACCTTCTGTTGTCTGCTCTTCTAATGAAACATTTCCCTCTGCAAGCGCTTCCGCAAAGGCGGAATTCGCAGAAGAAAAGGCCAGAAGTGCACATAAAAGTCCTGCCAATAATTTTTTCTTATGCATTCTTTGCTCCTAAAAACCAGAGGAAATCTGCTCTCCTCGGTATTTTCTTAGTTATACAAAACTACTAAATATCATAGCACTATAACTCCAAAAATAGAATCGATTCCTGCAGTTTTTCACAAATTTTTCACCAATGTTCCTTTTCCTTTACTTTTTTCTTCTCACCGGCAAAACTCCCTTTTTCTGATTTTACATTTATTTTACATTGCATAGGTCGCATACTTTACACCCTTCTCTTATGCTTTATTACTGGTATATCAGACAAGAATGTACACAGTACGCACAAGCGTGCTCTTTTCTGGAATAGAAAATGAAACTTTACAAATATGGCATCCGGGAGGGTTATTATGCCAAAGAATACTCAGGAAAAATATCGTTACACACAAAACAGGGAATTAAGCTGGCTACGTTTTAACCAGCGTGTACTGGAGGAAGCAGCAGATCCCGCCGTTCCTGCCCTGGAGAGATTGAAATTTGTTTCTATCTTTTCCAGCAATCTGGATGAATTCTTCATGGTACGTGTTGGCAGTCTCTTTGACCTGGCCCGCATGACACCAAATGACAGGGATAATAAAAGTGGCTGGACACCAGCTGAACAGCTCGAGCAGATCTATCATACCGTTCCGGGTCTTCTGGCCATGAAAAAGCAGATTTACTCCGCTGTTATGGAGGAGCTCTCCAAGAGCGGCATTCAGGACATTCTGCCGGAGGCTCTGGATGCTGAAGACCTGAAGCTGGTCAACCGTTTCTTTAAATCAGAGCTTCTGCCAATCCTGTCTCCTATTCTGATCGGTCCCAATCACCCGGTGCCTCACTTTATCAACAAGGGACTCTACACAGCCGCTCTGCTCGAAGACAAAAAAGGACATCAGGCTATCGGTATCCTTCCTTTGCCGGAAACACTGCCGCCCCTTCTCCTGCTTTCCGACGGAAAGCGCTTTGTCAGAACAGAAAACATCCTTTTACGCTGGATGCCGACTCTGTTTGAAGCCTATTCCGTAAAGGAAAGCTGCGTCATCTGCGTAACAAGAAATGCAGATATCAGTTTTGATGATGAAAAATTTGATGATAATGAAGAGGATTTCCGCCGTCAGATGAAGAAGCTCTTAAAACAGCGTGATCATCTTGCCGTTGTCCGCCTGGAGCTGAGCAGTTCTGTTTCCAAAGAGTTTCAGAAAAGCCTTTCTGATCTGGTTCGAACTACCTCCGATCATATCTTTGTGGACAACTGCCCTCTGAATATGAGCTATGTCTTCCGCCTCATCGGAGAACTGCCAAAGGAAATATCCCAGAGACTTCTCTACCCGGATCATCAGCCTCGCTATGTTGCTGATCTGCGGAAGGATCAGTCCATGATCAGTCAAATCCAGAAAAGAGACCGTCTCCTTTTCTATCCTTATGACTCCGTCGAGCCATTTCTCAAGCTTTTGAATGAAGCGGCAGACAATCCTTCGGTCCTTTCTATCAAGATCACCATCTACCGTCTGGCTTCTTCCTCCAAAATCGCCCAGGCCCTCTGCCGAGCTGCGGAAAATGGCAAGGAGGTTCTTGTTCTGATGGAGCTTCGTGCCCGCTTTGATGAAGAAAACAATCTGGCCTGGTCCAAAATGCTTGAAGAATCCGGCTGTCAGGTAATCTATGGTGCAGAGGGCTTTAAATGTCACAGCAAAATCTGTCTCATTACCCTGCGTGCTCACAATAAGACAAGCTATATTACCCAAATCGGCACCGGCAATTATAATGAAAAAACAAACGCCATGTATACCGATCTGAGTCTCATGACCTCAGATTCTGCAATCGGTGAAGACGCTTCTGCCTTCTTCCGAAATATGCTGGTCAATAAACTTGACGGAGAATACAAACAGCTCTGTGTTTCTCCCTATGGTATTAAATCCATGCTTCTGCGGGAGATTGATCAGCAGATCAGTCTCGGGAAAAAAGGCTATATCTGCATCAAAGCAAATTCCGTCACTGAGCGTGACATCATTAATAAGCTGGCAGAAGCCTCTGCCGCCGGCGTTGAGATTCAGCTGATCATCCGTGGCATCTGCTGTGTTCTCCCCGGAATTACAGGCGAAACTGAAAATATTCATGTCACCAGCATTGTCGGACAGTTTTTGGAACATGCCAGAATTTACCAGTTCGGCAGGGACAGCTCTGCCAAATTTTATATTTCCTCTGCCGACCTTATGACCAGAAATCTGAACAGACGAGTGGAAATTGCCTGCCCGGTTCATCAGCCTCACCTTTGTGATCATCTCCGCTGGATCTTAGAATCCCAGATGCGGGACACCGCAAAGGCCAGCACCATGCTTCCGGACGGCAGCTACTGCAGAAAACACAGTGCTGTCCTCTTCGACTCTCAGGACTATTTCATTCATGAATCTCCCAATCTGCCGGAAGAGGAGGATAGCAAGCCTCTTGGTCTGCTGCAGTGTCTGAAGACGCTTTTTTCCTCCCACTGATTTTTCAGATGGCCCTTGCAATATTTTATTTTGTGCTATAATAGGAGCTCAGGAAAAAATACTTTTGGAGGATTATCATGGAAGATATTTGTTCGCAAAATCCGAAACACGTATTTCGGGGAGAGCTTGCCCTGTTGATCGTTATTCTAATGAACAGCTTTGGTGTTGTTCTGATGCTGTATTCCGGCTCCGGCATATCAGCAATTTCAAGCGTTCCCTATGCTTTTTCAGAGGTCTTTCCCTCACTTAGCCTGGGAACCTGGACCTATATTTTTCAGGCTCTTCTGATTGCCTCGCTCATGATAATGAGACGGCGCTTTGTTCCGGAATATCTCTTCAGCTTCGTCGTTGGCTTTGCCTTCAGTATGATGCTGGATTTTTACGAAAGCTGGATCTCCATTTTGCCATATACACCCTTGGCAAGAATCTGTTATTTTGTGATCAGCTACCTGATGATTTCTCTCGGAATTGCACTTTCCAACCGCTGCGGACTTCCCATCATTCCTACAGATCTTTTTCCAAGAGAATTATCTGTGATCAAGAACTTCAAGTATTCCAAGGTAAAGATCTCCTTTGACGTGATCTGCCTAGCTACCACTGCCCTGATCACCTTTATCGGAATTCATCAGATCAAGGGCCTTGGCATCGGCACTGTTGTTGCTGCCTTTACCATGGGCAAATGCATCGGTCTTGTCGGCGAAAAGCTGGATCAGCATTTCACCTGGAAGGTTACACAAAAATTGCGTTTCGCACATTAATATTAATAATGAAGCACCATAAAAAAAAGAAGCATATTCCAATTATTAGCTTTGGAATATGCTTCTTTTTTTCTAGAAAAATACTGCTCTAATAATAGCAGGCACAAAGTCCTGATGAATTCTTTCAGTGACAATTCGCAAGGCTTTCGTAATGACGTGCACATTAGCAGCTCCAGCGGAGCAACTGTTTGAGCCGCATAAGCTTCAGCCCATTCATAGAAAATAATATCTTATGCCTCTTCTCGCTTATCATTCAGCAGCTTCAGTACCAGATTCTCCGTTTCCTTTATGCCATAGCTCGCACTGTTGATACAAAGATCATAATTCTCCGGAGTGCCCCAGTCAGAACCGCCAAAGAAGTTATAGTACCTTCTATGCTTCTTATCCATCTTCTTTAGAAAACGAACTGCCTCTCTCAGC
>CAVEOK010000070.1:0-7814 GCA_963617415.1 Oscillospiraceae bacterium
GCCAGTCCCATACTGTAAATTGCAATGGATGCCGGCTTTCCCAAAAGAATGATTGTCGTAAAAGTTTTCAGATCCATACTGGTCGTTCCTGCCAGATAACACAAAAAATCATCCGGTGCCACAGGGAAGAAAATCGCCAGAGCAAAAAGTTTGGCAAAACGGTTCTTTTTCTGGGTCCAGCTCTCGTACTTTTGTAACTGCTTTTCCTCAAAAAGCTTCTCCAAAAAAGGCCTTCCATAGGCTTTTGCAATCAAAAAAGCAAGAATGGATCCGATACAGATTCCCACATAGTTATAAATGAAACCCATTTTGGCTCCAAACATAATAACACCGACCAGACAGCTGACTCCGCCCGGAATGATCGGGATCACTACCTGCACGATCTGAATCAGAACAAAGATCAGGCCGGCCGTGATTCCAAAGCCCGTCACAAAGCTCTGCATATTTTCCTGAGAGGAAAAGACTCCCCTTTTCCATAAGTAAAGACAGAGAAGAAGCATAAGGCCCATCCCTGTCCAGGAAATCAGATTACACCATTTTTTTAATGTCATAGCCACACCTCTGCCGATAAGGCTCCGTCCCGATCTCACAGCATGTTCTTTGATAAACCCTGACACAGGCTTTTGCAAAAGCCTCCCTGGAATACTTTTTTTCTACACTGCATCTTGCCGCATATCCCAGTCTCTTCCGAAGCTCCGGATTTTCTGCCAGCCTTTTCAGCTCCTGCAGGAATTCTTCCTCCGTATCATAAAGGAGTCCGTTTTCCCCCGGCCGGATCACCTTATCCAGGCAGGCATCTGCCCTGCACAATAAGGGCAGCTCACAGGCCATAGCCTCCATATAGGTCAGCCCCTGGGTCTCGCTCTTCGATGCAGAAACAAAGATATCTCCTGCTGAATAGTAGTCTGCCGCCTCTTTCGGATTGATCATTCCGGTAAAGATCAGCCGGCCTGACAGCCCCTTCTCTTCTGCCATTTTCTCCAGCTTTTCCCGGTAGGGACCGTCCCCAACCAGAAGCAATCTTTGCCCCGGATCCATCCTGACCAAGAAGCTAAGAAGCTCCTCAATATTTTTTTCCTTTGCCATCCGTCCCAGATAAAGAAGAATACACTCCTCCTCTCCGATTCCGAGAGAAGCTCTGATTGCTTTTCTTTTATCCTCTTTTCTTCTCAGCTCTTCCATATCAATTCCTGAGGGAATCTCATAGATTGGCTTTCCGATTTCGTATGTTTCCAAAAGAGAACGGATTTTCCCGGAAGGTACGATAACCCCTTCCACATCTGACAAAATCCATCTGGAAAAAAGTCTCGCAAGCTTTCTTCCCACTGTATGATTGGGACAAAAATAATGGGTATAGTCCTCATAAATAGTATGATAGGTATGAACGATCGGTATCTGACACTCTCTTGCCAGCTCTCTGGCAATGCTGAAGGTAGAAAATTCACACTGACTGTGAATCACATCCGGCCTCCACTCTCGAATTTCCTCCAGAAACTGTCCCGGCAGCATCAGTTTCAGGCGGGCATTTTCATAGATCATGCCTGCACTGATGGAGCCCACATAATAAACATTTCCTTCTTTTTTTGAAGAAATACTTCCGGACAGGGTCAGAATCTTCACCTCATGTCCCAGCTCTGTCAAACCCCTGCACAGATTATCTACCGAAGTCACTACTCCGTTAATCACCGGCTTATACCAGTCACTTGTAATCAAAACTCTCATCAAAAAAACTCCCTTTCTACTTTTGACCTTATCACATGATAAAAAAGGAAAATGAGAATCACATGACAGAAAAATGAGAGTTTTCTCATAATCAATTATCCACTATAGGTCTTCCCTTTATTTTCTATTGTCAACCCGTATATTTATATAGGTTGACAATACCTTCCTACTTTTTTATACTATCCTCAGCAAATAACAATTCTGCTATCGCGATGCGATAGATATAGGAGCAAAAGAAAAGAAAATGAATTTTGACAATGTAAGCGAAATGGCCTCGGCCATTATAGACGGCTACAGGCTCAGCCCAAAGGATAATATTTCTTTACTTCTGGAGGCTGATCTGGATGAACTGAGAGCGGGTGCAAACCGGATCCGACAGGAGCTCTGCGGCAACAATGTTGATCTCTGCACCATTATCAGCGGCAGATCCGGCAGATGCAGTGAGAACTGCAAATTTTGTGCCCAGTCAGCCCACCATCATAGCTCTTGCGAGGAATACGAGCTGCTTGACGAAGACACTATCTTTGCCGCTGCCAAAGCCAATCAGGAGGAAAAGGTAGACCGCTTCTCCATTGTAAACTCCGGCTTCGGCCCAACAGATGAGGAATTTGAGAAAATCATCTCGGCCTTCGAGCGCATGGATAAGGAATTGGATATCGAGCTCTGCTGCTCTCTGGGTTTCTTAAGTGCTGAGCAGCTGCATCGCCTTCATCTTGCCGGCGTAACCAGCATTCACTGCAATATCGAAAGCTCAAGACGCTTTTTTCCTCATGTCTGTACCACCCACACCTTCGAGCAAAAGCTGGAAAATATCAGGCGTGCCAAGGCCGAGGGACTCTGTGTCTGTTCCGGCGGCATTATCGGCATGGGTGAGGACTGGGAGGATCGGATCGATATGGCCTTTACCCTTCAGGAGCTGGAGGTCGCTTCCATCCCCATTAACTCTCTTATGCCCATCCCCGGTACACCCCTGGAGGGTCTGCCCCGCTTAAGCGAGGATGAGATTTTAAGAACAATCGCCCTTTTCCGCTATATTAATCCAAAAGCAGATATCCGTCTGGCCGGCGGACGGGCTCTTATGAAAGATAACGGCATCAATTCCTTCACGAGCGGAGCTAATGCCAGCATTACCGGAAACATGCTGACCACCAGCGGTTCAACCATCAAAAGTGACCGGAAAATGCTGCATGATCTAAATCTGGATGCGACGCCTGACTGGCTAATGCCGGATGAGGAAAGATTTGAAAACCGCTATCGCCTGACCAAACGCCATCCGGTTTCCGAGGAAACAAGAAAGCAAATGGAAAAGGTACTTTAAAGCAAAGGTATGAGGATAAAAAATGAAAGACAATAAAGTAAAATTTATGACAACAACAGCTCTTATGGCGGCAGTCATCTGTATTCTGGGACCTCTTTCCATTCCCATCGGACCGGTTCCCATTTCTCTTACAAACTTCGCCATTTACATCACCATGTATGTCCTGGGCACCAAAAAAGGAACCGTCGCATTTCTGGTCTATCTACTCCTTGGTCTGGTCGGCCTTCCGGTCTTTTCCGGTTTCTCCGGCGGTCCCTGGAAGCTCTTCGGTCCGACCGGGGGCTATCTGATCGGCTTTATTCCCATGGCCATTGTCATCGGTCTCTTCCTGAAGAAGCACTATATGAAGAGGATCGCCTGCATTATCGTTATGGAAGCTGCAACCTGGATTGCTTACCTTCTGGGCTCTGCCTGGCTGGCAGTTCAGTCAAACCTCTCTCTCTCTGCAGCCTTAGCAGCAGGCGTCCTTCCCTTCATCCTTCTTGACCTGATCAAGATTGTGATCAGCTCTATTCTCGGACCAATCTTACGGACAAGGCTTGCTCCCTTCACCGGCATAAATGAGGAATAAAATTTATACATAAGCGTCTAACGCTCAAAAAAAGGAAGCTTTCACACAAATAAACTGTGTCAAAGCTTCCTTTTTTTGAGCCTGTATTTCAGCCTGGCCCTTCTCCCCTTGCATATCAGAAAAAGATAGCGTAGAATGATGCGATAAATGGACTCACATCGCTATCGCGGTGCAAAATATACTTAAGAAAGGACACTTATGCTCGAACAGGCTTCTAATAATCTTACAAAAGTGATCAACCATATGCAGGATCTCTTTACGGAGGGCGAACTTTTTATCTTTTTGATCGTTCTCCTCTTTGTTACCTTTCTTCCTATCTTTCTCTGCCTTTTCAGAAAAAGAGGATCGGTAAGAGCGGTATCCATTGCTATTTTTGTCATCTATATCTTCGGCAATCTCAGCTTTACCATTTTAAACAGGGAAGTTATTTCCGATTCTGCAATTATCCTTCAACCCGGAAGTGACTTCAAAAGTGCTTTTTACTTGGATCTTGGTCTGATCGACACCATTCGTGAGATCTTCAGCGGCAATCTTTCCGCTGTTCTTTCTTCTATCCATGTAAAGAGCTCCTTTATGGCCAGAGAAGTCTTGCTTAATATTCTTCTCTACCTGCCCATGGGCTATCTTCTGCCCTTTACCTTTAAGATGTTCCGCTACGGCGTCATTCTGACAACAAGCGTTGGCTTTTTCTGCAGCCTTGCGACAGAATTTACCCAGGCTTACTTCCGAATCGGCGTTTTTCAGGTAGATGATATCCTGCTCAATACACTGGGAACCTTGATCGGCGCCTTCCTTGGTCTGATTCTGGTTCATCTTTTTCGTGTAAAATAATTCTATCTTGTCCTCGGCTTCCTATGATAGGAAGCTGCAAAGGCAAGGGCTGCGATCAAAACCAGAAGGGAAATACCGCAAATCAGCAAGTCACTCCGGCTGACGGCATTGGAATTTTCTCCGCTTATCTCTCTAAAGGCTGCTCCCATATCTCCGCTTGCATCGCCACTTGCAAACTCTTCAAATCCTCCCGGCATGCCTCCATCCTGCCCAGGCATAGATTCATTTTGCCCTGGCCTGCCCTCTTGCTTTTGTCCATCCGCTCCTGCCATATCCGGCTCTTCCATATCCGATCCTCCTCTATCATCAAACCCGGCATCTCCGCTTTCCTCCGGATTCCTTTCTTTTCTATCCATTTCATCCGCATTCATTCCAGCTGCATCCATACCGCCGGGATTCATGCCGCCACCATCCATGCCGCCATTCATACTGCCCATACTACTTACATCCAGATCCGATGCATCGATTAAGGCATCCGAATTTTTCTGTTCTTCCTCTGCGGAAGGAATGCTTCCCTCCACCTGCCCCTGAACAGACTCTCCTCTCAGCTTCACGATCTGATAGAGGGTATCTGCCGCTTCTTCATATTCACTGTAGGAATAAAAGGCTGTCGGATCACTCTCCACCAAGTCATCAATCTGACTGCGTACTCTCTCATAAAAAGCATCAAAAGCACCGCCTTCCACATATTCTTCCACCAGCTTTTCCAGATAAGCATAATACTGACTATGATAGCTTTCATCTGCCAGCAGAGTGTCAAAGAAATTCGTACCGGAAAAGGCATTATCGATGGGATCGTTTACCAGACTGGTTGCATCTGTCCCACCATTCATACCCATGCCGCCAAAGCAAAGATTATAATCCCAGGGAATCAGATTCAGCATGCCTTTTGATTCATAAAGATAATAATTGTGTGCCATGTTTCCTGACAAGCTGTCTTCATTTACAGAAAATACATGCACTGCCATATAAGCCAGAAGGTTATCTATATCCATATAGCTTTCCAAATCTGTACCTTCTGATATATTTTTTAAGGCAGTGATCACCTTTTCTTTATCGCTGTCGCTTACATCACTCAGGGCGCCGTCCCAGATTGTCGAATAGCTGTCTGCATCGTCATCGCTGTAATTCAGATCCGCTCCGTTATTACCGCCATTCTCCATGCCGCCGCCCATTTCCGTGCTCTCCGGCTTATAAAACTGCCCGCTCTGTGTCCCATAATTACGCAGGGCAAAGCTGTCCTCTACGCCTTCTAAAGCAAGATAGACGCCCTTATAATTTCCATTCATGGAAATGCTGGCATAATTGTAGAGGGAGGCATCCACCCCCAGGAACTGATACATATCATAGACCAGTGCCTCCTTCATATTGGTGGCATCCGCATAATTGTTGTTCAGGATCAGCTTATCCAGTCCATAGCAGGTCTGCCCTTCTACATAATGATCAAATTCCAGCTTAAAGCTGTAACGATCCGTGGTCGAATCATTTGCAATAGAAGAAAGACTGGTATTTCCCTTTGGACGGATTCCAACCTTATAGAAGGTTTCACCATTAATCTCTACATCGCATTCATAATATTCTTCCTCGATTGCATTCTCCAGCATATCATTCCAGTCATCCTCATCCATGAGAATATTGATGCTGATTATGCTGTCCGTATTAAAAAGCTTTTCCTCATATTCCATGGAAATGCCCTGATCGGCAGATGACGTCAGCTTGTCAGAAAAAGCCAGAAGAAGCAGGCAGCAGGCTACAGCAAGAGCCATTATTCCTGCAATGATTTTTACAATATGTTTATGTGCCAGCATCCCTTTTCTCCTTTAGGACATGTATTCGCCATTGTAAGAAACCAGAGTCGTATTTTCCACACCGGGAATCTCTGCGATCCGATTTACAAAGGCGGTAGATGCATTTTTGCTGCGAAGCTCCATGGTCATTTCAATTCCGGCTGTAGTAATGGTCTTGGATTTTGTAATATAATGCTGCGTCTCTTTCTTTAAGATCTCCCGGAGGAAGGACTCGGCCTCTTCATCCCTGCAGTTTACCACCAGAATATATGGATTATCCTTTACCTTTCGATTTGCAAAGAAAAGCAGGATCAAACCAATCAGGGCTGAGCCGATCAAGGCCAAAGGAATGAGTCCTGCTCCCAGAACAATACCTACTGCAATTGCCCAAAAGAGAAAGACAATCTCCACCGGCTCCTTGATTGCCGTACGAAAACGGACAATAGAAAGGGCGCCAACCATTCCCAGAGACAAAACCACATTAGAAGTTACTGCTAAGATAACCAGGGTCGTAACAAGAGACAGACCAACAAGCGTCAGAGCAAAGCTGTCAGAATACATGACACCCGTCAGCGTCTTTTTGTAAATCACAAAGATAAAAAGCCCGATCAAGAGTGCCAGGCACAAAGCAAGGATGGTATCGAATACTGAAAATTCCGATACACTCTCTAAAAAACTGGATTTAAATACATCATTAAAAGTCATTTGTTCTTTCTCCTCTAATTTTTAGATTTTCAAGATTTTAGCCAAAACGCCGGCATGTCGCATATTTTGAAAAAGCAGTCTGCCTGAGATTCTCCGCCTGTAGAAGACATTGTATGATCTCCGGCAAAAAGGCATCATATTTGACCTCCATCACCATCCCATTCTCTCTTTCTGTTGCAGGAATATCCGAGATTGGATGCTTTAAAAATTCTCTTTGAAAAAGACTGCTGCGAATATCAAAGTCAAAGGTTACACGAACATTTCCTGCCTCATAGATAAAAGCCTCCCTTTGATAAGAGACAAAGACGCGGGGACAAAGCTGCTGAACCTGCATCTTGTAATACAATTCCCGAACAAGTGCTTCTTTGTGCTCGGCCATCCAGGATCCCGGCTGAAGCAGAATTTTCTGGTATTCCTCCTTTGTCAGAGAGGCATCCAGTTTTTTGCAAAGCTCCTTATTCTTTATCTTTTTTTCCAGGCTAATGTAGGACAGATCCTCATTATAGAAACGAATCCGGAATTTTTCTCTTTGGGATATACCATTCAGCTTTTCTAAAAGTGCCTTATCCCGATAATTGTCAAAATAGAGGCTTTGTATCCCGTAAATCCCACTCGCATCTGCATGAGGGTCTCTTTTCATAACAGTTCTGACTCTCTGACGGATTGCCAGGTAATCCGACCGGCTGATCTGATATTTCAGCTCATGCCGGTAGTTTCCGCTATCATCCATTCTTCTCTTCCTTTCTTTTCTTATTTTTTCTTATTTTGTTGAAACACTGATAAAAGCATTTTCTATATCAGCTTCCACTTCCTTTGCAAATGGCGTTAATAAGATAGTTTTAGTCTACCCTGTCAATGTGTAAATTTTTTATAAAATCCG
>CAVEOK010000071.1:0-7463 GCA_963617415.1 Oscillospiraceae bacterium
CTATGATCACATACTATAAGTTATAAGGTGCAGCCATTATCTACAACCAGATACTGGCCGGTGATGGATTTGGACATGTCGGATGCAAAGAAGTAGATGGCCTGTGCCTGATCCTCAACGCTTGCCTCTCCGCAGCTCATATCCATATGACGGTTGCATTTATCGGCAAATTCTCCGTCAAAGGTTGCGATGGCTTCCGGTGTATTGAGCTCGGTCGGAGTCGGTCCTGGGCAAACAGCATTGCAGCGGATGCCTTCTCCGGCAAACTGAATAGCAATATTCTTGGTCATGCCGATCACACCGGCCTTGGCACTGCTGTAGGAAACGCCGCTTGATCCGAAAACACCGCCGATAGAAGAAACATTGATAATAGATCCGCTCTTGGCAGGCTCCATATATTTCAGAGCTTCTCTGGACATATAGTAAACAGAATCCAGATCGACGGCAATGATATGATGCCACCAATCACTGTCACAGCGAGTGATCGGGCGATGCTTATCAACGATACCGGCATTGTTTACGAGGATATCTACTTTCCCGTAAGTATCAATGGCAGTCTGCACAAGCTGAATGCAGTCTTCTTCAATGCTGACATCCGCCTTTACGGAAATGGCTTCTCCGCCTGCATCGCGAATCGCTTTTTCTACGGCCTCCAGCTTTTCGAGACGGCGGGCACACATAACGACCTTAGCACCCTCTTCGGCAAAAAGCTCAGCGGTTCTTTTTCCGATACCGGAGTTGGCACCGGTAACGATGGCTACCTTGTTCTTTAAAGAGCCTGCTTGGTTTCTCATTTCGTATCTCCTTTTTCATAACACAATTGTTTCAATTATTCAAAACCTAATATAAAGGATTTCAAATCGCTTCACAATAGGCAGAACTGCTATTTTCCGATAGGCTTTTCATCTATCATTGCAACCAATATGATGCCGATAAGGCAGATGACAGCAATAATGGCATAGGCCAGATGATAGGTGCCGGTTTTGGCAAGTCCAAAGCCGAGAATCACAAAGGCAAAGGAACGAACGATATTAGTGATCGGATTTAAAACACCCATAGCACGGACAAAGTCATAGCGTCCGAAAAGGGTAGCAGTCATAGACGGGAAAAGATTGCCGATTCCGCCGATGGCAAAGCCGATCATCAATACGGTAAAATACTGAAGATAGACATTATTACTTGGTATTGCACAGCTGATCAAGGTAACCAACCACCAGATACCGAAAGCAATAGAAGCCTTTTTGGTGCCGATTTTCTGATCCAGCCATCCGGTGATATAGCTGCCGAAGAGTCCGAGAATGGCTGCAACGGTCATGGAAGCAATTGCTTTCGGCGCTTCCCAGCCAGCCATGATCAGTCTCGGAATCAGACGGCTGATACAGGAAACGGTACAGATAATAAAGCAGCCGTAACCAAGTCCGATCAGCCAGATCTGCTTATTCATGAGCAGTGTTTTTGCATTCCAGGGAGAATTGTATTCTTCCATGGCTTTCTTCTCTGCTGCAATGATAGCCGGGTCAACCGTTCCGTTATCCGGCGCACAGCCAAGCTCTTCCGGTGTATCTCTCATGACGATAAAGGAGAAAAGACCGGCGATGATCAAAAGAGCTCCCATAATATAGAAGGATCCGCTGACGCCCGCAAAGCCGGCAAAGGCCGAAAGCAGAATGACGAAGGTGGCAGAACACAAATTTTGTCCCATGGTTGCCCAGCCTAAGGCCAGTCCCTTCTTGGTAGGAAACCAGCTTGCCATTAAGGCATTTGCGCAGGTCCAGCAATAGCTCATGCCGAAGAAGCCGGCAAAGGCAGTACAGATAACAAAGCCTGCCAGACTGTGTACGATGCCATAACCCATATAGCAAAGTCCGCCAAGGATTGCGGAAATGAACATTACCCAGCGATTGGTCTTTAATTTTGCGATCAGATAGGAACTGAGTGCGGCACCAAGCAGGGCAAACCAGCTGGCCGGCGTGGTTACACTCAGCAGAACTGCTTCATCCAGCTGATTCAATTCCGCAAAATTCGACACCAGGGTATTTAATCCGTCGGTGCACATACCTGCATAAAAATAGAACATCAGACCAGCGACCAAGATCATAAGCCAGCCCTTTGCTCCAAAGTTACTCTTTGTATTTGTTGTCATAATTTAACCCCCTTTTTATGAACAACGTTCAACCTAATTCCTATAATTTCATTATATGCAGGGGGCGTTTTTTGCAAAATTCAAATACGAGTATATCGTTATAACTATAACAGAATTGCGGAAAAATGTGTTTTTAAGCACGTTGAAAAGCCGGAAAAATGTGTGTAGCGTTGAAAATTCAAGAAAAATGTGTCATGCTGTAATCACCGCTTAAAATAGATTTATATGAAACTAATATGAGCGATATGAAAAATTTTCAAAAGCAGGGATTCGACATACAAATGCCGGAAGAAAAGTTGTGATATAATGAGCAGCGTGAATTTCGAATCAGGGAAGGTAATTGTATCAGCCGTTCCTTAGAGTGAAGAGAAAATCGAAGGGAGAGAAAATGGAAGAAGAAAAGAAAAAAGGAAGCTTCGGGAAGAAGCAGATTCTGGGCGGCGTAGTATCTACCTGTCTCATTGCTTATATATTGCTTGAGCTTGTAGGAGGCGTGATCTTTACGCTTTTGCTGAAGCCCATAGTCGGTATTTTCTTTTATCATGTGATTACGCCAATCTTGGGAGATGCGGCTGCTCAGGCGGGAAAAATGTATTTGGAATTTATTTTTGTCTGGGCCGGTCTGCTTGCTTTCTGCCTCCTGGTCAAGCCCTGGCGTCAATATTTAAAGAAGCTATGGACAGGAGAGAGGGGAAATACCCTAAAGATGCTTCTGATCGGTATTCTGGTGGGATTTGTCATGAATTTTGCCTGCATTTTGATGGCACTTTTAACCGGCAGTATTCATCTAAGCTTTACCTGCTTTGAACCGATTCGTCTTGTGATCCTCTTCCTCTTTGTTTTTATTCAAAGCTCTTATGAGGAGGCAATGTACAGAGGCTTTGCCTATCAGAGAATTGCAAAGTGTTATGATGCGAGGGTTGCAGTCGTTGCCAGTGCAGTATTCTTTTCCATGGGGCATATGGGCAATGACGGCGTGACCTATCTGGGCCTGTTTGGAATTGCAGTAACCGGCATATTATATGCTCTGATCATCTATTATTTTGATAGTATCTGGCTGCCCATGGCGGCGCATACGGCTTGGAATTTCACCCAGAATCTCCTCTTTGGTCTGCCGAACAGCGGATTCATATCAGGCTATTCTATGTTTGGTCTGTCCGGAAAGGCTTCCAACGGATTTGCCTATGATACCGGATTTGGTGTAGAAAGCAGCTGGTGTGCGATTATTGTTGAAGCTATTGCTTGTCTTTTGGTAATATATTTTGGACGCAGGCAGGTGAGACCCGCTGAGGCAGAAGAAAAAGATGAAGGAGCAGAGGATTCTCAAACGCAGCTTGCGGAGGAAAAGTAAGGAAAAAAGAAAGAGCCGGAAGGCTGAATTCTTATAAAGCTTGAAGGAGGAAAAAGAAAATGAAGAAATTGCTTGTAGCCGGAATTTTGGCAAGTATGCTTTTGGCAGGATGCGGAAGTGCAGAAAAGACCATAGAGAACGCAGCAGAAAGTGCGAATGCAGCAACAGGGGAAGCGACTATGGAGAGCGGAGAAGCTACGGCGGACGCAGCAGCGGAAAAAGCATCTGCAGATGCAGCTCTTCCGGCTTATGAATATCAGGGAGAGGACAGCGAGACAGCAGAAGACGGCATTATGACAGCCTGCATTGCTGAGCTGATGAAGTTGGATGCAGAAAATTTTGATCCTGCGGAAATTGCGATCCCGGCACCGGTTGTTTACCAGGTGGACAGCAGTGATGAATCCGATATTAAAGTATGGGGAGAGTTCTATATCTTTAATTATGATCTGAAAGGAGATACGCTTGAGACACAAAGCGGTGGAAATTTCCGAGGCTGCATGCATCTGACGAAGGAAGGAGAGGACTATCAGGTAAGTTCCTTTGATCAGGTAGAAGATGGCAGCGATGAGGCAGAGTCCCTGCGTCAGATTTGTGAGGAAAATGAAGAACTTTTGGCAAAATTCGGAAATGATGAGCAGGTGAATGAAGTAAGAAAGAACTACATTTCTGCTTATGTTAAGGCAAATGATCTGAAGATCAAATCATATCAGGACAGCGGCTGGGATCCGGTTGATTTAGAGAATTGATGAAAAGCCCGGAAAGGCTTGAAAAGGGCAGGGGAATATCGTAGTATGACAGTATAAACAGCATCTTTATTTCATAGGAAATTGTGGTGTTGTACCTATGAAATGGATGAAAGCGTATTTTTACAAAGGAGGAGAAGCCATGAAGAAAACTGTAAAAAAGCTGATGGCGCTTGCTGTGCTGCTGACTTTCTTACTTAGCCTGGCAGCGTGTGGAGCCAAGTTCAAGGACAGCCAGTATCTCGGTACCTGGAAGGGAACAACTGCAGAGTATGCCGGTTTGGAAATGTCGGTGGATGAGATTGTCGGTGAGACGACGGTTACCTTTGAGGCAGACGGAAGCTGCACCGTATCTTCAGATGGAGATTCGGAGAGCGGAAGCTGGGAGGAGACCGATACAGGCGTTTCTATTGACGGCGGTGATCTGGAGATGACTTTAACAGACGGAAAGCTTGTTATGACAATGGATGGGGTTACCATTTATTTCGAAAAACAGAGCTCAGATGAAACTGCATAAGGAATGATGAATGAGAGAGAGGGGCTTCTAGCCCCTCTTTTTATCATAAAAAAAGCAGTTACAAGGAGTAACTGCTTTAAGAGGAATATGAAAAATTTGAAAAATGAAAAAGTTCGAATGAGTGATATCTCTTTCGATGATCTTATTCTACAAAAGGGATGTGTCCAGAGTATTGAAAATAAATGAACAATTTGTTAACACATTTATAAACCTTGCATATCTGCCCCGGCTTTTTTAAAATAATAAAAAAATGAGGAAAGGTTGGATAGATCAGCTTTTCCTTTAAGCAGAGAAGGAAGGTGATACAGATGAATAAATCTGATTTTCAAGAATATAATCCGAGAAAACCCTTAAAAAGAGCCTTTGATCAGGAGCATATTCCTATGCTTTTGATGAGACAGCTTCGCAATCTGGATTTTCCTATCAGCAGGAGGATTTCCTATGAGAGAACGGTAGACGAATTTCTCTTGCAGCTGGCAGTGAATGATTCCCTGCGGGTGCTTCGGCAGAGGCAGGATATGGTTATTCTTCTGAATGAAGAAGGGGCACTCATCAGAGAGGCAGGAAAATGGTCTCTTCTCTTTACACCAAATCGGGGAGAGCATATGACCTTGGAGGTTGATGCCGAGCTTTTCCCGGTTTATGAAAGGCTTCTGGAGGAGGAAGCGGCTGGCAGAGTCTGCCGGATAGAGCTGCCGGATAGATCATTAAAGGTTCTGGCTGCAGATGCTGCACCCTTCTGTATCTTGGATGAATACTGCAAGAATTATCCGGGAGGCTATCTCTCGGTTGCGGAAATGATCGTTTATGTCGGAGCAGACTGGCTTTATGAGCACGTTCCGGTCTGCCGCTTCAATAAAATGGCGACGGTTGATCGGGATGAAATCGAAAGCTATCATACGATCAAGGCCCTTTTGGATGATTATATTCTAAGATATGATGCGTCTGATGAGGGAGAGATGGTGCAGCCATTGTCTGTTGCTGTTTTTGGCCCTCCCGGTTCGGGAAAGTCCTTTGGCGTGAAGCAGATAGCCGCTTCCTGCGGAAGATATAAGGTTTTTTCTCTAAATGTTTCTCAGTATAAGGGGGCAGGCGAGCTTTTTGAAGCTCTGGATGAGGCATTAAAGTCTGCTGAGGATCAGATTCCCCTGATCTTTTTCGATGAGTTTGATTCTGAACTGGATGGAACGTCCAGGGGCTGGCTGAAATATTTCCTCGCTCCCATGCAGGACGGAGAATACACCATAAAGGGAAAGATCAATGCGATAAAGGGTGCGGTATTTGTATTTGCCGGTGGAACCGCTTCTTCCTTCCGAGGATTTTTGCCACAGAATCCGGAAGAGACAGAGCGTTTTCGCAAGATCAAGGGAATGGATTTTGTAAGCCGTCTGAAGGGCATCCTGAATATTAAGGGAATCAATCCGGTAAATGAAAGAGACCGGGCACACATTATCCGGAGAGCCATGATTTTGAGAGGACAGCTGGAGAGAAATATTCCCGGCGTCTTTACCCATGGAGATTCCAAGGCCAATGTTTCCAGAGCCCTTTTGTCAGCTCTGCTTCGGGTATCGATTTACCGACATGGTGCAAGATCCTTGGAATTTATCCTGGCCATGTGCCGTCTGTCTGATGTAGACCGTTTTACGCCTTCCTGCCTGCCCTTGGATGAGCAGCTGGATATTCATCTGGATGTAAAGGACTTTCAGCAAAAACTGACCTTTGAACAGGTCATGGGAGACATGGTGGAAATCTATGCCAAAAATGCCCATGAAAATTACCGGCAGAAGCATCTGGAAGAGGCAAGAAAGCTGGGTGTTGATGAGGAGGCACTTTCCAAGGTCAGGGAAGAAGAGGAGATGGCTGACTGGGATCAGCTGGATGAGTACTACAAGGAAAGCTACCGTTCCCAGATCCGTTATCTGGGAGAGAAGCTGGAGGATTATGAAACAGATATCGGCATCCGGCCGGTTGTAGAAGGAGAAGCAGATACTATTGCAGAGCTCTACGGACCGGTTTTGGAGGAGGTTGCCGAGATGGAGCATAAGCGCTGGAATATCGAGAAGCTGAAGGATGGCTGGAAGTACGGAAGCTTCGACGCTGAGCTGAAGCAGTCTCCGGAAATCGTTCCTTATGAGGAGCTGGATTCCAAGACCAAGGAATTTATCCGAAAGAATGTCAGAGAAGTGCCGCAGCTTTTAAAAGCAATCGGATATGAGCTTTACTACAAATCATTTTAAGTGTAGTATAGAGAGTAGAAAGACACAAAAAGTTCACAATTTTAATAAAAATAGGACACATTTAAAAAGTAAGATGAGCTTATCGAATGAAGAACACCACACAGCTTTGTTCGATAAGAAGAATTTTTTCATACTTCTCATCCCCGAAACGATCGTGTTCACGCCACGGTCGTTTCCTTTATGGCAAAAAGCACTTTTGTATGTTATGCAAAGGTGCTTTTTGCGTTATAATAAAAAAATATCTGTTGGGAGGAAGCGGGATGAATTTTGAAGAAAAGCAGACAGTAGAAAATCGGGCGAAGGTAAAAAACGGAATGCAAAGGCTGCTTTTTGTGGCTGTTGCTCTGATTCTGCAGGTTGCCCTTTTTGTGGTGCTTTTTACAAAGCTGAATGATTATGCCACCTGGATCAATATGCTGATCCGGATTACTGCTATTGTTTTGGTTCTTGTGATTTACAGCTGGCATACAAC
>CAVEOK010000072.1:0-7405 GCA_963617415.1 Oscillospiraceae bacterium
ACGACACTCTGTCCGTAGTAACCGAAGGATTTAAAGTTAAATGCAAGCTGCTGCTCTCCATATGCTTCCTCTGGTGTAAAGGTTGTTTCTGCTTTTACAGCATCTCCGGATTCGTTTGTGATCGCATCTCCGGTATCCTTGTTAACCAGAATACCCTTGATCGTGTACTCCTTACCGGGAATCAGGTTTTTGTAGCTTACGGTATCTACGATCGTTGTTGCTACATCTCCGCTTTCAGCATAACCGACATGGGAATCTGTTTTCTGATCAATCGCTGTGGTATGCAGATCCGGATAGTGTACCGTCTGATCTTCATCTTCGATGTCCTTATGGTAGGCAACCTCGATACCCTTATGTTCCAGACTTTCAAAGGCAACGATTGTTTTGCCCGCGAGGATATCTTCTGTGACCTCAAATCTTAATTCAATTTCTTCCTTTTCGGCGGAAGCTGTAAAGGTGGTCTCTGCGGTAAAGCTCTTTCCATCAGAACCTGTCAGTTCTTCTCCTGTCTCTTTATCCATAAGTATGCCTTTTACAGTGTACTCAGAGCCGGGAACAAGATTATCTACCGTAACGGTATCTACAAAAGTTGCATCTCCGGAAGAGGTTCCGACATGATCTTCTGTTCTGCTGTCAGATGCTTTTGTTCCAACTTCAGGGAAATGAACGCTCTGTCCCTCATCATTCAAATCTTCATGGCTTGCAACCTTGACTTCGCCTTCTTTGGTTTCCTGATATGCTTTTTCAAATACGACAACAGTATGTCCGGCAAGTTCGGATGCGTTCACATCGAAGTCAAGAGATACCTCACCGGAAGCGGAGTCAAGTGTTACTGTTTTTTCAGATGTGATCTCTTTGCCATCAGCATCAAGAAGTGCTTTTCCAGTGTCGGCATCCATCAGAGTTCCGGCAAAGCGATAGGTTTCTCCTGCTGCAAGATTTTCATATGCAACAGTGTCAGTAAGTGTGTTTTCTTCCAATACAGTTCCGACATGATCGGCAGTCTCTCCATCGGATGCCGTTGTCTTAATGCCCGGTACATAGGCAGTCTGGTCTTCATCATTCAGATCCTCATGTGTTACGAGAAGGGCATTCTGCCAGTAGAGATCTTCAAAAGCGACTGTTGTTACGTTCTGCAGATCGGATGTATCAAAGCTGAAGGTCATCGTCATGCTTCCATCTGAGGAAGTGGGTGTAAATGTCTGCTCTGCGGTAGCAAGAACCTTCTGCGTATTCTTATCAACAAGCTTGCCTTTCATGGTATAGCTTCTGCCTGCAGTAAGCCCTTTATAGGATACCGTGTCTGTAAGTGTAGTTTTCTCTCCTGCCGGAATGATCTTGCTTCCGGTTGCATCAGAGATCAGGCTGGTGCCCATGATGATATCGTTGTTCTTGATCACTCCTGTATTTCCGAGAGAGATCAGATCTCCGTTCTTTGTGATTTCAAAAGTAAGCTCTTTGGGATCCTTTCCGGAGGTAGAGCTGTTTGTCAGCTCGGTCAGGGTATATTTGCCGTAGGTTAATGCTCCTACATTATCATTTAAAGAGGAAAGATCACCAAACCATACACCGGCAGAAGCATCCAGATCATCCGATGCGATCTTATTATCCTGAGCTTTGTCATTGCCATTGGTATTATTTGAATTCTTCAGAGTCTTCGTTGAAACAGATCCGTTGCTATTTGTTACGACTACATGAGTTTCTCCGGTTCTTTCATTGGTCAAAGCAAAGGCAACGTTAGCCATTGGCTTACCGGATTCATCTGTTTTAGTGAATTCGATGTCACCTCGGGAAACAGTATTGGAGATGGTTGCTTCATTGCCAACAACTAAAAGTTTTATTCCGGTATCCCAGCTGAATTTAGCACCATTATTCGTGGAAGAATCTGCAAGAACTTTTCCAGTATAAATTGTGGAATCCAGAATATAGCCTTTGGGTGCCTCTACTTCCTGAAGTGTGTAGTAGCCAAGTGGAAAAACTCGTTGTTTGCCATCATAAAAGAAAGAATCTGATACCTTTCCATTCCAATTAATTGATGATGCTGTTGAAAAAGTGATAGCACCATTCTCATTTGTTTTAAAATACCAGGTCTTATCAATACTTTTTCCATCGTCAGAAAATGTCATTTTAAAGACAGCGCTCGCTAATGCATTCTTCGTTATATCGCCTTTAGATTTTTTCGCAATTCGTATGTGGGTCGGGTCTTGTACCGGCTCATCGGTCACACTTACCGTAGCCGTCTTATTTGCTTCTACAGTAACCGAATGCGAGGAGCCGTCCAGCTTATAGCCTTTTGGTGCGGTGGTTTCTTTTACTGTGTATTTACCAGCCGCCAGACCGGTCAGGGTATTGCTTGTTCCGTCTGCTTTTGTCGTCAAACTTCCAACGCTCTTTCCGCTGGAGTTATATACGGTATAAACCGCACCTGCCAGGCTGTAGTTGCAGTTGTTGGAAGAAATTGCAGTATTTGAACTGCTCTTTTTCAGGGTGAGGTTACCGTTCTGTGTAGGTGTTGTCCAGTAAAGACCGATCAGACCAGATCCCGCCTGAGTATCTGTTACAGTTGAAACAAAACCAACTACAGAAAAGCCGGAAGTGCTGCCGTCTGCATTTGTTTTAATATTTGAGGTGGTAAGAACCCTCATCCAAACAGCGTCTTTCCCATAAGTAGTACTGTCTGGAATGGCGGCATGTGAGCAGAAAAGATTGACCGTTTCATAATCTCCTGATGTGGTAAGTTTTCTCGTTCCTTGCAGGACAGTTACTGTTTGGCTGCCAATTCCGATCACTCTCTGATAATTGTTTCCATCAGTTGCGTTATAGGTGTAAAAATCATCTGAAAGATCTATTCCGCTGTTTGTATATAGAGAATATGCTAATGTAGCCGGAACATCGATTCTTGCTGTATCATTTGATAGCCAGTCGCCAGGCATTTGATTAGCAAAATATTTGTGCCAGTCCTGATACCATCCGGGAAGAGCACTATAGATTCCCCAGTCATATCCACCTGGATGGTAGACATTATCTGCTTTCAGCTCAAAACAGTCTCCCACAGAGGGATTGCTGCTAAAGGTCCAGCCATCGATGTAGGCTAACTGGGATGCAGTCCACTTTATCGGGTATCCGTCCGGATTAAATTCGTTACCGTGCTGGCTTGATACCATGATGGAGCTTTCATCCATTACATCAAAGCTTGCCAGCTCCGGATTATCCCAACCAATCACGATCTCTACGCTATTGATAGAGCTTGCGATCATATTCAAAGTGAAGATACCGCTTTCTTCATCATAGGACCAGCTGCCATCATCTTCATCAGCAATGACACCGTTGATCTTTACTCCTGCAATTTCAAGCTCCTTGATGGAGGCAAGGGCTTCTTTATCCTTTGCCAGCTGGAAACTGGTCTTGCCATCATAGAAACCTGCTTCGATCAGACCGCTTTCTGCGATCTCTCCTTTTGCTTCTCCCTTGTGGATGGTTACCTGGATCTGGGTTTTGGATTCGTCACCGGATTTGGGTATCTGGTAAAGAAGCTGGATACGAACAGAGGCATAGATTGCGTTTCCGCTCTCATCGGTCTTCAGATACTTCTTTGGAACATATACAAGGCCTGTTTCTTCATCAAAGATTACATCATCATAAACAGTTCCGCTGGTATCATTTTTAACTGCGCACCAGTCGGCAAGCTTTGCGCCTTCAACACCAAAGTTATCTACCTTTCCGACATAATACTTTGACGCCGGATCATTGTCATAGAGATAAACCTTAGAATTTGTCTGTCCCTGGAAATATTCCCAGTTATCCCAGTTTCCGTCCTCGTCCTGGTCAGCCCAAAGGTTGTCGATCGTTGCCGGGAAAAGCTTGCTGCTTACGGATGTTGCAGCAACTTCAATGTAATCAACGGGTACAAGATCTTCTTTAGAGCTGTCGGTAGCTTCTTCAATATAGGCTTCCGTAGTCTCTGTCTCTGCAGGCGTAATGGGAAGAAGATTCTCGTCAGAATTATCTTCTGAAGCACCGGAGCTATTCTTCTCTGAAGTATCTTTCGTCTGATCAGAAGAAGTGTCTTTTTTTGCCTCTTCCTCGGTATTCTTCTTTCCGTTTTCCTTGGAGTCTTCTTTTGCAGAAGAGTTGCTGTCCTCCTTTGTTTCCTTTGCTGTAAATACAGCAGTTACTTTTTGTGCATGTTCAGCATCTAGGGTGAGATTGAATTTGAATTCACTCTCCGGCTCTCCTGACGCTGCTGTTTCCTTTTCCGCACCGCCGTCGATGCTGATGCGGTAAGCCTCTACCTTGTAACCATCGTCAGAGCGCAGGGTGATCTCAAGTATGCTTCCGCTTTCTTTTGTTACGGTGAAGAGCACGCCGTCCTTTGCTTCGGTCTCTGCATAAGCAGTCTCCTGCGGACTCTGGACATAGGATTTGCCTTCTTCATCCGTATAGGCCTTATAGACCGCTCCGGATGCATCCTTGACCTCCAGGATACCGCCTTGGGATGGTGCTCCGAAGTCAATCCTGCCTTCTGCCACGTTCAGCGTAGCAGGAGTAAGGCCTCCTGCATCACCGGATTCATCGGTGGCAAATGCCATAGAAGGCAGCATGGTAATGACTGTTGCGACGGAGAGCATGGCTGCTCCAAGCCGTTGCCAAAAAGCTTTTTTCATAAAATTTCTCCTTTCTGTAAGCTTTTGGATTTTGCAACTGTGCCATAGAAAATGGCTTTTATCGAAAAATGGATAAGATTAACGCCTCATGAGGGTGCAAACGGATTAGAAATGATTAGGGAAAATGATCAGAAAATTGGGTTAGAGAACAAAGCCATATGAAAAAACACATGGCCGATCTAGGATAGAATCGCTACATAGCTAAATAGCTGAATATAGAATATGTTTGATAAGATTTGAAAACTTTGATGAATTTTTTAACGCAGTCGGAGAAATCCGGCGCGCAGGACTCATGAGCGAGTCTTGATATGAAAATGTGAGCAGTCATCTGCTGGTAAAGAAAATAAGATAGAATGCTGCTTGCAAAGTTCTCCGCGTACGAGCGGAATGCAAAAGCATTAAAAAAGATAAGGCATTAGGCTTCTACAAAGAGCTTAATGCCTTATCTGTATTTTAAATCAGAAAATATATATGTCAAGTCGGAAAAATAAAAACGCCTCTTATAAAAATTTCAAGGCCGATAAAAATTAAAATGCATCCGCCGAGAACAGTAGCATGATCTGCAACTTTTTCACCGAACTTCTTACCAAAGAGTAAGCCGATCATGCAGATGATAAAGGTGGTAAGAGCAATCAGCAGGGAGGAAAAGAAAGCAGATGCCGGGCCATAGTCTGCAATGGTAAAGCCAACGGACAAAGCGTCGATAGAGGTGGCAATGCCTTGCAGGAATAAGGCTGCGGCAGTGAGTCTTTCTCCATTTTTTCCAGATGCTTCTGCTTCAGCCTCTTCCTGGGATACACGATTGCGAAGGCCGTCAAGGAGCATGGAACCGCCGATATAGAGAAGGAGGATCAGGGCGATCCAGGGAATAAATTTCTGGAAGGCGGTAAAGTATTCGCTGATCTTGTGTACGCAAAACCAGCCGATCATAGGCATGGCAAACTGAAAGAAAGCATAGGTTCCGGGAATCAGAAGGGTTTTCCTTTTTGACATGTGGCTTTCATTCATGCCATTTACGATGGATACGGAAAAGGCATCCATAGCAAGGCCGATGCCAAGAAAAATACTGTTGAAAATAAAAATGAGCATAGAAATAAGCATAGAAATAAGTTCTCCCTCGCTACTGTTCTGCCATAGTAGCAATTAGGGAGATGCTTAGTCAACGATAACATACATTTGGAAATTATTTCTTATGCTTCAGCTTGCGAAGCAGCTGATTCTCCAGATCCAGAACCAGCTTTTCCTTGAAGAAAGTAAGAGCCAGTAAATAAACAGCAAAGAAAAGAAAAGCTGAAATCGCTAATGTAATAAAGTCACCAAAAAGAAGGCCATCCAGAGGAAGAAGTTTTACCCATAAAGAGGCCGCAACACTGAGCAGGCAGGCAATCAGAATGGGCAGATACTGGATCTGACGATAGGCTTCTTTTACGGTATCGCGCAGCATTGCGTACTGAACGATCCAAACCACTGCTTCTGCAACCAAAGTACCGATTGCGGCACCTGCAGAGGCGTATTTGGGAATCAGGATCAGGTTAATGAGCAGATCGACAATTGCGCCGGCAATTTCGGAAATCAGTACAATTTTCTCTTTTCCCAGCGGAACCAGCATCTGAATTCCCATGATGTTAGTCAGACCAATGAAAAAGATGGTCGGCATGATGATCTGCATGGGAACAATGGAACCGGCATAGGCATTTCCTGACAGGAAATAGATTCCTTCCTTGGCAAAAAGGATAAAATAAATGGTCATGGGAAGGGAAATTAAAAAGACAAAATTAATGGCCTTTTTGGAGATTTCCATGAATTTATCCATCAAGCCCTGCTCTACGTAGTAAGAAACACGAGGAAGCAGAACGGCACCGAGTGATGTGACAACGGTAGTCAGGATGGTTTTTATCTTTACTGCAGCATTGTAGTATCCGACATCTGCATCTGTTTTCATAAAGCCCAGCATAACGGTATCCAGATTCAAATAAACCGTTGTTGCACAGGACATGGCAAAAAAGATAATAACGGCCTTTAGATGCTGCTTCAGATTATAGTTTCCGATTGGCCGGTAGCTGATATAGCGATGGCCGTGAATAAAGTTGCAGACACTGGATGCAGAGGCTGCAAAAATCGTGATGGCACCATAGATGACATAGTCTTCCTGCTTATGAATGAGGACGAACATGGCAATTACGGCGATAAATTTAAAGATGATGGAACGAATGGTGATATAGGAGTACTGCTCCAGTCCCTTATAAAGCCATTCCATTCCGATCAGGTTAAAGATCATCGTTGTCGAAATGATCAGCAGAAGGGTCTTTTCGGACTGAAATTTGGGGACAAGAAAAAGAGTGATCAAAAAGACCAGATAGGTCAAAATGGTCATGATCAGGTTAATGATAAAAATCTCCTGAACCGTTCGGGTGAGTTTTTCCTTATCATCTCTCACTCTGGCACAGGCCCGGATACCATAGGTAGGGATACCAAGCTGGGCAAACATGGCAAAATAGGTGATTACCGAGGTTGCAAAGGAGACCCTTCCTGTTCCGACCGGCAAAAGCACACGGGAAACATAAGGAAAGGTGATCAAAGGAAATATGAATGACGACATGGATAGGATCGTATTCATAATAAAATTCACGGTTAAAGATGGTTTTTTCTGATTCATATTTGTGTATCGTCTATTTCTATTTACTGAAAATAATGTCAAGATTCGCGGAGCTTGGACCCAGACTAAGCAGAGTTTGTCATAC
>CAVEOK010000073.1:0-1854 GCA_963617415.1 Oscillospiraceae bacterium
GGCTTGAAGGACTGATTTATAAATTTGCATAGCGGGTCTTAAAGAAAGGCCCGCTTTTTTCAAAAGTTTTTCTTTATAGAAATAGAAAGGAAGTTCATATGCAGCGTATTTTAAATGATCCTGATAATATCGTTGATGAAATGGTCGAAGGTTTCTTAAAAACACATTCTGACATTGTTGAAGCCACAGATAATAAACGTGTAGTAAAAGCAAAGAATATCCAGCCAGATAAGGTTGGCGTAGTAACTGGCGGTGGTTCAGGACACAAACCGGCATTTGTTGGTTATGTTGGAAAAAATCTGAATGATGCAGTTGCAATCGGAGAAATTTGTTCTTCACCGACAGCAGCAGCTTTCCTGGATGCTTTCAAAGCAGCAGATCAGGGAAAGGGTGTTGCTTGCCTGTATGGTAATTATTCAGGTGATAATATGAATGTAAAAATGGCTGTAAAAATGGCTAAGAAGCAGGGCCTTACAGTCAAGACTGTAGTAGCAAACGATGATGCAGCATCGGCAC
Organism: Oscillospiraceae bacterium; assembly: GCA_963617415.1. Lineage (GTDB taxonomy): Bacteria > Bacillota > Clostridia > Lachnospirales > Lachnospiraceae > RUG14243. The sequence continues at coordinate 517 of CAVEOK010000073.1, forward strand.
CTAAGGATCAGCCAGATAAACGACGTGGAGTTGCAGGTGAGATTCTGATGTGGAAGTGCGGAGGTGCTAAGGCGGCTCTGGGCGGAGATCTTGATGAGGTTATTGCTGCTGCACAGAAAGCAATCGATAATACAAGATCTATCGGTATTGGATTAACACCCTGTACACTTCCGGCAGTAGGACATCCAAATTTTGAAATCAAGGATGGTACGATGGAGGTAGGCATCGGACATCATGGTGAGCCGGGTATCGAAGTAGTTCCGCTTGAGACAGCTGACAAGATGGCTAAGAGAATGACAGATGTTGTACTTCCGGATCTTCCTTTTGAGAGTGGAGATGATGTGGTTGTTCTGGTTTCCGGACTTGGCGCAACGCCGGTTATGGAACTCTATGTTCTTTATAACGAGATTGAAAAGATTGTTTCCGGTAAAGGTATTAATATTTATAAATCCTATGTAGGAAATTATTTTACATCTCTTGAAATGAGTGGTGCAACGCTTACAGTAATGAAGCTGGATGATGAATTGAAAGAACTGATCGATCTTCCGTGCACAAGTATGGGATTAACACAGGTTTAACTCAGTTTGAGTTCAAGCTCCGATTGAGTCTTGACATTGCGAATTTCATCAGAAAAGAACATCGATGAGGAGAATACTAAAATATGAGCACATTTAAAAATGCAGATGGAAAACCGATTCTTTTGAAAATGGTTAAAGGAATTCAGGATAACAAAGCATATCTTGGAGAAGTGGATGGCTTGATCGGCGATGGCGATCATGGCATGAATATGAACAAAGGATTTACTCTCTTTGAGACAAGATTCAAAGATGAAGATTTTGGATTCACAGAAGGTCTTGATGAACTGGGAATGATTCTTTTCAACGAGATTGGCGGCTCTATGGGACCGATTTACGGATCTGTTCTTTCCGGCATGTCTGAGGCAGGAGAGGATTTTGAAGAGATTGGTGTCAAGGAGCTTGGAGATATGCTGGCAGCAGGTCTTAGTGAGCTTCAGGACATTGTTGAGGCGCAGGTGGGAGATAAGACTCTGGTTGATACCTTGTCACCGGCAGTTGAAAGTCTGAAAGCTTCTGCAGAAGCAGGAGATGATCTGAAGGATGCTCTTGAAAAGATGAAAGCAGCAGCTGCAGAGGGAAGAGATTCAACAAAGGAACTGGTAGCAAAGTTTGGCAGATCTGCGAGACTTGGAGAGAGATCCAGAGGTGTTTTAGATGCAGGTGCCACATCCTGCTGCATTATTCTTACAGCAATGGCTGATGGTATTGAAGAGCTTCTTTAAGAAGGCTTAGGGATCTGTTCTTCTATAAAGCAAAAGAA
>CAVEOK010000073.1:1864-7027 GCA_963617415.1 Oscillospiraceae bacterium
CACATCCTGCTGCATTATTCTTACAGCAATGGCTGATGGTATTGAAGAGCTTCTGTAATCAAAAAAGATATCATTCCTTTTATACATGAATTCCGGTATATGATAAAATAAAACAGTCATTTGTATATGAAGATTATACAAATGGCTGTTTTGCTTTGTAAAAGATGGAAAAAAGAAGAAGATAGCAAGAATGAAAATTTTGGATGAAGTAAGAAATATATATCTAAATTACGTAAATGCTGACAGAAACCTCAGCCATAACGAGACCTACAAGAAAAAAGGAGGCCTTTTCGGCTCTCTGATCAGAGGCATCAAGGACACCACTCTGGAGGAAGAATTTACCAAGGCCTTGAAGAAGGAACTGCAGGAGTACCAAAAGGGATTGCAGGAGGAAAGCAAGAATCTGTCCGATCAGAAAAGCTCTGCCCTCGCCCAGCTTCCCACCCTCCTCTCCTTCATCTATACAGCCCAGGATGAGCTGATCCGGGATGAGAGAACTTATTATATGCTGATTTCCCTTCACAGCCTGACAAAAGAACTGATTCCTTATCTTTCTGCCGAGCAGGCGCTGCAGCTTCGGGCAGAATACGCGGCTGAAAAAAAGAAAGAATTTGCTGCATTGCCGGCCTGTCAGGAAATTTTGAAGCTTTTGGAAAAGCAGGCAAAAAGCGGGATTTAGCGGGATTTCTTCATAAAGATTTCATAGAATCTTTATTGATTTTAGGGTTGTGAAATTCTATAATAACCTAATAGCGTGAAAAATTTGCACAATTTAAGAGTGAATTTTTATGCTTAGCCTATCTTTATGAACAGGGAAAGTAAGGCAGATGAAATCATTGCTTTTCAGCCTTTTGCTTTCTGACGGGAACAAGAGATAGGAAAAAGGAGGGTATGCTTATGGATAATCAAAATCCAAACCAAAATCCGTACAGGCGGAATCAAAATAACAACAATAACAATAAAAACGGACAAAATGGAGACAACGGGGGCAACAAGAACAATGGCCAAATGGTCATGGTCATGATCTTAGTTGCACTTGTGGTTCTCTTTTTTATGAGTATGATCAGCAGCAGGCTAATGATCGGTTCGGAGCAGCAGATTTCCTACTCTGAATTTTTGGATAAGGTTGAGAGCGGAGAAGTTGCCGCAGTTGAGATTGAGACCTATCAGATTAACATTACGCCGACCGACGATGACCAGAATGGCAAGCTGCTCGGCGGTTATTACACAGGACGGGTGCAGGATGAGAACCTGATTCCCTTCCTGGAAGAGCATGATGTCGATATTACCGGTAAGATTCCGGACAGCTCGGCGGCTGTGATCTACAACATTCTCAGCATCATTCTTCCGATTGCCTTGATCTGGGGCTTCTTCTATTTCATTATGAAGCGTCAGGGCGGTGGAGCCGGCATGATGGGTGTCGGAAAGAACAATGCCAAGGTTTACGTCCAGAAGGAAACGGGCGTAACCTTCAAGAATGTTGCGGGACAGGATGAGGCTAAGGAATCTTTGCAGGAGGTAGTTGATTTCCTGCATAATCCGCAGAAATATACCGCGATCGGTGCCAAGCTTCCTAAGGGAGCCCTTCTTGTAGGCCCTCCTGGAACAGGTAAGACCCTGCTTGCAAGAGCAGTTGCAGGTGAGGCACATGTGCCTTTCTTCTCACTGGCGGGCTCTGATTTCGTAGAAATGTTCGTTGGTGTCGGTGCATCAAGAGTAAGAGACCTCTTCCGTGAGGCAGAGAAGAATGCACCTTGTATCATCTTTATTGATGAGATCGATGCGATCGGTAAGAGCCGTGACAGCAGATTCGGCGGCAATGATGAGCGTGAGCAGACCTTGAATCAGCTCCTTTCCGAAATGGATGGTTTTGATCCTTCCAAGGGAATCCTGATCCTTGCGGCAACCAACCGTCCTGAGGTTCTGGATAAGGCGCTTCTTCGTCCGGGCCGTTTCGACAGAAGAATTATTGTAGACAAACCGGATTTGAAGGGACGTGTAGATACCCTCAAGGTTCATTCCAAGGATGTTCGTATGGATGAGAGCGTCAATCTGGAAGAGGTTGCTCTGGCTACCTCCGGTGCAGTAGGCTCTGATCTTGCCAATATTATTAATGAAGCAGCGATCAATGCCGTGAAATGCGGACGAAAGCTGGTAAATCAGTCTGATCTTCTGGAATCCGTTGAGGTGGTTATCGCCGGTAAGGAGAAGAAGGATCGTATCCTGGGCGAGAAGGAAAAACGAATTGTCGCAACCCATGAGGTTGGACATGCTCTTGTAACAGCTCTTCAGAAGGATGCTGAGCCGGTACAGAAGATTACTATTGTTCCGAGAACCATGGGAGCCCTTGGTTATGTTATGCAGGTACCGGAAGAAGAGAAGTACCTGATGACAGAGGATGAGCTCAAGGCTCGTCTGGTTACCTACATGGGCGGCCGTGCGGCAGAAGAGCTGAAGTTTGATTCGGTAACAACGGGTGCTTCCAATGATATTGAGCAGGCGACTAAGATTGCACGTGCCATGATCACCCAGTATGGTATGTCAAAGAAATTCGGCCTCATGAGTCTGGAATCTGTCGAGAACCGTTATTTGGATGGCAGACCGGTCATGAACTGCGGTGATGCAACAGCAGCTCTGATCGATGAGGAGGTTCAGAAGCTTCTTGCTGAGAGCTATGCCGAGGCAAAGAAGCTCCTTGCAGATCATATCGATATTCTGGATGAGATTGCGGACTTCCTTTATGAGAGAGAGACCATTACCGGCAAGGAATTCATGGCGATTTACAACCGTATTCTCGGTCGTGATACAGAAGAGACCAGTGCAGATGCAGGAAATGCTGCAGGTGAAGGTCAGACCGCAGAAGACGGAGCGGATACTTTCGATTATCATACCGCTGCAGAGCAGACGGATGCCGGAAGGGTATCTCTGCAGAAGAATGCAGCTCCTGCAGAGTCAGAGGATGATGATGACATCGTAGAGTCTGACGGTGCGATCGCAGCAAGAGCTGCAGCACAGAAGGAGCAGACAGAAGAGTAAGCATTTCGCGAATGACATAAAAATGTTACTATAAGGGGAACAGGATATGGCCTGTTCCCTTTTTCATGTACTAGAAAATTCCATCGGAATTTCCTAGTACATGAAAAGGGAAACAACCTATCGTATTGCTTAGCGATACGAAGAAATGAAGCTGCATTACGCATCACGCGGAGCGAGATCGAAAGGATGCGCACTCGCATATCGCAAGCGAAACGCTTTGTTGTACTAGGAAGAAAAAATGACAGAAGAACTTACAGAAGCCCTTAAAAAACTGCCCGCCAAGCCGGGCGTATATCTCATGTATGACAAGGATGGGACGATTATCTATATCGGGAAGGCAGTTAGCCTGAAAAACCGTGTTCGCCAATATTTCCACGGCGGAGACGGCAGAGCTATGTTGGCCCAGATGGTGCCTCAGATCGATCATTTTGAGACTATTATCACGGATTCCGAGCTGGAGGCTCTGGTTCTGGAAAACAACCTGATCAAGGAAAACCGTCCCAAGTACAATACCCTTCTGAAGGATGACAAGACCTATCCCTATATCAAGGTGACGGTGGATGAGCTCTATCCCAGGATTCTTTTGGTGAGGCAGATGAAAAAGGACGGAGCCAGGTATTTCGGTCCCTATACCAATGCAGGGGCAGTCAGAACAACCATTGACCTTCTGCAGAAGCTTTATCATATTCGAAATTGCAGGAAAAATCTGAAGGGGCTTCCGGAGGAAAATGGCAGACCCTGTCTGAATTATCATATGGGCAGATGTCCGGCGCCTTGTCAGGCTAAGATCAAGCCCGAGGACTATCGAAAATCCATCGATCAGGCACTCGACTTTTTGAATGGAAATTACAAGAAAGTGGAGAACGAACTGAGGGAGAAAATGCTGGAATGCTCCGCGAATCTAGAATTCGAACAGGCAGGCGTCTATAAGAGTCTGCTGGAGGATCTTTCCCAGGTGACGCAAAAGCAGAAGATCACGGCATCCACAGAAGAGGATCGAGATATCATTGCCCTTGCCATGGATGAAAGAGATGCGGTGATTCAGGTCTTTTTTGTAAGAGAAGGCAGGCTGATCGGACGGGAGCATTTTTATATGAATGTCCGTACCGATGACGAAAAAGAGGAAATTATCGCCAGCTTTATCAAGCAGTATTATTCGGGAACGCCTTTCCTGCCCAGAGAGCTTTATCTACAGCTGGAGCTGCCGGAGGCTGACCTCTTGGAGAACTGGCTGAGTCAGCAGAAGGGCAGCAGAGTCTATCTTCGGGTTCCGAAAAAGGGACAGAAGGAAAAACTGGTCGAGTTGGCAGAAAAGAATGCCAATTTGGTGTTGGAGCAGAATAGGGAAAAGCTGAAGAGAGAAGAGCAGAGAACCTTAGGAGCTATGCGGGAGCTTGGCTGTCTGAGTGCCTTGGGAGAGCTTCATCGAATCGAGGCCTATGATATTTCCAATATCAGTGGATTTGCCATGGTTGGATCCATGGTTGTTTTTGAGGACGGAAAACCGAAGAAGAGCGACTACAGGAAGTTTCGTATCAAATCCCTTTCCGGCCAGAATGATTATGCAGCCATGCAGGAGGTCTTGACCAGACGCTTTTCTCATGGCTTGAAGGAGAGAGAAGAAGAGGGACAGAATCTGAACAGCTTTACCCGTTTTCCGGATCTTTTGCTGATGGACGGTGGAAAGGGGCAGGTGCATATTGCAGAGCAGGTCCTGGAGGAACTTGGACTCCACATTCCGGTCTGCGGCATGGTAAAGGATGATCATCACCGGACCAGGGGCCTATATGTGAATGATAAGGAAGTGCCCATGGACAAAAGCTCGGCTGCCTTTCATCTGATTACCAGGGTCCAGGATGAGGCCCACCGCTTTGCGATCACCTATCACCGTTCCATTCGTTCTAAGAGTCAGGTGCATTCTATTCTGGATGATATTCCGGGAATCGGACCGGCCAGAAGAAAGGCCTTGATGAAGCATTTTGTTTCTATGGATGCCATAAGAGCGGCCAGCCCGGAGGAGCTGGCGCAGCCGGAGGGAATGAATATGCGGGTAGCTCAGGAAGTATACGATTTCCTGCATAATTCAAGCTTGGAATGAACATTTGCTTTCTTGTTGTGAACGGGCTG
>CAVEOK010000074.1:0-7024 GCA_963617415.1 Oscillospiraceae bacterium
AGCAGTTCTACCCTGGAAAAACTCCGCCGTACCCTGGGTGCGATGCCGGAGGAATACTACAATATTAATTTTCAAAATCTTAATGTGCTGAAGGTAAAGTATCCAAAAATCTATGCCCATGTAGAGCAAAGACTGGAAACCGGATGGGAACAGACCATAGAGCTATTGGAAAAGGCAATGGAAGAAGGACTGATTCGCCGAATCTCCATTCCAATCTTCAAGACCATGTTTCAGGCAACCATTGAACAGTTCTTCCAGAGAGATGTTCTGATCGAGAATCAGATTCCTTATCAGGAAGCACTGCAGGAAGTGGTGTCCATCATGATCGATGGTATTGTGATTCCCCAAAAAGAAACTGAAGAATAAAGCTTTTTTCAGGCGATAGAGCTTCGTTCTCATAAAAACGAAGCTCCGATGAGAGAACAAAGGGAACAGTAAGGAAAAGAGAGCGGAAACAGCTTTCATGTAGATATAGAAAAGGAAGAATAAAATGAAAGAAAGATCAAGGGTAATATTCGGAAACAAAATCAGTGACAGGCAGTATAAGGCTGCTGTCCGCTCAAAAAAGCGCTATGCAAAAAAGTTTGGAGACGATAAGGACAAATCTTATCCGACCATTCTCAAAAAAAATGCCTATATCGGAAAGTCTTTGGGAGTAAGTGACATTCGTTTGGTACAGGATTCGGCGGAAGAGGGAGACGAGGAGTATGATCTGGAAAAGGGCATCATTGTCGGAAATATCCGCATGGGCTTTGGCCATTATCGCATTTCCATGGCTATGGCAAGCTGTGCCAATGCTCTGGGATATAAGCCCTATTGGATGGATCTGAATTCTTATCCTCAGACGACCTGTACCCAGGTGATCAGTGCCCAGAACGATCTGTATTCCATGGGCTCCCGCATTTCCCAGAAAAGCAGGCTTTTTAATAAGCTGGTCTGGGAGCCGATGAATTATGAGGGCTTCCGAAGGCTTTCCTACAATGCCTCTGATCAGAAAAATGCAGAGCTGATGGCAACGGTTTTTAAAAATGTTCCAAAGGAAATCCCTTTGATCGGCACGCATGTCTGGCCGGCGCAGGCTGCTCTTCACGGGGGCATGAAATATGTTGTTAATGCCATTCCGGATAACTGGCCCATGGCACTTCACCTGGCAGAGGGCAGTCTTCATACCATTCAGACCCATCAGGCTTATCAGGGCTACCGTATTCTGAACGGCATGGCAAAAAAGAGAGTCTTGAAGGAAATGCCGGCCAACAGTCTGGTCTATACCGGTCATTATGTAGATCACGAGCTGGTAGAAAATATTGAGGCGGACTGCAAGGCGAGAATAGAGCGTAAGGATGAGAAAAAGCCCATGCGCTTCCTTCTTACCATCGGAGGAGCCGGTGCCCAGAAGGAAATCTTTGCAGCGATCATTCAGTATCTGATACCGGAGATTGAGCAGAATAAGGCTGTCTTATATGTCAATGTCGGCGATTATAAACACGTCTGGACGGAACTTTTGGAAGAGATTCCGGCCCTGGCTGCTTTGAGTCAGGAGCATTTTAATGACTGGGAGGAGACAGAGGTATTTTGTCAAAAGGCTCTGACAGAAGAGATCAGCGGCATTCACGCCTTCTGGCATGAAAATATCTTTGAGGCGGTTTATGCGACCAATCTTCTGATGAGAAGCTGTGATGTTCTCGTGACGAAGCCGAGTGAGCTGTCCTTTTATCCGGTGCCAAAGCTCTTTATTCCAAGGATCGGTGGTCATGAAAGATGGGGAGCCATCCATTCGGCTGAGATCGGAGACGGCAGCTTGGAGTGCAGGGATATTCCTCATGTTCTGCAGATGATCCGCATGTTCTTGAAGGACGAGGTTCTTCTGAAGGATATGTGCGAGAATATCATTGCCAATAAGGCTGCTGGTATCTATGACGGAGCCTACAAGGCGGTAGAGTTGGCAATGAAGATGAGGAAAGAAAACGAGAATGCGAAAGCATAAAATAAGCAGAAATAGGGTTAAGGGAAATAAGGAGGTAAGAGAATGAAGCTCTCTGTCCGAAATAAAGCGGCCTTTTGTTTTGGCGCTTTTGGAAAAGATATCGTTTACATGCTGGTAAACAGCTATCTGCTGTACTATTACAATGTTGTGCTGGGGGTAAATGCAGTTTTTATCGGAACCGTGCTGATGGCAGCCCGTGTCTTTGATGCGGTTAACGATCCCTTTATGGGCATTATCGTGGCAAAAACAAAGACCCGGTTTGGCCGTTTTCGACCCTGGATCTTATCCGGAACCGTTCTGAATGCATTGACGATTTATGCTCTTTTTGCCGTTCCGGATGCCATGGGCGAGAATGCAATGAAAATCTGGCTGGCAGTGATCTATATTGCCTGGGGTGTTACTTATACCATGATGGATATTCCTTTCTGGTCCATGATTCCGGCGATCACGGATCCGGGTGCAGACAGGGAGCAGCTGTCCTCGATCGGACGTTCCGCATCCGGCATAGGAGATGCCTTTTCCCAGGTGCTTACCATGTCTGTCGTTCCTATTCTGGCCGGCTCAGCCGTCATTGCGGATTATCGGATTGGCTTTAAATGGTGGGCGCTCATTATCATGGTCACCTTTTTGATCTCCGAAATTGTATTTGTCCTGAATGTTCCGGAAAGAAAACCGACGGATATGGCATCGGTAAAGGTGTCGGATATGTTTAAGTCCCTCTTCCGCAATGATCAGGCCATGTGTCTGGTTCTGACGGTTGTTCTGGTTTATCTGGCGATTGATATCGTAGGCAATCTGGTTCTTTATTTTTTCCAGTTCGATCTGGAAAATACAGATGTTTATGCCCTCTTTACGGCAGGCTGCTTCTTTGCACAGGTAATTTTCATGATGCTGATCCCGCTGATTCGAAAGAAGGTAGAAAAGCTCCGTCTTTTTTCTATCGGTGTATTGATCCAGGTGATCGGTTTTGCAATTCTTTTGGCTCTGACCTTCTCCGGACTTTACAAGGGTGCGTGGTTTCTCCTTTTGCTTCCGGGCATTATGGTCTATGCCGGCTATGGCGTGCTGAATGTTCTCCTGACCGTTTTCCTGTCGGATTCTGTTGATTACGGTGAAGCAAAGAATGGCTCCCGAGAAGAATCCGTAATCTTCTCTATGCAGACTTTTACCGTAAAACTGGCTTCCGGCCTGGCTGCCTTTTTATCTGGCTTGGCGATTGATATGGTAGGGCTGAATACGGAGGCACTGTCCCAGTCAGCGTCCACCTTATCCGGTCTTCGTATCTGGATGACGGTTCCGTCTGCAGTAATTCTGGTAATTGCTTTTATCGTATTTAAGAAATGCTACAAGCTGAATGATAAGAAAATGCAGGAGATCAAAGAAAAGCTGACTCTTAAGAAAGAAGGAAGCAAGCGATGATCATTGTTAAAGACAATATTTTTGTGCTGACCACGCCAAAGAGTAGCTATATCTTTCAGCTTCTGGACAGCGGACAGCTGGAGCATCTTTATTATGGTGCCTCTCTGGGGGATTACAGCCATTTTACAGAAGAAGAGCTGCGGGAGGAGGCAGAAGCACTTTCTGAAAAGAGGGAATTTCCGGCGGGTAATATGACTGCCTATGACCCGGAGCATTTGAATCTGAGTCTGGAGGATCTGAGGCAGGAAATGTCTTCCTGTGGAAAGGGAGATATCAGGGATCCTTTTATCGAGCTGATCTTTCCGGATGGAAGCAGAAGTGCGGACTTTCTTTTTCAGGATTATGAGATTTCCGATAGAAAGGAGCCCTTCCAGACACTGCCCGGATCTTACAGTGATCCGGCAGATCAGCTGCATGGCAGGGCAGAGCATCTTTTGCTTCGTCTGAAGGAGCGGCACACAGAGATTTTTTTAGAACTGCACTACTATATCTATGAGGATTGCGATATTATCAGCAGATCCAGTCGTCTGATCAATGCTTCAGAGCAGGAAATTCATTTGGATAGGCTGATGAGCAATCAGCTGGATTTTGAAAGCGATGGCTTATTTATGTCAACCTTTACCGGAGCCTGGGCAAGAGAAATGCAGAGGGAAAGCATACCGGTGAAGGGGGGAAGGATCGTTAATACTTCCTTTGCGGGCGTCTCCTCCAACCGGAAAAATCCCTTTGTTATTCTGCACAGAGAGGATACTGGTGAAGAGCAGGGCGAATGCTATGGCCTGAATCTGATCTATAGCGGAAATCATTACAGCTCAGCGGAAGTAAATGCCTTTGGCAAGACTAGATTTATCAGCGGTATCAATCCTGAGGGCTTTTCCTATCTATTGGAAAAAGGAGAGAAGTTTGAAGCGCCGGAGGCAGTGATGACCTATTCGGCAGAAGGCTTTTCCCGAATGAGTCAGAATATGCACTGTTTCGTAAGAGAGCATATCGTAAGGGGCGAGTGGAAGCATAAGGAAAGGCCTGTTTTGCTGAACAGCTGGGAGGCTTCTTATTTCAAAATCGATGAAAAGAAGCTGCTGCATCTGGCCAAGGCTGCCAAATCTGCTGGCATGGAGCTTTTTGTCATGGATGACGGCTGGTTTGGAGAGCGAAAGGATGACAAGCGTTCTCTAGGAGACTGGACGGTAAATGAAAAAAAGCTGCCCCATGGGCTAAAAGGGCTGGCAGATAAGATCAATGCCTTAGGCTTGGACTTCGGCATTTGGGTTGAGCCGGAAATGATCAATGTGGATAGTGAGTTATATAGGGCACATCCTGACTGGGCTTTGCAGATTCCCGGAAGAGAGCAGTCGGAAGGAAGAAACGAACGCTTTCTGGATCTTTGCAATCCGGAGGTGGTCGACTATATGACGGACTGCATGAGCAGGCTTTTTTCTTCTGCCAATATTTCTTATGTGAAATGGGACATGAACCGGATCATGTCAGATCTCTATTCTCCCTCTTTGCCAAAGGAAAGACAGGGAGAGGTCTGCCATCGATATATCATGGGCTTCTATCAGCTGGCTAAAAATCTGACAGAGGCCTTTCCGCAGATTCTTTTTGAGGGCTGTGCGGCAGGAGGCTGCCGCTTTGATCTGGGCGCCTTATGCTATTTTCCCCAGATCTGGGCAAGCGATGATACAGATGCTTTAGAGCGGACAAGAATTCAGGAGGGCTACAGCTATGGCTATCCTTTGTCCACAGTATCTGCCCATGTGTCGGCCAGTCCCAATCATCAGACCCTAAGGAAGCTGCCTTTGGACACCAGATTTCATGTTGCGGCTTTTGGACTTTTGGGCTATGAGCTGAATCTTCCTGATCTGAGTAAAAAGGAATTGGATGCAGTCAAAAAGCAGGTGGCGCTTTATAAAGAATGGAGGGAGATTCTTCAATTCGGCAGCTTTTATCGTGGCCGAAGTGGCAGACTTCATGAATGGACCTGCGTATCAAAGGATCAGAAAAAGGCTGTGGGGATGCTTTTGCAGGAGCAGGCTCTGCCCAATCAGCCCTTTGCCCAGTTCTTTGCAAAAGGCCTGGCTGAAGACCTGCGCTATCATTTTTACAGTCTGGAAATAAAAAGAGATCTTCGGGACTTTGGAGATTTGGTCAATACCGCTTCTCCGATTCATGTCAAACCGGAATCTTTGCTGCACCGGACGCTTTCCAAATTTGTGGAGATGCCGGGTGAGGCAGAAAATAGCAGAGCTTCCGGCAGACTTTTAATGAAGGCAGGAATCAAGCTTTTACCGGCCTATGCCGGCAGTGGCTACAATGAAAGAACCAGATTCTTCACAGACGGTTCGTCCAGAATGTATTTTATGGAAGCCATAGAAAAGAATGAAAAGAATGAGGAGAGCGGCATCGCAGAGACAAAAACAGAAGAAGCTTTGGTAAAAATGGAGCCTGTATCTGTAAAGGAAGAGAGTCAGGAAAAAGAAAAAGAGGGAGAAGTTGAAAAACTGATCAGTCACTTTGAAAGCTTATTTGGCTCTTTTGAGGGCGGGAAGATTTATTTTGCTCCCGGCCGGGTCAATCTGATCGGAGAGCATACGGATTATAATGGAGGCCATGTCTTTCCCTGTGCCCTAACGATTGGAACTTATGCGGCAGTTAAGGTCAGAGCGGATCGGAAACTGCGTTTTTATTCCCTGAATTTTCCGGAAGAAGGCATATATCAGGCCTCTTTGGACGAGCTGGAGCCCGGAGCAGAATATGGCTGGAGCAATTATCCAAAGGGGGTAATCCATAGCTTTCAAAAGCATGGATATCAGCTGCCTTATGGGCTGGATATGCTAGTTTATGGGAATATCCCGGCCGGCTCAGGCCTGTCTTCTTCTGCATCCTTAGAGGTTTTGATGGGCTATATCCTAGAAGAAAGCTTTTCTCTTGCAATTGACCGGATCGGAATCGCGCTCCTGGGTCAGGAGTCAGAGAATCAATTCAATGGGGTAAATTGTGGCATCATGGATCAGTTTGCTTCTGCCATGGGAAAGAAGGATCATGCAATTTTTCTGGATACGGCAAGTCTGGACTATGAATATATGCCCTTGCATTTGGGAAGTATAAAACTTCTGATCAGCAATACCAATAAGAAGCATAAGCTGGCCGGTTCCGCCTATAATGACAGAAGAAGGGAATGTGAGGAGGCACTGAAAGAACTGCAGAAATATAAAGCAATAAAGAGCCTTGGAGAGCTTTCCTGCGAGGAATTTGACCGTCTTTCTCCCCATCTTAGCAGTCCTCTTCTTCGGAAAAGGGCAAGGCATGCCGTTTATGAAAATCAAAGAACGATAAAAGCCAAGGGCTTTTTGGAGGAAGGCAATCTGAAAGCCTTTGGCGAGCTTATGTGGGAAGCACATGACTCGATTCGGGATGATTTCGAGGTTAGCTGCAAAGAGCTGGATCTTCTGGTAGAAGAAGCGAAGAAGATAGATGGCTGCCTGGGCTCTCGCATGACAGGCGGCGGTTTCGGTGGCTGTACGGTTTCCCTTGTAGAAGAGGATGCTGTTGAAGAGTTTATCGAAAGAGTGGGATTTGCCTATCGGGAAAAGATCGGCTATCCGGCCTCCTTTTATGTTC
>CAVEOK010000075.1:0-6805 GCA_963617415.1 Oscillospiraceae bacterium
CGACCTCCTGGTCCCAAACCAGGCGCTCTAGCCAAGCTGAGCCACACCCCGTCATTCCCTGCGACGCGAATATTATTATATTGCAAGAGCAAAGGAATGTCAATACACTATTTCAACTTTTTTTATTCTTTTTTTCTAAAATTCTGCTTTCTTAGATTTCCTCTTCCTGCAAAAGCAAAAACATCTGCTGCAAAGCCTTTCCTCTGTGCGAAATCTTATTCTTTTCCTCGGGAAGAATCTCAGCTGAGCTCATGCCGTATTCCGGCAGATAGAAAATCGGATCATAGCCAAAGCCATGCTCTCCCCTGATCTCATAGCCGATCCTGCCCTCCATGACACCGCGAACCACCAGTTCCTTCTTATTGGGAAGAATCGCAGCTACCGCACAGACAAAGCGGGCACTTCTTTTTTCATCCGGAACGCCTTCCAGTCGATCCAAAAGATTCTGGTTCTTGATGTCATAAGAAACATCCCTGCCCAGATACCTTGCAGAATAAATGCCCGGTTCCTTATTCAGATAATCAATTTCCAAGCCGGAATCATCTGCTATCACAAGATCATCCGTAAGCATAGCAATACCACGAGCCTTCAAGATGGCATTTTCCTCAAAGCTCGTGCCTGTCTCATCTACATCCACCTCAATGCCAGCTTCCTTCATGGAGACCACTTCCAAATCCAAAGGTGCCAGGATTTCCCTGATTTCCCTGATTTTGCCCTGATTTCCGGAGGCTACAATTACTCTTTTTTTCATTCTTCTGTCCTCGGTTTCTTCGGCGGTTTCGGTCCCGGAAACATGTAAAAATCCGTCCGGAGCATGCCGTTGTAAATCTTTCTTTTCTTCGCCGCTTTCCTTCTAATGTACTTTTCTGTATCGGCATAACTGGTGATCAAATAAGCAGACCAGCTGTCCAACCTGTCTAAAGCATCCCCGATATCGCCATATATCGAAGGAAGGGTTTCATTATCCTCCATTCTCTCGCCATAGGGAGGATTTGTAATAATAAAGCCGTATTTCTTGGGATGAGACAGTCTGGCCACCTCTCTCTCCTGAAAATGAATCAGCTCGGCAACACCTGCTCTTGCTGCATTCTCCCTGGCCGCCTTTAAAACCTCTCCGTCAATATCATAGCCCTGCAGATCCGTCTTAATATCCAGATCGATCTCTGCTCTCAGTTCTGCCTTGATTTCCTGCCAAAGCGAAGGATCGATCAGATTCTCCCAGCCCTCTGCTGTGAAATGCCTGTCTAATCCGGGCGCGATATTCGCCGCCATCCTGGCCGCCTCGATCAGGAAAGTTCCGCTTCCGCAAAATGGATCCACCAGAATTCTATCTTTACGCCATGGCGTCAGCATGATCAGCGCCGCTGCCAGCGTTTCGGAAATCGGTGCCTTTCCATGCATGGTTCTGTATCCCCTCTTATGAAGGGAATCCCCGCTTGTATCCAAGGCCACTGTAACCTCATCCTTCATCAAAAAGAGTCTTAAAGGATAGTCGCTTCCATCCTCCTCGAACCAGTCCTTTTGATAGGTTTTCTTCATTCTTTCTACCATCGCCTTTTTGACAATAGACTGGATATCTGAAGGGCTGAAAAGTTTGCTCTTCACAGAAGCCGCCTTTTTGACCCAGAATCTGCCATTTTCAGGGATATAATCCTCCCAGGGAAGTGCCTTAATCCCTTCAAAAAGTTCATCGAAGGTCTCTGCGTGAAAGCTGCCCACCTCCAGCAAGACGCGCTCTGCCGTTCTTAAGGAAAGATTCGCCCTGACGATTGCCTCTGCATCGCCTTCAAAGGTCACCTTTCCGTCCTCTACCTTGGTAATTTCATAGCCAAGATCATAAATTTCTCTTTTTAATACTGCCTCCAGGCCAAAATGACATGGTGCAATCAGTTTCATTAACTCCATTCCAGCTCCATCAGCATGCGCCGTCACCCATCAAAACAATTTTCAGGGTCATAAATAAAAGCTTGATATCCAGACCGAGTGTCCATTCATTGATATACTGGACATCCAGGCGCACAACCTCTTCAAAATCCGTTATATTACTTCTGCCGCTCACCTGCCAGAGTCCCGTAATGCCCGGCTTTGAACCGAGACGAGCTCTGTGGTGAAGGTCATATTTTTCATATTCTTCTACTGTCGGCGGTCTGGTTCCTACCAGACTCATCTCACCGCGCAGCACATTCCAAAACTGCGGCAGCTCATCAATGGAGAATTTTCTCATGAATTTTCCGATCGGGAAGATTCTGGGATCATCCTTCATTTTGAACATCATACCGCTCATTTCATTTTCTTTTTCCAGCTTTTCTTTTTGCTTATCGGCATCTACGCACATGGTGCGGAATTTATACATATCAAAAATCCTGCCGTTTTTGCCGACTCTCTGCTGTTTGAAAAAAATGGGGCCCGGAGATTGGATCTTGATCACCGGTGCAAAGATAAGAAAGGCTATGCCCATCAAAAGAAGGCCCACAAGAGAGCCAAGGATATCCATCGCCCTTTTCAAAAGAACCTGTCTGGGGCCTGCAACCCTCATGCATGTTGTCAGAACCACAAAATTGCCATAGCTTTCTACAATACGGTTAGGCATGATCCTTTTTATCCGGATCAGATTGTAATGTACGGTAACTCCCATTTCCAGAAAGTTCTCGGACATTTTTTCCAAAGTTTCATCATCTGACCCATTGATGAAGACTTCATCAATAATGTGTTCTGCCGTATATTCGTAAACATGCTCCGCATTGGAAACGACCGGAAAGCCTTCAATTGTCTCTCCGATACAGTCTTCATCCATAATAACAAGACCTTCTATGATACAGTCAACCATAGGGGTCTGATTAATTTCCTCGAGGCAGGGGCGAATATTTTTCTTCATGCCAATGATCAGCATGGTCTTTGCCGCCTCGATATTTTTTAATTTGTTCAGAATTCTCTGCTTCAGAAGGCATCTTCCGATATAACTAAAGACAACCGTCATCAGCAAAAACAAAGCAATCATGACACGGGATACCCAGTAGGTTTGCTTTGTTACATAGGTATAAATCAAAAGGCAGACAAAAAGCATTACATTCTGCCTGATTACCGCAAAAAACTCCTTCAGCCAGCCTCGTCTCAGAATTCCCGTGTAGCTTTCCGAAAAAAAGCAGATTACAATCTGCAGCAAAACCGTCACGATGGAAAGTCTTCTGTAAAAGTTACTGAAGAGAGGATCATTTACATATGCAAAATATGCAAGATAAAAAGCCATGAGCATGCAAGCCAGATCTAATATAATAAAATCCACATGCTTTACCCAGCTTCTTGATTCTTTCTTATACATTTTATAACCTCACAATAGGTTTAATTAGATTAATCCTAAGTGAATTTCTTCTTTATGTCAAGAAATGCCTGTATGAGATATGGTTCTTCCAGAATGAATCCTGACATTTTGCATGGTAAAAAGCTTGAAAATAATCAAAAATACTTATAGAATATACAAAAGGTGTAAATCTATTTTCATCTGAAATGAAAGGATAAATTTTATGAAAACTACACGTCATGAATCTGCGGAAGACTATCTGGAGACAATCCTGGTCTTGAGCAAACAGCTTCCTGTTGTGCGTGCCGTTGATATTGCTAATGAACTTAACTATAAAAAGTCCAGTGTCAGTGTTGCTATGAAGAATCTGAGGCTTGCTGAACAGATCACAGTTTCTGATGCCGGATATATCACTCTGACAGAAGAAGGAAAAAGAATCGCCGAAATGATCTATTCCCGCCATCAGTTTTTCTCAAAGTGGCTGATTTCCCTTGGTATTGATGAGGAACTGGCCGCAGAGGATGCCTGCAGCATGGAGCATGATATGAGCGAAACCACCTTCCAGGCAATCAAAAAATTTGTTTCAGAGCACTCTGATCTGGATCTGGAACAGTAGTAATCCGGTAAGCCGTTAAAGCAGCTTCGAAGAAAAAAAACAAGCCGGCAATTTTCTATAGGTTTTCTATAGGTAAAACCGGAATGATAAAAGACGATCAGAAAATATTTTTATTTTTTCAGTATTTTTCTTGACAAATGCTTTAATGAGTTATAAAATAGTTTTTGTTGCGAAAGCAATATGTGCGCGTAGCTCAGCTGGATAGAGCGTCTGGCTACGGACCAGAAGGTCGGGGGTTCGAATCCTCTCGCGCACGTGATTAGAACCAAGCCAAAGGCTTGGTTCTTTTTTTAGCTAACGGGCATATGCATTCTCATGCGAATCATGAAAGATTTCTATGATCGCTTCTACAATCTGGAAGCAGGCTTCTATAATAAAAGTAATATCCCTCTCCAAGCCATGTATTCCCTCCAAATAAGCATCATGTGCCTTTTGAAAGAAGGCTTCGATTTCCTGGACGCTTTCCATCTTTTTGTATTTTTCTCTTATGGGATCAATCTTTGCTCCCGTCATGTATTTCCGTAATTCAATGGTAAGATACTTTTCATAACGGCAGTGAGCAATGAAATGCCCCGGAAAAACCTCTGCATTATGCGGATAGGTAAAGGAATCCGCTATGTAATGTGTCACCTCTCCCAATCTTCTGCAGAAGACCCTCATATTCATATCTGAATTTGCTTCATCCACCAGTTCCTCGATCATGTCAATGGTACGATCATAAATTTTATTATAGTGATGAGGAACCGTTAAAAAGGAAGGTTTACAGTCCGGCAAAAAGGAGCCCAGGCAAAAGGCCTTCCTGTGGTCACAAAGTTCCTCCCATTCCAAATTGTCTGCAAGATATTTTGCAAGATAGACATGCGCTTTTTTTCTCATGACATCATCTTCTTTCCAAAAAAGGAACAGCAGGTGACACCCGCTGTTCCTTTAGTTAGTCATCTGATACTTTTTTATTTTACAAAGGCTGCAACCTTTTTGCAAATAGAATCTGCATCTAATCCGTATTTAACGATTAATTCCTTCGCAGGACCTGATTCGCCAAAGGTATCATTAATACCAATCTTCAATGTCTTTGTCGGCAGATTTGCGGAAAGTGTATCGCAAACCGCACTTCCAAGGCCACCGATAACAGAATGCTCTTCTACAGTAACAACCTTTCCTGTCTTCTTTGCAGAAGCAAGAATCAGCTCTTCATCCAGAGGCTTAATGGTATGGATATTGATCACTTCAGCATCAATTCCCTCTGCAGCCAGCTTCTCTGCCGCTTCAAGTGCATTGGAAACGCAAAGACCAGTTGCCACAATGGTAACATCCTTGCCCTCTTTCAGAACGATGCCCTTGCCAAGCTCAAACTTATAGGAAGCTTCATCATTGAATACCGGAACTGCCAGACGGCCGAATCTCAGATAAACCGGTCCCTGATATTCATAAGCAGCCTTTACTGCTGCACGAGCTTCTACATCGTCTGCCGGATTGATAACAACCATTCCCGGAATGGTACGCATCAGGGCGATATCCTCATTACACTGGTGAGTCGCTCCGTCTTCACCAACGGAAATACCGGCATGTGTAGCACCAATCTTCACATTCAGATGCGGATAACCGATAGAGTTACGAACCTGCTCAAAAGCACGTCCTGCCGCAAACATAGCAAAGGTGCTGGCAAAAGGAACCTTACCGCAGGTGGAAAGTCCGGCTGCGATTCCCATCATATTTGCTTCTGCAATACCACAGTCAATGTGTCTCTCCGGAAACGCACTCTTAAATGTGCCGGTTTTGGTTGCACCTGCAAGGTCAGCATCCAGAACGATCAGATCCTCATGCTCTTTGCCGATTTCTACGAGTGCATTGCCATAGCTGTCTCTGGTCGCAATCTTCTTTACTTCTGACATAATGCTTCACCTGCTTTCTCCAGTTCTTCCATTGCCTGCTCATACTGCTCTTTGTTCGGAGCCTTGCCATGCCATCCGGCCTGATCTGTCATATAAGAAACGCCCTGTCCCTTATGTGTCTTTGCAATGATAGCTGTAGGCTTGCCTTTTACAGTCTTTGCCTTTGCAAAGGCATCTCTGATCTGGTCAAAATCATGACCATCAATATTAATCACTTCAAAACCAAAAGCTTCGAATTTCTCATCGATCGGATAAGGTGAGCATACATCAGCAACATTACCATCAATCTGAAGTCCATTATTGTCCACAACAAGAACAAGATTATCCAGGTTCAGGTGAGCAGCCTTCATAGCAGCTTCCCAAATCTGTCCCTCCTGGATCTCGCCATCACCAGCCAGGCAATATACTCTATAGTCCTTCTGATCCAGTTTTCCGGCAAGCGCCATACCAACCGCTGCAGAAAATCCCTGTCCCAGAGATCCGCTGCTCATGTCAACACCCGGAATATGCTTCATATCCGGATGACCCTGCAGATAAGAACCTACATGTCTTAAGGTCTTCAGATCCTCTACCGGAAAATAGCCCTTATTCGCAAGTGTAGCGTAAAGTGCCGGAGCTACATGTCCCTTTGAAAGAACAAAACGGTCACGGTCTGGGTTCTTCGGATCAGCCGGATCAACATTCATTTCCTCAAAATACAGATAAGTAAAAATATCTGCCGCGGAAAGGGATCCGCCCGGATGTCCGCTTGCTGCACTGTAAACAGCCGTTACGATCCCTTTACGGATCGTATTTGCCTGAATTTGCAACTCTTTATTAGTCATTATAATCCCCTTTCTTTCAGCCCTGAAGCTGAGTCTGTTACATTCTTAACTAATATTCTACAATAGTTTTTCCATCTGGACAAGGGAGTATACTGTAGAAGTTTTCTATAAAACAAAAAACCCGGAAGCAAAAGCTTCCGGGAAACGACCCGTGCGGGACTTGAACCCGCGACCT
>CAVEOK010000076.1:0-6778 GCA_963617415.1 Oscillospiraceae bacterium
TATTTCCTGCCGTGCACTTACATCTTCAAACGTGCATTTAGATTTTCAACTAACCTTTCCTCAAGAATAGCAGTCTAATCCATGACATTCAAGATATAAAAAGCGATAAAAACAAGAATTGGACGTTATGGATTATGACCTCTACAATGGAGACAAGAAAAGAGATCGCGATCAAATTGAAATGGAGGAAAAGATGACACTGAAGTACAATAAGCTTTTAGAGCCTGTAAAAATCAACAATGTGGTTCTTCGTAACAGACTGATCTGTACGGCCTCCAATCCACATTTTATACAGGCAACAGAGAAATGGCCGACAGAGGCCTTGATTTCTCATTACGCAAATAAGGCAAAGGCAGGTGCAGCGGTGGTAACCTGCAAAGGCAACAACCCTGTGAAAACAAAGGATCCGCACTCCCTTACCTTAGATATTCATACCGGCCAGCATCAGCATATGTTTGCACAGGTGGCAGATATGGTACATTATTACGGAGCCAAGGCTTCCTATCTGGTGCTTCCGGACATGAATATCGTAGAAGGCTATGATGCATCCGACGGGGTTCTGTCAGAGTTTGTAGCGGGAGATGGTTCCAAGGCAGAGTATGGAAAGGCGGCGCCCAAGGAGCTTCTTTTGAAGATGGTAGATGCCTATGCAGAGGAAGCAAAGCTGGCACAGAGCCTGGGCTTTGATATGTGCTTTATGCACATGGCCTATCGTCTTATGTTTCCGGGCAGATTTTTATCACCACTGACAAATAAAAGGACCGATGAATTCGGCGGTTCCGTAGAGAATAGGGCAAGATTTCCGCTGATGATCTGTGAGGCAATCAAGAAGGCCTGTGGAAAGGATTTCCTGATCGAGGTATCCATCTCGGGAAGAGAGGATGACCTTTTTGAGGGAGGATTGACCGTAGAGGATCAGATCGAATTCGCAAAGCTCTGTCCCGGAAAGATTGATATTCTTCAGATCAGAGGAGGCTCGATCGATCCATCCCAGCCGACCTATCTGGATCCGAGAGAGATTCCGAATCTGGATGCGGCAAGGCAGATCCGCAAGGGCATAAGGGATGCCGGCATTGACAATGTTTATGTGGATATTGTCGGCGGTTGCCAGGATCTGGATCACTGTGAAGAGATCATTGAGGATGGCGAAGCTGATTTTATCGGTGCTGCCCGTTCCTATATCGCAGATCCCCAGTGGGGCAATAAGGCCTACGAGGGAAGAAATGAGGATGTGGTACCCTGCCTTCGCTGCAACAAATGTCATGTGGCAGGCCCGGGCAACTGGAATACCGTCTGCTCAGTAAATCCGGAATGGGGCTTGGAGCATAAGGTAGAAAGATTAAGACGGGAGCCTGACAAAAAGAAGAAAATCGCAGTTGTCGGCGGCGGTCCGGTTGGTATGGAAGCAGCCCTGCTTTCCGCAAAAAGAGGACATGATGTCACTCTTTATGAGAAGGAAGAGCAATTGGGAGGACTGCTGAACACCATGCGGGGCATAGAGCTCAAGTGGACGATCCCAAGATTCTGCGACTACATGATTCGCCAGATCGAGAAGTCGGCAATCACGGTGAAGCTGAATACCGAGGCAAGTCCCAAGCTGCTGAAGGCAGAGGGCTTTGATGAGGTAATCGTAGCCATCGGCTCGGAGCCGGCAATTCCGCCGATCAAGGGTGTCGATGCAGCAAATGTCATTCCTGCAACCCAGGTAAATCTTCGGGAGCAGGAGATGGATAAGGAAATTGTTGTTATCGGCGGCGGTGAGATTGGCGTGGAAATGGGAATTACCCTGGCCAGAAAAGGACATATCGTCAAGATTCTGGAGATGGGTGATACCTTAAGTCCGGAAAGTGTTCCGGTACATTTCCGTTCCATCTTTGAGAAAACCTGGGAAAATCAGGAGGGACTCAGCTTCGAATTAAATGCTCTGGCAACAGAGATCACAGAGAAGGGCGTCACCTACAAAGATAAGGATGGTAAGGAAATATTTGTTCCCTGCGGAACGGTCGTGCTGGCAGCAGGAATGAAGGCAAAGCAGGAAGAAGCGATGACCTTTATGAACGGAAGCTGCAGAACGCATATGATCGGGGACTGCAATAAGGTCGGATGTATCCAGACCGGACTGAGAGCAGCCTATGCGCTGGGGAATAATATTTAAAGTGGGCAGATTTTGAAATGATATGAGGGGGAAATGGTTTGGATTTAAAAGAGCTGGAACTTTTAGTGCGTTCCTATGAGCGCAAGAAGAAAGAGCTTGATCCGTTTCGCTTTACAGCAGGTGTAGAGCGTGTTTCTCAATATCCGGATGTTTTTGGTATGAACTTTGAGGGGATGATGGCGTGTGAGACGGCAGAAGAACAAAGAGCGTTTTTTCTGCGTCAGGAAGCACGTGCACAGCTTGTTCGTCAGATATTAGCCGGAGAAAAAATTGAAACGAAGGATTTATATGCTGCTTTTGGCATTGATCTGCAGGAACTGGAAGCTTACAAGAAAGAATTAAATCCAATCAAGAAAGAGATTCCTGCTCGCCTGGTTGTTCTATGCTTTGATGATGCCTTGCGGGATCAGTATGAGTATGCGCTTCCCTTATTAAGGGAATATAAATTTGGAGCAAGCTTTTTCATTGCACAAAAGGAAGCGAGTCCTATGGGGCCGGATTTTTCAGATAAGTCAGTTTATATGACATGGAATCAGATCAAAGAAATTGAGAATGAAGGATTTGAACTGGGAAATCATTCGAAACATCACGTTTTTGGTGCACATGAAAAAGGCTATGCTTTCAATTTGGACGAATTTAGGATGATGGAAGATGACATGCTCCAGAAAGGTCTTAAGAGACCGGTTTCCTGTGCTTATCCCAGCGGAATCTGTAATAGGGATACCTATCAGGCTGCTGTGGATATGGGATATCTCTGGGGACGCGGAAACAATGAAAGCGGAAGTTATGGCATGCGAGGTATGACCTATTATGATCCATTATTTGATTCGCCGCTGTCCATGTGCAATTTCGGTGATCCGGATTTCTATACAGAAGAACTTCTGAGAGAAAGGATTATGAATGCAGGTGAGGGGCAAATTCTGGGATTAACTTATCATGCTGTTTCTCCTGAGCATTGGCTGGGACCAATCTCATTTCAACGTCATATGGAAATATTGAAAGAAATGGACTGTACAGTGATTTCTATGTGTGGCTTAGAGACGTATATTGATCCACGCAAAGCTTTGGCATATACAGAACCGTTTCAATAGATGAAATGAATATCCGTTCTACTGAAAAGATGATTTTCAGGTACGTGATTTGAAAGGATAAGTTATGCAGGATGAAAAGGGGAAAACGGTATCGGGTTATGATTCGTTAAATATGACAAAGAGTAATTTTGGAGCTTACGGCTGGCTTATGATTCTGGTCAGTGGTCTTTTGTTTCTGTTTTGCTCCGGAAATACTACGGACAGCTTGAATGTTACAGTAGCGGCATTTGCAGATAAATTTGGCTTCGACTCCAATTTAATCTTGGGATACAATTCGCTTTGCGGTTATATATCCATTATTGGCATTACGGTTATCAACCGCTTTATCACGAAAACCGGTGTACGGAAAATGATTACTGTTTTGCTGATCTTAAACGGTTTGCTGTATTTTGCTTTTGCAAGCATCTCTTCTGTAACGGCTTATGTGATTGTGCAAACCGTTAACTTGATTCTTGGAAATGGCTTTGCATATGTTTGCGGAACAACCTTAATGGCAAATTGGTTTCCGCGTAAGAAGGGTCTGGCTCTCGGATGGTCAACAATCGGTGTTCAGTGTGCGACATTTATCTATTTGCCGGTAATGAATTTCTTATTAGCAAAGATAGCATTATCTGCAACTTTGGTCGTATTCGGTGTGATTATGCTAGTGCTTGCTGTATTCTGCTGGATTGTAGTTCGGGATACACCGGAAGAGAAGGGCTTAACTCCGGACAATGCAAATTTGTCTAGAGAAGAAGTAAATCAGCTGCTGGCAGTTCAGCAGAACTACACGCATAAGATTTCAGTAGCAGATTGTATAAAGAACAGAGATGTTTGGTTGATCGGGATGGTATTCGGAGCATTGTCCATGTGTGTTTCCGCAGTTTTGTCTCAGTTTATTCCCAGATGCAGCAGTTATGGAATTGATATCAGTCTGGCATTGGTATTGATGTCGATGTCAGCAGCTATCGGTGTTCCTGGATCTTATATCTGGGGATGGGTTGATCAGAAGGTTTCTACAAAGAAATCGATAATGGCAATATGCCTTTGGTTTGGTATTAGCTTGATTGTTTTTGGATTTGTGCTTCCGGTTAATACAGTTACAAGTTGCCTGTTTATGATTAGTATGGGAGCAGCAGGAGGAGGAATCCCGAATCTGTCAGCATCGATGATCACAACAATTTTCGGAAGAAGAGAATATGTTCAGGCGTATACGGTATTCAATCCGATCATGACGATCATTCGTACCTCTTCCTTTGCTGTATTAGCTGTAGTTTTATCGATTACGAATAACAGTTATGGGTACGCATATTTGATTTTTGGAATTTTAGCAATAGTGGCCTTTGTTTTGGCTGCTCTGATAAGAGACAAGGCGATCGTAGAAGATATTTGACAGCTATGGAGGTTTGACACAGTATTTCAAAAAGAGTATGCTTTTATTGCAGGGTGCTTTTCTTCGGAGGGGCACCTTTTTTAACGACGTGAACTGTGGATTACAAATTTGTCAAACCATTTTTTGCAGAACGCAAACAGCAGGCTTCAGCTGAGCGTGTGCCGTAATGATTGAGTGTTATATGTTCAGACAACTGGGCAAAACCAGAATACCCGAAAGGAGACCACCTATGTATCAAAAATATCCCCTCTTAACCAGTCCTATTACCCTGGGTAGAGTAACCTTCCGCAACAGGATGTTCTCTGCACCCATGGGAGCGACAGATATTACGGCTGACTGCAGCCTCGGGCCTCGCAGCCAGGGCTTTTATGAGCTTCGTGCTAAGGGTGGTGCGGCAGCAGTTACCGTGAGCGAGCTGGTTGTTCATCCGGAAACAGATGCTTCTCATATGCTGCATCTGAATCTGACTACACCGGGCAATCTGGCTTCCCATACCTATGTGGCAGATGCCATTCATCGGCATGGAGCGGTTTCTTCCATTGAATTCTCCCATTCCGGCCAGTATGCAGGCACCTATCTGACTGATAAGAACAAGAAGGAAGGCCTTTGTCAATACGGACCCAGTGATGGCTTCCGTCCGGATGGAAAAGAGGTAAAGGCACTGACGATAGAGCAAATTCAGGATATCGTCAAAAGCTATGGCGAGACAGCAGTCTTAGCAAAAAGAGCAGGTTATGAAATGATCATGGTGCATGGCGGACATGGCTGGCTGATCAATCAGTTCCTGTCTCCCTTCTTTAATCATCGTGAGGATGAATATGGAGGAAGCCTGGAAAACAGATGCAGATTTGCCAAGGAGATTCTGGCAGAGATCCGCAAAAATGTAGGACCTGGCTTTCCGATTGAATTTCGTATGAGCGGCAGCGAGCTCTTTGAAGGAGGCTATGAGCTTGCAGACGGATGCAGGATTGCCCAGGAGATTGAAGAATATGTGGATCTGATCCATGTTTCTGCAGGCTCCTATCAAAACGGATTCTTTAAGACCCATCTGCCTATGTTTGCAGAGCATGGTGCCAATGTCTGTCTTGCGGCAGAGATCAAAAAGCATGTGAAAAAGCCCGTTGCTACTATCGGAGCAATCAATGATCCGGATATGATGGAAGAAATTCTGGAGAGCGGCAAGGCAGATGTGATCTATATGGCAAGAGAGCTTCTGGCAGATCCCTTCCTGCCTCAGAAGGTGGCAGCAGGAAAGGCGGACCAGATTATCCGCTGCCTGCGCTGCTTTACCTGTATGGCCGAACGTCCCATGACGGGAACCAGAAGATGTGCGGTAAATCCTCTGGTGGGCAGAGAATTTGAAGGCATGGAGCTGCGGCCTGTTCTGCATTCAAAGAAGGTGCTTATTGCAGGAGGCGGCGTTGCCGGCCTGAAGGCAGCTATTACGGCAGCAGGAAGAGGCCACAAGGTTCTTCTTTGTGAGAAGACAGATCAGCTGGGAGGCATTTTGAAGAGTGAACAGGCACTTCCCTTTAAGTATGAGATGTATCAGCTGGGGATTGTTCTGGAAAGACAGGCGAGAGAAGCTGGTGTAGAGATCAGGCTGAATACAGAGGTAACGCCGGAGCTTGCGGAGCAGGAGAAGGCAGATGCCCTGATTCTGGCAGTTGGCTCCAGCCCGATTGTTCCCCCGCTTCCGGGTATGGATTCGGATAAGGTGATCGTTGTGAACAATTATTATCTGGAAAAGGATAAGGTTGGAGAAAGAGTCGTTGTGCTTGGCGGCGGTCTTGCCGGCTGCGAATGTGCTGTTCATTTGAATCAGGAAGGAAAGCAGGTCACTCTGATAGAAATGAGAGATACCCTTGCACCGGACTGCAATATCCGTCATCGTCCGATCCTGATGCAGAAGATAGAGGAAGGTGTAGAAGTTTGCCTGAATACGGCAGGACTTGCCGTGACAGAGGAAGGCCTCAAGGTTAAGAAAGAAGACGGCAGTGAGACAGTGCTTACTGCAGATACCATTATCTGTGCGGTAGGCCAGAGAGCAAACAGGGCAGATGTGGATAAGCTGAGAAATGCAGCTCCCTTTGTACGGGAAATTGGGGATTGTATTCGTCCGGCCAATATTACAAAGGCGGTTTATGAAGGTTATCATGC
>CAVEOK010000077.1:0-1830 GCA_963617415.1 Oscillospiraceae bacterium
TTGTCAATATGATCAGAAAAACCCAGTCATTCCAAATTTTTGTCAAGGCTTTTCTGATAATAAGATAGACAATCTGCACACAAAAAAGCGCACAGACAAACCAAGATGGATTATTAAAAGCCCAGCACTCTCCGCTGATCCAGGGGCCAAGAAAAAGGCTTTTTAAGTTCACATCCCAGCCAATCTTGATTCCAAACGCCAGATTCAAGAAAAATACAAAAGCCGCATAAATAAACCACCATATATAATAAGGTAAGATCAGCTTCTTCAATTTTCCTTTTGTAAACTGAAGAAGACTCATCTCCTCCTTATAGACAAAAAAATAACCGGAATTAAAAATAAAAGCAGGTATGATAAACATATTATAGGGCAGATAGTTTTTTGCAAACCCTAAAGATGACCATGCATGCGCATCAACAATACACATAATATTGATGGCTGCATAGATCATCATCATCTTATTGCTTTTACTTTTCATTCCGTATTTTCCTTCCACACCTTATGATTCAAAATAATCTGTGCACTGACAAACCAAAATGCATTATACCAGAGATGAAGAATTAAATCATCGATCATCATATGTACTGCAATTGATACCAAAAGCAGGACCAGAACATATTTCCTATAGTAGCAGCATACCGCAACTGTTATCGTCAAAACAACCATCATCAGAAGCAGAAAGAGAATTCCGTATTGCTGAAGGACTTGCAGATAAGAGCAATCCACATAGAGATACTCTCCTGCTGTCTGCTGTCCCGTAGAATCCAATCCATTACCAACCCAGGCAATCGACTGTCCCAACATAGATACACCATACTGTACAAAGGACTGATGGCCATAATAAAGTCTTCCGGTCAGAATCCCATTCAATTTATTCATCCAGCCGGAAGAAGGATTATAAGAAATCTGTAGCCAAAGACTTCCTATGCCGCAAATAATAAAGGACAGGGAGGTCAAAAGACAAACTGCTCCCTTTACCGGATTAAAGCTGTAGCTTCTGGTCTTTGCAATATAGGTCATCAGCTTCAATATCAGTCCCAGCATAATAATTGCAGCCGCCATCAGGAAGGACAGTCTGGAATTGGTTTTGACATAGATCCAATAATTCACAATAAAAAAGAAGATCAATTCCAGCAGTCTGATTTTTTCCTTCTTTAAATAAATTTCCAAAGAAATAATATTGGTCAGATATGCAGCCGGATATAAGGCATAGAGAAAGCCGATAAATTCTCTTTCCCTGTCGCTGCCCGGATCCATGATATAGTTTGTGATCAAGCCCATTTGGGAAGCTGCAATAATCACAAGCAGCATAAAGGACGAAACGATCACCGTAAGTTTTGCAATCCGTTCAAAGGATACATCCCTGCCGCAGAAAAGATAGGCAAGGAAAAATGCCTTCGTAAAGGATGCATCCTTATGAATGATCAAAACCATTCCGCCAATCAGAAAGACCGCGATTATAAGCAGAGGATGAAACTGTCCGTCCGAATACTCCTTCGCAAATAAAAGAAGAAGACAGATCAGCAGGATAAGTTTATCCCCTCTCTCCGATATATACTGGTCTAAAAAGGATGTCCTGCTGATCATTAAGACCAGATAGATGCAGTATGAGACAAAGAAAGGAAGCTCATATCGTACACATTGTCCATTCCACCTAGATATCATCCCCATTATTTCACCAATGTAACTCCAAGCTTTTTCACTGCAGCATTCTCAAGCTGACTGTAAGCATCCTCAAGATCGCTGATTCTAGTCTTTCCATAGCTTGCTGTCAGAAGCAATGCATCATAATTCTTCATCAGGTAGAGTGCTTCAGAACTATCCTTCAGG
>CAVEOK010000077.1:1840-6762 GCA_963617415.1 Oscillospiraceae bacterium
AGCTTCTTCTCTGCGAAAATCTGATTCAGCTCATCGCAAAGCTCCTCGCTCTTCACCTTGCCGTCCACATCCAGAAGCAAGAGTTTCTGCAGCCCTTCTTCTGCCGCCAGTTTATAGGCCAGCCCCCTGGCATCGGAGGCATTCTTTTTCGTAATTGTCTTTCCGAATTTATGGAATCCGGTATAGTCCAGATCAGATTCGTTTCGAACGCAGTCAATGATGATAAAAGCAAGAAGCATAAGAATTGCCATAAAGACAAAACCACCCGCAAAGCCAACTACTCCGTATTTCACAAGTTTTCCCTTGGAGATATGCGTTTCAGCTGCCGCAGCCGCCTTGCTTCCCTCAGGAAGGCTTGCCTCATTTACGACACGAACCTCATCTACATTCATGTATTTCTTCAATACCGGAATATACTTTTCGATTACTGCCTCGCAGATATCCTGTGCCCGCTCGGGATCCACATCGGTTACCGCTATATTCATAACATGCGCACCCTGAAAGTTACGATTGATCATCCAGCTCAGTTTTTCAGCTGTAATACCGGAGAGATCCTCCTGGTCCTTCAGGTCAAGTTCATCGATAATCTCATTCAGATACTGGGTGTCCCAGATCAGCATACAGGCATCCTTCTGAAGATTGGAACTCACCTTATCATAATCGGTTCCGTTCGCAGCATCAGTCTCTTCATGATTAAACTCAACATAGAGTCTCGCATAAGAGGTATAGGTTCCGGCAGGAGCATCTGCATCTGTATAGACATTCGATCCACTGCTGGACAAACTGTAATAAGCTTCTCTGTTCTGCGTAACGATCGCATCAATTGTCGCCTTATCCTCTGATGTTTGATTCTTCTGTTTCTTATAGCTGTAAGCAGACATGCCTGCCGCAAAAACACAGCAAACGATCAAAATAATCAGTGCATGCTCCCAAAGGCTCTGAAAGTACTGTCTTAAATCAATGACTCTTTCTTTCTTTTGCATGTTTCCATCCTCAAAAAAAGCTGCTGTATATGATACACAGCAGCTTATCTTTCTTTGTGTTATTAATTATACTCTTGAAAGATACTCTCCGGTTCTTGTATCGATCTTAATCTTATCGCCCTGGTTAACAAAAAGTGGAACCATAACCTGTGCACCTGTCTCAACGATAGCAGGCTTTGTTGCACCTGTTGCTGTATCTCCCTTTACGCCCGGCTCTGTCTCTGTGATCTCAAGCTCAACAAACAGGGGAGCTTCAACAGAGAATACATTTCCGTTATGAGAGCAGATCTTGCACTCCTCATTCTCTTTTACAAACTTCAGTGCATCGCCGATCTGATCCTGATTGAGACCAATCTGCTCATATGTCTCATTATCCATGAAGTAAAAGAGATCTCCGTCATTGTAGAGATACTGCATATTCTTACGATCAATGATTGCCTGTGGGAACTTTTCTGTCGGTCTGAAGGATTTCTCGATCACACCACCGCTGACGATGTTCTTCAGCTTTGTACGAACAAAAGCTGCTCCCTTTCCGGGCTTTACATGCTGAAACTCAATGATCTGGAAAATACCACTCTCATACTCGATGGTAATGCCATTTTTAAAATCACCTGCTGATATCATAAATTAAACCTCCTGCTGTTTATAAGCATACTATTTCATTATATTAATATAATTTTCTCTTTCTTGCAAGTAATAGCTGCTATAAAAACAATTTAGGATTTGATTTGCAACTGCTCGCAATAAAATGATTCATCTCTTTACCATAAATGAATAAGCTGCAGCAATTATTTTACGACACCGTTAACCACCCTGTAGCTCTTTCCTTTATAGGTTACTGTTCCGGTAAAGCTCCAGTCGATTTTGCCGTTTTTCACGTAATACCAGCTGCCCTTTCCATTCACCTGTGCCAGGGTACTGTAGCTCCAGTTGATTGCTCCGTTGCATACATAATACCATGTGCCCTTGTAGCAGATCAGATTGGAATAATTCCAGTCAATCTTGCCGCCTTTTACGTAATACCAGCCCCCATTATAATATACAAGATCGTTGTAATTCCAATTCAGGACACCATTTTCAATATAATACAAGGTTCCATAATACTGGAAAAGTCCCGTATACTTCCAATTGATCTGTCCATTCTGAACGTAGTACCAACTACCCTTGCCATCTACCTGGGAAAGTGTCGTATAAGCCCAGTCAATCTTTCCATTATGAACATAGTACCAGCCGCCATTGTATTTAACCAGGTTGTTATAATTCCAGTTCAAGACGCCTTTTTCAATGTAATACCAGACTCCATAATATTGGTAGAGACCATAATAGTTCCAATTAATCTTTCCGTTCTGAACGTAATACCAACTCCCTTTTCCATCTACCTGGGAAAGCGTCGTATAGCTCCAGTCAATCTTTCCGTTATGAACATAATACCAGGCACCGTTATATTTAACCAAATTGGAATAAGACCAGTCGATTTTTCCTTCTTTCACATAATACCAGCCGCCATTGTAATAAAGCAGATTGGAATAGGAAGAATCTACGATGCCCTTGGACAGATAATACCAGCTCTCACTTACCGGATCCTGATAGAGTCCGTTCTTTGCACTGTCCAGCTGACCATTCGTAAAATAAGCATACTGATTAAAATGATAGAGAGAAATACCATTCTTATTCTTCGGAACAATGTCAAACTCTATCTCCACCGATCCATTGTAGTCACCCTTGCCCCGGATCAGCAGCTTTGCCTTTCCGATCTCGCTGTTATTCGAATAGCTGATGCTGTAATCCCTGTCTTTTTCCAGAATTTCTCCATTATAGCTGAGCTCCGGTTCCGGATAGACTGCCGTGCCGTTATAAATCTGTTCTCCTATCTCAGAAATTTCCGTATCTGCAATATCAGTCGCTTCTTTTACAATAATGGTATTTCCTCCGGTGTTCACTTTATCGGAACTGATATTGTTGGTATAAGCCTTGATTCTGAAATTGCCATAGCCCAAACTGCTGAGATTGGACAAGTCATGCCAGCTGTCTCCAGTCTTATAAAAGCTCTGTCCTTCTTTGATAGCTACCGAACTGGTCATGGTATAGCCGTTGTTTGATATATTGCAGCTTCTCTCGAAGCGAAGGAGCGCATTGCCGCTGTCCTTGCTTAAGGTTACTACAACTGCAAACTTTTCTCCTGCTCTCAAAGGAACAATGTTATCAAGCGGAACCTGCGTTAATCCTGCCAGACCTGTTGTTCCCTTTGCACTGCTGACCAGCTCCCCGCTGGTCGGATCAGATTCATCTGTCAGATTCGCATAGATTTCAACACAATAATCTGTCTGCGCAGAGGATAGATCAATTGAAACTGCATCAAGTTCTTCTCTGTCACTGGCAGATGCTGTAAAAATATTCGCTGCTACGATCGTACTTCCCATATAGGAGCTGGACTGTATGCCGCCGTCATATTGATAGTTATTGTCATAAGGCTTATTCCCAAAATCAGCCACATAAGCCGCTCCTGACAGGCTATTATCATAATAGGAAACCCAGAAATAGCCGTAATACTGAGCATATTCGCCGCTTTCATTTGTTCCGCCCCAGGAGTTTCTGACCAGCCAGGCACCATCGCCTTCCGGCGTCTGGGAAAAATTGTCTTTGCTGTAGCTGTTGTCATATCCCACAATAGCAACCGCATGGTTCGGTGTTATAGAATCCGGGCAATAATATCCGCCGGTTTTCCAATTATAATAGCTGCTTGCAGAATTTGTTGCCACATAAATAGGTACGAAAACCGCCTTGCCGCTTGTAATATAACCTTTTACAAGATCCGGATTTTCACTCAGGTTTACCTCTGCATAAGATAACAAATAAGCTGCATTGGAAGAATAATCCAGATTGGATAAATCACTGAGAGAGGATGTATCCTCATAAGGATAAGAAGCCTCGTTCTTCACGCCTGCCCACTGCGCCAAAGTCTGCATTGCCCAGGACTCTGATCCGCCGAAATGCAAATAACCCAGTTCTGAATCCACTGAAATGGTATCATCTGAAATACCGTCCAGGGGATCGGTCTTCGTGTGATACATCTCATAAGCCAATGCCATCTCACTATAATCAACATCTGATCCGGCCAGGCCGGCTCTCACCATACCGATCTCTGCCATAGCCATGGTTGCAAAAGCCCAGCAGGTATTATAAGAGCCCTGATTACGAAGGCTTGGATATCCAGCGATCCAAGCTGCTATCGACTCTTGTAAAAGAAGGGCCGCATCGCCGGAGGCATCTGTGAAAGAGGATCCCTCTCCAAAAGAAGAATTGCCTGCATCACCGGAAGCATCTCCGCTTTCCAGAGAGGCTGCATTGATCCCCGCTGCCATTGCTGCTGCAGAGAGTAAATTTTCCTCTGGCTCTTCGCTCTGAAAGGAGTCCTCGTTTAATACCTCCTCTGCACCCATTTCGTTCAAAAGCTCTGTCTCTGTAAAGCTCGAAACTGCAGGAACCATATTCTCCATTTCTGAAGAAATATAGCCGCCATCCTCTGAGCTGTAAAGACCATACTCTTCTACATTGTCTTCCAAATCACTCTCCGGCTGTGTCTGTTCGGCAAGGCCTTCTGACTCTGATTCGGACTCCTGCTCTTTCGCAGCAACCAGACTTCCCGTAGCAAAGCATTCCACACATAATGTTAAAACCAATAAACAAGCGATACACTTCTTTTTTAATTTTTTCATGAGACTTCCCCCTTGTTTTTTCTTAGTTTTTTCGTCCTCATTATACAAAAATAAACCCTTAAATAAAAGAAATATTTAAGAGTTTATTCCAAAATTATTAATTTATTTTTTAATTATCTGCCAATTTATCGCATTTTCATTCAATTTTCACCACGGATCTTCTGGATCTCCGGCTCGGCATAAGCCTGATACTCCGCTGCTTCTGCATTCCATTCTTCTACAT
>CAVEOK010000078.1:0-6532 GCA_963617415.1 Oscillospiraceae bacterium
TCATGAAAATGAATTACTGGCAGCCAAGGCGAAACTTGCTCTGATTATCACGAATTATGGAGTTATCACGAATTGTCGGCAGGATGATTGGAAATAAAAGGGACCCGAGTGAAAAAAGTTTGCAAATACTGGCAAGGTGTCACTTGAAACCGACGCGGTTAGATTGACTTTATTCGTGGTTGTGGCTATAATATATTTTGTGTTATTGTAAAATTTTTTGAGTGACTTCAGATGATGAATATGGGAGGTCAACATGAAATATTTATCGGTTAGTCAGACAGCAGAGCGATGGGGAATTACCAGAAGACGTATACAGAGATTATGTAATGAGGGCAGAGTCGAAGGGGCTGTGAAAATAGGTTCCTATTGGGCGATCCCAGAGGATGCTGAGAAACCGAAAGACGCTAGAATCAAGAGCGGAAAATATATCAAAAAAGACAAAGAACAAGAATAACCAGGCGAGGTTCTCTTGATAAATTCTGCACTTGCTTTAAGAGAAGGCAGAGGGATGAGGCAGGAGAACTCGCGGACTTCGAAAGGGATAGAAAATGGAATACAGTGCAGGTAGTGTAAAATACCTTCTCTGGTTTATGGAAATGAAAGAAACGGTCAGGCTTCTTCAAAATCATAGTATAGAGGAGGTTCATGATATTGTCATACAGGAGAATATATATCAGCAGAAGGCAGAAAGCAGAATTATAAGTGAGTTTGGGTGTATCAAGAGAAGGATTGAAGCAGTTCCGGAGGAATTGATGAGCTTACTTCTTACGACGGATCTGAAGACAGCAAAGTTGATTACGTTGATTTCTGCAATGGCATCAGATCGCATGCTTTTTGAATTAGTCTATGAGGTGGTCAGAGAAAAACTTCGTTTGGGAGACAGTGAATTCAAGGAAGCGGATCTGAATATCTTTTTTGGACGAAAGCAGGATCAAGATGAAAAGGTGGCGAAATGGACCGAGGCAACGGTGAAAAAATTGAAGTCCACCTATACTAGGTTTTTGGTAGAGGCAGGCCTGCTTACTGTAGATGAGAATAAGAGCAAACGAATCGTGAAACCTTACATTGAGGAAGAACTTCGAGCAGTGCTTATAAAAAATGACATGCGTGATTATCTGTACGCATTAACAGGAGAACAATGATGGAGTTTAAAGAAAAACTGGACGCAATCTGGCCGAGAATTTCGGATGAAAAATTCCAAGAGAATAAAGGAACTGGCGGCGAGGTCAGATATTTTATATTTGATTATGAGCCATGCGATGAGCGAATCATGCGTCAGAAGATCAAGGATCTTAAGAAACGAAATAATCCTGATGCAGATGGCTTTACCATTGTAGAATTTGATCTCTATGACATGGTGATCGATATTCTTAGAGAGCGCGGCTATCTGGAAAAGTGCGTGAAGTATGAGAAGGAAAAAGGAAGAGAGTATCTCTACAAGGCAATCTCGAAAACCCTTCGTTTGACCACAGATCAGAATTTGATCGTAAATCGAATTATGGAGCAGACTCCGGAGAAGAGCGTTGTATTTTTGTCTGGGGTAGGAAAGGTATTTCCTTATGTTCGGGCGCACAATGTTCTCAATAATTTGCACCAGGTATTTGATAAAGTGCCGGTTATCATGTTCTATCCGGGCAATTGGAATGGTCAGACTTTAAGCTTATTTGGAACAATACATGATGGTAATTATTACAGAGCATTTCCTCTGATTCAGTAGTGAGAAAGGGCGGAAGATATGAAAATCCAAGAGATGTTTTATAAAGAAATAGAGCGTGATATTAAAGGTGTTATCAAGGTTGGGCAGAAGGACCAGGAAAATATTTATCAGGAGCTGGACGAGTATGTTGTGACCGATGAGCTTGATAAATATATGAATAAGTTCTTCGACGCTTACGAGAGAGGATTAACAGGAAGAACGGACAAGATGGGTGTCTGGATTTCTGGTTTCTTTGGAAGTGGTAAGTCTCATTTCCTGAAGATTCTTTCTTACATTCTCTCAGATAAAAAGGTGCAAAATCCGGATAAGCCAGAGAACCAGACTGAGTATGCAGCTTCCGGTTTCTTTATGAACGATGCAAAGGTTCCAGATAAGAAACTGCAGGAGAAGATCAAGAGAGCGGCTTCCTATGCCGATGATACGGATGTCATCCTTTTTAACGTGGATTCGAAGAGTTCTTCCGATTCAAAAGTAAATAAAGAAGCTATCAAAGATGTTTTCATGAAAGTATTCAATGAGCATCTTGGATATTGTGGATCCATCCCTTTCTTAGCAGAGTTTGAGAGAAAGCTAGACGATGATGGCAAGTATGAAGAGTTCAAAGAGAAGTTCGAAGAAATCAATGGCGACAGCTGGGAAAATTCCAGAGAAGATTTCTATTTCATCCAGGACGAGATTATCGAGGCTATTGCTGATCTTGGCATTATGAGCGAGGATGCAGCAAAGAACTGGGCCAACAATGCAGAGAGCAGCTACCGTCTGTCCATCGAGCAGTTCGCAAATTATGTAAAAAAATACTGTGCAAAGAAGGGCGAAAATCATCATGTGATTTTCCTGGTAGATGAGATTGGACAGTACATTGCGGACGATAGCAAGCTTATGGTAAACCTGCAGACCGTAGCTGAGGATCTTGGTACAGCCTGCCAGGGAAAAGTCTGGATTGCAGTTACCAGCCAGCAGGATATTGATTCTATCACAAAGACTTTGGGAGATGATTTCTCAAAGATCCAGGGACGTTTTGATACAAGAGTTTCACTTTCATCTGCAGACGTAGCAGAGGTTATCCGTAAGAGAATTCTCTATAAGAATGACAAGGCAACAGAGCTCTTGAAGTCCTACTACGAAAAAATAGAAGGCATTGTCGAACGTGATCTTACCTTTAGCGAAGGTACACCACATATGCCGCTTTATGAGGATGCTGAAGATTTTGCGGAGGTATATCCTTTTATTCCTTATCAGTTCAAGTTATTAGGCGAAGTTCTGACCACCATCAGACAGTATAGTTCCAGTGGTAAGAATATGGCAGATGGTGAACGTTCTATGCTGGCTTTATTTAAGGAGGCCGCACAGAAATACAAGGATGACAGAGAAGGGATTTTAGTCCCATTTAATGCCTTTTATAGTGCGGTAGATGATTTTATCGATCATCAGCATCGTATCGTAATTACCGGAGCTGCAAGAAATCCAAGGTTGGATTCCTTTGATGTAGAGCTTCTCAAGGTGCTGTTCATGATTAAGCATGTAGAGAGTTTTAAGGGCACCGTTGAAAATCTGACTACACTGATGATTTCGGAAATCGGACAGGATATTCTGACACTCCATAACAGGGTGGATGACTCCCTGAAAAAGCTTTGTGATGAGCTCTTGGTTCAGAAAAATGGCGATCGTTATGTATTTCTGACAAATGAAGAGCAGGAAGCAGAAAATAAGATCCGCAGCATTAATATAGATTCCAAGGAAACGCAGAATCATATAGCAGCGGTTGCTTTTGAAGAGATCATTGCTCTGCCAAATAATAAGTATAAATACAGCAACCGATATTCTTTCTCCTTTAATACGCAGATAGATGACCGTTTCTATCGAAATAATAGCAGTAACGGTATCACTTTGAGAATTATGACAGCTTATAGTGGAGACCAGAGTGAAGCGCAGCTTTCTATGCTTTCCACAACGGAAAATGGCGTTATCGTGCGCCTGGATGATGAGTATCCTTACATCGCTGAGACAGAGATGATGCGAAAGATTGAGAGTTTCTTGAACTCTCCGGATCTGGCAACGATGTCTGATTATGAAGTGATTCGTTTAAATAAGCAAAGAGAGAGAAAAGAAGCTTCTGAACGTGCCAAAATGTATATTCGTATGGCTCTAGAGTCAGCTCAGATCTATGTAAGAGGCTCTCGTATTGATACCAAGTCCAAGGATGTTACATCCAGAATCAATGAGGCCTTTGGTAAACTGATAGACAGTGTGTACAGCAAACTGAAAAACATGGAGACAGAGCCGTCTCTGTCTGATATTCAGAGCCTTTTGAAACAGACAAAGACACAGATGACACTGAATCTGTCTGGTGTAAAAGAACCGAATGAAGAGGCCTTAAGAGACCTTGCTGCAAAGATTGACTATGCGGATCGTTCCGGTATCAAGATGTCTATGAAACAGATGCTGGATGATTTCCAGGCAGCCCCTTATGGATATACAGAAGAAGATATCGAATATCTGGTTGCAGTGCTTTATAAAAAGGGAAAAATTTCTCTTAAAATCAACAGTGTGATTTACAGCCCGGCTACTACAGCAGCGGATGAGTCCTTTAAGTATTTAACCAAGAGAGACTTCAGAGAAAAGGTTCTTCTGGAACTGAAGGCGGTTCCGAAAAATGCCTGGATCAAATCAGTAAAGGAAGTGATCCATGACTTCCTTGGACACACACCAATGACCGATGATTCGGATTCTCTTATGAGAGATTTCAAGAGTTATTGCGTGACCAAGAAGACATTGATAGAAGATACACTGCGTGATGATTATAAGAAGGGTTCGCCGCTTCCTGGCAAGGACGTTCTGGAAAAAGCGGAACGTTTGATTAAGGATGTAGATGATATCAAGGATCCGATGACCTTCTATAAGAGAGTGGATGAGCTCTACGATGACTTCAAGGAAGTATCTGATGAGCTTGTGGATTTGATCGGATTTCTGGATGGCACACAGAAGGAAAAATTCCTGCATGCCTATAATTCCTGGGAAGTATTTGAAAAATCCAAGAACTTTATCGTGGATCAGACCATAATTGATTATGCAAATCAGATCAAGAAGATTACGTCTATCAAGGAGCCTTACAGCTTCATCAAGAAACTGGAAGAGTATGACAGACAGCTGATCGATGGTATTGGAAGACTCTTGGAACAGGATGCAAAGAAGATTCGTCCGGAAGTAGAGGCAGATCATAAGCTAGTATTAGATGAGATTGATCCGGAGAGACCATATGCTGCAAGACTTAAGAATTCTATCAATGAAAAATTTGAGGATGTCCTCAAGAAGGTAGATACCACACATGATATGGCAACCATGAACGGAATCCCTGCAGAAAGCAGCGCTTTGGTTGAAATCTGCCTGCGTCAGATATCAGAGGCGGAAGCGGACTACCAGAGAATCATTACACCAGTAACACCTGTACCGATAAATAATGACGATGATACACCGGAAAAACCAGTTGCTCCGCAGCCAGTAAAGCCGGTTGTTCGCACCGTGCCGGTTACCATGAGAAGCTTGACAAAAAACAAGACATACAACATCAAGTCAAAGGATGATGTAGAAACATTTTTAAATGATATAAGAGAAAAATTATTAGAACAGCTGAAGGATGATACGATCATTCGCCTGAGCTGATAACTATAGATAAGCTGGAGGACAGTATGAGTGGAGAGGTAAAGCACATCAATAAAAGTGCCATAAAAACATTTGCCATAGAGGCCAGAAAGATATTGATGAAGTCTGCAGAAACAGAGGCAGGCTTATATGGCATATCTGCTGATGAGATCAGAAATCCGATTCAGAAAGCAGCTGATTTTGAGATCTATGAGACTCTTGCAGGTACAGAAAAGAGAATCTATCGCGCTGATATGAGACGCAGAGCTAATCTGGTGAAGGCGATTCAGGAGAAGGGCTTTCAAGAGGTGATTGAGGAGACTGCTTATACCTGGTTTAACCGTCTCATTGCCATTCGTTTCATGGAGGTGAATGACTATCTGCCCACACGTACCCGTGTACTGTCTTCAGAAACGGGAAATAACACACCGGATCTGATCAATGATTTTCTGGATGTGGATCTGGGAATGACGGAGGAAGAACTTCGCGATGTGCAGATGGCAAAAGAAGAAAATCGTTACGATGATGCCTTTCGTATGCTTTTTATCAAGGAATGTAATGCCTTAAATGACATTCTTCCTGGATTGTTTGAAAAAACTGATGATTATATGGAACTTCTTCTTAACATGCCATACACTAGTGATGGCGTGGTTCGTATGCTGATCGATACGATTCCGGAGGAAAACTTCGATATAGAAAAAGAAGGTCAGATTGAAATCATTGGCTGGCTCTATCAGTACTACAACACGGAACCGAAGGCAAAAGCCTTCGCCAAGAAAAGCAAGATTACAAAAGAAGAAATACCGGCTGTTACCCAGCTCTTTACACCGGACTGGATCGTTCGCTATATGGTGGAAAACAGCCTGGGAAGGCTTTGGATCGAAGGTCATCCGGATGAAGATCTGAAAAGTAATTGGAAATATTATCTGGACGAAGCCAAGCAGGAACCAGAGGTTGAGCAGAAGCTGGCAGAAATCAGAGAAGAATATAAGAAGCTTTCACCGGAAGATATCAAGGTAATTGATCCCTGTATGGGATCTGGCCATATCCTCGTTTATCTTTTCGAAGTGCTTATGCAGATCTATAAGCAGGATGGCTATACAGAGAGGAATGCGGCAGAATTGATTCTGGAGAAGAATCTCTATGGCCTGGATATCGATGACCGAGCTTATCAGC
>CAVEOK010000079.1:0-3464 GCA_963617415.1 Oscillospiraceae bacterium
AAAAGCCGGGGCTAATGTTTCAATTATTTTGGGACATTTTCAAAAACGGTTGACATCACTTTTGTAGAAAAGTCAGCGGCTCTCAGCTATTTTCTGAGAGCCGCCGAATCACTTTATTCACTTTAGAGGATCAATAGACTTCTAATTACTCTTCCGGAGCTGTCCAGTCATAGTTTGTAACTTCTGCAGCCTTCTTCAGAATTGTGATCATGCCATCTTTCTTGCCGTTCGGCTCGCATGTGTTGATTGCAGCCTCAGCCTTAGCTTCGAAAACTGCTTCCCAGATCTTCTCAATATCTGAATCTGAGAATTCTACAAACTCATGTCCTGTTGCTTCTTCAACAGTCTTGATGTCTGCATCGATTGCATCATCATAGAGACCTGCTGAATATTCTTCTGTTGCATCAGCTGCAGCCTGAACAAGTGCCTGCTGATCTGCTGACAGGCTGTTCCACTTATCAAGGTTGATTGTGAACATGTTACCTGCTGTATAAGTTCCGTCAAGTGCCCAATAGTCAGCAACTTCCTGCCATCCCATGGATACCATCGGTGCAAGACCCATCTGTGTAGAATCTACAAGGCCTCTCTGCAGTGCATCATAGGTATCGCCAGGGCCTACAGAAGTAACCTGGAATCCAAGGTATTCGAAAATTGCTGCATCCATGTTACCAAAGGACTTGGATCCGGAAACCAGAGTATCAAGATCTGAGAACTCGTATGTTGTACAGAAAGCATTTGCGCCACCGGCAACAACGTTCAGGTATTTCAGATTATTTTCTTCTGCTTCTCCCTGGATCAGAGCAGATGTATCCGGATCATCAAAGATCAGAGTATTGAAGTAATCAAGAGCTGCCTGTGTTCCGCCAGGAGCAAATCCCGGGAAGGACAGATAGTTCAGGACATCCAGATGCGGCATATGGCCAAGTGCTACCATATCTACACCGCCTGAAGATACACCATCAAGCTCACCTGCGGTATCATATAAGGTTCCGCCCCAGTTAATGTCAACTGTTGCATTTCCGTTTGAATGATCAGCCAGATAATCGATGAAGTACTGGATGATCTGTCCGCCTGTTTCTGTCTGCTGGAAAGTTGTTGAGAATACCAGCTCAAAAGGCTCTACATCAACTACATCGCCTGAAGCTGTAGCTGCTGCAGAAGAGTCGGAAGAGGAAGCCTCTGCTCCGCCTGAAGAAGCGCTTTCATCACTTCCGCTGTCTCCGGATGATCCGCATGCTGCCAGCATGGAGATGCTCATCGCACCAACCAGCAATAAAGATAATACTTTCATTTTTTTCATTTTTCCTACCTCCTAATAGTAGATGATTTATGATAGAACACTCCCCTCGAGTAGATCTATACTTTATTAAATACTCCCTTATTTTAACAGAAGCTCATCCTGTAAAGCATTTCAGTTTTTTCTTCTGTTTTCTTTCTTTTATCTTAGCTTTTCACCTGCTGCTTTTAGATTCCGGGTGCGCCCAGAAGCCTCGGCAGGAAAAGTACGATATTCGGGAAAATGCCGATTAAAATTACGATTGCGAATTCGCAAATGAAATAAGGAACAACGCCTGCAAAGATTTCGCCCGGATTTACACGAAGTGCGTTTGCTGTAGCAAATACGTTCATGCCGATCGGCGGTGTCAGACCAGCGATCTCACACATGAAGCAAAGAGCGATAACCAATGCATAGGGGCTGTAGCCCAGTGCATTCAGTACCGGGAATACAACCGGAACCGTAATAATGATAATGGAAACGATATCCATTACGCATCCGCAGAATACATAAAGCAGGATAACCAGCATATAAATGAAGAATGCCGGTGCATGCACGCTTGCAATCGCATTTGCAAGTGCATCTGCAAGACCTGTTGCGGAAATAAAGGATCCGAAAAGTTGTCCTGCGATGATGATCGGGAAGATACCGGCTTCCATTGTTGCTGCTTCCCAGATGGAATGCCAGATCTGCTTCAACGGCAGCTTTTTAAAGATTGCATAAATACAAACTGCCATCGCACCGATCGCACCACCTACAGTTGCTGTGAACCAGCCTGCAAATGTTCCACCGATGATCAAAGCAAACAGGCAAATGATCGGAACCAGAAGGGTCAGGCTTTTCAGCTTTTCACTCATCGGTACCTTGGGTCCTCCCCCGGCTGGGATTGCATCCTTATGAAGCACTCCAATCACGCGAACTGTAACGCAAAGAGCAAATGCAGTTACGATGCCCGGGATAACACCGCCCATTAGAGCCGTACCAACATTCATGGTGATCGGAGAAACCAGGCAGTACATGATGATCGCCATTGAAGGCGGAATCAATGTGGAAAGAGCGCCTGATGCTGCGATACATCCGAGTGAATATTTTCTGTCATAACCGGCAGCCTCAAGCTCCGGCATGGAAAGCTTACCAAATACAATGTTTCCGGCGATAGATGATCCGGAACAAGCACCAAATACAGCATTTGATGCAACGACTACGAAAAGAAGACCGCCCTTTACACGTCCAAGCCAGGCCTTCATGGCGCTGAACGCTCCGTTTGCTATACCTGTTTCACCGGCTAGCGACCCGACCAACATAAACATAGGCAAAACCGCATAGTTATAATTTGCTGCCAAGTCAAATGGTGCCGTTGTCAGTTTGGATACCATCAAAGTTGTATCGCCATGACGCAATACGATAAATCCAACCAAGGCACAGGAAAGCATGGATACAAATACCGGAACACCGGCAAAAATAAGAGCCATCATTACAAGAAAGATAACGATGCCGACAATTGCTGCATAATCCATTAAGCCGCACCCCCCTCTTCTTTCTTCGGTGCTTTAAAGATACGTACGATACTCCACAGGAATGTAAATGCAAGTATCATAAAGCCAAATGCAAAAACAACACCGAAAGGCCAGATTGGGAAACCGAATCCGGTAACCGCACTTCTGGAATGATGCTCTATCATGTCTTCTACACGCACAAAGCCTCTTAAGCCGACATAAAAGCAGATTGCTGTTGCAATAATGTTGCCGATGATTGCCAGAACAGTCTGAGCTGCATGCGGCAGATGTTTGGAAAGCAAGTCGATCTTTGTATGACCTGCATCCAGTGTTACGTAGGCTGCTGCTAAGAAAACAACAGGTACATGCAGATAGGTAATAATCTCAGTAGAACCCGGAACACCATGATGGAAAATTTTCTCGCCTAATACATTAAAAAATGCAACGAGCATGATTCCGATCAGGCAGATACCTGATATCTGAGAGATTCCTTTAACAATCTTGAAAATAACTGCATCTGTTTTTTCAAACCAGCCACTATTACTTTTGTTCAAAATAGTTCCTCCCCCTTTTTCATAAATTACATACAGTCTTCCCCTAAACTGTTTGCGTAAAACAATTATAAATTGCAAAAAAGGCCCTTGTCTATCTCTTTTTACTTATTAAGCGATACATTATTTGCATTTATTTGT
>CAVEOK010000079.1:3474-6331 GCA_963617415.1 Oscillospiraceae bacterium
GCATAATGTTATTTTCTTGACAAATAAAAACAAAGCGTTTCGCTTTACGATACGATATGCTGCGGAGTTTTTTTATCTCATAGGAACGAAGTTTTCCTATGAGATAAAAAAACATTATCCCTAATGCACTTCTGCCAGGAATAATGTTCTCTCTTTTCTTAATATATATATTTATTTATGTTTTTTTTACAGATACTGCAGGAACTTTGTTAATGCGGGGTTCGGATTATCCAGCCTGTAAAGAATTCCCTTCCTATATTCATTCGCGCCTATAACCGGAACCAGACCAACCTGCGGATCCAGGCTCATAATATGACTGCTGTTGGAAATCGTCACGCAAAGACCAGCCGCTACCTTAAGAGGCATCGATTCAAACTTTGAATCGATCGTGCAAAAAGCATCCGGTATTTCCATCCCCAGGTTGCTTCTGGCCGACTGGATTGG
Organism: Oscillospiraceae bacterium; assembly: GCA_963617415.1. Lineage (GTDB taxonomy): Bacteria > Bacillota > Clostridia > Lachnospirales > Lachnospiraceae > RUG14243. Next base: position 3,919 of record CAVEOK010000079.1, read on the forward strand.
TTCGCCCACAGAATCATAGGAATCCAATGTAATCAAGCAAAGCTTTACTTCCTTCAAGAGCTCATCTGCCTGCTGCGAGGTCATTTCTCCCTTATAGCGCAAAGCGCAGCTGCTTTGCATTGCAATACAGGAAGGCTCCTTGCTCAGCTCTACAAACTGAAATTCCTTCATAAAATGTCCATCCAGATCCAGAACATTTGCAAAATCGATTTTCTGGTCAACCAAACCACTATATAACTCCGAAAGATTTGAGCGATCCAAACGAATATGAACATTCGGCTCATCTTCTCTAAACTGATCGATTGCATCCATTAAGCGGCTGCTGATCACCTGATCATCCTGTACGGCGATAGTCAGATGCTTTGCACCCATTGCAGATACTTCCTGGGTCTCATGCAAAAGAGAAGCCAGCTCCTGATAAACGGAAGGAAGTCCCTCCTGCAAAACCTTTCCTGCCGCCGTCAGCTCTACCCCATGTTTGCTTCTTTCGAAAAGCTTTACATTCAATTCTTCCTCCAAAGAAGCAATCTGTCTCGACAATGTAGGCTGAGTTATAAAATATTTCTCAGCCACCGCTCTGAAATTCAGCCTTGATGCCAGAGACATAAAATATTGTAATTGATTGATTGTCATGATCTACACCCATTTTTCATTATGATTACTGCATAAAACCCTGCGCAATATTCAAATATCGCATAAAACAATACATTTTTTATATTAACATGAGGAATTTTGTTAATCAACGAAAGAAAAAGTTAGTCTACTTAAAAAACTGCCCTATGAATCAAATCATAGAGCAGTTCTACATACATTTTTTAATATAGATTTCCTTGCGCATCCCTTTATATTTTTTATCTCGTAGAGACAAAAAAATATGCCCAGTTCCGGAATCGAACCAGAGACACGGGGATTTTCAGTCCCCTGCTCTACCAACTGAGCTAACTGGGCATAAAAATTGCGGGGACAGGATTTGAACCTGCGACCTCCGGGTTATGAGCCCGACGAGCTTCCAAACTGCTCCACCCCGCGATAATAAAAATGGACGGAGAAGGATTCGAACCTTCGAAGGCGTTGCCAGCAGATTTACAGTCTGTCCCCTTTGGCCACTCGGGAATCCGTCCATATATATAAACATTACTCCTATATAATAAAGGAAGTAATGTTATTTGTAAATACAACAAACGCCATATGGCGTTTGTTGTTCAATGGGACCTACAGGGCTCGAACCTGTGACCCTCTGCTTGTAAGGCAGATGCTCTCCCAGCTGAGCTAAGATCCCATAACGACCCGTGCGGGACTTGAACCCGCGACCTCCGCCGTGACAGGGCGGCGTTCTAACCAACTGAACCAACGGGCCAGAATCAAATCAATAGAACCTTCAAAACTTCATACAGCCACACTCTTAAGAACTATTCTCTTAACCGTGCATTATCATCTTTCGATGTTTAAGGTCAAGTCTTCGACCGATTAGTAACAGTCCGCTCCATGCATCACTGCACTTCCACTCCTGCCCTATCTACCTCGTCGTCTTCAAGGGGTCTTATCATTATTAAAATGGGGATATCTCATCTTGGAGGGGGCTTCACGCTTAGATGCCTTCAGCGTTTATCCCTTCCGGGCTTGGCTACTCGGCCGTAGACTTGGCAGTCTAACCGATACACCAGCGGCCCGTCCATCCCGGTCCTCTCGTACTAAGGACAGCTCCTCTCAGATATCCTACGCCCACGCCGGATAGGGACCGAACTGTCTCACGACGTTCTGAACCCAGCTCGCGTACCGCTTTAATGGGCGAACAGCCCAACCCTTGGGACCTGCTACAGCCCCAGGATGCGATGAGCCGACATCGAGGTGCCAAACCACTCCGTCGATGTGAACTCTTGGGAGTGATAAGCCTGTTATCCCCAGGGTAGCTTTTATCCGTTGAGCGATGGCAATCCCACTTTATACCACCGGATCACTAAGTCCTACTTTCGTACCTGCTCCACCCGTCGGTGTCACAGTCAGGCTCCCTTCTGCCTTTGCACTCTCCGGATGGTTTCCGTCCATCCTGAGGGAACCTTTGAGCGCCTCCGATACCCTTTCGGAGGCGACCGCCCCAGTCAAACTCCCCGCCTGGCAGTGTCCCCCAGCCGGATAACGGCTGCAGGTTAGAAATCCAATGCTGCAGGGGTGGTATCCCAACGGCGGCTCCAAGAAGACTGGCGTCCTCTCTTCTTAGCCTCCCACCTATCCTGTACGTGCAACACCGAATCCCAGTGCCAAACTGGAGTAAAGCTCCATGGGGTCTTTCCGTCCTGGCGCGGGTAACCAGCATCTTCACTGGTACTTCAATTTCACCGGATGCATTGTCGAGACAGTGCTCAAATCATTACGCCTTTCGTGCGGGTCGGAACTTACCCGACAAGGAATTTCG
>CAVEOK010000080.1:0-6075 GCA_963617415.1 Oscillospiraceae bacterium
AGTGTGCATCCTCGCCCGGAGGGCTTTTCGCGTAATGAGTGATTTCAGCGAAATTTCCTATTAAACGAAAAGGCACGGGGCAAGCTGAAAGAGCAAGCACTCGAACCTTTTGTTTTTCAATGTTCATATCTACGTTATGTTAACATACTTATGATATGTCAGACAAGTTTAAAAAAGGACTTTCTATCATAAAAAGAATTATCATAGAAAGTCCTAATATTTTATTTAAGCAAAAAGCAAAGCTTATGCTCTCTTCTTTTTATAAACAACTGTTGCTACTGCAGATGCACCAAGAAGAAGGAGAAGATAGAATTCCATATCCTGATCGCCTGTCTTGGGTGAAGACTTAGAAGAAGTCTTTGTCGAAGCAGAAGAAGACTTTGTTGTGCTTGCGGTCGAAGTTGCATTCTTCTTCCACTGTGCATACAGGGTTACATCAGAATTCACGATAAGAGAATCGCCCTCTGCATAGGCAGTTCCGCTGCCGTCTGCTGCTGTATTCCAACCTGTAAAGGTATATCCCTGACGAGTGAATACATTGGAAAGCACGGTAACTTCCTTGCCGCTTTCTGCACTAACATCATCCAGTGTACCGTCACCGCCGTTGCCATTGTATTTTACGGTATACTTTGTTACTGCAGGAGTTGTTTTATCCTCTGTTTTCTGCGTATCATCTTTCTTTGTGTCAGTAGAAGCTGCCTTATCCTTCCACTGTGCATAAAAAGTAACAGAAGAATCTGTCATTTTAAACTGATCGCCCTCTTTATAGCTGGTACCGCTTCCATCTGCCTTTGTATTCCATTCTACAAAATCAGCGCCATCCTTTGAGATACCATCACTTCCGCTGATGGTAACATCTTCATCTTCTGTATGGAAGCTGTCATCCTTACTTCCCGTGCCGCCGTTGGTATCGTATTTAACAGCAGCCTTTGTTTCTGTAGAATCTTCTGTATATCCGCAGTACTGACATACCTTATGAACGCTTCTACTGATCTTGCCGTCAACCGGTGCTGACCAGTCACTGTAAGTAATATCAAAAGCATTGTCCTTGTAGCCTTCTGTATATTTATCATTTGTTGTATCTACAGAATGGTTAAGAATCTTTGCATTCTGATAAACAAGAGTTCCATCAATGGATACATCTGTTCTTCCACTGTTCTCAGCCGGTGAATCCTCATCAAAACCAAAGAGTCTGGAACAGGTAAGTGCGCTGCGTTTTACATCTCCGTTGATCGTATTCTTTCCGGAAATGTTAATGATATATTTGCAGTTTCCCATATTGCTGTCGTTAATCTTAAGAACCGTTTTCTTTGTCTTGCCGGCTGCATTTACCGTACAGCTATTGAAATTAACGGTAATATTAGTCTTTCCTGCACCAAAATCAGTATATACATTGATAGCCTTGCCATTTGTTGTATTAAAGGTACAGCCGTTAAAAGTCATTACCGGGCTGGAATAAGTCCAAAGGGCATAGTCGCCATCCGGGCAATCAAATGTTGTATTCGTAAAGGTTGCGGATGTATAGCCCCAGTAAAAGGTCTTGCCGCTGATCACACAGTTTTCTACGACAGTATTATCTGAACCTGCAAATCCAAGATAATTGACACTTCCTGACTGAAGGGTCATGTTCTGGAAGGTAACTGTCTCCTTCGCTTCTGTAGAACGAACATCAAAGCTGTAATCACTGTTGTATTCTGTTCCAAACTTTGCAGGATCCGGTACAGTCGGTCCGATCAGCCAGGTGGTTTTGTCACTGCCTGCACCAACAAAGGTCAGATCCTTATTCAATACATTAGCGCCCTTATTGTAAAGCGTATAGCTGCCTTCTCCGAGCTGAATGGTCGCACCACTTTCTGCTGCATTTACAGCAGCCTCTAATGAAGTGTATCCTGTCTCTCCGATCCAGGCAACATAGCTTTCTTCTGCATTAGATACATTAGAAAGAGAGTTCTCATTCTTTCCATTATTATCTTCATCCGCCGCACCGCTCTTTTCGTTTGATGCAGAATTGTTTGCGGGTGAAATCAAAATAGCGGCTTGATCCTTTGAATCATCTACCGTAAAGGAATTTGCAGTATCGTTATTTTCCGTTTTCTCATTCTCATTTTTGTTTTCAGAATCATCTGACGGAGAAATCAAAACCTGAGACTCATCTTCTGAATCATTTACGGTAAAGCTTTCTGCAGCTGCATCCGTCTTTGTTTCTGTATCTGCCACTGTATTTACATCTGCCATTACCACGGAAGGTAAAAGCAAAAATGACATTGCTACAGCTGTAAGACTGGAACAGACCTTTTTAAACCCTTGACTGCTATTCTTTCTCATGCCGTTTTTCTCCTGTTTTTCTTGTTTGTTATGTTTTTCTTATTCTTTGCCTAGCTTTACTTTTAAACTGTGTTTATTTTAGCCTTTTCTTTACAATTTATAAGAAACTAACCGACAAATAGCAGTTTCCGGCAGACGAACGGACATTGCGGACTCACACCGCATGATGCTAAGCGTTCTACGAACGCTTGGCGGCTTGGTTTCATCGTATCGCAAAGCGATACGATAGAAAAAAGCCATCCCTTTCAATATACGAAAGGGATGGCTCCATAAAAGTATTCTTTTTTCTTTATGCTTTATGCCATACTGTTTCGAATGGCTTCTCTTACCTGCAGAATGCGGGAAGGGCTTACAGAAAGCTCATCAACTCCCATCTGGATGAAACGCTCCGTTAAAGAAGTGTCTGCTCCAAGCTCTCCACAGATACCAACCCAGCAACCGCCTGCATGGCCATTTTTAATGGTCATTTCAATTGCACGAAGGACAGCCGGATGATGTGGATCATTGATACTCTCCAGATGCGGATTCTGTCTGTCGCATGCCAGCATATACTGAGTCAGATCATTTGTTCCGATCGAGAAGAAATCAACCTCCTCAGCCAGTTCACGGCTCATGAATACCGCTGCAGGCGTTTCGATCATAATACCCTGCTCTGCTTCTCCATAAGGAATATTTTCCTGCTCCAGCTCTGCCTTTACCTCAGCAACAATCTCTTTGATTCTCTTTACCTCATCAACCGATACGATCATCGGATACATGATGGAAAGATTGCCATAGTAGGCTGCCCGGAACAAAGCTCGAAGTTGTGTCTTAAAGACATCGACACGATCCAAACAGATACGAATTGCACGATAACCCAATGCCGGGTTTTCTTCTTTATCCAGTTTGAAGTAATCTACCTGCTTATCTGCACCGATATCCAAGGTACGGATAATGACCTTTTTGCCTGCCATATTTTCCACTACAGTACGATAAGCCCGAAGCTGTTCCTCCTCGGAAGGATAGTCCGAATTTTCAAGATAAAGAAATTCTGAACGGAAAAGGCCGATTCCGCCTGCATCATTCGCATGTGCACTTGCGACATCTCCTACACCGGCAATATTCGCAAACAGATTGATGGTTTTGCCGTTTAAGGTGATATTTTCTTTTCCCTTCAGCTCCTGAATCAGCTGTGCCTTATAATCCAGCTCTGCCTTTTTTTCCTGATATTCAGCCAAGGTCTGCTCATCCGGATCAATGATCAGAATACCCTCTGCTCCATCTACGATGGCTTCGTGTCCGTCCATATCCTCTGTAAAGTTGATACCGATCAGAGCCGGAATATTCATTGTACGAGCCAGGATAGCGGTATGAGAATTGGTAGAACCCAGTCTTGTTACAAAGGAAAGAACCTTGCTCTTATCCAGCTGAACCGTTTCTGACGGTGTCAGATCCTCTGCGACCAGAATTACCGGCTCATCAAATTTTGCCTCATTATTCCTGTCTCCCTGAAGGATCTTGATCACGCGATTGGAAATATCCTTAACGTCCACAGCACGTGCCTTCATATAATCATCATCGATAGCTGCAAACATTTCGGAAAAATTATCGCCTGTGGTTGCTACAGCAAACTCGGCATTAATCTCCTGGGTCTGGATCATATTGAGAATAGACTCTTCGTAATCAAGATCGTCCAGCATCATCTGATGCACTTCGAAGATTGCCGCATTTGCCTCGCCAACCTCCTTCAAGGCCTTCTCATAGAGAGAAGAAAGCTCTTCCTTGGCAAGCTCTCTTGCTTCTTTGAAGCGTTCGATCTCCCGCTCTACATTCTCAGCCTTTTCTCTTTTTACAAGCTTATCCTTGCTTTGATAAATGGACAGCTTTCCAATTGCTATCCCTGAAAAAACACTTTTTCCGTGAAGCACATTCATTGCTTATAAATTCTCCTTAAGGAATGTCTCAAGCTCGGCAATGGCTGTCTCTTCGCCTTCACCGTCACATTTGATAGTAATTTCCTGATCTTTTTTTGCTGCAAGGCTCATAACGCCCATAATTCTTTTTGCATCAACCTCACGGCCGTCCTTTGCGATGGTCACCTTGCAGGCATAGCCAGCAGCTTTTTTTACAAGAAGATTTGCCGGTCTAGCGTGAATTCCTTCCGGATCTGTAATTACATATTTGATTTCTTTCATTTCTGTCACCTCTCTGTTTCATTTTTAAACTGTATTTTTTCCCTAGCGGCGAAGCAATTTCAAAAAACACCTCGCCGCCTCTCTATTTCTTTTATTTTAAAGCAGAATGCAAATTTTTCCTATCTTTTTCGGAAAAGCATCTTATTTTATTCTGCATCCTTCTTTACAAAACCAAGCATAACGCAGGTAATAACAGAACCAACTGCCCATGCCAGAATATACATAAGGGGCTTGCCAACGGTTGCAAATACGAATACGCCGCCATGCGGAGACATCAGGGTGCAGCCAAAGCTTGCAGATAAAAGACCTGCCACTGCTGAACCAACCAGGGTACAGGGAATTACATGTCCCGGATCTGCTGCTGCGAAAGGAATGGCACCCTCTGTGATAAAGGAGCAGCCCATGATGATATTGGTGATCTTTGTTTCTCTCTCAGATGCTGTAAACTTCTTTGGGAAGAAGATGCAGGCAAGAGCGATACCGATCGGAGGAACCATTCCGCCAATCATAACAGCTGCCATTGCAATATAGCAGGCCTGAACCTTAGGATCTGACTGTGCTGCACCTGCTGCAACGTAATCTGCTGCAGTTGCCAGCATACCTGTACCGAATACATAAGCTGCCTTGTTGATAGGGCCACCCATATCGATTGCCATCATTCCGCCGACGATCAGGCCTAACAGCCAGATCATTCCTGTGTTAGAAAGAGCTGTAAGCATATCGCTGAGGCCGGTATTGATGAGTCCGATGATCGGGTTCAGAACAAACGTCATGATTACCGCTACGATAAACATACCAACCAGAGGATAGATCAGAATCGGTTTAATACCCTCCAGGGATTTGGGGAAATTCGACGTTATCTTCTTTAGGAAGAGGATGGTAAAGCCTGCCAAAAATCCGGCCGCGATACCGCCGAGGAATCCAGATACCGTATTTCCTCCATTATCAGCTACAAAGGCAAAACGCTCAACAAATTTTGCAAAGCCGTTCATTGCACCCCAGTCATAGCTCGATACCAGTGCATTTCCATTTGCTGCCAAAAGACCGCCCAAAAAGCCAACTGCAAGTCCCGGTCTGTCTGCGATAGAATAGGCAATATAGCCGGCAAGAACAGGAACCATTACACCCATTGCCAATCCGCCATTATATTTCAGGAAGGCAGAAATCGGTGTTGCAGAACCAAATGCGGAACCGATAGAACCATATCCCATCAGTGTATCTACCAGAAAGGCCAGTGCTGTCAGGATACCGCCTCCGATGACGAAGGGAAGCATATGGGAAACACCGCTCATCAGATGCGTATAAGCCTGATGTCCGATACTGCCTGCTGACTGGTGGCTATCTTCACTGCTGCTCTCACCGGCTGCCGGAGTGTAAATCGGTGCCTCGCCCGCAGCTGCCTTTGTGACCAGCTCATCACTCTTTTTGATACCGTCTGCTACCTTTACCTCGAGAAGATGCTTACCCGCAAAACGTTCCATCGGAACTTTTGTATCGCAGGCAATGATAACACCCTTGGCATTTTTGATTTCCTCATCTGTCAGCTCGTCTAACAGCGTTTCAAACTGCATACGCT
>CAVEOK010000081.1:0-5976 GCA_963617415.1 Oscillospiraceae bacterium
GCGACCGCGCTCGGCGCGAGCGAAACGCTTTGTTCTTATGTAATAGAAAATTTACTGAAAAAAAAATAAAAACTATGATTACGAGTGAAGAAATACTGAATTTTAATTTTTATACTTACAAGGAGCCCTTTACGGGAAGCGATAAAGGCATGCGCTACCGTGTTTCCATGCTGGCAAAAGGCACGAAGGAAAATGAAGAGGATCTTTTTGAAGCTTGCGTATGGCCGGAGCCTTTTGCAGAGGCCTTCACGGAGGAAGAAAAGAAGATCTATCAGTGCTTTCCCTTTACAGAAGAGGGGAAGGAAGAAGTGGTAAAGTGGCTGAATGAGCAGCACGCGAGGTTTGAATAATGTACGATGAACTGACCAAAAGCGACATTGAAAAAATGCAGCAGGAAATTGAACACCGGAAGCTGGTTGTCCGGAAGGAAGCACTTGAGGATGTCAAAGAGGCAAGAGCGCAGGGGGATCTTTCGGAAAATTTTGAATATAAGGCGGCAAAGAAGTTTAAGAATGAGAATGAAAGCAGAATCCGTTATCTGGAAAGAATGATCAAGACGGCGAAGATCATTGAAGATCATAGTGCGGAGGATGAGATCGGACTGAATGATATTGTGACTCTTTACTTCGAAGAGGATGATATGGAGGAGATTTACAAGCTGACGACAACTATCCGGGGAAATTCTATCCAGGGCAGGATCAGCATCGACTCTCCTCTAGGGGCTGCCATCAATGGTCATAAGGTAGGAGACCGGGTTCAGGTAAAGGTAAATGAAAACTACAGCTTCTATGTACAGGTAAGAAAAATCGAAGCCGGTGACGATGAGGATGATCTAAGAAAATACTGATTGTCTGCGGGGTGATTTGTTGTGAGCGTTTTTATGCTTCTTCAATGAAAAAATCAAGAAAGTTGATACAATCCACCCTGAAAGAATAAAAAAAATCAATAAAAAAGATTAAATATATCCCTGTACAACAAAAATGCAGTATGTTAGAATTGGTTCATGCTCAAGGAAAAGAGGTAGAAAAAAATCATGAAAACAGATTGTACGAAAAAATATGAGATCCAGTATTTTATGCCGCCGGAGCCGACATACGACTGGGTAAAAAAAGATAGAATTACCAAAGCACCGATCTGGTGCAGTGTTGACCTGCGTGATGGTAATCAGGCCCTGATCGAGCCGATGAGCCTGGATGAAAAGCTTAGATTTTTTGAGATGCTGGTTGAAATCGGTTTCAAGGAAATCGAGGTTGGTTTCCCGGCTGCTTCTGAGACAGAATACAATTTCCTGCGTACTCTGATCGAGCGCAATATGATTCCGGATGATGTAACCGTTCAGGTTCTGACTCAGGCAAGAGAGCACATTATCCGCAGAACTTTTGAAGCAGTGAAGGGTGCACCGCATGCAGTGATCCATGTTTATAATTCCACATCGGTTGCCCAGCGAGAGCAGGTATTCAAGAAAAATAAAGAAGAAGTAAAACAGATCGCCATCGACGGTGCAAAGCTTCTGAAGAAGCTTGCAGACGAGACAGAAGGAAACTTCTCCTTTGAATACAGTCCGGAAAGCTTCCCGGGAACAGAGGTTGATTATGCCGTTGAGGTTTGCAATGCGGTATTGGATATCTGGCAGCCTAAGGAAGACAACAAGGTTATCATTAATCTGCCGACAACAGTAGAAAACGCCATGCCTCATGTATTTGCAACGCAGGTAGAATATGTGCATAAGCATCTGAAATACAGAAATGCCGTAACACTTTCCCTGCATCCGCACAATGACAGAGGCTGCGGCATTAGTGATGCAGAGCTTGGCCTTCTGGCGGGAGCAGACCGTATCGAGGGAACCCTGTTTGGAAACGGCGAGAGAACCGGTAATGTAGATATTGTTGCTCTGGCAATGAATATGTTTACGCACGGTGTGAATCCGAAGCTGGATTTCTCAGATATTCCAAGTATCAGGGAACGCTATGAGACTTATACCAGAATGTCAGTTCCGGATAGACAGCCTTATGCGGGTGATCTTGTCTTTACCGCTTTCTCTGGTAGTCATCAGGATGCTATTGCAAAGGGAATGGCATGGCGTGAGGACGGCCATGATGATAAATGGACCGTGCCTTATCTTCCGATCGATCCGAAGGACGTGGGACGTACTTATGACGGTGATGTCATCCGTATCAACAGCCAGTCCGGTAAGGGCGGCGTTGCATTTATCCTGGATCAGAATTTCGGATTCAACCTTCCGAAGCGGATGAGAGAGCAGGTTGGCTATCTGGTAAAGGATGTTTCCGACAAGAGACATCAGGAGCTGACACCGAATATGGTTTATGAGATCTTTGAGGATCATTATATTCATCATCTGCCTTACTTCCAGATTACCGAATGCCATTTTAAACAGGTGGACGGCATTATGGCAGAGGCTACGGTCGCTTATAACGGCGTCAGCAGACAGGTGCATGCAAACGGAAATGGCCGTCTGGATGCAGTCAGCAATGCTCTGAAGCAGTTCTTTGGCATCAGCTATGAGCTTTCCGTATATGAGGAACATGCCCTTTCCAGAGGTTCTTCCTCAAAGGCAGTTGCTTATGTAGGTATTTCCTGCAACGGCAAGATGCAGTGGGGCGTTGGTATTGATGAGGATATTATCAAGGCTTCTATCAATGCACTTTGTGTCTGCATCAACAAGCTGGATGGCGTAAGACTTGGAAACGGCGTGCAGGACGAGAGGCTGAATGAGATCATGAATATTATTCAGGGCAATTATCAGTCAGTCACATTAGATGATCTTGCTGATGAGCTTCATCTCTCCAAGCCTTATATTTCAAAGTATATCAAGGACAAATCCGGCAAGACATTTGGAGAAATCGTAAAGAACGTCCGCATGAAAAAGAGCCGTACTCTTCTGAAAAACAGCAATATGAACGTAGAAAATATTGCAGAGGCAGTGGGTTACAAAAATGTAGAGCATTTTACGAGAATCTTTAAAAAGAAATACGGCATGACACCCATGCAGTTCAGAAATCATCACTAAATAAATGGAAAAGAAGAAAAGCTTAGGAATTATTTATATTATTATATCGGCCTTTTGCTTTGCCTTGATGAATCTCTTTGTCAGATTGTCAGGAGATCTGCCGGCGATTGAAAAGTCCTTCTTCCGAAATCTGGTTGCTCTTCTGGTCGCTTTTTATTTATTGAAGCGATCAGGAGTTCCATTCCGGATCGGAAGAGGAAATTTGCCGGGACTTTTGATCCGGTCGATCGCAGGAACGCTAGGAATCTGGTGCAATTTTTATGCACTGGGCAAAATTGATCTGGCGGATGCTTCGATTCTGAACAAGTTGTCACCTTTTTTTGTTCTTCTCTTTTCCGTGATCATCCTGAAAGAAAGCCTGACCTTTTTTCAGGCCTCCTGCGTTCTGGTTGCCTTTATTGGAGCGATGTGCATTATAAAGCCTGGCTTTGCGTCCATGGCTTCCAGTGGGATTGCTCCCTGGATCGGAGCACTTGGGGGTATGGCGGCAGGACTGGCTTATACCTATGTAAGAAAGCTGGGAGAAAATGGCGTAGCGGGAGCAATGATCGTCTTCTTCTTTTCCACTTTTTCCTGTCTGGCCAGTCTGCCTTACATTATTCTGAATTATCAGCCTGCAAGCTGGACTCAGATTGGAAGCCTGCTTCTGGCAGGATGCTGTGCAGCCGGAGGTCAGTTTGCGATCACGGCAGCCTATACGCATTCACCGGGAAGGGAAATTTCGATTTATGACTATACCCAGATTATATTTGCCACTCTTTTGGGATTTCTGGTCTTGGGCGAGGTTCCGGATGCCCTGAGCTTTCTGGGCTATGTGATCATCATAGCGGCTTCCCTGATTCTCTTCCTTTACAATAACGGAAAAATCGGACAGCTGAAGGCAAAAGATGCTTAATGAGACTTTGTCGCAAGGATTGTTAAGTTTTTACATAACCAAATCACATACTTGTAATGCATACCGGCATTGGATTTCTTCCGCAAAAGCCTTTAAAATAAAGCCATAAGGACATAACAAAGAACAAAAGTCAAAAGGCTTTAGAAAAAGGAGGTAATCGATATGTCAGAGATGTGGGAAATGAGTGGATTTGTATTGTCACAGGTTGTTAGTGCTTCAAGAGCACTTGGAATTACTTCCGATGAGGTGGAACGCTACAGAAATGAGCACAAGTGCAACACGCAGAAAGCACTGGATCGCCTGATCGCTGAGAGATAAGTAAGAAACTTAAAGCAGATAAAAAGTATAGGACGAGAGGTTTCCAAATCGGTAGACCTCTCGTTTTTTTATTCCATAGGAAATTTTGTTCCTACACCTTAAAATGAAGTAGGGCCAAGGCTGTGATTGAATTGCTTTTACCTATTTCTTAGAGTAGAATAGCGATGAGTATTGTAGAAAAAATCATAGTGATGAGGGATGAAAATGATGGAAAAAGATGAAAAAGAACTGAAAGAAGCGAAAGAAGGAAAAAAGGGCTGGCATAGAAAAACGGCAATAATCATTGCCGTTGTCGTGATAGGAGCTATTCTTCTGGCTGTCTTTCTTTTTATGAAGGTAAATAAAACAGAGAGTGGAGGGGATGAAACAGAGACAGAATTAAGTATCTATGATCTTTCCCCGATTGATGAAGAAGGAAAAAAGAAGGTTGAGCAGGCGGAGGCTGTTGATGAGGATGATACCTGGACAATTTGCTATTATTTTGTCGGTTCAGATCTGGAGGACCAGGGAGAAAATGATCTTTCTGAGTTGACAAAGCTGATGACGGAAGAGGCTGCCGGCAGGAATAAGAAGAGTAAAGAAAATGCTACAAAGACGCTGCTTTATAATTATGCAGAAGAGCTGCAGAGCAATGGATTGGATTTCCCGGAATATCTCTATGAGCCGGTAAGGCCAACGGCTTCAGGTGAGGCAGAGGAAGCGGGAACAATTCTGGCAGAAATGAATGGAGCAGCTTCAGATGATATCAGTGAGATCTGCAAGGGAGTCAGTTCAGATAAGATCAATGTTGTAATACAAACAGGCGGAGCAACAAGATGGGGAAATTCCCTGATCAACCCGAATAAAACCCAGCGTTTTACAGTCAAAGATGGTTATCTGGATGAAATCCAAAACATGCCCTTGCAGGATAGCTGCGATCCGGATACTTTGGCTGATTTTTTGAAGTTTTGTGACGAGGAATATCCGTCCGACCACAGAATTCTTGTTTTGTGGGATCATGGCGGAGGAGCAAATGGGTATGGACAGGATGATATCTTCAATTCCTCCATGTCTTTAGAGGATATTCAGAATGCCCTTTCACAGGTTTGCAGCGGAGATGCGGAAAATCCCTATTATGACATCATTGGCTTTGATGCCTGCCTGATGGCCTCCCTGGAAAATGCCCATTCCCTTTATGGCTATGGAAGATATCTGGTCGGCTGCGAGGAAACAGAACCGGGCGGAGGCTGGAGCCATGATGTTTATCTGGAAGCAATGTCGAATGATCCGACCATGAGTCCGGCAGCGATTGGCGAGAAGATAGTGGATTCTTTTGTTGATTTTTATATGGAAAAGAATTGCGAGATGATGAATATTCCTTTATATTCCATCACGACCTCTTTTTCTTTGATTGATTTGAATGCAGCAGAAGAGGTCTATCAGGCTTACTGCGATTTAAATGAAAAATTGCTGCAGGATGCGGTAGCGGATAATAGCCTGCTGACAAAGATCGGAGCTGCAGCGCAGGACTCTACCCGCATGAGCGGAGAAGCCTATAAGATTTATAATCTGATCGATCTTGGAAATTATATGGAAGCTCTGTCTGAATATTATCCAGAAGAGTGCGGCAAGGTTTTGAAAAAGACAGAGGAAGCTGTGCTCTACCATCGGTCTAATGGCTATTTGTCTGAGGCGGAAGGCATGAATGTTTATATGCCGGTTACGATCAATGATACAAATGGACTCAACTTTTTCC
>CAVEOK010000082.1:0-5422 GCA_963617415.1 Oscillospiraceae bacterium
ACAGCCATACTGGTTGTGTATGATCTTCTGGCAATTCTTTTTTCCTATTTTTTTGCTCTTTGGATTCGTTTTGACTGCAGCTTTTCAAAGATTCCGGCTAACTATCTTGGTATGTATCTGCATAGTATTTTCATCTATGGTCTGATCTGCCTTCTGGTCTTTAACTGCCTGCGTCTTTATAAGTCTATCTGGCGCTTTGCCAGCTATATCGAGCTTTATCGTCTGATCATTGCAACGGTAATTACCCTGCTGATTCATGTCGTACTGACACTTGTCTTCTTCGGAAGAATGCCGGTATCCTATTTTATTTTTGGCATTACCATGCAGTTTCTTCTGACAGTAGCAATCCGTTTTTCCTATCGCTTTGTTCTTCTCGTCAGAGCCCAGAGAAAAACAGAAGAGAAGAGCACAGAGCATGTCATGCTGATCGGTGCAGGTCAGGCGGGCCAGTCTATCCTGCGTGATATCAAGCGTTCGAAGGAAATTAATGAGAAGGTCTGCTGTTTCATCGATGATAATCCCAACAAGTGGGGCCGCTTTATTGATGGAATTCCTGTTGTAGGCGGAAGAGAGAAAATCGCGGAAAGCTGCGAGGAATTTCTGATTGACAAGATCTATTATGCCATTCCCAGTTCAGATACAAAAAATGAAAAAGAAATCCTGAATATCTGCAATGAAACGCATTGCAAGATGAAAAAACTTCCCGGTATGTATCAGTTCATGACGGGAGAGGTGACCCTGTCTGATATGAAAGAGGTGCAGATCGAGGATCTTCTGGGAAGAGATACCATTAAGGTTGATCTGAAGGAAATCTTTACATCCATACAGGGAAAGGTGGTTCTGGTTACAGGAGGCGGCGGCTCTATCGGTTCCGAGCTCTGCAGGCAGATCGCAGCCCATGCACCTAAGCAGCTGATCATCTTTGACATTTATGAAAACAATGCCTATGAGATTCAACTGGAATTGAAAAAGAAATATCCGGATCTGCAGCTGGAAACTATCATTGGTTCTGTGCGTGACGGAGAGAAGATGCTGAGGCTGATGGGAGAATACCGTCCGCAGATTGTCTATCATGCGGCGGCTCATAAGCATGTGCCTTTGATGGAGGACAGCCCCTGCGAGTCTATCAAGAACAATGTGCTGGGAACCTTCAACAGTGCATTTGCAGCTGCGGCAAACGGCTGTGAACGCTTCGTCCTGATCTCTACCGATAAGGCAGTTAATCCGACCAATATTATGGGAGCCAGCAAGCGTCTTTGCGAGATGATCGTACAGACCATGGATGCAGCGGTGAAAAAGCAGAAGGGAGATAGACTGGTCAAGGCCTTCCTGCATATGGCAGCTTCCGGAAATCCCCTGAGCGAAGAAATGAAGAATGCCGATGTTCTTCGGGAGAAGATGGCGAATGCCAAAACAGAATTCGTTGCAGTCCGTTTTGGAAATGTTCTAGGCAGCAATGGTTCCGTTATCCCTCTTTTCAAGAAACAGATCGAGGCAGGCGGCCCGGTTACCGTGACCCATCCGGATATCATCCGTTATTTTATGACCATACCGGAGGCAGTAAGTCTTGTTCTTCAGGCCGGAGCCTATGCGGGCGGCGGTGAGATCTTTGTCTTTGACATGGGTGAGCCGGTTAAGATCGATACCCTGGCCAGAAACCTGATCCGCCTCTCCGGTCATGAGCCGGATCTCGATATTGAGGTGGTTTATACAGGCCTTCGCCCTGGCGAGAAGCTTTTTGAAGAAAAGCTCATGGCAGAAGAAGGTATGAAGAGGACAAAGAATGAGCTGATCCACATCGGCAGCCCCATTCCCTTTGATAAGGAAGCCTTTATTGATCAGCTGGAAGAGCTGATCAGCGATGCCTATCAGAATGATGAAAAGATCAGGGAATGTGTGGAGAAGATTGTAACAACATATCATCCGGAGAAGAGGGAAAAATAGATTATGTTTAAGAAGGAAAAAATGCAGGAAATACAAGCCTTTGAATCCAAGGTATGGCTGGCTAGTCCTACCATGCATGGCGAAGAGCTGCAGTATATGACGGAAGCTTATACAACAAATTGGATGAGTACAGTTGGTGCCAATATCAATGAAGTTGAAAAGCTTGCAGCAGAAAGTGCCGGAGTAAAGTATGCAGTAGGACTCAGTTCCTGTACAGCAGCACTTCATTTATGCGTAAAGCTGGCTGGCGAGAAGCTCTATGGCAGACCTGCAATTTCACATGGAGCACTGGAAGGAAAAAGAGTCTTTTGCTCAGATATGACCTTTGATGCAACTCTGAATCCGGTTGCTTATGAGGGAGGAATTCCTGTATTTATTGATACGGAAGCAGAATCCTGGAATATGGATCCACATGCTTTGGAAAAGGCCTTTGAACTCTATCCGGAGGTTAAGCTGGTTATTTCTGCCGAGCTGTATGGTTTTCCGGGAAGAATGGATCAAATTAAGAAAATCTGTGAGGAGCATGGGGCTCTTTTGATCGAGGATGCAGCAGAAGCAATGGGAGCAACCATAGATGGAAAGCCCTGCGGAAGCTTTGGAGATTATAGTGCAGTAAGTTATAATGGCAATAAGATTATCACCGGAAGCTCCGGCGGCTGTCTTCTTACCAATAGCCTGGAGGATGCCAATAAGGCCAGAAAATGGTCAACCCAGTCCAGGGAGAATGCGCCCTGGTACCAGCATGAAGAAGTTGGATATAACTATCGGATGAGCAATGTGGTTGCGGGTGTTGTGAGAGGACAGTATGGTCACCTCCAGGAGCACATCGCAGGGAAGAAAAAGGTCTATGAGCTCTATGCAGAAGGTTTGAAGGACTTGCCTGTCCAGATGAATCCGATCACCGAAGGTACGGAGCCAAATTATTGGCTGAGTGCACTTATTATAGATAAGGATGCTATGTGTGCTCAGGTCAGAGGAGAGTGTGAAGCGCTCTATAGAGCAGAAGAGGGAAAAAGCTGTCCAACAGAGATTCTGGAAGCTATTGCTTCCATCAATGCCGAGGGCAGACCCATCTGGAAGCCAATGCATATGCAGCCTATGTACAGGATGCATGATGTGATCGGAAGAGAGGGAAGTCTCAGATGTCGGACGAATGCCTATATAGAAGGTGGCGTGGAAGATGTAGGAGCTGATATCTTTGAAAGAGGACTGTGCCTGCCGAGTGATAATAAGATGACGGCAGAGCAGGTGGAGAAGATCGCGAATATTGTGAGAGCATGCTTTGAGTAAAGGAAAACACAGACAAATGAAAATAAAGGTGTTGACTCTCGACCAGAGTCAAGAGTGGGACTCGGTAGTAAAAACATTTTCGAACTATGATACTTATTGGCTTAGTGGTTATGTAAAAGCTTTTAAGATTCATGGTGATGGTGAACCAATACTGTTTGTTTATGAGGGGACAAATTCTCTCCGTGGTATAAATGTTGTCATGAAGCGTGATGTGGCATACGACGTCAGATTTAAGAATCTGATAGAGCCAGGCAAATATTTTGATTATGCTACTCCGTATGGGTACGGTGGATGGCTTATAGAGAATCCTCAAAATTGTGATATGGGACCTTTGTTTGAAGATTACAATGAGTATTGCAAAAAGCATAAAGTGGTATCGGAGTTTGTGCGTTTCCATCCGTTAAGAAATAACCATCAGGCGGTGTCATCATTTTATGATGTTGTTCAATTAGGAGAAGTTGTTGCAATAGATTTGGCTTCGCCAGAGACTATATGGAACAATTTTTCGGGAACTTGCAGGAATCGAGTGAGAAAATCAATAAAAAGTGATGTACATGTGTACCATGGTAATTATCCGGAGATATATAATCGATTTCAGAAAATATATAATCAAACAATGGATAACGACAATGCGATAGATTATTATTATTTTGGACCCCAGTTCTATGAGAGCGTTATGCATGATTTAGCGGAGAATGCGGAAGTGTTTTATGCACAAATATCAGATGGTACGATTGCGGCGGTGGCAATTATGCTTACTGTAAATGGAAGCATGAATTATCACCTTGGCGGATCACTTCGTGAGTATAGTAAGGTTGCTCCCATGAATCATTTGTTTTATAAGGCTGCACTTTGGGGCTGTGCTAATGGATACAAGACTTTGTATCTTGGCGGCGGCGTTGGTTCTGGAGAGGATAACCTTCTTAGATTTAAAAAGAATTTTTATAAGGGAGAGCTATCCACATTTCATATTGGCAAACGAATATTTGATGAGGATGCATACCAGAATTTAGTGGATTTAAGAAGTGATAAGGGTCCAGAGATTACAAACGCTGGATTTTTCCCAGTATATAGAGGATAAAGAATTGTACAGAAATTATATAAAACGTTTGTTGGATATAATTCTATCAAGTTTTGCGTTGCTTGTTCTTAGTCCTTTGCTAGGAATTACAGCTTTGTTGGTACGTGCGAAGCTTGGAAGCCCAGTTATTTTCAAACAAGCAAGACCAGGCAAAAATGAGAAAATTTTCTACCTTTATAAATTTCGTAGTATGACAAATGAAATAGGTGAGGATGGGAAACTTTTACCTGATGCACAAAGGTTAACTCGATTTGGAAAATTTTTACGAGCAAGTAGTCTTGACGAGCTGTTGGAGCTGGTTAATATCATCAAGGGTGATATGAGTATTGTGGGACCGCGACCACTTTCCATCTATTACTTGCCGCATTATTCGTCAAAATTTCGTAAACGTCATAGCGTTCGGCCAGGATTAACAGGACTTGCTCAAGCCAATGGACGTAATAACCTGCCCTGGGATGAACGTTTTGATATGGATATCGAGTATGTAGAAAGATATTCTTTTGCTTTGGATTTTAAGATTATTTTCGATACGGTATTCAAGGTGCTCAAACATTCTGATGTTACGGTTCGTGGTACAAACAAAGTGAAAGATTATGGTCCATATAGAATATTGCAAGAAGAAAGTAATGCGGGAAAACAGTTGGATGGTATGACATATTCAGAAATAGGAAGCTATTTCTGGCTTGAAGAAAATATCACAACTTTAAAGAAAGATAAGATAGAATGGTTACCCTCTGTAGAGGATAGTGCCTTTACATTTTCAGGTAGGAATGCAATTGATCTTGCTATTCGGGATATTTTAAATAAAAGAGATGCACAGAGGGTTTATGTCCCATCCTACTGTTGTGTGTCCATGCTTCAGTCATTTATAGATAGAGGACTGAAAATAGAGTTTTATGACGTTGGATACCAGGAGGGTGTATTCAAATATAAGCTACCTGTAGTTGATGAGCATAGTGTCGTTTTGCTCATGAGTTATTTTGGGATTAGTACACGGGAGGCTCATAATCAGATTGTAAAAATAAAAAAGAGCGGTGCTGTTGTTATCGAAGATATATCACACTCCTTGCTTAGCGAAGATCCTATGTCCGAGAATAGCGATTATCT
>CAVEOK010000083.1:0-5414 GCA_963617415.1 Oscillospiraceae bacterium
ACTCCTAAATGGGAAAAAAGCTCCATCTGACAATGGAATTTTTGCTGCTATTCCGAAGACAGCTACTGCGCTTGGAGCGATCCTTCTCCTCAGGAAGTTCAGACATACCCAAAAAAGTCTCTTGACAGGGCATACCCCCATAGGTATACTGAGCCCATACCCTGTAGGGTATGGAAAGGAGACTTGTAATGAAGGAGCAGATGAAAAAACTGGAAGAGATTCTGGAACTTGGCGGAACAAAAAAGGATATTACCTTGCTGGTGATTTCGGGAATAGCCCTTGTGCTTAGTCTGACCGGTCTGGTCAAACTTCCCTTTGATATTGCCTGGTTTGCCATTATTCTTTGTGGCATCCCCATCATTTTGGAAGCTGTCATTGGACTTGTTACGGAGTTCGACATTAAGGCGGATGTGCTGGTTTCTTTGGCACTAATCGCTTCGGTTTGTATCGGAGAGGACTTTGCAGCCGGAGAGGTTGCTTTTATTATGCAGATCGGAGCGCTTCTTGAGGATCTGACGGTTGCAAAAGCAAGGGCCGGGATTGAAAAGCTGGTCAAGCTTACCCCTCAGACAGCCAGGCTTCTTGCAGATGGCGAGGAAAGAATTGTCGCTGCAGATCAGGTCAAAAAGGGAGATGTACTGAGAGTCCTGCCGGGAGAAAGCATTCCGGTTGACGGTGTGATCATTTCCGGACAGAGCGCGATCAATCAGGCCGTAATGACCGGAGAATCCCTTCCGGTAGATAAGAAGGCCGGAGATGAGGTCTCAAGCGGAACGGTTAATCAGTTTGGGGTTTTTGAGATGGAGGCAAGGAAAGTCGGAGAGGATAGTTCGATTCAGAGGATGATCAGACTGGTGCAGTCGGCTGATGCCGGAAAGGCAAAGATTGTCGGAATTGCAGACCGGTGGGCGACTTGGATCGTTGTTATTGCTCTTTCGGCAGCAGGACTTACCTGGCTGTTCAGCGGACAGATTATCAGAGCAGTGACCATATTGGTTGTTTTCTGTCCCTGCGCTTTGGTTCTGGCAACGCCAACAGCAATTATGGCGGCAATCGGAAATGCAACAAAGCATGGATTCCTTGTCAGAGAGGGAGATGCACTGGAAAGACTTTCCCAGGTAAAGACAGTTGCTTTTGATAAAACAGGAACTTTGACCTATGGAAAGCTGAGTGTGACGGCCTTCAAAAGTCTGACGGACAGATATGGAGATCAGGAAATTTTTGCCTTTGCAGCAGCTGCAGAAAGGATGTCGGAGCACCCGATTGGAAAAGCAATCAGCACTTCTTACCGGGAAAAATATGCAGAAGAGATCGCTTTGCGCTGTGATGATTTTAAAATGACAGTGGGCAGAGGCCTGACAGCCCAGGTGGAAGGGAAAAAGATCCTGGCTGGAAACAGAGAACTTCTGGAAGAAAATGGGATTCTTGTAGATAGGAAAGAAGAACTTGAGCAATTTTTTGCACAGGGAAGTACGGTAATCTACATTGGAATTGAGGGAGAACTTGCAGGCTATATCGTGCTTTCGGATCTGCTTCGGGAAGACAGCAGACAAATGATCGGGAAGCTGAAGGCACTTGCAGTCAGGCCGGTTCTCCTGACCGGAGATCATAAAAATGCTGCAGAGAGCATAGCTGCTAAAGTAGAGATAGAAGAGTATCGATCAGGCTGTTTGCCGGAGGATAAGCTAAGCTATATTGAAGAAAGTGAAAAAGAAAATAAAGCGGTTTGCATGATCGGTGACGGAATAAATGATGCGCCGGCCCTGAAAAGGGCAACCGTCGGGATTGCGATGGGCGGGATTGGAAGTGATATTGCCGTGGATGCAGCAGATATTGCTTTGGTCAATGATGAAGTAAAGGAGCTGCCGCATTTGCTGGCTCTTTCCAAGCGGATGATGAATACCATAAAATTGAATATGAGCTTTTCCATGTGTTTGAATTTTATTGCAATCGTATTGGCAATTACCGGTATTTTGAATCCGGTGGTAGGTGCTTTGGTGCATAATGCAGGATCCGTACTTGTCATTATCAATTCATCCCTGCTTTTGAAATGGAGGTATAAAAGCGAATAAAGCGGTTTTTACCTTCGCTTCAATTTGTTAGAATGAAAGACAGCGAGAAAATAAACAAAGACTGAAGTGGAAGAGGGGGCCGATGATGGCAGAAAAAAAAGAAGGGGAAGAACTGAAGGGAATTCAATATCTGAAGACCTTTGTTTTGCCTTCCCTGATCGTATGGGTTATTTTCGAAAGTGTTGCCATTACACTTTGGCAGACAAAGGATAATATCTTTTATCTTTTTAATTTCACTTATATTGGCTCCTCGGTAGCACTAGGCCTCTATCTGATGAACAGAAGACAGAAATATGCCAGAAGAGTGGTTCAGCTTCTGGTGGGCCTTTATATGCTGATTTACCTGGGCTTGATATGCAATGAAAATATGCAGATTGAGGGCTTTTGGTATTTTCTTTTTACAGGTGTTTTTGAAGGAGCGACCATTCATTATGCGGTAGCCAAGATATTTGGCCCTTTGATCTTTGGAAGAGGCTGGTGTGGTTATGCCTGTTGGACGGCCATGGTTTTGGATTTTCTTCCCTATAAGCAGCCGAAGGGAGAAAGAAAAAAACTGGGATGGATCCGCTATCTTACCTTTGCAGCATCCCTGATCTTTGTCAGTGCTTTATTTTTGGCAAAGGTGGGAAATATCGAGAGGATCATGTTCTGGGCATTTATTATCGGAAATATTGCTTACTACGCAGTTGGTATTATTCTGGCTTTTGCCTTTCAGGACAATAGGGCTTTTTGTAAATATATCTGTCCGATCACAGTTTTCCTCAAGCCGATGAGCTATTTTGCTTTCTTTCGGATCAAATGTGACAAGGAAAAGTGTATTTCTTGTGGAAAATGTAGAAGAGTCTGTCCCATGAATGTGGATCCTTCGGATAATTCCAGGAAAAGGAAGAATGGAACCGAGTGTATCTTCTGCATGGAATGTGTGAAAAATTGTCCCAAGAAGGCATTATAATAAGAAGGCTTATCATAAAAATTCCTCGCAGATAGAAAGATAACGATCGGTATAAATGCTGTTTTTTTCCCAGATGATGTCGAAGTCATGCTGCATTTTAAAATCGGTCAGAGGGATTTCTTTTAATAGGCCGGAGGATAGCTCTTCTTCTACGGCAATTCGATAGAGAAAAGAGATGCCGCAGTCCTTTTTCAAGAGACCGATAATGGTATGCATGTTTTCAACTTCGGTATAATGTACAAAATCAGAAACACGCAGATTGCGGGCACTTAGGTTTACCTCCAGGATATTTCTGGTACCGGAACCCTTCTCTCGGATTAAAAGGCGTTCACCGAGCAGGTCGCTTACAGTAGAGGGATTGGATACGGAAAATTGATGAGATGCAGCACAGACGGCGATATAGTCTTCTGTGCTGTATTTTTTGTGGGAATAATTCTCCTTGGGATAATTTCCTTCTACAAGGGCCATGGAAATTTGCCCCTGATCCAGCAGTTTCAGGAGCTGGGCGGTATTGCCGTAATGCAGATGAATATTGATTTCCGGATGACGCAGCAAAAAGGCGGCCAGTTTGTCGACAATAGCATATTCGCCGATGGTCATGGTAACGCCGATAGAAAAGGACTCGATACCGCTATAGACACTTTTGATTTCTTCCTTCAGTGCTTTTTCATCATTTTGCATGGTTAGAAGATGCTTGCGCAGAATCTCCCCTGAGGAAGTAAGAGAAAGCTGTTTCTTCTTATAGACAAAGAGGGAGCTTTGATACTCTTCTTCCAGGAAACGGATATGTTGGGAAACTGCGGGCTGGGTGATGTTTAAGAGCTTGGCAGCAGTGGTGAAATTCATGGTTTGGCATACTGTGAGAAAGGTTTCTGTTCGGAAATTAAGCATGGTAAATTCTTCCTTTTCGCTGTTAGAGAAAGGCCATTGTCGGATTTTTTTCTTGTATAGGAAACTTCATTCCAATTTTTACTTTGCATACTATTGAACGATAAAAATAATTTATCGTTCAATAGAATTATATAATTTTACCTTATCGCTGTACAGAGATAGAATTTCTTATGGAATAGAAATTTACTGTCAGGCAGGAAAAAGAGGAGGCCTGCTATGACGGAGGAGAGAGAGAAGGTAAAAATGAATTTTGTAAAGAAAAAGGGAATTGGCATTCTGCTTTGCTTTGGCATCGCCCTTCCGGCTTGGATATTGGGAAAGCTTTTTCCGGTGATCGGAGGAGCGATTATTGCAATTATAGCAGGCATGGTAATCGCTGCTTTTTGGAAGGAAAAGGGAAAGGCAGAGGCCGGGATTAAATGGACTTCAAAGATCGTTCTGCAGGCAGCAGTGGTTTTGCTCGGCTTTGGTATGAACCTGGGCGTAATCTTTCAGACAGGAAAGCAGTCTCTTCCGATCATTATCTGCACGATAACAAGTTCCCTTTTGATCGCATGGACTCTGCGAAAGGCGCTGAAGGTGCCGGCAAATACAGCCATCCTTGTTGGTGTCGGTTCGTCTATCTGCGGAGGATCTGCCATAGCAGCGACTGCACCGGTCATTGATGCGGATGATAATGAAGTTGCACAGTCCATTGCAGTGATCTTCTTTTTCAATGTGCTTGCAGCGATTTTCTTCCCTATCCTGGGAAAGGTGATCGGCTTTGATACCCTGCATGGTGATGCTTTTGGGATTTTTGCAGGTACGGCGATCAATGATACCTCTTCGGTAACAGCTGCAGCCTCAACCTGGGACAGTATGTGGAAACTGGGCAGCGAGACCTTAAATAAGGCAGTAACGGTAAAACTGACCAGAACACTTGCCATTATTCCCATTACCCTGGTTTTGTCCATGATCCGGGCAAAAAGAAACCAGAAAGAGGGAAAAACAGCGTCTACATTCAGCTTAAAGAGAGCCTTTCCCATGTTTATTCTCTTCTTTGTTCTTGCCGCAGTTATTACGACGATTTGTCTGCAGCTTGGCCTAGATGCGGAGCTCTTCAGCCCACTGAAGGAGCTGTCGAAATTCATGATCGTTATGGCAATGGCGGCCATCGGTTTGAACAGCAATGTGATTGAACTGATCAGGACAGGCGGAAAGCCGATTCTTGTGGGAGCATCCTGCTGGTGCGGGATTACTATCGTGAGTCTGGCCATGCAGCTTTTCATGGGGATTTGGTAAAGAGCGCTTTATCACTATGAAATCCATCAAGAGATTGACGAAAAAAAGAGAGTATGCTAGAATCCCAAGTATCGCTCGGAGGGCGAGTTGTTCGAAAGAAACAGCAGCCGGATAAGAGACAGACTGAAATGTCTGTTTCTTATCCGGCTTTTTTTATGGAAATTCCATCAGAATTTCCATAAAAAAAGCAAGGATGCACAGCTCGCGGCAAGGAAAAT
>CAVEOK010000084.1:0-5395 GCA_963617415.1 Oscillospiraceae bacterium
AAGGATGCGCACTCGCGCGAAAAGGAAATATGTCGCAAGCGACCGCGCTCGGCGCGAGCGTTTCGCGAGCGAAACGCTTTGTTCTGCAATAGGAGGTAAAAAATGGCGGAGAAAAGTAAAATGAAGGATTTGCCGGTGAATCAGCTGATGATTCAAATGGGCCTTCCGATGATTCTTTCAATGGCTTTGCAGGCGGTTTACAATATTGTAGATAGTGCCTTTGTTGGAAACATGCAGGAGGGCAGCGAGGCGGCTTTGAATGCACTGACACTGGTTTTTCCTGTGCAAATGCTGATGGTAGCTTTTGCAGTGGGAACAGGAGTGGGAACAAATGCTCTGTTGGCAAAAAGTATGGGCCAGCAAAATGCAAAAAAGGCAGCTCAGGCAGCCGGAAATGGTATCTTTCTCGGGCTTATCATCTATGTTCTTTGTTTACTGTTTGGCATAGGGGGAGTGAAGACCTATATTTCGACACAGACAGGAGATACAGAGGTGCTTTCAATGAGTGTCAGCTATCTGAGAATATGCTGTTGTATTTCCTTTGGCTTGATCTTTCAGGGGATTTTTGAGAAGTTGTTGCAGGCGACCGGCCGTTCTTTGTATTCGACAATTGCCCAGATTAGCGGTGCGCTGATCAATATTGTACTGGATCCGATTCTGATCTACGGTCTTGGCCCTGCGCCGAAGATGGGAGTGGCCGGAGCAGCCTATGCAACAGTGATCGGCCAGATCGTTTCAGGAGGAATGTGCTTTTATTTCCATAGAAAATTAAATTGTGAGATTGAACAGGAACTGAACTATCTAAAGCCTCAGGCCTCGATTATCAAGGAAATTTATGCGATCGGCCTGCCGGCAATTATTTCCCAGGCCCTGATGTCTTTTATGGTCTATGCCATGAATCTGATCTTAAAGTTTGACATAGCGGCGCAAACAGCCTATGGCCTTTTTTATAAGGTGCAGCAGTTTGCTCTTTTTATTGCCTTTGGTTTGCGTGATGCGATTACGCCGATTGTTTCTTTTTCCTATGGAATGGGCAAAAAGAAAAGGGTAGATGACGGTATAAAATACGGAATTCTTTATACAGTGATTCTGATGCTTTTAAGTACAGCCATTACAGAGGCTTTTCCAAATGCCTTTGCGCTACTGTTTAATGCAGGAAGTTCAAGAGTCTTCTTTATCAGTGCGATGAGAATCATTTCAATTGGTTTTGCTTTTGCGGGAATCAATATTGCTTATCAGGGAATCTACCAGGCCCTGGAGGGCGGAATGGAATCTTTGATCATTTCTTTGCTGCGCCAGTTCCTTTTGATTTTGCCCTTGGCATATCTTTTTTCTCTTCCGGCAAGAGGAGAAAGCGGGAATGTTTCTCTGATCTGGTGGGCTTTTCCGATTACGGAGCTAAGTTCCTGCCTGGTGGGTTATCTGCTGCTGAAAAGACTTAGAAAAATCAAGGGAAAGAGCCTGAGCTGAAAAAGAGATGATTTAGTGAGAAGGGTGGTGGCAAACGCTTTCTTTTTCTGGATCTCTATTAATGGAAGGTTGACAATGGATATCGCGCCTTACTATAATGAATTTATCTTATGAAGGCTTTTTGGCTTCCTTGCTGTGAACGAAGTGAACGGCAAGGTTCTTTGCAAAGCCCGGAGATTTCTTCTCCGGACGATTTTCCGAAATAGTAATGAAAAATAGTAATTGACAGATTTGTTTCCGGGTATTATTATATACAAAAGAACGAACATTAGTTCGAACACAGGAGAAAAAGAAAATGGCAAATGAAGATAAATTAAAAGCGTTGGATGCGGCGATTGCCCAGATCGAAAAGCAATATGGCAAGGGCTCGGTGATGAAGCTGGGCGATGCAGGAAAAGATATGAATATAGATGTTATTCCGACCGGATCATTAAGTCTGGATATAGCATTGGGCGTAGGCGGCATTCCGAGAGGAAGGATTATTGAGGTATACGGACCGGAATCCAGTGGTAAGACGACGGTTGCTCTGCATATGGTTGCGGAGGCACAGAAAATGGGTGGTATTGCAGGCTTTATTGATGCAGAACATGCACTGGATCCTGTTTATGCCGAGAATATTGGTGTCGATACAGAAAATCTTTATATTTCCCAGCCGGACAGTGGAGAACAGGCATTGGAGATCTGTGAGACTATGGTACGCTCCGGTGCGATCGATATTATTATTGTAGATTCTGTTGCAGCCCTGGTTCCCAAGCAGGAGATTGACGGAGACATGGGAGATTCCCATATGGGACTTCAGGCAAGACTGATGTCCCAGGCACTCAGAAAACTGACAGGTGTGATCAATAAATCAAACTGTGTGGTTGTATTTATCAACCAGCTTCGTGAGAAACTTGGTGTGATGTTCGGCAATCCGGAGACAACAACAGGAGGAAGGGCCTTGAAGTTTTACGCTTCCGTCCGACTTGATGTTAGAAGGCAGGAAAGCCTGAAGCAGGGTGGAGAGATTGTCGGAAGCCATACCAAGGTGAAGGTTGTAAAGAATAAGGTGGCGCCACCTTTTAAAAATGCAGAATTCGATATCATGTTCGGAAAGGGCATTTCAAAAGAGGGCGATATTCTGGATCTTGCAGCAGATAAGGATGTGATCATCAAGAGCGGCGCCTGGTATTCCTATAACGGGGAGAAGATCGGACAGGGCCGGGAGAATGCCAAGAAGTTTCTGGCAGACAATCCGGATATCATGGCTGAGGTTGACCACAAGGTAAGAGAAGCTTATGGCCTGCTGGAAGGACCTGAAGCAGATGAGGATGCAGAGGATGCAGAAGAATAAGAAGGCAGAATCAATCTGGATTAAGGAAGTTCTTCCTTACGGAAAAAGTAAATACAAAATTATATGTGAATGCCATTCCCCCTTTGTTCTTTACAAGGGGGAATTATTACGTTACGGCATTAAAGAAGGAAGTGAGCTTTCTGCTGAAAGCTATGATGAGATCTACAAAATCCTGCTAAAGAGGGGAAAGCTGAGAGCCATGCATCTCCTGGAAAAAATGGACTATACCGAGTATCAGATCCTGCAGAAGCTGAAGAAGAGCGGATATCCACAGGAAATAGCAGAGGAGATTCTTACTTTTCTAAAGGAGAGGCGTTATCTGGATGATGATCGTTACATTGAGCATTATCTGAAATGCTATGGTCAAAGACTGAGCAGAAGACAGCTTCAGCAAAAGCTGCGGCAGAAGGGACTGGAGGTTGAAAAAATAGAACTTGCACTTGAAAATATGGATGCTGTCGATGAGTCTGTCCTGATTCGGGAACTAATGCAAAAACGTCATTATGATCCTGCTGAGGCCGATGAAAAGGCGAGACAGAAGATGATGCGATATCTGCTTGGGCGGGGCTTTTCCTTTGAAGAAATACACAAAAATATGTAGCTTTGGAAAAGGGGGGATTCTTTCTTCTTCTTCTTTTACTCAGCTTGACATAAATTATAAACTAAAGTAAGATGATAATGTTGTGAGTATTTTACGATATTGAACAATAAAAATTAAATAAAGGAGGTGTTCCTGTTGCCGATTACGATTGCAATTCTTATTGCAGTGGTCTGTGCGGTAGCAGCTGCGATCATTTCCGGTATCCTTTCGGCGAATCGTCGTCAGAATCAGATTGAAACGACGATTGGTAATGCAGAAGAGAAAGCTCGTTCTATCATAGATGATGCTGTTAAGTCAGCGGAAGATAAGAAACGTGAAGCGATTCTGGAAGCCAAAGAAGAGAATCTTCAGGCAAAGAATGAATTGGATAAGGAAATCAGAGAACGCAGATCGGAAATTCAGCGTTATGAGCATCGCGTAACCCAGAAAGAAGAAAATCTGGATCGCAAGCTTGCCAGCGTTGAAAAACGTGAAGCCGGATTTGCAGCACGCGAAGCAGCACTCGATAAGAAGAATGCGGAAATCGAGAAACTCAATCAGCAACGAATACAGGAACTGGAGCGAATCTCTGGATTAACCTCTGAACAGGCAAAAGAATATCTTTTAAAAACCGTTGAAAATGATGTGCGCCTGGAATCTGCCAAGCTTGTCAAAGAGCTGGAGAATCAGGCAAAAGAGGAAGCGGACAAGAAAGCAAAGGAATATGTGGTTACTGCCATTCAAAGATGTGCAGTGGATCATGTAGCAGAATCTACAATTTCCGTTGTTCAGCTTCCAAATGATGATATGAAGGGACGAATCATCGGTCGAGAGGGAAGAAACATCCGACAGCTGGAAACGCTGACCGGAGTTGACCTGATTGTAGATGATACGCCTGAGGCGGTAGTTTTATCTGCCTTTGATCCGGTGCGAAGGGAAATAGCCCGCATTGCATTGGAAAAATTAATCGTTGACGGACGAATCCATCCGGCCAGAATCGAAGAAATGGTCGAGAAGGCGAAGAAGGAAGTTGACGCAACGATTAAGGAGGAAGGCGAGGCAGCCTGCCTTGAAGTAGGAGTACGTGGACTGCATACGGAACTGGTGAAATACCTGGGCCGCTTGAGATACCGTACGAGCTACGGTCAGAATGGACTGAAGCATTCACTTGAAGTTGCGCAGCTTTGTGGACTGCTGGCAGCTGAAGTTGGCATTGATGTCAGAATTGCCAAGCGTGCAGGTCTCCTGCATGATATCGGCAAATCAATTGATCATGAGGTGGAAGGATCTCATGTGCAGATTGGTGTTGACCTTTGCCGCAAATACAAAGAATCTCCACTTATCATTAACGCAGTTGCTGCTCATCACGGTGACTGTGAACCGGAAAGCTTGTATGCTGTTCTGGTTCAGGCGGCGGATGCAATTTCCGCAGCTCGTCCGGGTGCTCGTCGCGAAACGATCGAGACCTACACAAATCGGTTAAAAGACTTAGAAGATATTACAAATGGATTTAAGGGTGTTGACAAATCCTATGCTATTCAGGCGGGAAGAGAAGTTCGTGTCATGGTAGTTCCTGAGCAGGTTTCGGATGCTGACATGGTACTTCTGGCAAGAGATATTTCCAAGCAGATCGAAAGTGAGCTTGATTATCCGGGCCAGATCAAAGTAAATGTAATTCGAGAATCTCGAGTAACAGACTACGCTAAGTAAGAGAAAATTTACCTCTGCAATACGAAAAAGTATTGCAGAGGTTTTTCTTTTTTTATATGAAATTTCAATATGGTATAATCTATCGTATCGCGAAGCGAGATGCGTAATGCGGCGTGAGTCCATTATTTATCGTATCGCGAAGCGATGCGATAGGTTATAGAATGGGAGAGGAGAGTAGTAGTAATGTCGGGAAAACTTGGAACAATAGAACGAATCGATCGGAAGCTGGTGCATAAGGGACACATTATTAATTTCTATGAAGATACGATGAGGCTGCCAGATGGCAGGGAGGTGGTCTGGGA
>CAVEOK010000085.1:0-5053 GCA_963617415.1 Oscillospiraceae bacterium
GTCATTAGCCTGAAAGACAGTACTACGTATAGAATAACACATTCATACCAATGATCCAACGGAAAACCGAAGGATTCTATATTTGTTGCTGTTCACTTCGTTCGTAGCAACAGGGAGAAGCGTGATTTTGATGGTCACGCTTTTTTTCGTGGCAATAAAATGGTATGATAAACAGAAGTATGTGGCAGGATAAATGTCAGCAAAAGATATATGAGTTTCGTGTGGTTCGTGTAGTTCGTACAGTAAATAAGTAAGTAACTATCTTATTTCCCGGAGGAATAAAAATAAAATGAAAGTATTTGTAACAGGCGTTGCAGGCCAGCTCGGCCATGATGTGATGAATGAGCTTGCAAAAAGGAATATAGAAGGAATCGGAACAGATCTTGCAGCAGAATATGCAGGCATTCAGGATGGAACAGCAGTAACAAAGATGCCATATGTTCCAATGGATCTTACAGATGCAGAAGCGGTAAGGAAAACTGTAGAAGAGCTGCAGCCGGATGTGATCGTGCACTGTGCAGCCTGGACGGCGGTTGATGCAGCTGAAGAGGAAGAAAATAAGGCAAAGGTGCAGGCAGTGAATGTCGGAGGCACCCAGAACATTGCAGATGCGGCAAAGATTGTTGATGCTAAGGTGGTTTACCTTAGTACGGATTATGTCTTTGACGGACAGGGAGAAAAGCCCTGGGAGCCGGACTGCAAGGACTATGCGCCGCTTAATGTCTATGGCCAGTCCAAGCTGGATGGAGAACAGGCAATTGCCAATACCCTGTCCAAATATTTCATCGTCAGAATTGCCTGGGTCTTCGGTATGAACGGCAAGAATTTTATCAAGACCATGCTGTCCGTCGGCAAAAAGTATCCAGAAGTTCGTGTCGTAAATGATCAGATCGGAACGCCGACCTATACCTATGATCTGGCAAGGCTGCTGGTTGATATGATCCAGACCGACAAGTACGGCTATTATCATGCAACCAATGAGGGCGGCTATATTTCCTGGTATGATTTTACTGTGGAAATTTTCCGTCAGGCCGGTTATAACACAAAGGTTACGCCGGTTACGACAGAAGAATATGGCTTGTCCAAGGCAGCACGCCCATTCAATTCCAGACTGGAGAAGAAAAAACTGGTGGAGAATGGCTTTGAGCCGCTTCCAACCTGGCAGGATGCCCTGGAGAGGTATTTGAAGGCAATGGATGAAGAAGGCGAAGCATAAGAACGAAGTTTGACAGGGAAACATCGCAAACAGAAAAAGAAATTTAAGGAAGATCGATCTTTGAAAAAGATCAATCTTTAACAGGAGGCATGATGTCTGATCCTTCAACTGAAAAGAGTCTGCTGGAGATTTTGCAGGAGGAAAAGAAAAGAAAATATTCCGGTGGCATTTATCATAAAACGCAGATTGAACTTACTTACAATTCAAATCATATAGAAGGCAGTTGCCTAACGCATGATCAGACAAGATATATATTTGAAACCCATACGGTTGGTACGGAGAAAGAGAATACAGTTCTTAATGTAGATGACATTATCGAAACAACGAATCATTTCCGCTGTATCGACCGAATCATTGATCAGGCGGAGGAGGAGCTGACAGAGGACTTCATCAAAAAACTGCATTTGATTTTAAAAAGTGGCACCAGTGATGCTGAAAAGGAGTGGTTTTCCGTCGGCGACTATAAGAAATTTCCTAATGAAGTTGGCGGTCGGCAAACAGCTTTGCCGGAAGAGGTTTCCGACAG
The DNA here is from genome assembly GCA_963617415.1 of Oscillospiraceae bacterium. Classification (GTDB taxonomy): domain Bacteria; phylum Bacillota; class Clostridia; order Lachnospirales; family Lachnospiraceae; genus RUG14243. Next base: position 1,743 of record CAVEOK010000085.1, read on the forward strand.
GATGAAAGCACTTTTAGCAGAATATGTGGGAAAAGAAGAAAAGTGCTTTGGGGACATTTTGGATTTTCATGTGAAATTTGAGAGAATTCATCCCTTTCAGGATGGCAATGGACGCGTCGGCAGACTGATCATGTTCAAGGAATGCCTGAAGGAGAATATAGTTCCCTTTATTATTGATGATGAGCTGAAGCTTTTCTATTATCGGGGCCTGAAGGAGTGGGATACTGAAAAAGGTTATCTCACAGACACATGCCTGACGGCACAGGACAGGTATAAGGCTTGGCTGGATTATTTTAGGATTGGGTATGAGGGGGGAAAATTATGAACCGAGAAAAAGTAAAACTGATGCAGATTGAGGTATGTGAAACGGCAAAGGCTATGGCGAATGCAGGTCTTACCGCCGGAACCTGGGGCAATATTTCAGGAAGGGTAGATGAGTCCTATATGGTGATCACACCGTCTGGAATGAATTACAGCAAGCTGACGGCAGATCAGATGGTTCTGGTTAATATGAATACCTTGGAATATGAAGGTGATTTAAAGCCCTCTATTGAAGCACCGATTCATTCCAAAATTCTGCTGGGTAAGGCGGAGGTAAACGGAATTGTTCATACCCATTCGACTGCGGCGGTTACAGTTGCCTGCACCAGAAAAGGAATCCCTGCAATTTCTGAGGATCAGGTGCAGATTCTGGGCGGCGATATCCGTTGTGCAGCTTATACAAGACCAGGTTCAAAGGAACTTGCTGATGCGGTTTTTGATGCTTTGGATGAAAGATGCGGTGCACTCATGGCAAGCCATGGAGCAATTGCTGTAGGTCCGGATTTGAAGAGTGCACTCACGGCCTCGGTTCTTCTCGAGAAGACGGCGCAAATTTACATCAATGCGCAGGCCCTGGGTGGCGCAGTAGAAATTTCTGCAGAGGATTGTGCCTTTTTTCATGATTTCTTCTTGCATAAGTATGGACAGAAGTAAAAAAGTAAATCGCAAGAACGGCTGCCGCCCCTGAAGGGGTGGCAGCCGTTCTCTCTTAAACTTATCGAAGCTTATCTAGATAAGCTTCAATCACATCTTCCGGACAATCTGTCCAATTACCGGCAGCTTTCTTGACATGCTCCATGGAGTTTTTCATGGCATAAGCATGCTTTGCAAGCTTCAGCATGGCAAGGTCATTTTCCTGATCACCGAAAGCCAAAATCTCGTCTTCTGCAATTCCGAGCTTATTCATCAGAGCCTGCAGGCAGGTGCCTTTGTTCACGTTCTTGGGAATAATATCTACCCAGAAAGGACCAGAGGCAACAACGGTGTTGTCCTTCGCGTATTTTTCGCGATAAAAATCCAAATCCTGCGCAAAACCATTAAAGTTACAGGATGCAACCTTGTAGCATGAATCTGTCAGTTCCAGCAGATCTGGCACGAGAATGGTTGGATAACATAGATCATCCACCATATATTTATAGAAACGGGAGCCATAGCTGGTTTCGATATAGGTTGAGTCGAGCTGGGAGTAGAGAACGTTTCGGCCCTCCCGTGCCCGAATATCCTTAACCAGGTTTACAACCGTCTCGCGTTCAAGGGGCTTGTTATAGAAAAGCTCACCATCATACCCTCCGATCGAACCGCTTTCGGAAATGTAGGCAATATCATCTTTTTCCGGAGCAAATTCTTGGCGTAGGCCGTTAAAAGGTCTGCCGCTGGCCGCGCAGAAAAGAATGTCGTGTTCCTTCATTTCTTGAACGAGTCTATGCATGCGGGGAGTGATATGTATCATTCCTTCACGAATTAAGGTTCCATCCAGATCGCTGACGATTAGCTTAATCATACTGCTTATGCTCCTTTGATATCTCTTATGATTGTGCACAAAAAGCATCTACATTATAAGGGAAGGGAGCTAAAAGGGCAATGAATAAAGGAATAATCTACATATTTGAGATGAACTGTTTTACAAAATAGAGGGCGGCACCGGCGGCAGCGGCTTCTGTTTTGTAACGGCAGGTCTTGATATAGTCAGCGTTATCCTCAAAGGGGTTCAGCACAGTAGCTTTTTCTTTTAGCAAATCAAGATAATCGTCCATATAAGCACCAACGCTTCCACCTAAAATCACATCACAGTCATAGCACATTCTCAGGCTGTTAACGGTAAGGGCGAGGTGATCCAGATATTCATCAAAACAATTCTGAAATCCGACATTATGATTCAGTTCATCGAAAAAAGCCTGGATATTGCCATCGGTAAAATTGGCTAATACCTGGGCAGAACAGTAGGCGTTTACGCAGCCACGTTTTCCGCAGTAGCATCTTCGACCGTTTGGGAAAAGAGTGATATGGCCGAATTCGGAAGCACGACAGTTGCTTCCGATAGAAATGTTAAGGGCGTTGATGACAGCACCGCCGACACTACTGCTGAGAGAAAGATAGACCTCGTTTTTATTTGAAGTAGAATGCCAGGCTTCTGCCAGACCACCGGAATTTGCATCATTAAATAAAAGGAAGGGAAAAGAGCAATGCTTCTGGATATGTTCATAAAGCTGATCGGAAACATCGATAACAGTAGCATAAGAAATACTTTTCTGATCCTTATTTACAATTACAGGGAGAGAGATACCGCAGCCAAGAATTCTGAAGCGGGAAATATCAGTGATATTGATGAGTTCTTCTACCTGTTTTGAAGCAAATTGAAAGTAACTGTCATTATCTTCGAAAGAAATTCGAAGACGCCGACTGGCAATAATCCGGTTATTCAGATCGATTATAACAATAGAAAGATGGTTTTTTGTGATATCGATACCGATAGAATAGCGTGCATCAGAAACACAGGAGTAACTATATGGTTTGCGCCCGCCGGTAGATTCGAAGGAACCGGCATTATAAATCAAGTTGCTTTCCATTAATTGTGAGAGATTTAGGGTAACGGTAGGCAGACTTAGACCAAGATAGTCAGCGATGTTCTGTCTGGAACAGGGGCCATTATAATAAATTGTCCTATAAATATCGCCAATAGTCGTAGTTTTGATGGATTCTTCAAACAATGTGCTGCCTCCTCTATATGCTTTCTGCAATATATTTTGGGCAATTAACCCTATATATGCTGTCTATATTCTGCAATGTGTGTTGGATAAATGCTTCTTTTGTTAAATAGTTTACAAAAGAAAAAAGCCGATTTCCTTATATTCTGCAGTATAGTTTATCAAATAAAGAGTGAAATAACAAATAATAGTATGTAAAGTAGGTGGATAAATAAAGGAGAGAATAAAAGAAAATGGCAAAATGTTTGTTAAATAAGTGACAAACAGAGGGCAAAATGTAAAATG
>CAVEOK010000086.1:0-4849 GCA_963617415.1 Oscillospiraceae bacterium
ATGGCAGATTATGTCAAATTACCACAGCTTGATGAATACAAGGAGTGGTTCAAGGATTTTGCAGATCTTTATCGTGAGGATGGTATCCTTCAGGTAACATGGAAGACAAATGATGGCCCGATGCATCATTCAGGAATGTCACACCGTGCATGTTCACAGCTGACAAGAATCCTGTCTCTTGACTTCAAGAACGAGATCATCATCTTCACACACATCGGTGATACATGGATGATCGAGTCTGATCCGAATGGATGGGAAACATACTCAGAGCTTCCGACAGAGCGTTTCCAGCACCAGTACTTTGATGATACAAACCTCATCAAGAACATGGTATTCGATATCGATGTTCCGACTATCGGTGCTATTCCGGGACCGGGATTCCACTGGGATTCTGCATTCCTTTGCGATGTAACAATCTGCTCTGATGATACTGTTATGGAAGTTCCGCATGCACAGGGTGGTCTTGTACCTGGTGATGCTATGGGACTTATGGCTCAGCACTACTTCGGAACAAAGCTTGGAAACTACTACATGACAACAACACGTCAGTTCACAGCTCAGGATATGCTTCAGCATGGCGCAATCTCTGAGGTAGTAGAAAAAGATAAGGTTATGGATCGTGCATGGGAAATCGCTCGTATGTGGAAGACAATGCCGTACGAGAACAGAACAATCATGTCCAACCTTGCTAAGAGACCGCTGAAGAAACTCTTCGTTGAGGATCTGAAGCTTCATACTGTAAGTGAGCAGTATGGTTCTCTTCTTCGTATCGCAGCTGGAGATCTTGGTGATGAGAACTCTGCTCAGCAGGATGAGAAGTACATCAGCCGTGTAAATGACTGGAGATATGCTACAACAGATATGCAGCAGCCGCAGACAGCAGAAAGCTGGCTCAACATGCCGAAGAAAGCTGCAGAGTGGTTCAAGGGCGTTGAAGAAGGAAAGAACGAAAATCCGTTCGCTCAGAAACCGGTTAAACCGTATCGTCCGGCTCCGCAGAAATAATTTCTTTGAAATCCAAAGACATTTTCTGTATCAGAAAGACTTTATAAATGGAACTGCCATACAAAGCTATTTTGCATGGCAGTTTTTTTATCTAATAAATTCCAGTTCTATTTTGTCCCTATAGGGATTGAACTCCGTCTGGTTGACATAATTTATCACTTCTTCATTTTTCTCCCAGTAATGCATCGGATAAATCTTTTTACAGGGAATCTGTTTTAAAAAGGAAAGGAAGCCATCTGCTGCATGCTCCTCCAGTCTGGGATCAAGCGGCAGAAAAGCCAGATCCAACTCTTCCTCTCCCAGGGATGCCTTTAAATATTCCATCTCCTTCTGATAAGTGCCCTCCTGCCATCTGTTATCTTCCATAGGTTCATCCTCCCAATACCAGATATTCAGATCACCGGCGTGATAAATTCGATATCCATCAGCCTTGATAAAAAAAGCAAGACCTTCATCTGTTGAAAAAAGAGTATCGATTTCTACCCCATCAATGCTGTAGTGCCTATGCGCCGCCAGCATATGCGCCTTTATTTTTCCTTTTTCTATTTCCTTTTTCTTACTAAGGCCCGGATTTACCTTTCTGTCTAAAAGATAAGTTGTTCTTTCCGAAGGAAGTGACCAAATACAGCTTCCGTAGTGATCGGCATGAAAATGGGATACAAACACAAAAATCTGCTTATCCTCCGGAAGCCTCGGTAGTTCTCCCTTGTACCAGTCAAAGATCAAAATCTTATGCTCTGTTTCCACACAAAAACCACTATGATAAATATACTCTGTTCTCAGCATTCCTTTTCCTCTTGTCTCTCCTATCAGACTTTTTGTCTTTTCTTTCTTCGTTATTTTGCTTCTGTTTTTTCTCTATTATAGCAGTTTTTTATTGTTCTTCTCTCTGCCTTTTGCTATATTTGTATGGACTTTAAAGAAAAGGAATACCTGTTAACTCTAACAGAAAGGAAATGCCAAAAGGCATAGGATAGATTATGATTCGCAATACAGATATCAAAGAAATTTCAGATGGACGTTTTTATAAGCCCAGTGATATGGTCAAAATCGGCTGCAATGACTGTGATGGCTGCAGCGACTGCTGTCATGATATGGAGGCGCTGATGCTGGATCCCATGGATATCTACCGTCTTCAGACCGGACTTCATCTTTCCTTTGAAGATATGCTGGATACTGCAATTGAGCTGACCCGTGCCGATGGTTTGATTCTGCCGAAGATGAAAATGACCGATCCAAAGAGTGGTTCTCCGGCCTGTTCCTTCTTAAACGAAGAAGGTCGATGCAGCATCCATTCCTTTCGGCCCGGCATCTGCAGACTCTTTCCCATGGGACGCTATTATGAAGACCATGACTATAAATATTTTCTGCAAGTAAATGAATGCAGCAAGAAAAAGCGCTATAAGATTCGCCTAAATCAATGGCTTGATACGGAAGATCTGGATTCTTACCATGACTATATTGTTGACTGGCATTATTTCGCAAAGGAGCTGGGACAGAAGACACCTCTTTTGACAGAAGAAAGCCGCAAGGAGGTTCTCATGTATGTCATTCGTCTCTTTTTTCAGACTCCTTACCAGGCTGATGATTTTTATCCGCAATTTTATCTCAGGCTTGCTCAAGCTAAAAGAGTATTTTCTTCTCTCATCTAAGGATCAATCAAAAATCCTGAGGATTAGCAAGAAATCTCCTATTTTATCTGCTTTGATCAGCTTTTTTCGGCATTTTCTACAGACTGCAAATCTACAATATCTGCTATAGGGATTCTCCTCTTATCTTTTAAGACGAGAATCCCATTTATTTCGTCTAATTTCATAGGAATTGCCCGGATCTTCCGCAGTTCCCCGCCTTCCTTGAAAAGATCCTCTTCGAAGTAGTAAATATCCGTTTCTCCGCTTTCGCCATTCTGACTTTCTTTTCCGCTTTTATCTGAATTTTCTCTTCTGTCTCTTTCATTGCATATCTGCTTTGATAGAATCTTCTGCAGTTTCTCATCTAATTCTCTTTTTGCATCCTCGGAAAGCTCCGGCCTTTTTTTCGTAATACGGCCGCTCTCTGAAATCGCATCCTCATAGCCCCGCAGCGCAGCAAAGGGGGAAAACTGAGCCGCCCTTTCTATCAACGGCATCTGCGGATGATGCTTTGATATAGGATGTGCTTTTTCCAGAATATCCTTGTAGGGAAAGTCCTCTTCTCTCACGCCCTGTGTCCTCCGATCTGCTCGTTTCTCTCCCTGCTTCTAGCACCATCCTCCAGATTTCTTCCTCGAAGGATTGCATTTTTGCCATACCTATCCTTTATGGAAAGAACCGCTTCCTGCAGCTTTCTCTCTTTTTCCATATTTTTTTCTTCTGCTTCTCTTTCCTTTTCCTGCTTCTTGTAATCCGTAAAAAGATCCAGCTGCTCGAACTGCCTCTCCTGCACTGCAGTCTCTTCCCTTTTCAGGTGATTGGCGACAAGGTAAATTCTGCGAATCATCAGTTCCGGATTTACAAGCTGATCATACAACTTCTTTGCTGCTGTTTCTATTTGTCTGCCCGATGAGGTCTTCCTGTCTAAATTGATACTTCCGTGTGCCTGCTTCGGAATACTTCGGCCGTAATGATCTTTTTTGATCTCTCCTCTGTATTTTCCCTTCTTCTGCAGTTCAATCAGATTGGCACTGTCATAGCCAATGGTCAGCACCAGCTGATCTGATACAAGTCTCTTCTGCACCAACTCCAGAGACAGCAGATCTGCCATCTCCCAAATGATCAGCCTGGCTTTCTCTGCTGTATAGGCGCAGGGCAGAACCTGACCATTGCTGATACTGCTTTCTCTGGGTTTGTATGATTTTATGTCAACCATTTGGGTGGGTTCCCAGCCCCAGGCATGATCGATCAAAAGTTCTGCATTAATTCCAAACAGATCATAAAGCAGTTCTTCATTATGAAATTCATTGTCCCTTCCAATAGAGCAGCGGGCAATATCTCCCATGGTAAAAAGGCCATTTTCCTGTAATTTCTTCGCATATCCCCGGCCAAGACGCCAAAAATCCGTCAAGGGCTGATGGGTCCAAAGCTGTTTTCTATAAGAAAGTTCATCCAGCTCGGCAATTCTGACTCCATCCTGATCTGCCGGAATATGCTTTGCTACAATATCCATGGCAACCTTCGTCAGATAGAGATTGGTCCCTATCCCTGCAGTCGCCGTAATGCCGGTTTCTGCCAGCGTCTCACGAATAATCTTCCTAACCAAATCATGGGCACTCATAGCATAAAGCTTCAGATAATCGCTGAGATCAATAAAAACCTCATCTATCGAATATACATGAATATCTTCCGCTGCAAAATAACGCAGGTAAATCTGATAAATCCGATTGCTGTATTCGATATAAAGGGCCATTTGCGGCTTTGCTGCAATATAGTGAAGCTCTAGGAAAGGATTTTCTTCCAGCTCATCCGCAAAACAGCTTTTCCCCTTCCAATCTCTCCCCTTTATCCTTCTGCTTCTTTCCCGGTTGATTTCCCTAACTTTTTGAACAACCTCAAAGAGTCTGGCTCTCCCCGGTATTCCGTATGCCTTCAGGGAAGGTGATACTGCTAGACAGATGGTTTTCTCTGTTCTGCTCTCATCTGCTACAACCAGATTCGTCTTCAGGGGATCCAGCTTACGTTCCACGCATTCGACTGAGGCATAGAAGGATTTCAGATCAATTGCCGCATAGATTCGCTTCTTTTCTCTTTCTTCTGTCATCTTCTTCGCCTCCTTTTCTATATTGTAGTACATATGTTCGTTTTTTGCAAGAATGAAGCGTTTCGCTCGCGAAACGCTCGCGCCGAGCGCGGTCGCTTGCGACATATTT
>CAVEOK010000087.1:0-4844 GCA_963617415.1 Oscillospiraceae bacterium
CTCTGGAATTATATCTGAAGAGACTGATCGTAGGTGGTCTGGAGCGTGTCTATGAAATCGGACGGGTATTCCGTAATGAAGGTGTTGATACCAGACACAATCCGGAATTTACCTTAATGGAATTATATCAGGCTTATACCGATTACGAAGGAATGATGGAGCTGACCGAGTCTATGTTCCGTTATCTGGCAGAAGCAGTACTTGGTACAACCAGGTTTGAATATAACGGCATTGAACTGGATTTTGGCAAGCCGTTTGAACGGATCACCATGACCGACTGCATTAAGAAATATGCGGGTGTGGACTTTGATGCGGTAGCAACCGATGAAGAAGCCAAGGCACTTGCAAAGCAGCATAACATTGAATTCGAAGACCGTCATACCAAGGGCGATATCGTGAACCTGTTCTTCGAAGAATACTGTGAGGAAAATCTGATCCAGCCGACCTTCGTTACCGATCATCCGCTTGCGATCTCTCCGCTTACCAAGAAGAGACCGGATGACCCGAACAAGGTAGAGCGTTTCGAGTTATTTATTAATACATGGGAAATGTGTAATGCGTATTCCGAGCTGAACGATCCGATCGACCAGAGAGAACGTTTCGCCGCACAGGATGCCGCATTTGAAGCCGGTGATGAGGAAGCAAACCATACCGACGAAGACTTTTTAAATGCACTGAGCATTGGTATGCCTCCGACAGGTGGCATCGGCTACGGTATCGACCGACTGGTGATGCTGCTTACCAACAGCCAGGCGATCAGGGATGTGTTATTGTTCCCGACGATGAAGTCCATCGACAAATAAAACACAATATATAGAGTGTTGATGATGTATGATGGTACTATATATTGAGGTATCGGGAATATGCACCGAAAAATTGACATCAATTTGACATCAAAATTTTGAAGAATCACGCATGATTATGAAGCGTGACGAATATCAGGTCAATCAGCTCAAGGTTTGAGCAATGCTGAGAGAGCACTTCTTGGAGAAATCCGGAAGTGCTTTTTTCGTCCTTGCAGCCAGCTTCTGTAGAAACAGTCAGCAATATGAGGAGGATTTGACCATGAAGGAAAATTACAAAGCGATCAACAGCATGAAGGAAGTGCCGGATCAGCTGCGAAAGCTGCGCCGCCAGTATCTAAGGTATCAGCAGGCTGAGCTTGTCTACAGCTTGTCACATAAGAAGCTGCTGGAGCTTGCCAGTGATGCCGGAGCTATTTACCGTTTTGATAGTACCGTGTTGATCAATCGGGATATCTTTGATGCCTATCTGGAACGCTTTCATGAACCAGCTAGAAAAATCACTGTAGAGGAGGCTGAGGAAGAATGAGCGGAAATGTATGGATGTTCTCAGATCAGATTGATGATGAAGACATGGAGTTCATGCAACATGAATATGTAACCTACAACATGGCAAGTGAGTATTACGGGCTTGGACTCAAACCAGTTACCCGGCTCTCACATGAAGCCGGCGCAGTCTATAAAATTGGCAAGAAGGTGCTGATCCGGCGAAGCATTTTTGAAGCATACCTGCGAGAGCAGAGAAAGATTTGATGGAGGTGCCACGATGAGAAAATTAAAGGAACGGATTCACGATGAGAACAATGGTATGGATTATGTGCTGGCGGGCGATTATTATATACCGGACCTTCAGCTCAACGATGTTGATGACCGACCAATTGGCAGATGGGGACGGATGCACCGGGATTATCTGAGGGACCACAGGCCGATAGTGTACAACGAGTTGCTTTTGTCCGGCAGGCTCCATACAGTGCTTGCAGACCTGAATGAACAGGCACAGCAGAGGCTGGAGGTGATTATCCGGCAGATGCAGGAGAAAGAAGGCATCACAGAAGCCTTGAAGCGGCAGGATGCTATGCTTTGGGTGAGGTCTATGAACAGCATCCGCAGCCGGGCAGAGGAAATTGTTTTGAATGAGATCGTGTACAGGTAATAGCGTTATTTGGAGGTATATCCCGAAACAGGGACTACCACCTATCTGGCTGTCATGGAATGGGCAGATGATTATGGGGACGATGACTTATAATAGCCATCGTCCTCTTTGCTATTTGGATACTTCTGTCAGTCTCGCAATACGTCCATCCTGCTGGAGCAGCCAGCTGCGAAAGTCATTGATGGAAGCGGTTCCCTTCTTGACTGCATTCTTCCGTTGCAGGGCATCCTTCTTGAAGGCTTCAAAAGCAGACAGTATTTCTGCCAGCTGTTCAGGAGGGAATGCATCTATTTTCTTTACCTTGTTGATTTTATTCCGCCAACCCTGGCACGCATTTTTATAATATAGATCGTAATTATTTTCACGGGCTCTCTCGTCAAATTCACGTTTGTTCTGAAGAGCCTGTTTCTTTTTACATTTTTCGCTGCACAGCTCGTACCGGAGGCTGCTGGCCAGAAAAAGGCTGCCGCAGACCTTGCACTTGCGGAAACTGAGTCCCCAGTCCCGGAGACGGTTCAGATAGTAGATAACCAGAGGATAGAGAGACCTACTGATGGCCACGCATTCTACTGTTCTCTTGGTGTCGGGATACCAAAGTTCCAGACGTGTGTCTTCGATTGGCACGTTGCCAAAGAATCTGCCGGAAAGGTTCAGTGCCAGAGGCTTTCCTTCATTGTCATATTTTAGAGGTGGATTCCCAATGAATGCATCGGTGAATCGGCTCATTTTCCGTATGAAGCGTTCGCAGGCTTCCTCTCTCTTGGCGGGTTCCCTGGCTAGAAGGTAATCATTCCAGATGCGGAAAGCCACATACTGTCGTAGCGGGTCAAGGGTATCGAATTTTTCTTTCAGAAAATTAGCGGATGCTTGTTCCAGAGCTGGTTGCTTCCAGCGATTAGTATGGAGAGCATCTCGTAAGGGGCTTAATCCATGCTGGTTCCAGGCACCGTCCGGATCATGTTCAAATTCTGTGAGTAATGTGCCCAGGGGTCTGGTTACATCACAGATCAACTCTGCGTCGATGTCATTTTCCAAGCGAAGGCGAACATCTTCCTCCGTTCCGATGAGAATGCGCTCTTTCATTTTCTGTTTATCCAAGGTCAATACCAGAAGAACCCGGTCATAGCAGGGCTCATGTCTTGCAAATTCTGTGTTTAATGCCATTCGTGCTCCTTTGCGTTATGGGAATTATTTAATAAGTGCTATTTATGCTTGTTCGATTATGGTAATTCTAAAATACACATATTTCCGTTACGCCTATACTATACCAAAACTATTTTAATTTGCAAGAGGAATCGCTATCATGATGGCACATGGTAATTACGAGCCGTGCTGCACATTGAAAATTGAATGACCGTCCAAACTGAGATAAACCGCCATGACCCTTCTGAAAAATGAAGGCGAGCGCACGGGAAACGTGACTCATGTATGTCGAGCAGGGCAGCATGATGGAAACGGTGAGGGTAGAGCGGCAAGGCAACAACAAACAATTTTGAAATTTGGAGGTAATCAGATGAACGAAAATCTGAGAATTAACAATTATGACGAATTGCCGCTGATACTGAATGTTACAGACATCCAGCGTGTGATGGGAATTTCAAGGGCAAGTGCCTATGAGCTGGTGCGGACACCGGGATTCCCGGCTGCCCGCAGCGGAAGGCTGATCAAGGTGAGCAAGAAGGCTTTCTTTGATTGGCTGGAACAGGGTGCAGTTCGTCAAAATGACAATTTGATCTGAACAAAAACAAGTCCCTAAGTTGAGGACTAAAAACGGAGGTGACAGGATGATAAGACGTTCATTGAATAAAGGCAGGCTGTTCGGCATCAGTGACAGGGCGCAGAATGACAATAATCGAAAACCCTTACAGGATGTTGAAGACGCAGCAGTATCCGATGTATCGGACAACGAAAAGATCATCAGATTCCCGGAGTGGGACAATCTCCCTCCGGCGGCTTGATAGTCGAATAAGAAGAAAATGCCGAACTCTGCGTCGGTGTTCCCTTTTCCATACAAATGTGCAGGAAGAACGCTGCACAGATAATCAGAAATAAGCAGGCAGGTGGTATGGCGAGTTCCTGCGGAAAGGAGGGCAAATGGGCAATGTTTATGGCTACATTCGGGTAAGCAGTCGTGACCAGAACGAGGACAGGCAGATGATAGCATTGAAGGAGCTGCAAGTTCCTGAGAAAAACATTTTCATGGACAAGCAGTCTGGCAAAGACTTCGAGCGACCGCAGTATAAAAAGATGCTGCGTCGGTTCAAGAAGGATGATCTGCTCTATATCAAGAGTATCGACCGTCTGGGGCGCAATTACGCTGAGATTCTGGAGCAATGGCGGATCCTGACTAAGGACAAGGGCATTGATATCGTGGTGCTGGATATGCCGCTTCTGGATACCCGCCGAGGCAAAGACCTGATGGGAACCTTCTTAAGCGACATCGTGCTGCAGGTGCTGTCCTTTGTAGCAGAGAACGAGCGCACCAACATTCGTCAGAGGCAAGCCGAGGGCATTGCAGCTGCAAAAGCCAGAGGTGTCCGCTTCGGCAGACCGCCAAGTCCCCTGCCAGAGAGCTTCCATGATGCGTATCAACGTTGGAAATCCGATAAGATCACCGGAACAGCGGCCGCCAGGGAATGCGGGATGCCACTATCAACCTTCCGGTATCGGGCAGAGATTTACGAAAAAGCCAAGTTATTGTAAGTGGGTGATTTTACAGAAATGTGTACTTTTCTGTAAATTGTCTATGCAGAAAATCCTACATTATATTACCACAAAAGTGCGTTCGTTCCAATACAAAACGGCACTTTTTAAGGTGAAATTTTCGGTTGCGGAAAAGTACACATTTCTGTAAAATCACCCACTTACAATAACTTGGCCTTTTCGTA
>CAVEOK010000088.1:0-4794 GCA_963617415.1 Oscillospiraceae bacterium
CTCTGTTTTTTCTTTCTTTACGAAGTTTAGCACAATGCTGTGTTTTAGACAAGGCACAGAAATCTCGGCAGATCTCACATTCAATGTAAAATCCGCCGGGATACGATGCTTTACAAGCTTCTCTTTAGAGGCCGAAGCCTCCTCTACTTTTAATCCGCTCTTCACGACCTGTCGTAAGCTCCAGAATATGATCTTTCTTGGAGTCCTTCGGACTGATCTGCTTCCGTGCAAGATCCTTCAATTCCTTGGCTTTAACTTTATCGTTGTTTCCCTTGCTGATCGCCTTGGCATAATCCTTGGTGATCTTATCTACCTCCTTCTTCGAATCTCTCTCGAGCTTTTCATCCAGCGCCTCCACTACCTTACCGTGTACATAGTCGGCCTTCAGCGCCTTTGTCACCTCGCGGTCACTGAGATCGCTTGCATTACAGTTATAGAGCTTTGCCAGCTGCTGCCGCTTTGTCTCCAGCTCTCTCTGGTTCTGTTCCTTCCATGCCTGCTGGTATTCCGGATTCGGTCTCTTCCGCTTCCATGCGGTGAAGGCCAGAAGCCCCACGATCAGCAGCGGTGCATTGATCGCTGCCACCAGCAGCACGCCGATGCCCAGCGGATTTCGGCTCATGGCACACATCACGTTCTCAATGGCATTGGCGGACTTATTCAGGAAGCTGAGCTTCGAAGGATCCTGATGCTTCTTATCGAATTCCCGTCCGGCCTCCTCCGCCACCTTCAGTCTGTAGTCCATCAGCTGCTTTCCGTACTTATCGCCATCCATGTCCTTGATGGCAAGAATATTCCTGTAATGCTCGAACTTCTCATCCGGAGACAGACCGCCTTCCTCCAGAAGCATCTGATTCCTAATGAGTCCCGGAATAGAAATGTTCTCAGCCATTATCTTGTCCAGCTTCTCCGGAAGAAGTGCTCTCAGCTTGTTTTCGCCCTGCATCATTTTATTGTGCTTCGCCTGCAGTGCAGCCTTATCCAGCTCATTGATATCCTTCTCGCCTCGCATAAGAGTGTCGCTGAGAACGACATTATTTGTATCTGCATAGCCTTGCAGGCCCTCCTCATACTCCTCCATCGTCTTAGCTCGTCTTATAGGATCCGCAGCCGGCTTTTTCTGGGTGGGATTGATCTGCACATCGTTTGCCTTGTTGATGACATTTTCGACCTTCGCCTTAGGCACTTCCACTGCAGGCTTCTTCGCGGGGTCGATCTGCACATTGTTCGCTTGAGCGAAGACATTTTCTGCCTTCACCTTCGGGGCTTCTGCCACAGGCTTGACGCCTTCCTGAACAATGTCCTTCTGCCCGTTGGCCTTAACTGATGCATCGACCTGAGCCGGTACATTATCCTTGTCCTTCTCTTTATCCTTTTCCTTATCCTTGTTCTCGTCCTTATTCTTTTCCTTTTGCTCAGCAGCATTATCCTTCTGTTGCTCTGCCTGATTCTTATTATCAAGCTCCTTGTTTTCATTATTAGCTGCCTGATTCAGCTTGTTCTGATCATCCAGATTCTTATCTTTATTTGCCTCCGCCGGCTTTTGATTGTTTGCTACCTTATTATTTTTCGGGGCTTCTGCCTGCTGTACCAGCGGCATCGGTGGCACCGGCGGCACCTGTGGCTTCGGACCTTGGTTTTTAATGGCAGGTTTTACCTTTATCTCATTGTTATTCTTCTGGGCTCTATTATCCTGAACCTCATTATTCTGAATTTCAACTTTCTGGTCATTATCTTTCTGTTCTACCTTCTCCTGTTCCTTTTGCTCCAGATTCACTGGCTCTATCATGTTGACCTCGGCCATCAGATCGACTTCCTCCGGTTTCTTCTTCCGGTGAAGAAGTTTGGTTGCCTTGTCCCACACGTTCTTAAAGAATGCTTTCTTTTCTTTCTGTTCTGCCTTTTTCTCCGGCTCTACCGCTTTCTCCGGCTCTGCCTTTTTCTCGACATTCGCCTTAACCTGATACTTCGCTTTTTTTTCTTTTCCGCGATAAACGCCGTCCTGATTTTTTTCAGCTACTTCTTTCCGCTTTGTGTCTACGTTATAAAACTCCCAATCCGCCGGAAGTGCAGATTTTGCGTACTCATCTATCGTTTCTGATAACTTGTCAGCCTCTGCATCCAGCTGTGCCATATGCTTCTTTTGATCGGCTTCATTCGATTTCAGAACCTGCTGAAAGCTCTCCAGCCCCTTCTTAAAGTCACCAAGATATTTTTCCGTATTATCTGCATCATCTATACTTTCACTAACGACTCCCGCGCTGGATGCTGCGATTTCTCTGATCCGTGTTGCATATTTGGAATACTTCTTTTTCTCCAGCTCTTTGCTGATGTCATTTGCAAGTGCTACAATCTCCTGCTTTTCCCCGATGTATGGATCATCCTTTGCAATTTCAAGCTTAAGCTTCTGGATTTCAACCTCGATCTTCTCTGCATCGATCTTCTCTACATCCTTTTTTTCATCGTTCTCTGCCTTCTGTTCTTGCGGCTCATTTACATCATTTTGTTTTTGTACATCTTCTCCAAATTTTTCTACATTTTTTTGGAACTGCCTCATTCCTATTCTTGTCGTCAGCCTTTTCAGACGAACACCATAATTATCAAACTTTTCCTTGTTGCTTGCATCAAGTTTTTTCTCTTCTTCTGATAAGACAATTTTATTTCTTTTTTTGTAATCCAGAAAATATCTTTGGATTTTATTTGTGTCAGTTTCTTTTACTGCATCAAGTATCTCAGCTTCACTTGCATAGCAAAGAGATTTGTAATCTGTATTCTCCAGATCTACTCCAAATCTAATATACTTTCTCTCCGGCTTCGGCATCTTTCCATCCTCCTATATTCTTCGCAAACAATTTTGCTGCATTTCTTCGTTCTTGGCTGTATCTTAACACAGCTCGAGACACAAATGGGACACAATGGATAAATTTTTGTAACTGTTTAGCACCGCATCGCCACATCGCTTTGCGATGCGCGATGTGGCGGTTCAGAGGCGCTTCGATTCATCTCGAGCCTGTTGCTCTCGATGAACTTTCCTCCGGCAAGCATGCATCTTCGATGCACGTCGCGCTGAACAGGTGCCACTGGCACCTAGCGCCATTACGAAGTTTGCTTGATGCAAACTTCTTCACTCGCGCCTTGTCCGCCACCAGAAAAATCGCAAAAATGTTTCGCTGAGCAAGCTCAGCTCTGCATTTTGTGGATTTTTCTGGTGGTGCTAAACAATTACAAATTTCCACAGAAAAGAGGGCCCTGCTTTCGCAAAGCCCCCTCTGAATCCTTATGCCAATGTCTTCAGCCCATGCCGTTGCTGCGCTTCACTTCCTTCTGCTGCGCGGCTTTATGCGGTACTGATTTTCTGCCCTTGTCCGGTTCCTGGCCGTCCAGCTGTGCCTTCAGCTCTGCTGCCGAAAGCTTTTTTCCGGGCCTGTTCCGATTTTCCGGCGCAGGCTGCTGAATCTCCGGCGCATTCTGCGGATTCTCCTGAACCGGCTCCCGGTTTTCCGGCGCGGGCTCCTGCGGGGACCGGCGTCTCACCTCCTGGATTTTCTCGTCTCTCTGCATTTTTTTCAGCCGCCAGTGCTCTGCCGCTTCACGCTGCGTCGTCTCCCCGGCCTCCAGACATTTGCTCAGGGTCTCCTTCAGCTTCTCCACAGCACGAATTCTTTTGGCATCCGCGCTGCTCTGCCCATTGTACTTTTCCTGAATTTTATTCATGTCCTTCAGCATGGTCCGTTTGCTGATTCTGCCTTCATTAAACTTTCTGTTCACTGCCGCCGTTTCCTTCTCGCATTCCTCCCGCTTATGCAAAAGATACCCATCGGCAGCCTTCAGGGCCTCCTGAAGCTGCGGCAGCCTCTCCCGGACAACGCCAAGCTTCATCTTCTGCATGTCCAGGGCAGGCAGATCACTGAGCGCTTCCACTGTGCGCCGCACCTCGCTGTACTCTTTTCTATGACGAAACGCACTGTCTGCATCCTTCAGCCCCTGTTTCAGGGTGTCCATCTCCCGAAGCTGATCATTGAATACCGCCATGCTGTCCAGACACTGCTTTTGAGATTCCTCTATCAAATTATTCACATAGTTAGTCAAAGCAATGCTGGTAATACCGTTCAGCTTTTTAAAATATGTGCAGCCGCCTGTATTCGCAAAACATTTAAGATTTACTCTTTCGAAAGCATCATCATCCATAACCCGCAGATGCCTTCCATCAAACTCACCCTCCGGCTTGTCCCTGTAAAAATCCCTGCCATCCCGAATCGCCTCCTGCAGCTGCTGCGTTCTTTTCCATACCGCATCCAGCTGTACTTCCGTCAAACTGTAATTGCGAAGCATGGTCTTCAGGATATCCCGGTCCAGGCCCTCCACCACGGCTGCCGTCTGACTGCGGATTGCCACCATGGATGCCGGTGCAGGCATCCTGAGGAAATCCGCCAGTTTCGTATGAGTCGTAAAGGAAGCGTCATTGTCGATTCCCTGTATCCCCGTAAGCCGAGGATGCGCCGGATCGCTCTCATCCAGCTGATAAAATAAATTTGCGTTATGTCGATCCACGTTGCCGCAGATATAATCCAGCACCTGCAGATCCGCCATCTGTTTTTTTGCAGACGCCGTATCTCCATCCACGGGGGCGTCTACATTCAGAAGTCCCTGCCCGGGAATCTGGCGCGTAATATCCTGACCTTCCGCGAAATGCATGAAGCTTCCGGTCAGTGTCTGTTCTCTGCCGTCCTTTGTAAATTGAATCTGCACCGGCTCTGCATGTGCCAGAAGCCCCTGCATTCCCATCAGATCAGC
>CAVEOK010000089.1:0-4648 GCA_963617415.1 Oscillospiraceae bacterium
AAGCCAATGCCTGAGTCAAAAAAATACGGATTGCGGTTGTTGTATCTGTTCCTAAATCTTTGAATAATTTATCAGACTTTTTCTTTAAATCATCATCCACTCTAACCTGAATTGTGCTTGCCATCATTCGCCCTCCTGTCCTCATCAAGTCTAAAGGTTTCTTTTATTGATTTTAGAATATAATCTAAAAATTGCTATGTCAATACAAATGTATTTTTTTAGTAGTGTTTCCCCCCTACCATCTGTTTCATATCTTACATTTAAAAATTTTAATTCAGCTTCTCTGCCAATAAACAAATTTCCGCCTCTGATTAATTCAAATCTTGATTTACTAAATCGCGATTTGGTGTTATCGCAACCACAAACATCCAAAAAACAATGTTAGCTTCCAGTTATTTTTGAACAAAAAAGTGGAAAAGGATAGCTGTGCTTGCTATCCTTTTCCACTTTAGTATACGAAACCGTCCCCGAGAGGATTTGAACCTCCGACCCCTCGCTTAGGAGGCGAGTGCTCTATCCAGCTGAGCTACGAGGACTTGTACCCGATTTATGGCTTAAACACAGGGTTTTTCGCCATTCGGACGGATTACCGAAGCTTTATCATCTACTACTGAAATTCAGCAGAATGACTGTCTAATATTCTACTACCTGACTCATGCGAAAGTCAAGATAGAATCCTGTTTACAGGATTCTACGCGCAAGCGGAACACGAAAGCATTATATGCCTTCCCTCCTTGTGGCGAGTCGATTCCCTAGCCGTATCGCAAAGCAACAGGACATATCAGAAGCTTATGCATCCCTGCAGAGCATTTCATCTACTCCTCAAAGGCAACCTCTCCCTGCATCCAGATATCTCCCCGGAAGCGTCTGCCTATGGCAGGCTCTCCGATCAGATCCTCTTTATTGATGCAGAGATCAAACATCATTTCATTGCAGCTTATCATCATCTGATACAGCTCTTCTCCGCTTTCCGGATTTTTTTCCTTTTCCAGATCAATGATCTCTCCGATCATATAATATTTATCACTCTCTATCCCGCTCGGCATAAAGGTTGATTCTACAATAGAAAGAATGTCCTCTGACATCATCCGTCTGGAAAGCATGGAATAGAGATCAATATCCTCCAAAGTCAGGGATTCAATTGCCTCCTCGTCACCTTCTCTTGCAGCAGCGATCAGCTTTGTTCTCTGGGAAAGCTGCTTCTTTTCTTCTTCATTTGGATTGTTCTTTTTCTTTACCGGAAGAAGAACCGTTCCTCTCGTAGAAAGAGCAGACATTCTGACCGGCCTGATTCCAAGAATATTTCTTTGCTTTTCCTGCAGTCTCAGATAAGGAATCGTATTCTGCAGATAAAAAATCAGACTTGCGCCCACTCTGATATCATCTATGATTCCGGCATAAGCAGCCTGATCAGAATGCTTTTCTACTTCCAGATTTTCTGCTGAAGTAACTCCGCTTGCCTTAAAGTAGGGATAATAGTATTGAACATGAAAGCAGTTATCCTGATCAAATTCTCCTCTTACGGCAATTCCGGAAAAAACAGCGTATTCCTTCCGAAATTCCGCAATTGTAATCCCATCTTTTTCTGTCAGATATCGTTCTGTCGGATGCTTTACGACCTCTCTGACCAAAGCATCCTCTTCTTTTTTTGTTTTTATATTGGAAAAACCAACGCTACGCAGATAATCGTGCATGCGCTCTCCTTATTTTCTGCGGATAGCATCCTTACCGCCCATGTAAGGACGAAGTACTTCCGGAATTCTTACGGAACCATCAGCCTGCAGGTTGTTCTCCAGAAAAGCAATCAACATACGCGGCGGAGCAACAACCGTATTATTCAGTGTATGAGCCAGATAGTTTCCATTCTTGCCCTTGATTCTGATGTGCAGACGTCTTGCCTGTGCATCACCCAGGTTAGAACAGCTTCCAACCTCGAAATATTTCTTCTGACGCGGAGACCATGCTTCAACGTCACAGGATTTCACCTTCAGATCAGCCAAATCCCCGGAACAGCATTCCAGAGTTCTTACCGGAATATCCAGGCTGCGGAAAAGGTCTACCGTATTCTGCCAAAGCTTGTCATACCAGATCTTTGACTCTTCCGGCTTGCAGATAACGATCATTTCCTGCTTCTCAAACTGGTGAATTCGGTAAATACCTCTCTCCTCAATTCCATGAGCACCCTTTTCCTTACGGAAACAAGGAGAATAGCTTGTCAGGGTCAGCGGCATTTTTTCTTCGTCATTTACGGTATCAATAAATTTACCGATCATAGAATGCTCACTTGTACCGATCAGGTAAAGATCTTCACCTTCGATCTTGTACATCATGGCATCCATTTCTTCGAAACTCATTACGCCGTCAACAACAGCACTTCTGATCATGAAAGGAGGAACACAATAGGTGAATCCTCTGTCGATCATAAAGTCCCTTGCATAAGCAATTACAGCAGAATGCAGTCTTGCGATATCTCCCATCAGATAATAGAAGCCATTGCCTGCAACCTTTCTTGCTGCATCCAAATCAATTCCATCGAAGCTCTCGATGATATCTGTATGATAAGGAACCTCAAAATCCGGAACAAGCGGCTCGCCGAATTTTTCGATTTCCACGTTTTCACTATCATCCTTTCCGATCGGAACAGAGGGGTCAATGATATTCGGAATGGACATCATAACCTTTTTCAGTTTTTCCTCTACCTCTTTTTCCTCGGCAGAAAGGGTATCTACTCTGTCAGCATTCTTTGCAATTTCATCCTTGATTGCCTGAGCTTCATCCTTCTTGCCTTCCTTCATCAAAGCACCAATCTGCTTGGAAAGCTTATTTTTCTCTGCACGAAGTGCCTCTACCTCCTGCTTGATCTCACGATTACGCTTATCGTATTCAATTGCTTCATCTACAAGCGGAAGCTTATGCTCCTGAAATTTATTGCGGATATTCTGTCTGACAACATCCGGATTTTCTCTTAAAAATTTTATATCAATCATGCTTCTAAATCCTTTCAATATGTCCGGCTCAGCTTATAGCCAAACATAAACTAACAATATACTATTCTAATCGTTTTATTTATTCAGTGCAACTGTAACAGCCTCTTTTTCTTCCTCAGAAAGAAGAAGAACCGATCTTCCCCTGATGATTTCCTTCACATAGGTATAACAGCCTTCTCTTGTATGAATCGCATTGATCACAACGCCATCATCCTGATCATTTAAGAGTGCCAGGGCAAAGCTCAGACGGCCGCCCATATCCTGAAAGGCATTATATTTGACAAGGCCATATTTCTGAAAAGAATGAATTTCATTTGAAATCAGGCGGTCAATATCTCCCCTGTTTTCTCTTTCGATCTTCTCTACCTCATCCAGCTTATTGATCCTGCTCAAAAAGATTTTTTCAAGGGATCGCGGACTCTTTCCCTTCATAAACAACTCATAACGTTTATTCATTCTGCCGATTTTAATAAATGAAAAAATGACAAGAATGAACAGGATCAGAATCAGCACAGCCATTCCGATCATAATATACAGGGGATCAACCCCATAGCTTTCCAGCAATTTACTGCTCATTTCATTCTCCCCGAACTATTGTTCTGTTACATTCTTTTCGTACTTTGCAGCATATCAAGGATTCTCTCCAGCTCATCCACTGAATAATAGGAAATTTCGATTTTTCCCTTTCCCTTCTGATTCTTAATGGATACTTTGGTTCCGTAAATTTCCTTCAGATTGTTCTCAAAGTTCCGGTAGATCAGCTCCTCAGCTGTATTTGTCTCTGCTTTTTCTTCCTTAGCAGGCTTTTTTTTCAAAAGAGCTTCCACTTCTCTGACGCTCAAGCCTTTTTCCACAATTTTCTGTGCAAGCTCATACTGTTTTTCCACATCTGATATGGATAAAAGTGCTCTGGCATGACCGGCAGAAAGTTCTTCTCCTGCAACCATATTCTGCACTCTTTCATCAAGCTTAAGCAGACGCATGCTATTTGTAATTGCTGAACGGCTTTTGGAGACACTCTTTGCCACATCCTCCTGCTTCAGATGAAATTCATCCAGCAATCTTTTATAAGCCTGAGCCTCTTCAATCGGATTTAAATCCTCTCGCTGGATATTTTCAATCAAAGCAATTTCCATTTTTTCCTGCTCTGACAGCTCCTTGAGTACAACAGGGATTTCCTTCAGTCCGGCAATTTTAGCCGCCCGCCATCTTCTCTCCCCAGCTATGATCTCATAATATTTTTCTTTTTTTTCTACCAAAAGCGGCTGAATCACACCATATTTTTTGATAGAATCGGCAAGTTCCTGCATTGCCTCCTCATCAAAGGACTTTCTGGGCTGTTCCCTGTTCGGTTCCACCTCGCTGAGCTTCACCATCAGAGGACTATTATTCTCCGCCTTTTCTTCTTTTTCTGCTGAACTATTGCTGTTTTCTTTAACAGCAACCGGTCTTCTATCCGCGATCAGTGAATCAAGCCCTTTTCCAAGACCTCCTTTTCTCGCTGCCATCAGGATTCCTCACTTTCTATAATTTCCTTTGCCAAAGATCGATATCTTTCCGCACCGGTTGATTTTGAATCGTATAAATTAATCGGAAGTCCGTAGCTAGGTGCTTCCGCAAGTCTTACATTTCTCGGGATAATCGTTTCATAAATCTTATGC
>CAVEOK010000090.1:0-3659 GCA_963617415.1 Oscillospiraceae bacterium
TGGATATAGTCTTCCATTCGATATTCACGCTTCACACATTGCAGACAATCTGCAAAATAAATCCAGCGCACCTGGTTTTTCAGTCCGCCTTCTCCTGCTTTAAGTTTCAAGGCATCCCGAAACTCCGGTATTTGTACAATGTCTTTACATGTCATATTTTGGCCGTTTCCTTTACTGTTTCAAAGGTTTCCTATAGCTCGATCTCATCAATAATTTTCTTAAGAGCATCTGCAGATTCCTTTTTCATACTAGCCTCCTTCAACCCCCTTTCCTAGTCCCTATGATCTTTTTTACATAAGGCCTTTGCTGCGGCAAAGTTGCCGAAGCTGTTCTTCTTTTTCTTCTACTGGCAGGATGGGCTGACCATTATTTTTATTCTTCTCTTCCTGAAATTTTATCTTAGTCTCCTCTTCAACCGCATCATGCTGGGTCTGATAGAATGCTAACTTCTTTTCTTCCATCTTCTTTGGCCAGGCTTTTGCATCTGGATCATATCCTTTCAGACAGAAGGTATATTCTCCAAGCGTACGCATATATCTCATATTTTCAGAACCGGTCTGTTCATCCATATAACGTAAGAGTTCATTATCCGAGGTTCTTTGTTTCTCTGCAAAGATCGCATCCATTATGCTGTTATAGGCTACATTCTGCAGTGGGTAGCACAGCTGGGTTCCACGATATTTTTTCAGCATATTTCCCGGAGTCAGTTCTGCCTCCTGGGTATATCTAGTTCTCTTTAGCTTCAAATAAATATAGGCAATGCCGGCAATTCGGTCTGTGGCATCCTCACTGAAAAACAGATTCAGAAGCTTCATATTTGTTTCATGATTCTGACGGGTCTCTGGTGTAATCTCTCCGTCTGTCCCCCGCTTATAGACCAACATCAAATCCCGCAGACGACGGGCATCTGTTTCCAGAAATGGCTTCCGTCCGGCCGCTTTTAGCTTACTTTCGTAAAAGTACTCCGAATGATTATGAGCCAGATCTTCCTGGGTTGCTAGCTCTGCAATCTGTTTTTTCCGAATACGCCGAGCTGTATCATCTGCATAGGCCTGGGAGTTTGTATCCAACCGTACTGTGGCATCGTGATTTTGCAGTTCCCTCCTCAAGGCATCCTGATGGCCCGGCTGCTGGTGCAGCTGATCAACTCTAGCCTGCAACTGACGCTCCATCTCTTCATTGATAAGTGGATTCCCCATTGTTTTAGCTCGATTCATGCTTTCTTTAGCTGTGCTCTGATATTCGGCATTTTTTTCTGCATAGATCGTAGTATCTACCACACCGCTTTCTTTGAAGCCATAGGACTCCAGGTAATTTTTGCTGGCGTTTCGAATATAAGAATATTTCTCTGATACCATGACGCTCCTCATATAGGCCAGCTCTCTAGGCAAATCCATCTTCCGCTTCTTATAACGATTCATCTCCATCTCAATTACATTGGAGATGGTCCTGTATAAGTCAAAAAGGCCTTTGCTTGCCGTAGCATTCTTATAGAAGGCTACGATATTGTCTTTTTCATAGCTCTTTTCACTTAAGTCAAACTTGTTTAGTCGCTTATAGAGCTTGGCCACCATGGTAAGACGGAGGGCATCATCCTGGGTCTTGAAGGCCTGGATTGTCTCCCAGTTGTCCTCATAATTAGCCTTCGTCTCTGCAGTCACCTCTTCATCCCCATTTCGCTCATAGGGAAGAAGCACATCTGCCCAAAGATTTTGCATCTGATTGTCGTTTTCTCGATCCAGTGTCTCGATATCATTGGCAAAATTGATCTGCAAATCCAAACTAATGTTCTTTCGCTCCTCCTCAGATTCTCGGAGGGCTGTTACAGCAGGCTCCACCTCCAATATACTACCTGTCAGGGCGATCAACTTGGTAACCCGATCCATGCGGCGCCTTCCCTTGATGGTGCCATATCGTTTCTTATAGCGGAGGCTGGCGTAGCCCTGCAATGCACTTGAGAGGTTCTTTAAGGCATCTACCTGTTCCTTCCAATCATTGATACCATCCTTCTCGCGATCCTCCGGATCCTGCTTAATTAATTTTTTATAGGCTTCTGCCGCCTCCCAGACACTGGTATAAGCCGGAGAGTCAGACTTCTCTTTTCGATCTCCCAGCAGCTCATCGATAGTTCGCTCCATATCCATCATGTTGGCATTTTGGCGAATTTTCTTGGAAGTCTCGTCTTTTTGCTGCACTTCCCGAAGAGCCTTCCCCGCCTCTTCTTCCAGTTTTTCCCAATTGGACATAGTACCTTTCTTTAAAAAAGCATTCTCATATTTCCGATAAAGGTCTGCACTTAGCTTTGCAAATTCATCACTTTTCTGCACCCAGTCCTGCCTGCTTCGCTCCTTCATGTAGTCATTGAAGGCCTTCATTTTTGGAAGAGCATCACTATGATTCAGATAACGAGCCGCCAGACCGATCTTTCTCATGATTTCCTTATCTTCTTCGCTTAATTTTGCCTCTTCAAATCCGAAATTTTGCGGTGCCATCTGCTGAACCGGATTCTGTACCTGATCCTGAAGATTTTGATGCTGCTCCTGCCTCTGATTCTGTCTTTCCTGTTGTAACTGATTTCCTCCTCTTGGCATAATAACCCTCCTTTTTCTTATTTATCCCCAAGAGATTTCTATATTTTTCCTCGGTATAATTCTTTTCTCGTAACGTTGTACCCAATAATCCTCCTGAGCTTCTCCAAGAACGTAGGTCAAAAGCTTCCTGACCCGCTCATCGTCGATGGCAATGGCGATGCCCTTGGTATCCTCCCCAAGCTCCCCAACGACCTGCCCCAGCATGGCCAAAATCTGCTGTTTTTGCTTCCAACCTGGATCTACATAGACATTTAGAAGCTGGGCACGGTCTTTTTCTTTCTTTGGAGTTCCCATAAGAATGGACCCCCTCAGCCTACCCTTTTCAATGGCAAAGATGCTCTTTTTCGGATTGCAGTCTCCAAGAAGTTCCTCCCTAAATCTCCGTGGAAGCTTGTCTCCCTGCTCTCTGGCATAGTAGCGCATCTGTCCCCTATCAAGATGGGAAAAGACCTTCCCATCAGTGACACAAAAGGGCTCTAGGGTCTTGCTTTCCAGTAGTTCTTTACGATTATAGGTATAGATATGCCCATCTAAGATCACCGGCTCAAACCCTGCCAGCAGAAGGAAATGAGTAAAATCTAAGATTTCCTGACGCTTGCCTGTCAGCATGCACAGGATCTTCTTAACACCGCACTCCCTTAGGATCTTCTCTGCCTCATAAAGGAGCTCCATGGCGTAGCCCTCTTCTCTGGCCTCCGGCAAGGTATAGATATAGGCTAGCTCCATGCAGCCTCCCTCTCCCGCTCTCAGCTGAAAGGCTGCCATAGTCAGAATCCTACCTTCTTCCGCCTCGGTCTTTTCATCCCTTCCTATCCTGTCCTTTTCTTCTTCTTGGCCAACTATCAGCCAGCCTCTTCCTTTTCTTATATTCTCCCGGATCTTTTCAGGCAGAAATGTCAGTTCCTCTCCCAGTCCTTCTCCAGTCAGCAAACGGTATTTCATCTGTCTTTTCTCCTTCCGGTTTGGCTCTTTTTTCTGTATGTTCATCTTACTTTTTTTTAGCCGTTAGAACAAGCATTATTTTCATCTTTTAAAAGCTGATTCCAGATAATAAAAAAGAATACCAAC
>CAVEOK010000090.1:3669-4427 GCA_963617415.1 Oscillospiraceae bacterium
ATACAAAATCCTCATTTTCAAGACCTACCCTTATTCCCTTATAATAAAGAGAAAGAATGGTAGTTTTTATGTTAATCTATGATTTTGCGAATCGAAAAAAACAAACGCTCTATGAATTTCTCTATACTTCTTAAAAAAATGATATCCTAAATGGTCGACTTATCCAGGGCTCAAAGCATCCCTCAAAACGTTCTTTTGCCAAAGATAATCAAATCAGTGTCCGGACCGTTATGAATGCCTATGAACAACTTTTGGCAGAAGGTTTTATTCTTTCTGAAGAAAAAAAAGGTTATTTTGTGGCTAAGGTTTATGAGGATGAGGAGTGCGTAGTCATTGGAGCCGGCATGGAATATTTGTTTGGAAGGCTTTATAAAATCTTTCCTGAAGATGCCCTCTATGCCATGGAAAATCCTGGCTATCAGAGAATTCGCCATATCTATGAGGACTACTCCCTCCAGTGGAAATGTATTGCTATGGACCATGAGGGAATTAAAATTGGGGATTTGAAAGATAGCAAAGCAAAGATTATCCACACCTCTCCGGAGCATCGCTTCCCAAAGAACTTATGGAGAAATATAAAAAAATCGCAAGTGTTTACTCCAACTCTGTCAGTAGCTTAGAGCAATATGCCCTGGCCAAATTTATTGAAGAAGGTTATTTCGAACGGCACATGCGGCGGATGAAAAAATATTGTAAAGAGCAAGACGAAAGACTTTTAAAGGCTCTAGAAGAATCCGAAGTGTTCTCCAAAGCTAAGA
>CAVEOK010000091.1:0-4294 GCA_963617415.1 Oscillospiraceae bacterium
CCTGCTATCATACAGGCCAGGTTCTGTATCCGGATGGCGGACTTCTTTGCAAGGGTTGATAATGCCTGAATTTTTTTCTTAACGATAAAATGACTGCTGTGTGAGCAGAAAGTAATTTTTCCTCACGCGGCAGCCGTTTTACGGTAAGAAGATTTTCATATATTACATTATTTCTAATTTATTCATTAAGAAAGGATGATAAAACGCCATGATGAAGAACAAATTAGTCGACAAAGAGGAGATCATGTCAAAGTTTTTTGACGGAATGACTCTTATGATCGGCGGCTTCGCTTGCTCTGGTGTTCCTCGTGAACTGATCGAGCTTGTTATCGAGAGCGGAGTAAAAGACATTAAGCTTATTTCTAACGACGCAGGTGATCCTAACCTTTGCCAGGGTCGTCTTTACCATGAGAACCGTGTAGCTGAGTGCTGGCATTCACACGTAGGTCTGAATCCGGAATTCGGCGAGCTTGCTGCAAAGGGAGCTGTTAAGATCCACATCACTCCGCAGGGAACGCTTGTTGAGAAGATTCGTTGCGGCGGCGTTGGTGCCGGCGGAATCCTTCTGAGAGCAGGATACGGTACAGACTGCGAATTCACAAAAGAAAGACAGATTGTTGAAGTAGACGGCAAGGAATGGTTTGTTGAGACACCACTTCATGCCGATGTAGCACTTGTTCGTGCAAGAAGAGCAGACCTTTTCGGAAACCTCACATACAGAGGAACCATGGACAACTACAACTCTACAATGGCTATGGCGGCTGACTGCACAATCGTTCAGGCTGATCACATCTGTGATATCGAAGAGATTCCGATGGATACCATTCGTACACCTGGCGTATTTGTTAACATGATCTTAGACGAGCAGAGGAGGTATAGCTAATTATGGAAATGAGCCATGGATCAGGACAGACCCTGAATGACAAACAGGCTATGGCCAGCAGAATTGCTAAATTCTTTAAATCTGGCGATATTATCAACCTTGGTATTGGCGCTCCTCTTCTGGTTGCAAACTATGTAGAAGATGGCGTTCTTATCCATACAGAGAACGGCTGTGTTGGTGTAGGCCAGCAGGTTAGCCGTCAGGATCCGACAATTCCGGAGAAGACTCAGCTTGAGTCCTTTACAAATGCCGGCGGTATTCCTTTTATGCCGGTACCGGGCGCTATGGTTATGAGCCACGCTATGTCTTATGCGATCATCCGTGGTGGACACCTTAACGCTACTGTTCTTGGTGCTTTCGAAGTATCTGAGACAGGCGATCTTGCTAACTGGTTTGTTCCTGGCAACTTTGCAGGAATGGGCGGAGCAATGGATCTTTGCCAGGCAAAGAGAGTTATTGTTCAGACAACACACTGCACAAAGAAGGGTGCTCCGAAGCTGATTCACAAGTGTACACTTCCGCTGACTTGCAAGGGTCTGCTGACAGATGTTGTTACAGAGCGTGCAGTATTCCAGTTCGTTGACAACAAGATGTACTTAAGAGAAATCCGTGAAGGATATGATCTTGAGAACATCAAGAATAACACAGAAGCTGATTTCATCGTTCCGGATGATCTGCTGACAGATGTTGTTTACTAATTTTTTGTTTTGAGTATCAAAGGAGGTACCAGCAAAAGGTACCTTCTTTATACATTTTAATCTGGTGATTTGATATGAGTAATTATGACGTAGAAGAATTAAGATCTCGCATACAAAAGGTTATCGATGATGAGATCAACCCCACGCTCCTTGAGCACAGAGGCTGGATCGAGCTTGTTGATATTTTTCCTGAGGATCGTGCCATTACCGTAAGATTCCGTGGAGAATGCAGTGTATGTCAGAAGATTGATGATGACCTCGAACAGCTCGTGATTCCTCAGATCAGACATAATATAAGAGAAATCAGGCATGTGGAAATCGACGATGACCTTGACCCCGATGTATGGGAGATGGCGAAGAATTTGTTTTCACATAAGAACCAGGAGGAAAGGACATGATTTTTGACGCAAAACATGAGATGATCAGAAAGCTCGCTAGAGAGTTTGCTGAGACAGAACTTGCACCGCTTGCAAACGAAGTTGATTCAACTGGTGTTTATCCGGAAGATCTTTGGAAAAAGGTTGCAAGATACGGCTTCACAGGTATCACAATTCCGAAGGAGTACGGCGGAATGGGATCTGATTACAAGGCTCTTGCTATTGTAATGGAAGAATTCTGTGCAAAAGACGTTTCTGCTTCATCTCTGATTATGGGCAACTCACTTTCAGGTGCTCCTTATCTGTACTATGGTACAGAAGAGCAGAAACAGAAATACCTTGTACCGCTTGCTAAGGGCGAGAAGATCGCATCATTCGGTCTGACTGAGCCGGGCGCAGGCTGCGATTCAGGTTCTGTTTCTACTACAGCTGTTGAGGATGGCGATTACTACATCCTGAATGGTCGTAAGACATTCATCACAATGGCTCCGCTTTGCGATTACTGCGTAATCTTCGCTAAGACAGACCTGAAGGCTGGTACTCGCGGAATCACAGCTTTCATCGTAGAAAGCTCATGGGAAGGCTTCTCAACAGGTAAGCCGGAAGAGAAGATGGGTATCCACGGATCCGTTACATCTGATATCATCCTTGAGAACGTTCGCGTACCGAAGGAGAATATCCTTGGCAAGATCGGCAAGGGCTTCAACATCGCTATGAGCATTCTTGATGCCGGCCGTGTAACTGTTGCTTCTCAGTCACTTGGTACAGCAAAGGGCGCTCTTGATGAGGCTGTTGCTTACTCTAAGGAAAGAGTACAGTTTGGTAGAACAATCTCCAAATTCCAGAATACTCAGTTTACACTGGCTGACATGGCTACTAAGGTTGAGGCTGCAAGACAGCTGGTTTACAGTGCTGCTGATAAGCTTGATCACCATGAGAAGGTTACAACAGAAGCAGCTATGGCTAAGTATTTCGCATCAGAGACAGCAGTTGAAGTTGCTAACAAATCACTCCAGATTCACGGTGGTTACGGATACATGAAAGAGTACGCAATCGAGAGAATCTACAGAGATGCTCGTATCCTGCCTATTTATGAAGGTACATCTGAAATCCAGAAGTTAGTTATTTCACGTAATGTTTTAGCTGATTAATAAATAGGAGGATAACATGAAGATTTTAGTTTGCGCAAAACAGGTTCCGAACACCAAAAATGTTACAACAGATCCTGTAACAGGAACAATTAACAGACAGGGCGTAGAGTCCATTCTTAACCCGGATGATGCGAACGCTCTTGAGGCTGCTCTTGCAATCAAAGATGCTGATCCTGAAAACGTTCATGTAACAGTTGTATCCATGGGACCGGATCAGGCAAAGGAAATGCTCGTTGAGTGCCTTGCTATGGGTGCTGATGATGCAATCCTTCTTTCCGATAGAAGATTCGGTGGATCTGATACATGGGCTACATCCAATGCAATCGCTGCAGGTATGGCTAAGGTTGGCGATTTCGACCTGATCCTTGGCGGCCGTCAGGCTATCGACGGTGATACAGCACAGGTTGGACCGCAGATCGCTGAGAAGCTTGGTGTTCCGCAGGTTACATATGCTCAGAAGATCGCTGTAAACGGCAACACAGTAACTGTTGACAGACAGCTTGAAGATGGATATGAGACAATCGAAATCCAGATGCCTTGCATGATCACATGCGTTGCTGAACTGAACACTCCGCGTTACATGAACATTGGACGTATCATCGATGCTTATGACCAGGCTGAAAGAATTCAGACATGGACATTCGATGATGTTGATATTGTTCAGGAAGAAACTGGTCTTAAGGCTTCTCCGACAAACGTATTTACTTCCTTTGCTCCGGCTCCGAAGGGTGCAGGTGTGATTCTTGAAGGAACAGATCAGGAGATGGTTGACCAGCTTATGGCAAGTCTGAAAGAGAAACATTACATCTAATAAGAACAGCTTAATGGAGGTTCAATAATGGCTAGAGTTGCAGTTGAAGAAAAAGGCGCTTGGAAAGGCGTATGGGTCTTTGCTGAGCAGAGACAGGGCGAATTAAACAGTGTTGCCATTGAATTACTTGGTGAAGGTAAGAAACTGGCAAACGATATTGGAACAGATCTTTCTGCAGTTCTTCTTGGTGAGAACGTAGGAGATATCGCCAAAGAACTGATTGCTTATGGTGCAGATAAGGTTTATGTTGCTGATGATGCACTTCTGAAGAATTATACAACAGATGCTTATACATCTGTAATCTGCCAGGCAATCGATCAGTACAAGCCGGAGATCGTTCTTCTCGGTGCTACACATATCGGACGTGATCTTGG
>CAVEOK010000092.1:0-3809 GCA_963617415.1 Oscillospiraceae bacterium
TAGCTTCCGCTGCCGGTTCCGACATTTTCATCCACAGACTGATGTATGTTGTTATAACCCACATTTCCATTGGATGCAAAGTTATTTGAGCGCATATTCACAGTAGTATTGCCGCCTGTGTAGCCCTGAACACCCTCATCTGTCTGCGTACTGTGGCTTTCCATTTCGACGTTGCTGCCGCCTGTAAATATGGTCTTACTACTGCTCATGTTCGTCTCGACGGTATTTGTATTTTCCATCTGAACCTGGCTAACATTGCTGTTCACCGTGCTCGTCCGGTTTGTCTGCGTGGTCTGAGTTGTCTGTGTACTGCCGTTGAGAACCTCGGAGCGATAGGTACCTGCTCGGCCGCTGACATAATCGCCGTCATCCCTGGCATAGCCGCCCATGCCGCTTTCCTGTGTCTGCGTGCCGGCGCTTACCTTCTGACCGCCGGTATAGTTCTGGCTGCCGGAAGCTGCAGGACCCTGGTGGTCAGAATTGCCCATGCTTACGCCGCCCTGCTGTTTTTGGCTATAGCTCTTGCTGCTGGTCGGTTGATCTCCGATATAGCTCTGATCGTTGCCGCCAGTTGCCGGTCTATCATCGATCTTATTGTTAGGCTGCATATTCGGCTGGCCTGATACTGAGCCGAATTGCTGCGTAGCACCAGGCTCCTGGAACGACTTCTGATCCTGTACCGGGCCATTGCCGCCCTGCTGCATTCCCTGATTCTGGCCAAACTTCTGCGTATTGGATCCGCCCGGACTGAAAGTCTGAGTGTTCAGATCCGGCACTTCACCGGTAGCGCTTTGGCTTCCCATTCCAAATCCATCAGAATTCAGGTTGCTCGGGCTCACACCCTTATTGCTGTTCTGCGCATACGGCTGACCTGCGTCGATTGCATTTGAAGCAGGTGCCTGACCTCCGACTCCGGGCACACTATTTGTATGGAATGCGCCGCCTGCCGGCATTTCTCCACCCTGACCGAAGGTTGGATTCTTCGAATTGAGTGTTTCATTGGTCTGGTAATTGCTTACCTTCTGACCGCCCGTATAGCTCTGGCTGCCAGTTGCAGAACCCTGGTAATCAGATCCACCCATGCTCACGCTGCTCTTCTGCTCTTGGTTATTGCTCTTGTTGGGCTGCATATTCGGCTGGCCTGATACTGCATCGAATTTCTGCTCAACACCAGCATCTGACTCCTGGAACGACTGCTGATTCAGATTCTGTCCATGAACATTGGGTGCAGCAGCCGCACTTACGCCGCCCTGCTGCATCTTCTGTTCCGAACTGAAGGTCGGAGCTTGAGGATTGGGTACTTCATTGATTTTATCGCCACCGACCACATCTGTGTTCACATCAATATTTTTGTCGTTGATTGTTGCGCCGAAGTTCTTGTTCTTGCCAGAAATCTGACCATCTGCCGCTCCGCTCGTCACATTCAGGCTGTCTGCCTGGTAAGCACCGCCCTTAGATGCCGTCTTCAAAGCTTCCGTCTTCAGCTTGCCTGCTTCACCATCCAAGGACTTACTTGTTGCATCCATCTCGAATGTCGACTTTCCGCCTTCAGCGGTGCTTGCACTATACATGCCTCTTGCCTCAGACGTTGCCGCAAACGGTGATGTCTTACCAGTTGCGCCCTGAGGATTCTCACCAAACTTATTGCTGCCGGTGCTCTGATTAGGCTGCTGTTCTTTTGCCGGATCCTGATTCAGGTTCTGCTTCAGATCCTGTACCGGTTCATTTACTGCGGGACCTGTGCTTACGCCGCCCTGCTTGAATGTCTCTCCAGACTTATTGGCAGTATTGACGGTATCCTTCGCAGCGCTCATAGCATCGATATTCGGCCGCTTATGAAGTGAAAGCGCCATGTCATCCTGACCCTTGCTCGTTCCTCCGAACGCGCCGCCGCTATTCTGATCATCGAGCTCAAGCTTAGGATGCTGCGCAACGATGCCGCTGTCATCACGTCTGC
Organism: Oscillospiraceae bacterium; assembly: GCA_963617415.1. GTDB lineage: Bacteria > Bacillota > Clostridia > Lachnospirales > Lachnospiraceae > RUG14243. Next base: position 1,958 of record CAVEOK010000092.1, read on the forward strand.
CTGCAGCTGCTACGCCGCTTGTTTTGGACTTAACATTGTTTGTACTGGGCTTGTTCTTTGCATCGAGCGTATTCTCGCCCTCAAGCTCTGTCTGCCCGTCACCTGCATCCAGTCTAAATTTCGACCGCATGGCATCCAGTTTCTTTGCGCCAAGCCCGAGAGAATCTGTGGTCTTTCCACCCTTTCTCTCCTGGAAGGCATTCTTGTTTTTGCCAGGTCCTGCCTCAGCCTGATTCTCCTTATCCAGATCATCGACATTGTCCATATCGAACTGCTTCCGGAACTTATCGAGAGTCTGGTTCCGTGCACCAAGCTTTCCTGTCTTGCCCGGCTTGCTCTTACCCTGGAAGAGGCTGCTGTTCTTGTCCTTGCCGTCCTTCTTTCCGGCACCCTCCAGCTTGTCATTCCGATTGCGCATATCGCCCAGGAAGGCATTGTCCTTGCCATGGTCGCCGGTGCCTGCCGCACCGGTATTCTTGCCGTTGAAGCGCTGGCTGCCTTCTCCGGCCTGACCCTGCTTTTCTTTCTGTTCCTCTGCCTGCTTTCTGTTCTCCTCTGCCTTACCGATGGCATTTTCACGCATAGTGGAATACACCCAGCTAGCCAAACCATAGGCTGCGCCCATGGACTCCGATTCTGCCGAAGCGGCCTCACCGCTGATAAGTCCGGTAACCATGGTGCTGGATTTATAGACTGCCCAGAGTCCGCCCAGCAGGAAAACCACCCGACAGACGAAGTCCATCTCACGGCTGCTGCTCATGGTGAGCTGGGAGCCCATGATCGTAGGACAGATCAGGAGATAAAGCTTCATGGCCACCAGCATGCCGTAGCCCGTGAAGCAGGTACCCACAAAGAGGTTCCGCCACTTTCCGAAGTGCTCTCCGTCATCCAGCGGAATGGTCGCCGCAAAAAGCGGAGATACAATGTACAGCAGCAGGAGGTTGAAGAGCCGTCTCACCACCGCCACCAGAGCCAAGAGAAGCAGGAAAGCAAACACGCCACCAATGACGATGAGCACGACATAGTCCAGCTTATAAATGTCGAAAACCTCCTTGACATCACTGAGCTTATAGGGATTTTTTCCGCTGCTTTCAAAGAACTGCCTGCGGATGATATCCGTAGGGCCCACCTGAACCGTTCCGCTTTGCGCCCCCTCATAGGAAAGGTTGAATTTCGGATCCTTTGCCGCATTTAAGGTGCCCAGAACGAAAATCATTCGTCCCAGAGTAGTGTTGCCCGTTGTTCCACCTGCCAGCGCCATGGCCGAATTCAAACCCGTCAGAATGGCCTCCGCCAGGTAGATAATACCAAACACCGCGAGCTGCACCGTAAACAGGTTCAGCACGGAGCTTAAGAGCGAAGACATTACCCTGGAAACCGGGCGCTTGTTCTCGAAGTCGAAGTCCAGCACGGAACGAGTGACGCCGTAGATGGCAAAGATCACCGCCAGTCCCAGCGCAAAGAAATTGATATACCAGAAGGCGCGTCGCACGGCATCCATGCTCAGAAAGGCCCGCAGCAACGTCGTCTCCTCTCCCTTGAAGATCACCGGCTGTACGCCCAGCAGGGTATCAAAGAGGTCCGCGAGACAGTCCAGGATCTGCAGGACAGACTTAGCTGAGTGATACATGGCTTCAAAAAACATGTCCAGGAACAGCTGCCATATCTTCCGGCCAATGGCATAAATCGTATTGTCCAGTATCGGCCCCAGTACATTGCTGTAAATAAAGGAGAAAACTGAGCTCAGAACGCTCTTTATGCAATTAAATACAGGGCTGATGATATTGTTCAATATCCACTTTAATGCGCTGTCCAGCCATCCGCAATAAACGTAGCTCATTCGCCTGCCTCC
>CAVEOK010000093.1:0-3536 GCA_963617415.1 Oscillospiraceae bacterium
TGCTGTTAATATAAGCTCGTCGAAGACTCCTATTCGTAGTATCATTAACCTTCTGTCTGACTACGACTTCCTTATATCTGATGGGATCCGCTGAATAAAACTGGTTTTCCACATACCGATTCAAACGTTCCCTGTTTACAATATATTTTTCCGGGAATTCCTCCATATCAAATCCATCCGGATCAAACACTGCCTCCTCTCCATCAGAACGCTTCGCCGTAATATCTACACCAAGCTCCTTAGCAAGTCTTCTTAGCAGTTCTTCCTTGGCATCCTTATCCAGGTTGTCTACCCCATCAAAGGCCTTTTCTGTTGCATCCACTGCAAAGCCAAGTATTCTGCATTGCTCCGTATACCGGTTCAAGCCGATATCCTTATAGATATCCTTATCCAGCTGGTTTTTGGAGATGTCTTCGATATAAACAAGCCCATCGCCTGAATAGAGCCAGTCATCTTTTCTCAACTGGTCCAACAGCTTGCAGATCATTGCGCGGGTTTCCATATGACCGTCGGATCCCATAACGACCTGTCCGGACATTTGATTTGCATGTTCAAGCACAATTTTCAAAATACAAGCTGATTTTTTCTTTGCAAGATCAGTCCCGGTATGTTCCTGAATATATTCAATATTTCTTCTAATGTGCTTGATATCCAGATATGGTCTGAAATCGCCGATCGCTTTCAATCCATTCGCCTCGCGCGGGCCTTCCTCTACGGGCGTTGTTATGATTCCGATCTTAGAAATACTGTCAATGCTAATGCCTTTATCCTTATAGAAATCCTCATCCAAAAAGGCTGTCGCTCTTCCAAGCCCGTCGTAATAAACCTTTAAATTTGCACCTTCTACAGATGTCGGTTTGCATACCTCCCTCGGTCTCATGAGTTTGGCTGTACCATCCGCCGTCCTAGCCAGAACCACGCATCTTTCTGTCAGCAGTTCCTGCATTTCCTGTATGTGATGGGAAGTCATCATGAGACGACTAATCTGCAAAATATCATCCGCATATTCGCGCACAAACGCTTCGGTTGCATCAACGGTCTTTGGCAGATGCGGATATTTCACCAATATCTTTCCCTTTACGTATTCAAAATTATCGAACTCTTTTACGCCAAAACTATCTTCCAGCAGAGTCTTATAATTTTCTGTAAGGTAAGACAAAATGATCGCATTCTTTGCGATCTTCTGATAATCACTGGTGGAACTTAGGTAAACCTGTTCTTCTTCGTTCTGATATGCTGCTATATAATTGTTTTCCGCGTTGATCAGGATTCTTGCCGTCTTCAATACAGGCCAAGCGTCCTTGACAACCTTCTGTACATCCTCCTCATAGGAGCTCTTTTTACGGTTAAATTTGTTTTCCTTTGTATATTCAGATAATCTGTATTCATCCAGAAAAGCATATAGCTTCATCATCTGATCGTAGTCCGCCTTCTGCCACCTTTCCTTATAGGCATCGCGCAAGGATTTTGCCCACTCTGTAAGAGAGTAGCGCCTCACCCCCAGATCATCTGTTAACCATCCATAGTATTCTGCAAATCCGCCTGACTTTATATCATTGAAAGCTACATACTCTTTTGCGCCGTCAAAGCTATCTTTCAACAGCTCATTTTCAGTCAGATCCAACATATCAAAAGGAACGGCAATTTGTGCGTCTCCTGGCAATACATGCTTTTCTCCTCTGACCGGAATCAGCTCATTTTCCCTGAACAGATCTGTGATGGTCTGTTTCAATCTCGGCAGAGTTCCATCCGCAAAAGCAGTAATAAGCACCTGTCTGATAAATGTCTGCGTAATAAGATTGCGCTGCTTGAAATCCAGCACTGCCTCCGCAAAAAGCTCTGTTGCATCATCTTGCAATGCATCATTAAATGCCGATGGCCGCATGAGTTTTTCTCTGGAAACCGCCGTCTCAAAGGGGCCATGCAACAGGCACGGCAGCGCTGTCTTATCCTTGGTAGGGAAGAATACCCATATATTCGGATTATCAATTTTCTGAATGGATTTTTGCTGCGAGTTTGTCAAAAAAGCCAGACTCACCTCAGCATTACCCATCTGCGGATGATGCACAGCCTTGGTATACTTATAAAAATACAAGTCGGCATATCCTCTGGAATTTTTAAAAGCATTCCCTTTCATCTGACAGATCTTCAGATTGGGATCATTTTGATCCATCAGAATGAATTTCTCAAACATGCGCTTTGTGGTATCGATCCACAGAAGTGACTTTATATGTGTCAGAAACAGCAAAATCTCAGGTTCAAGCTCCTTCAGCTTGATGATAATGTCGCTTCCATCTATTCTTCGGATTTCACCGGTCTTTTCTCTCTTCTGGAACGGCAGAACCACCTTCGTTAGATGTTCTGAATCACTAAACGGATAGAAGACTTCACCATCTAATTGGTAAAATAAGCCCTGCTGCATCTCATATTTATAGTCCCAGTTCGTCTTTATCTCTTCCGGCAGCAAATAGCTTTTGATGCAGAAGGCTTCATCATCCGAATAAATCTGCGGTTCGCATGTGTATTTAAAGACAGATTTAAAGCCCATGCCGAACTTTCCGATTTTCTTTGCATCATCGGCTTTCGTCGTTTCCAGCATGGAGGAAACGCCAATGACATCCGCCTCATCAAACGGCTTTCCGTCATGGTAGAAGCAGATCTTGTCTTCGTGATATTCAAAGACCACCGTGGACGCTCCCGCATCTTCGGCATTCTGAATCAGTTCATATACAAAATGATTGCTGTCCGAATAATGTCCTGCAAGCAGCGCTTCATACTTGCCGGGATTTTCGGTCATCTTTTTCCAGCCATCATGATTTTCCTCATATATGGCCTTGTAATTTATCTTTCCCATACGGGCCCTTTCCTCAATGGACAATCGTCAGATTATCTAACGCTCTGGTAAAAGCAATGTATCTCTCGTTTTTCTCCATGTCCTGGTCCACAACATAGACACGGTCAAACTCAATACCCTTGATTTCATCCACATACATGATGGAAACCTTGGATGTATCAAATTTCACGGATAGTTTATCTCTCTGGTTATCCAGTTTCCGCGCCCTTGTCACTCTCTGCTTTGACATCGTTCTCGGCAGAATCACAGCAATACGCTCATCATGAGCAGCAAGCCCGGCAAGTTCAGACACCATTTCATCAAATGGAATATTTCTGACCGATGCTCCTTCCACGCCTGTCAGTGTCATATCGAAATTGAATACATCATTACAATATTGTGTGATCTGATTCGTATTACGATAGTTCTCGTTCAGCAGATATTCCTGTGCCAGAAGTTTCCGCTTCAGCTGCTCCCACGTCACCAGACCTCTTCCTTGCTTGATTCTCTGGTTCAAATCACCATATACATTGAAAAAGGCGTTATGATTCTTGTTCTGAGCTATGATCCGCTCATACTCCAGATAGGAAACGTCCTGACCCTCGTCAATGCAGATCAGTTCGTCTTCTCCAACAGTCTTGTTCCAGAATTTCTCCGCGAAATAGACTCTTGCATACAATTCGCACCGATATGTCTTGTCCGG
>CAVEOK010000094.1:0-3341 GCA_963617415.1 Oscillospiraceae bacterium
GAATGCAGGAGGAGATTGCAGCAGCAAACAAAGCCAGAATACAGGTGAGACTGCATTGTATTGCGGATGGATCTGTAAGAATGGCCTTGGATATGTATGAGCATTCTAAGCAGGTGAATGGAGATAAGGGGCTTTATAATACCATTGAACATATCGAAAATATTCATCCGGATGATATTGGACGCTTTCGAGAATTGAAGGTTATTCCTTCTATGCAGCCTTACCATGTAACACTTTCAAACAACGGGAAAATATGGAGACTTGGAAAAGAACGCTGCAAACTGGAATTTCCTGTTAGAAGCATTTATGAGGCAGGCGGTGAAATCGCATTTGGTACGGATTATCCGGTAGTGACCATAAATCCTTTTTATACCATTTATGCGGCAATGTCGAGATGCAATGATGAGGGAGAACCTATTTGCCAGAATTACGATACGCAGACCTTACCATTGGATGTTATATTGAAGGCGTATACGAAAACAGCGGCAAAGGTTTACCATGCGGAAGACAGAATGGGTACACTGGAAGAAGGAAAACTGGCAAATTTGATCGTTCTTAATCAGAATCTTTTTGAAATTTCGCCGATGGAAGTGCACAATACAAAAGTTATGGTGAATTATTTTGAAGGAAGGGAGGTATATCATGAGTAAAAGCAGATATGTGATTACAATTACCCGTCAGTTTGGCAGTATGGGACGTCCGATTGCCAAAAGAATGAGTGAACTTTTAAATATAGAATATTATGACAGAGACCTGGTGGATCAGGCGGCAGAAAAATTAAAGCTTCCGAAATCCGTAGTGGATGAGGAAGAAGAAACAGCGTCATCTAAAACAGAGGCTCCCTTATATCTCAGAAGGATGCAGTTTCCCTTAGGAAAAAATACCAGTTCCAGACAGGATGAGATCTTTGAGGCACAGCAGAATATTATCAGATTTCTTGCAGATAAAGAAACAAGTATCATTGTTGGAAGGTGCTCGGATTTTATATTGTCAGAAATGGAAAACGCCCTGCATATTTATATTTATGCACCCTATGAAAAAAGAGTGGAAAATTGCGTAAAAGATCTTAAAATCGACATCCGGGAGGCCAGAAATCTGATCGTAAAAGTGGATGAGGCCAGGGATTCTTATCATATGCATTATGCAGGATATCTTCCGGACGATAGAAATTCCAAGAATATTCTTATAGACAGCAGTGTGCTTGGTGTAGAAGGAACAGCGGAATTTCTGGTGGAGATGGTAAGAAGAAAATTTGGAAATGCGGAGGATAGATCATGAGAGAAGTAACGGTAGCGGCTACTCAGATGAAATGCACATGGAAGAGAGAGGAAACGCTTGAAAAAGCGGATAAGCTGGTAAGAGAAGCTGCAGCGAAGGGAGCACAGATCATTCTGTTACAGGAATTATTTGAGACACCGTATTTTTGCCAGAAACATGATTTTGAATATATGGAACTTTCCGCACCGGCAGAAGAAAATCCTGCAATTATACATTTTAGGAAAGTGGCAAAAGAATTGCAGGTGGTTTTGCCAATAAGCTTTTTTGAGAGAGCGAATAATGCAATGTTTAACAGTATTGCCATTATTGACGCAGATGGTGAAGTGCTGGGAATTTATCGAAAAACGCATATTCCGGATGGAGCACCTTATGCGGAAAAATTCTTTTTTACTCCAGGAGATACGGGATTTAAGGTCTGGAACACCAGATATGGAAAAATAGGTGTGGGGATTTGCTGGGATCAGTGGTTCCCGGAAACCGCCAGATGTCTGGCCCTGATGGGAGCGGAAATTCTTTTGTATCCTACAGCGATAGGGTCTGAACCTACATTGGATATTGATTCTAAACCTCATTGGCAGCATGCAATGCAGGGACATGCAGCGGCTAATATTATGCCGGTAGTGGCATCAAATCGAATTGGATTAGAGAAGCAGGGCGATTCTGAAATGACTTTCTATGGTTCCAGTTTTATCGCTGATGAGACAGGAGAAATTGTAGAAGAAGCAGACAGAGAAAATGAGACGGTTCTGGTACATACTTTTGATCTGGATGCGATCGACATGAAGAGAAGACAATGGGGAGTTTTCCGGGACAGAAGACCGGAAATGTATCAAACCCTGCTTACACTGGATGGAAAAATAAAATAATGCATTTATTCAGGCAGTTAGTCTTCGGACTAGCTGCTTTTTTTCTATTACACAAAAAGCTTTGAAGAAAGGTATAAAATTGGGATATAAAGTTTTGAAGAAAGGTATAAATTCGCGATATAAAATCTTGAAGAAACGGATATTTTGTGATATAAACAACGAATGCATTTCAGGAGGACAATGAATTTTTAAGGTTTATGAGTGATTATATTACAACTTACACAGGAAAACATTTTGTACTTTTGAATCCGGAGCCGGAAGCCATTGATATTCGGGATATTGCGCATGCCTTATCCCTGATCTGCCGGGGAAATGGTCATGTGCATACTTTCTGGTCAGTGGGGGAGCATTGCATCTGCTGCGCAAAGGAAGCCAGGGCCCGTGGTTTGTCTGAGAGAATGATTCTGGCCGGTCTGCTTCATGATGCCAGCGAATGCTACATGTCAGATGTTCCAAGACCATTCAAGAAATCCCTTCCGGCCTACGGGGAGCAGGAGGACAGGATTTTGAGTCTGATCTATGAAAAATTTCTTGGTGCAGATTTGACAAAGGAAGAACAGAAGCTGCTTAAAGAAATTGACAATGCCATGCTTTGGTATGACCTTAAAGAACTTCTTGGAGAACCGCAGATAAGTGAGAAGCCGGAAATTCACATTGAATTGGATTACAAGGTAAGGCCATTCAAAGAAGTGGAAGAAGAATACCTTTCCATCTATGAAAAATATATTTGAGGCGTGAGGCAGATCCTAATTTTAGGAGCAAATCCATATATCAAAAATAAATTTGACATATGGATTTGCTAAACGGCTCAGAATGTATGAGCCATGAGGGCGATTGCGTTTTTGGGGTTGTAGTTATTTTCTTATTTTGCTTTTACAGTTGCCAATTTCGTCAAACAATGGTTCGCAGCCATACACTCCAGAATAGCGGCATACACCTTTGTTTTGGTATGCACAATCCAAGTTGCAGTCCCGCCCATCGAAGATGACTTCGCTTTCTTTTTTGCTTATTTTTCCGTCTTCGTTGCAGATAAAGCGATAATAATCGCCGTCATCCTCCCGAAAAATGATAAAGTCATCGTCCGAAGCGACTAAAAGCGGTTCAAATGCAATTAAAATATCCCATAGGATGCTGGCATCATAATCGTCGCACTTGCTGAGACCGAGAAAATCTATTCTTACGGCATTTTTTTCTTTT
>CAVEOK010000095.1:0-3261 GCA_963617415.1 Oscillospiraceae bacterium
AGGTCCCCACCGTATAGTTATTCACACTATAACGAGCCACAAACATTTCCCTCCTATTCGCCATACCCAACTGTTTTCTCTGCCACCATGCCAAGCTCTCTTTCGGACACGAATTTATAGAGCTTCTCTTCTTTTCGCGGCTCCGTATTGTCTGTCCAAATCTCACACTGACTAATCACCGTGCTGATGGCGAAGTCATAATCCTCCGGCGGGTATTTATATTTCTTAAGAAACCGCTTCACCATCTTGCGCATCTGCGCTCTGGCCGTTTCCTTCTTCTGCCAGTCGATGGTGCGATTCTTTCGAAGCATCTCTGTCAGTTCCCGCGTCAGCGCAATCAATTCATCATTTTGATAAAAGTCCTTGATATGCTCCGGCTTGGTCAACGCATCATAGAATGCCAGCTCCTCCTGGGAAAGGCCAAGCTTCTGTCCGTTCTTGTATAGATTGGCAATCTCCTCTGCCGTCTTCAACAGCTCCTTGATAACCTCTTCATTGGTGATCAGGCCGTTGTAATAGGAATTCATCAGCTGCGCAATCTTTTCCGAAAACTTCTGTGACTGTACCACATTCGTTCTCCTGTAAAGAGATACCTGCTCCGCCATCAGCTTTTTCAGAATCTCAACCGCAATGTTTTTCTCCTTCATACGAGAGATCTCTTCCAGAACAGCCGGATCAAACAGGTTGAAGCTCTCACCGCCGGACTTGCTGCTGTCAAAGAGGCTGATCACACCTTCACTCTGCACAGCTGCCTTCAGAAGCTCATTGATCTGATCGTTGATTTCCTTCAGCGACAGACTCTTTCCGCTGCTGCCTCCATAGGTAATCTTGATTACCGTAGAACGCAACGCCTCCATGTAAGCTGCTTCATGCCGTTCCTGCTCCGTCGTCATACTGGAGCAAAGAGAATGTGACTGCTTCAGCAGCATGGCCTCTTTCAGGAACAGATCCTTTCTTTCCGGCACACTTGCATCCAGAATGAAGTTCACACCGCCGGTGATAAGCTTCGCCATGGTCAGCGGCGAGCCTCCCACAAATCCACTGAAATCAAAGCCATGCAGAAGGTCCTTGCAGACCTGCAGCTTTTCTTTGAACTTCGGATAGGCCATCTTGGCGATGTTCATGTCGCCATACTTCGACTGATCGCGCTTCGTATATTCCTTCATGGCTGCCTTCAGGGCAGACGCAATGCCTACATAGTCAACGATCAGGCCGCCCTCTTTGTCCTTGAATACACGATTGACACGCGCAATGGCCTGCATCAGGTTATAGCCATGCATCGGCTTGTATACATACATGGTTGCCAGGGAAGGCACATCGAAGCCGGTGAGCCACATATCCACCACAATCGCGATCTTCATCGGATCCTTATTGTCCTTGAATTTTCTTGCAAGCTCCTCTTTGTGCGATTTGGTTCCGATAATTTCTTTCCAGTCTTCCGGATCATTGTTGCCGCCGGTCATAACCACACCGATTTTATCGGTCCACGCAGGACGTATTTTCAGGATACGGCGATAGATTTTCATTGCAATCGGACGTGAGTAAGCAACAATCATTGCCTTACCGGTCAGGAGATTTGCTCTGTATTTCTCGTAATGCTCCACGATATCGTCGCAGAGAGACTCAATCGTAGAATCTGCACCCAGCACGCTTTCCATCTGTCCCAGCATCTTTTTGCTCTTCTCAATCGTCTGCGCATCTGACTGCTGTTCCAGGATATCGTAGGTGGAATCGATCAATGCCAATGTATTCTCATCCAGTTTCAGATGGACAACCCGGCTTTCATAATAAACCGGTCTTGTGGCACCATCCTCAACGGCCTGGGTCATATCGTAGACATCAATGTAATCACCGAAAACCTCACGGGTGTTTCTGTCCTTTGCCGAAACCGGTGTACCGGTGAATCCGATGAAGGTGGCATTCGGCAGCGCGTCATGAATAATGCGGGCATTGCCGATGACCGTATGCGCCTCCTTTTCTCCCTGATCATTCTCGGTCATAACAACCTTTTCATCAAAGCCATACTGACCGCGGTGCGCCTCATCCGCCATAACGACAATGTTTCTGCGCTCCGAAAGTGCCTTCTCACCGCGTTCAAACTTGAACATGGTTGTGAAGATAATTCCATTCGCACTTCTGCCATCAAGCAGTGCCTTCAAATGCTCCTTGCTCTCCGCCTGAACCGGCGTCTGACGAAGGAAGTCCGCACACTGGGAGAACTGTGCATACAGCTGATCATCCAGATCGATACGGTCCGTCATAACCACGATCGTCGGGCTGTCCAATGCCTCCTGCAGAAGATGTGCATAAAACACCATCGACAGCGACTTGCCGGACCCCTGCGTATGCCAGAATACACCGCCCTTTCCGTCGGTCTTCGTCGCGATCTTCGCCTTCTCAATTGCCTTATGAACCGCGAAATATTGATGGTAGGCAGCCAATACCTTAAATCTGCTGTTGCTCACGCCGGAGAACAGAATGAAATTTTTCAGGATATCCAGAAGCCGCGCCTTCTGGAACATCCCCTCATAGAAGGTTTCAAAGGACGCATAGCTCGTGTCTTCATAATTTCCATCCTTCGTCTTCCATTCCATGAAACGATCCAGGCCGGATGTGATTGTCCCGGCTTTATTGGAAGACAGATCACTAATCACGCAGATCGCATTGTAATAGAAGATGGACGGAATATCCTGCATATAGTTTCGGATCTGATGAAAGGCATTCTCTGCACCCACCTCATCCTTCGCCGGGCTCTTCAGTTCCATCAAAACCAACGGCAGGCCATTGATGAACAGAATGACATCTGGACGACGATTATTTCCATTTTCAAGATAAGTAAACTGATTAACCACATAGAACGAGTTGTTTCTTTCGTTCACGTAATCGATCAAACGAACAATCGACGATTGCTCCTCTCCCTTCACAAAGAACTTTACCGTAATGCCATTCTGCAGATAGTCCATGAAGGTAATGTTTTTCTGCAAGAGACTTCCAGTGTCAAAATTCCGGAGCTTTCCCAGCGCCTCATCGATGGCTTCCACAGGCAGACCACGGTTAATACGCACAAGACTGCTCCGCAACTCAGCATCCAGCAACGGACTGCTGTAGTCCCGATCCAGATCCGGCGCGTAGAGGTGATCATAGCCCATATTTTCGAACAGTTCTATGATGGCCTGTTCGTATGTATCTTCTGTAAATAAACTCGGCATGATAGGCCTCCTGTAAGCTTCGTTATCGTTCTATGGTAAATGAGAATTTAGC
>CAVEOK010000096.1:0-3190 GCA_963617415.1 Oscillospiraceae bacterium
CAGCCAAGAACGTGAAGGAAGCAAAGCCCAAGCTTGAGCGAATCGAGACGGATATCATCAATAACCTGAAAGCCCTGGGCGTAAAGGCAGAGAGCCTGTCCGGGTATGAAAGGCTGAAGGTTATGGCAGGCATGATGCAGCCATACAGCCAGGAGCCTTTCATTTTCAATTATGATCTGATCTACCGGACAGGCCTTAGTAGCAAGGATTTCATCGCACCAACGAGTTTGGATTTCAGAAACGTAAGCGTCTCTAGAGTGACACATTGTCGATGCTACCGACAGACGCCATAATGCTTTTCAGGAGGAAAAACATTATGGCAAAATCTTTGAACTGGAACTTACTAAGAGAAGAATACAGGCTTACTGATCTTTCACTAACGGCATTTGCAAAAGAAAAAGGCATTGCAAGATCAACAGCTGTAAATCATCTGAAAGATATTGATGATGAGAAGAAAAATGAGCGCTTAGCAGCTGAGCAGATTGACGATGAAGATGATGAAATGGAAAGCTTTATCCCGCTCGAGATTCTTGATCAGGAAGCTGGTCTGATTGATGGGGCAAAGGAAGTAACCTTCATCAAGACCTCTATTATTGAAAAAGAAGCCGCTGCAAATGTGCCGCCTTTGGAACTGACGGTCAGTGATTTTTCAATCACACTGCCAAGTGGTTTTGATAAAAACACGCTTCGTGATGCACTGGAGGTGATCAGAAGTTTATGCTGAGAATGACACCTTCTTGTCCGGTCTATCTTGCGGTTGAACCGACAGATCTTCGAAACAGTATTGATGGTCTTCTTTTAAAGATAAAATTTCAGTTTGAGCTGGATCCGTTTCAGCCGGCACTCTTTGTTTTCTGTAATCGTTCAAGAAATAAACTGAAGATCCTCTTTTGGGATAAAAACGGTTTCTGGCTTTATTACAGACGTCTGGATTCCGGCACCTTTAACTGGCCATCCAAAGAAAACGGAAAGAAAACAATGCCGGTTACGGAACAACAGCTTTCCTGGCTTCTTGATGGGCTGAGCCTCTATCAGGAGCATGCCCATCCGGAGGTTTTGGCACGTAAACTCATCTGATCTTTTCATCCACAACACTGCTTTATAGTCAAGAAATTTTTCTTTATTTCAAGCTCGAAAAACAACGGTTTTTCGGGCTTTTTCCACCTATATTTCTCCCTTCCGTCAATGGATTTTCACCCTCTTTTCTGGGATAATTATTTCATGGGTAAAGAAACGAATAAGCCTGAGATCGTGGATCTTTTCAGTATGACACGCTCAGAGCTTGAAGAGGCATACATAAAACTTTATACGAAATGTGCAGAGGCAGAAGCAAAGCTGGAACGGTTTCTGCAGGAAATCAGAAGATCCCGGGCCAAACACTATGGCGCTTCCTCTGAAAAGAATTTCACCGGCCAGATGACCATTTTTGATCTGCCGGGAATGAAGGAGGAGAAACCGCCGGTATCTGCACAGTCTCCTGAGGAAGAAGAGGCAATCCGCGAGCTTGTAGAAGAAGCTACAGGAAAAAGCAAAAAAGTCCGCAGCAGAAAAGGAAAGATTGAAAAGAAGGATCTTTCTGCTCTCGAAGTTGAAACAATTGAATTTAAACTTTCACCGGAAGAACAGTTCTGCTCTGCCTGCGGCAGAAAGCTTGAACTTGTCAAAAAGATCGTAAGAAAAGAGCTTTGCGTAGAAGCACCGAGGGTTCATGTAAAAGAATACGTCAGTGAACAGTACGTCTGCCGAAGCTGTGCGGCAAATGATAAGCCGGCACTTTTTATTGTTCCCGGTGCACCCAGGCCTCTTTTTTATAATTCTCCGGTAAGTCCCGCCTTTGTCGCAGACAGCATTCATAAGAAATATGCCATGGCCCTGCCCTTCGACAGGCAGGCAAAAGAGTATAAAAGGCAGAAGCTACCCGTTACAAAGGATAACCTCTGCAAGTGGAGCATCCTGGCTGCAGAGAGGATCTTTTCTCCGATCGTGGATGAAATGGAAAGGATCTTAATGAAAGAAGCCGCCATTCATTGCGATGAAACCTATACAAAGGTCATTCAGGGCAAAGATAAAAAGAAATCTTATGTCTGGATCACGACCACTGCGGAATATCAGAAGAAGCATCCGATCATGCTCTATCATTACCAGCCAGGCCGGAGTGATACAGATGCAAGGGCCGTGCTTAAGAACTATAAAGGCTATGTCATGTGCGATGGCTACACCTGTTACAACTCAGTTTTGAAGACAAACAAAAAGACCGGAGCCGCTCCGCTTCCGATCCGGCCGGTAGCCTGCATGGTTCATATAAAACGTGAGTTTGTGGACGCGCTTAAAGGACTTCCAAAGAAATATTGGAACCAGAGCGGAGCTTATCTTGCTGTGGCAAAGCTGGAGAATATTTTTCATATCGATAATCAGATCAGCTTTTCCAGCTATGAAGAAAGAAAAGAATTACGCATGGGAAAATTACATGCTGCCATGGAAGATTTCTTTGACTATCTTAGATCGGAACAGTACAAATCCCTGCCATCTTTGAAGTATGGCAAGGCTATTACCTATGCCCTGAATCAGGAAGAAAAGGCCCTGCGTCTTTTTGAGGACGGACGCCTGGAATTAGATAACAACATGGCAGAGCGAACGGTAAAGCCTTATGTCATAAACAGAAAGAACAGCCTCTTTAATTTTACCGAAAGAGGTGCCAAGGCCAGCTGTATTCTTTTCAGCATCGTAGAGACAGCAAAGCAGAATCACCTGGATATTTATAAGTATCTGGAGTATGTTCTGGAAGAATGCCGAGGCATGCACAAAGGTGGAAGGCTTTCACCTGAAAAAATAAAAAAACTTTTACCCTGGTCAAAAAGCTTGCCAGATTATAATCGAGTAGGAGGGGGATTTGAATAATCCCCCGACCTCTCACACCACCGTGCGTACCGTTCGGTACACGGCGGTTCCTTAGTTTTCACATACTTGCAGATAATAGCCAGTCAAGGACATATATCCGAGATTGGCTAATTCTTTGTTGGTGAGTGCCTGATTCAGCACAAGCGCTGAGCGCCATATGCCTTTACGACAATTCGCAATCTCAAACACCACCCAATCGGGCAGGTTCAAACTCCTCAGTTTTCTTATTCTTGTCCGTACTTTCTTCCATTGTTTCCAATAGATAGCCCTTATCCTATGGCGTAGCCATTCA
>CAVEOK010000097.1:0-1583 GCA_963617415.1 Oscillospiraceae bacterium
TATTTTCCCTTATATCCAGCAAAATAATTATTGCTAATGACAAAACTTGTTGTTTGCACAACCTCGCCACCAATTTCTTCAAATGCTCTTGCGCCGAGATGAGCCATATTTACAATGTCAGTGTTCAAAAGTTTGTTGCGGAGTTTCTCATAACTCGAAAGGAACATCCATGCGTGCTGGGTGATCATTGCCTGATAGCCATTCTTCACAACCATCTGGCCACAACGCTCGATGAAAACAGCAAATAGATCACTCTTGCTATCTGGGTAATTCTTTTTTACAAATGTATTTAATTTCTCGCTGAGATTGCTCACAGTGGCATACGGCGGATTTGTCGTTACCACCTCATACTTCTGCGCCATCACCTCACCGATGTCGATCAACTCCTCCAACTGTCCTTTGGTTTTATCAATCCCCATCGTCTCGAAGTTGATCTGACCATCTGTGGCATCTGATGCAATAAATCTCCTCAGCAGATTCCAGTCATAATTTTCCACTTTTAAGATGGAACCATATTCCTTTCCATCCACGAAGGTGCTCAGCAAGCCTTCCATCTGCTTTCTGGCATTGCTCTTTTCTGCTTCACTCAGATCTTTTCCGAAGTAATTCAGATGTGCGCGATTGACAGCATTGCTCTCCTGTACAGCATAGATATGGCACTTGGGATGCTTCCGGAAGATATTCCGGTTGTACTGTCTGGCCTTCATCATGACCGCAAAATAGGACAGCTGGTATGCACGATCATCAATGTCCAGACCATAAAGATTCTTCTCCAGAATCAGCTCCGCCGCATCTCTCTCGGTATAGCCATCCTGCTTATAGATCTGCATAAGAACTTCAAAAAGGTATACCAAAATATGGCCTGAACCCATGCAGGGGTCGATGACCTTAATATCCTCCGGTGTCAGCTTCCGATATTCCTTTCGGATCTCCGCCAGTTGCTGCTCTACTGCCGGTTCCTGCTGTGCTTCGTCCAGATAATATTTCCAGTTGCTCTTCAAGTCCTCATCCGGATGGCCCTCGATCCAGAGCCTTCCCAGACTGTTCTCCACCATATAGCGAACAATCCAGTCCGGCGTAAAGAGCTGCGTCACCGCCGGAATCTCTTCCTTCGTGATCTTTTCTTTCTTTTTGCTGAAGGCCTTGGCCTTCGGTTCTGTGTTGTAATACTGGTACAGCCAGCCGATGATCTCGATCTGACCTTCCTTCTCTACATCAAAATTCTCTTCCGGAATCGTATCGATGAGCATGCGAACCACACCATCACTTGTATACGGCAAATTCAGAAGCAATTCCATATAGTCATCGGTTTTCTTAAAGAGGCCCGGCAGGACATCATGCAGCGCATTGCATTCCTTCACAAAAAGCAGGCGGAAGGCATCGTCATAACGATTCTCATTCTTTGCCGTCTGAACAGCCTGCATTTCCTCCTCGGTCATGCCCAGATCCACATCCAGGAATTCGTTGATCAGATCCGGCGTGTTGTTGCCGGTTTCAGAGGACAGCACGCGTGTACGAGTGGGCAGGTAATCATTGACCTCCATGAAACGAATGGCAATGAGACGGTTAAACCAGGTATAAGC
>CAVEOK010000097.1:1593-3001 GCA_963617415.1 Oscillospiraceae bacterium
ATAAGCAGTCTCCTCGATCACTTCCTGAAAGCCCTTTTCCTGAATGGCAGTCACGAGATTCTTTCTGCGCCGCATATCTGCACGAAAGATTCTTTTCTCCGTTCCGGCCAGGGTCTCATATACTTCGAAATCTGCGCCCACCTGTATGGGTTTCCGAATTTCATCGGCAGAGATGCCGTACAATCCGGCCTCTGTCTCGGCAGATTTCATCAATATCTTTCTGGCTTCGATCGCAAAGTTTTTGATCGCGCTCTTGCTGATCTGCTTTGTTTCACCGCTCATACCGTCCTCCTGCTCCTATATCTGTCAGCTCAGCCGAATGATGGTATCATCCTTAAGCTGCTCTAATAGGTTCTTTCTCATTTCATTTAAAAATACCTCTACATCATCCTTGGAGCGGATGCTGTAGGTCTTGTTTTTTGTAAGACTGCGCATGGTAACCGGCACCGTCCGCACAACAGGCTTCACAGGCTTTGTCTGTTCTGCTGCCGCGATCTTTGTGCTGCCGGAATCTTCTGTGCTGGTCGAAGGTGCAGGTGTCACCGGTGCGAGGCTTTGCTGATACGATTCTTCCGCCTGCAATATCTCCCGGAGACAGTTCTGCACCAGGGCATTGCTCTCTGCCGGAATACCGTTCATGGTGGCCATGTCATGGGTCTCATCCACCTTCTTCAGAAGCTCTTCAAATTTATCCAGCACCTTTTCCCGGATTCTCGCTGCATATGGCCGCTCCGGATCCAGCTCATCCAGCACCAGCTTGCGGTCTGCCTCCACCTCCGGACGGATTCTCTGAGCATCCTTTTCCAGCAGCTCAATGATGGCATCCATGAGCTGGTTGTCGTATTCCTCCAATTTCTTGATAAAGCTGTAGGGCTCCTTGATGGATAGAATCTTTTTGATCTGGCTTGCATAGTCGATAATTGCCTGATCTGTAATAAAGTTCTTTGACTTGTTGAATACCTCCAGAGAACGGCAGGCATGGAGATATTTCTCCTTCTGTTTGCCGCCCAGGAATCCCAGCAGGTCTACCAGCTCATCTGCTCTGCGATAGAACGCTATCGGATCACTGATCTTATCCATGTCGTCAATCAGTCGTTCCGATTTTGTCAGCACATCCTTGCCGGGCAGCGGTGATTCCTTTGAATAATCATCCTTCAAGGTCTCCTCAATGAAATTCCGCTTGGTGATGCAATAGCTCTTGAAATCCCGCATCAGAGAATCCGAATCATCCGTCATCGGTGTATGTCCAAAGAAGTCATGGATGATTTCCTTTACCGACTTGATCCAGGCGCTCTTCGGAACCTCCTTCAACTCTAGGAGCACCTTGTCACGGAATTCTCTCTTGGTCAGGAATTTATAAGCATCATCCGACGACGTAGTTGCAGGGCTATGGATTACGCTGTTGATC
>CAVEOK010000098.1:0-2919 GCA_963617415.1 Oscillospiraceae bacterium
AATATCTCTACAAGGCTATCTCAAAAATGCTGCGTCTGACCACAGATCAGAACCTGATTGTGAATCGAATCATGGAGCAGACACCGGAGAACAGCGTGGTATTTCTGACCGGAGTTGGCAAGGTGTTTCCCTTTGTGCGGGCGCATAACGTCCTCAACAACCTGCATCAGGTATTTGACCAAGTTCCGGTGATCATGTTCTATCCGGGGAATTGGAATACGCAGACACTGAGCCTGTTTGGAACCATACATGATGGAAATTATTACCGGGCATTCCCATTGATACAGTAACGAGAGAGGGGCAAATGATATGAAAATCCAGGATATGTTTTATAAACAAATCGATCGTGACATCAAGGGTGTCATTAAGGTCGGCCAGAAGGATCAGGAAAATGTGTATCAGGAGCTGGACGAGTATGTTGTGACCGACGAGCTTGATAAATACATGAATAAATTCTTTGATGCCTATGAGAGAGGTCTGACCGGAAGAACGGACAAAATGGGTGTCTGGATTTCAGGTTTCTTTGGAAGTGGTAAATCTCATTTCCTAAAAATCCTTTCTTATATCTTGTCAGATAAGAAGGTGCGGAATCCGGAGAAACCGGAGGATAAGACAGAATATGCTGCGTCAAGTTTTTTCCTGGATGATGCAAAGGTGCCGGACAAGAAACTGCAGGAGAAAATCAGAAGAGCAGCTTCCTATGCGGCGGATACAGATGTGATTTTGTTTAATGTAGATTCCAAGAGCTCGACGGATTCTAAGGTGAACAAAGAAGCCATCAAGGATGTATTCATGAAGGTCTTCAATGAGCATCTGGGATACTGTGGTTCTATCCCGTTTTTGGCGGAGTTCGAGAGAAAGTTGGATGACGATGGTCGGTATCAGCAGTTCAAGGATAAGTTTGAAGAAATCAATGGCGATGACTGGGAGACCGCACGTGAAGATTTCTATTTCATTCAGGACGAGATCGTAGAGACCATCGTGGCGCTCGGAATCATGAGCGAAGATGCAGCTAAGAACTGGGCGAATAATGCAGAGAACAGCTATCGTCTGTCCATCGAGCAGTTCGCCGGTTATGTGAAGAAATATTGCGCGAAAAAAGGAGAGAACCATCATGTGATCTTTCTGGTGGATGAGATTGGCCAGTACATTGCCGACGACAGTAAGCTCATGGTGAATCTGCAGACCGTAGCGGAGGATCTGGGCACGGCCTGCCAGGGAAAGGTTTGGATTGCCGTGACCAGCCAGCAGGACATCGACTCTATTACCAAAACGCTGGGCGATGATTTCTCAAAGATCCAGGGCCGTTTTGATACGCGGATTTCTCTTTCTTCTGCAGATGTAGCAGAGGTTATCCGTAAGAGAATTCTTCAGAAGAATGATCAGGCAACGGCTATCCTGAAGCCAATTTATGAAAAGGAAAAGGATGCAATAAGCAATGAAATTATCTTCAGTGAGGGGACGCCGCATATGCCGCTTTACGAGAATGCGGAAGATTTTGCCGAGGTATATCCCTTCATCCCGTATCAGTTCAAACTGTTGGGAGAGGTTTTGACTTCGATTCGTCAGTACAGCTCCAGCGGAAAGAACATGGCGGACGGTGAGCGTTCCATGCTGGCACTTTTTAAAGAGGCGGCACAGAAGTATGCAGATGATAAGGAAGGAATCCTTGTGCCCTTCAACGCCTTTTACAGTGCAGTGGATGACTTTATTGATCATCAGCACCGTATCGTCATTACGGCAGCATCCAGAAATCCGCGTCTCAATGCCTTTGATGTGGAACTCTTGAAAGTGCTTTTTATGATCAAGCATGTCAATGATTTCAAGGGCGATGTGGAGAATCTGACTACACTGATGATCTCCGAGATTGATCAGGATATTCTGGAGCTTCGCAAGAAAGTGGAGGCATCTCTGCGTAAGCTCTGCGATGAGCTTCTGGTGCAGAAAAACGGCGATCGATATGTGTTCCTGACCAATGAGGAGCAGGAAGCAGAGAATAAAATCCGCAGCATCAATATTGATTCCAAGGAAACGCAGAACCATATTGCTGCGGTGGCCTTTGAGGAGGTGATTGCACTTCCCAACAATAAATATAAATACAGCAATCGGTATTCCTTCTCGTTCAATACCCAGATCGATGACCGCTTCTATCGAAACAACAGCAGCAATGGCATTACGTTGAAAATTATGACTGCCTACAGTGGTGACCAGAGTGAGGCACAGCTGATGATGCTGTCTACGACAGAACGCAGCGTCATTGTTCGCCTGGATGATTCTTATCCGTATATTGCGGAGACGGAAATGATGAAAAAAATCGAGTCCTTCCTCAATTCACCGGATTTGACCACCATGACGGACTATGAGGTGATTCAGGCCAATAAGCGGAAGGAACGAAAGGAAACATCGGAACGTGCCAAGGATTACATCCGCATGGCACTGGAATCTGCGCAGATTTATGTTAATGGAGCAAGGATCACAACCAAGTCCAAGGATGTGACGGCGCGGATTAACGAAGCCTTTGAAAAGCTGATCGGCAGCGTATACAGCAAGCTGAAAAATATGGAGACGGAGCCGACTCTGGCGGACATTCAGGACCTGTTGAAGCAGAGCAGGACGCAGGTGCAGCTGTCACTGGATCTGGCGGGAACGAAGGAGCCTAATGAAGAAGCCTTCAAGGATCTTACATCAGCCATCGCCTATGCCGGACGTACCGGTGTGAAGCTGTCCCTGAAGCAAGTGCTGGATGATTTTCAGGCAGCGCCCTATGGCTATATCGAAGAAGATATCGAATACTTGCTTGCGTCACTGTACAAAAAGGGAAAGATTTCATTCAAGATCAACAGCGTAATCCATAGCCCTGCAACTACGTCGTCGGATGATGCTTATAATTCCTGACCAAGAGAGAATTCCGTGACAAGG
>CAVEOK010000099.1:0-2575 GCA_963617415.1 Oscillospiraceae bacterium
GCAGGGTGTATACTGTATCAATAAAGGGTATACCGTTTTCAAGCAAATTGAGATATTATATTCGGGAGATACCTATTCTCTCGTTGCGACAGGTTCAGATGATGGGCTGAAGCAGTTTGATTACATCGCCTTAGATGCAAGCAATGTAAAAGAAAATCAGATCGTTCGGTAGAGCTTATCAAATGAGTTCGACAGATAAAGGAGGCTTTAATATGATCGCTGAGAATCTGGATGAAGTAAGAAATAGAATAGATCAGGCATGTGAACGTGCAGGCCGTGATCCTAAAGAAGTAACACTAATTGCAGTAAGCAAGACAAAGCCGCTTGCCATGCTGGAAGAGGCATATGCCCATGGCGCCCGTGATTTTGGCGAAAACTGGGTGCAGGAAATCCAGGAAAAGGTGCCCCTTCTTCCTGAGGATATCCATTGGCATATGATCGGTCATTTACAGAGAAATAAAGTAAAATATATCATCGATAAGGTTTCCCTGATCCATTCCGTGGATTCTGTTCGCCTTGCCGAGGAAATCGAAAAGCAGGCAGAAAAGCATGATGTGGAAATAGATGTTCTGATCGAGGTTAATATGGCTGAGGAGGAAACAAAATTCGGCCTGAAAAAGGATGAAGTGATTCAGATGGTCAAGGAGTGTGCAAAGCTGCCTCGTCTTCACATTAAGGGACTGATGACAATCGCTCCTTTCGTTGAAAATCCAGAGGATAATCGCCAATATTTCAAGGCAATTCGAGAATTATCTGTTGACATAAGCAGGGAAAACATTGATAATGTTTCTATGGGCATTCTGTCCATGGGCATGACAGGTGATTTTGAAGTAGCGGTTGAAGAGGGCGCTACTCTTGTTCGTGTCGGAACCGGTATATTCGGTGAGAGAAATTACAATAAATGATTAGGAGATTAGAACATTGGGTTTTGTAGATAGCTTTTTGAATATTATGCGTTTGAATCCGGATGATGACGAGTATGATGAAGAGTACGATGATGAATATCTGGATGAGGAAGAAGAGGAAGAAGAAAGACATTCCTTCTTTGGACGCAGAAAGGCAAAGAAGGCAGAAGAAGAGGAAGACTTTGATTCTGAGCCGGAAGAAAAGCATGAGTCCAGACGGGAAAAGAAAGCTGCAGCAAAGGAGCGTGAACGTCAGTCCAGAGAGGAAGAAAAGTCCACTGGTCATAACAGCTCCAAAGTAGTACAGATGAGACAGGCAAAGCGTCAGGTAAAGGAAGAAATGGAAATTTGTTTAATTAAACCGACAACAGTTGAAGATTCCAGAGAAATTACACAGACCCTCTTGAAGGGATGTTCCATTGTTTTAAATATGGAAGGCCTGGATGTAGATATTGCTCAGAGAATCATTGATTTCTCTTCCGGATCTACCTATGCAATTGACGGTAACCTTCAGAAGATCAACAGCTCAATCTTCCTTCTGACCCCTCCGGGTGTAGAGATTTCAGGTGATGTTGGTGACAATCTTCAGGCGATTCTCAGCTCTGTCAGTGTCGGAAGCAGCTTTATTCAGACCAGTCTGTAAAGAATTGAATACGCAATTTATTATGAATGAAATAAAAGCATCGGGATTTCTCCTGGTGCTTTTTGCGGTAAAAGGGACTTTTGTACCATAATAGCAAAACAAAAAATAAATGAAAAATAAAATTGGAGAATAGAAAAATGAAGGATCGCATTCAGGTTCATCAGGATGACATGGTCATCTATGATATCGTTTTTAAAAATGATTTTTCAGAGCTGAAAAAGGAACTGGAGCAGGCCGGTTTCGGAAAGAACAAAAAAGCCTGCATTATTTCAGATTCCAATGTAGCTCCGCTTTATCTGGAAACATTACAGGAGCTTTTGGGAGACTATTTTTCCTTTGTCGGCAGCTATACCCTTCCGGCAGGAGAAAGCAATAAAACCCTGGATCATATCGCTGATATTTATGAGTATCTGATTCAGAAGCATTTCGATCGAAAGGATCTGCTGATTGCCTTAGGCGGTGGTGTGATCGGTGATATGACCGGTTTTGCGGCTTCTACTTACTTAAGAGGAATTGATTTTATCCAGATTCCCACCAGTCTGCTTGCTATGGTTGACAGCAGCGTGGGCGGTAAAACTGGCGTAGATTTCCGCGGTTACAAAAATATGGTTGGAGCCTTCTATATGCCCAAGCTGGTTTATATGAATCTTAGCCTCCTGAAGAGCCTTCCGGCAAGAGAACTGGCCTGTGGTATGGCTGAGGTTATCAAATACGGTTATATCAGGGACAAGGCTTTTTTAGACTATCTGGAAGCCTATGAAGGGGATGTCTTAGATGAAGCATTCCTGCATGAGATTGTTTATAAAAGCTGCCGTCATAAAACAGATGTCGTGGAGGAGGATCCGAAGGAACAGGGAATTCGGGCTCTGCTAAATTTTGGTCATACCATCGGTCATGCCATTGAGAAGCTGGAAGGCTTTCAATTGCTTCACGGAGAATGCGTTGCAATCGGTATGGCTGCAGCAGCCTATCTCTACATGAAAAAAGATCTGATCACAGAGAAGGACTATCAGTCAGTGTTAAGTCT
>CAVEOK010000100.1:0-267 GCA_963617415.1 Oscillospiraceae bacterium
CCGCACAGTTATAGAGCACATGACGGATCTTCTTGATGTCACCATCAAACTCAAACAGCAATGCGAAGTTCTGCACTTCCACGTTTGCGTTCTCGACCAGCACCTTATTGCTGTCGAGTTCCTCCTTCAGCACATCGGTACGGAAGGACTCCGGAAGCATCGCAAGCTCCAGATCACCCTCATAGCCCATGTTGTTGCTGATGATGTAATAAGCGCAGCCATCCGCATAAAAGGTGCTCGGTTCGCCATTGGCATCCAGGGAAAGGG
>CAVEOK010000100.1:277-2439 GCA_963617415.1 Oscillospiraceae bacterium
GGGATACCGCACCCGGCATCGCTACCGGCGTCTCAAAAGTTATGGTTCCGTCTTCCGCTACATTCTGCAGAGCATAATGCACGTTACGGATATTGAACTTTATCTTATTCTTCTTTGCCATATTAATTTACCTCCATTTCAAATGAATACAGGACCTCATATAATTTTTCTGAGTCGATCCAAGTTTCAGACCGCTCGTAAAAAATACCGTGACTATCCAGCACGGCTTCAAGCTTTGCTTCCACCGCTAGGTCCTTCTTATCGGTGTAGAGCTCGATATGCACCACATTGATCTTGTGGTAGACGATTCCGTCAGCAGCGAAATTATCGCTGTTTGGAATCAGGTAACAAATAAAAGGAGGATCAGCGGCATGGCCTTCCGCAAAATGATCGTAGGCGAAAGGAATGCCGCACTCCTCCAGTATTTTTATAATCTCGTCCATCATGCGCCTCCTAAGGCCCTTCTGATATCTTCCTCCAGCTCTTTTACCCCTGCTTCTTCTGCAGGCGCGATATGAGCATAGGCCTTCGTCCTCCCGCCGCCGCGCTTGGCATGGCCAAATTCCAGAAGATGTGCAAGTTGATACTTGTTCTTCGAATACACAACCAGTTCCAAAGATTCTGATGTCTCTTTTGTGGACTTCACTGTCCAACTCTTCGAATATGCACCGGTTCTCTTTGGCGCATTCGCCGAAATCTCATTCTTTACAGTCTTTCCGGCTTTTCTGACTGCGTTCTTCACATCTTCCGATGCAAGATCAGCGTATTCCTTTAAGCCATCCATGATGACGTCAGCAAGCTCGCCGATAGAACAATTGACATTACTGCTGCTCATTCTTACCTCCTTACCTTTGTGCACCATATTTTTAGAGACTTTCGCTTAAAGTTCATGTGATCGATGTAGGTGATGTTATACAGCTCGTCTCGGAATAGAACTCGGAATCCGGTCGATGTAACTGCCAGGGTCTCCGGGCAGTACCGAACGGTAAAAGCGATATTGTCGGCTTCTTGCGTCTCACCAGCCCGATTTGTTTCTGCTCCGCTCTCAGCCCCCACCGTCGCTGAACAGGAAAAATAATCTGTCCAGGCATTTAACTGGTTTCCTATCTCATCCGTTACAAGCGTGTTCTTTTGGATGGTGATGCGGACATTCATTAGGCCTATGTTCATCAGAAGCCCTCCTTCCGCACGCCAAAGAGCATCGCGCGAAGGGTAAGGGCAAGCTGGCTGTGATCCGCTTCCTCACGGTGCTCATATAAATAAGCTGCAGCATAAAGCACAGCCAGCCTTGTTACAGCTGACTGTTCTTCAAAAGCGGCCTCATCCAGTCTTGCCACATCCTGGCAGATGCTTTCGGCGGTCTTTATGATGTTGGTAATGAGTTCGTCCTCGGAATCGGTGTCGACCCTTAGGTACTGCTTCATCTCAAGAAGCGTAACAAGCATCTGTCATTCCTCCTATCGTTAGTCTTTGAGGATTCCGGCAGAACGGAGTCCAGCCAGAAGATGAGTGTTAATGAAGTCATTGATGCCAGCCACGTCTGTAGCGGCACAGTCCTTCAGGTTATCTACGGCCTTGATGCCTCCGGTAGCACTCTTCGTCGCTTCCGGAAGATTTACGACCTCAGCACCGGAGGCAAATTCCAGGGTGCCTCCGATAACTGTCTTCTCACCGCCCTGCTCGGTGTAGTTCTTTGCGTTATAGCTCATAGGGCGCCTCCTTACTTCATCTGAAGCACCTTGATGGCTTCAGGAAGAATCAGCTTGCCGTCAACACGCTGAGATGCAATGTAACCGACCTGACCAGTTGCAGCATAAAGCTCATTGAGGCGCTTAAAGGAACGACCCTGGCGGTCTGCGATCCAGTAGTAAGAGAAGTCACCAAAGGCGATGACCTTCTTGCCAGCTGCAATGGTAGGCATATAGCTGGAGGTCATAACCGGACGACCAAGCAGCGTATCCGGAGCACCCGCTACCAAGGAGGACTGCCAGATATAATTGCCGTTACCATCCTTGAGCTTACGGACTGCCTTGATGGTGGCGTCATTCATCACCCAGACAGAGTTCTTACGGTAAGGAGCGTTCAGGCTGTAGAAAAGGTCGATGACCTCATCTGCAGTGATGGCCGTTGCAGAAGCTGCGGTCACACCGACCTGAGCGCCG
>CAVEOK010000101.1:0-2367 GCA_963617415.1 Oscillospiraceae bacterium
AGAGTGGGATTTGCCTATCGGGAAAAGATCGGCTATCCGGCCTCCTTTTATGTTCTTTCCGCAGGAGACGGCCCAAGGGAAATACTCCGCAAGGATGCGAATGGATTCAAAGGGATATAGGTCCGCTAAGATAGATACCGAATCCGGCGCGCAAGACGCGCGAGCGTGCCTTGCCGGAAGAAAAATAGAAAGAAAAGAAGAAAAGAGCGAAAAAATGTGTGAAATTGATCATGCCATTTCCCGTCTTGTCGGCTATGGTCTTGCAGCCGGCCTGATTGAGGATGAGGATATAAATTACAGCATCAACTGTATCTTAAAGGAACTGAGAAAAAACGATTTTTCCGGAAGCCCGGCAGAGGCAATTGCCTATTCCATTACCCTGGGAAGGGAAAGGCTGGCTGACGGCAGGGAGCTGGAGGAGACTCTGAAGGAGCTGACAGAGTATGCTATAGAAAAAGGACTGATCTCGGACAGCATTACAGAACGGGATCTCTTTGATACGGCCCTTATGGGAAGTATGACCATGAGACCCTCTGAGCTGATCAGAAACTTTTGGGCGCATTATCAAAAGTCTCCTGAGGAAGCCACGGATTGGTATTATGATTTTTCTCAGAATACGGATTATATCCGTCGCTACAGGATTGCAAAGGATCTTCGTTGGAAGACCCGGACAGAATACGGCGAGCTGGATATTACCGTTAATCTTTCCAAGCCGGAAAAGGATCCCAGAGCCATTGCAGCAGCGAGAAATGCAGCACAGACAGCTTATCCCAAGTGTCAGCTTTGTGCAGAAAATGAAGGCTTTGCGGGAAGGGGAGATCATCCGGCCAGGGAGAATCACAGAATCATTCCCCTTAGCCTGGACAAGGCAAAATGGTATTTCCAGTATTCTCCCTATGTGTATTATCAGGAGCACTGCATTGTTTTTAATGCAGAGCACAGACCCATGCGGATCGAAGGGGCTAGCTTCCGAAGGCTTTTAGATTTTGTCAGCCTCTTTCCCCATTATTTTGTCGGATCCAATGCGGATCTTCCCATTGTAGGCGGATCGATCTTAAGCCACGATCATTTTCAGGGAGGACGCTATTCCTTTGCAATGGAAAAGGCACCCCTATTGCGAAGCTTCACCATAAAAGGCTTTGCGGATGTGAGCTGCGGTGTCGTAAAATGGCCCCTGTCCTGCATCCGTCTTCGTGGGAGAAAGAAGGAAAGCCTGGTCGAGCTGGCGGATCTGATCCTTTCTCTTTGGCGGGATCATACGGATGAGAAGGCCTTTATTTATGCTTATACAGGGGAAGAACGGCATAATACGATCACGCCGATTGCCAGAAGAAGGAAAGAAGACTTTGAACTGGATCTGGTTCTTCGCAACAATATTACAACGAAAGAACATCCTCTGGGGCTTTATCATCCCCATGAGAAGCTGCATCATATCAAAAAGGAAAATATCGGTTTGATCGAGGTTATGGGGCTGGCTGTTCTTCCCTCCCGTCTGAAAAAAGAAATGGCAGAGCTGAAAAAGGCCATATTGGAGAAGGCGGATCTGCGTCAAATCGAGACGATCGCAAAGCATGCAGACTGGGTTGATGAGATTTTGCAGAAATATGATAGAATAGAGGCCGATAACATAGATGAAATTTTGCAAAGGGAAATCGGTCTGGTCTTCCTCCAGGTTCTGGAGGACGCAGGTGTCTATAAGCAGACAGAAGAGGGGCAGGCCGCCTTTGACCGTTTTATGGAAAAGGTAAAAGAGACAGCAAATGAAAGATACGAAGATGATTCAAAAAACTAGTTTTCCCAAGCCCGGCAACTTCCTTTATCCGGTGCCGGCCGTTATGGTCAGCTGTATGGACGAGGAGAAAAAGCCAAATATCATCACCATTGCTTGGACGGGAACCGTCTGCTCGGATCCACCCATGGTATCCATTTCCGTGCGAAAATCCCGCTATTCCTATGATCTGATCAGGAATAGCGGTGAATTTGTCATCAATCTGACCACAAGGAAGCTGGCAAGAGCAGCGGATTTTTGCGGCGTCAGATCCGGAAGGGATTTGGACAAATTTGAAGCTTGTGCTTTGACGCCGCAGAAGGGCAGCCAGATTGAAACACCCTTGATCGCGGAATCTCCGGTTAATATTGAGTGCCGCCTGAAGCAGGTCATTGAGCTGGGAAGCCATGATCTCTTTCTGGCAGAGGTGCTTGCCGTAGATGTAGATTCCAAATATATCGATGAGAAGGGATCCTTTCACATGGAAGAAGTAGATTTAATTGCCTACTCCCATGGATCCTACCAGGCCTTGGGCGATGTGCTGGGCAGTTTTGGTTATTCTGTCCGGAAAAAAGCAGCAAAAAAGAAAGCGGTAAGGA
>CAVEOK010000102.1:0-614 GCA_963617415.1 Oscillospiraceae bacterium
CCTTTTTATCGGGTCCAGAGTAAGTGCTCCGTTTGAAGTAACCAGATAATGCATATCCGGAAAGGCAAAGATCTCATCGGTAATCCCAAAATAAGGTCTGCCTGACAAAAAGACGATCTCTGCTCCATTTGCATTTGCCTCTAGGATGCTTTGCCTGGTTTTTTCCGTAATTTTCTTTTCTTTGGTAAAGACCGTATCATCCAGATCCAAACCAATCAAAAGCTTTTTCTTCATTCTCCTAAGCCCAGCTCCTTTCTCCAAATGGATATCAGTTTTTCCAAAGAATAAGCCGCATTCGCCGGTGAGCTTGAGGGCAGCTTTCTTGACGGGATCTGAATCTTTGGATAGGTGTACTTCTGATAAAGGGCACTTGCCTTTGCTCCGTTGGTAAAGATTCTCTCTCCTACCTGACTCCTCTCCAAAATCGGCCTTAAATCCGTTACCTGAACATCCTCAATACTGCTGTCGGAAGACCCGATAATGGAACAGCTTTCGATCACATCATATAGGGCGATTTGATGCTTTGATAAAAATTCCTTTTTTTCTTCTGTCGTCTGCGGCAGCGAATCCTCAAAAAGAGCAGCCAAAATTTTCCAAAAACGGTTCTGCGGATG
>CAVEOK010000102.1:624-2130 GCA_963617415.1 Oscillospiraceae bacterium
GTTCTCCTCTCTGGATTTTGCAGAGGGAAAGCTTCCCAGAATCAAATATCTCGATTCCGAATCATAATAGGGTCCAAAGCTATGCGTCAGATATTCTCTTTTGGTATTTTTCATCCTAATCCTTCCTGTCTATCCGCACATTTACAGGACTTACAGCAATTCTGCAAAAAGACGAAGGAAAAGCTGTCCTATCCTCATATGCGCCTTTCTTCCTTCTCGATAGAATTCTGTTACCTCTTCACATTGCAAAATCATCTGATCAAAATCCGCTTTGATTTCCTTGGCAATATTTGTATCCACCATATAGCATCCGATTTCAAAATGATGATACAGACTCCGGTAATCCAGATTGATGGTGCCGCAGGTTGACATGAGATCATCTGCCACACTCAGCTTCGCATGGCAAAATCCCGGCTTCCATTCAAAGATTCTGACACCGTTTCTGACCAGACAGTTGTAGAAAGAACGGGTAACGGAATAAACGATCTTTTTATCCGGTATGCCCGGTGTGATGATCCTAACATCCACCCCTCTTTTAGCCGCTAGAGACAGGGCATGCGCCATCTCATCCGTAATGATCAGATATGGCGTCATAAAATAGCAATAGGAATTGGCCTTGTTAATAATACTGATATAGACCTCTTCTCCCAGCTGCTCATTGTCCATAGGCTGGTCGGCATAAGGCTGGATAAAGCCCTTTTGCTCAGCCCTATAGTCATAATCGATCAGATAATCCGAAAGCTCCTTCCGAATTCCCGTCTTTGCTCTTTCCTTGACTGCATTCCACATTTCCAAAAAAGCCACCGTCAGGGATTTGACGGCATCCCCCTCAAGGCGAATGCCGCTGTCCTTCCAAAGGCCATAGGGATGAGTTACATTAAAATATTCATTTGCCAGGTTGTAGCCTCCGGTAAAGCCCACCTTGCCGTCAATTACTGTGATTTTCCGATGATCCCTGTTGTTCAAGAAGAGATTTAAGCCCGGCATAAAGGGATTGAAAACCCTGCATGCAATTCCCTTGTTTTCCAGCTTCTGCACAAAATCCGTTGTAATAAAGCCGATAGAGCCAAGATCATCATAGAAAACCCGGACTTCAACGCCCTCTTTTACCTTCTGAACCAATACCTCCTCTATCCTTTGCCAGGATTCCTTGTCCTCGATCGCATAATATTCCATGAAGATATAATGCTCGGCCTTTGCCAGATCCTCCAGCTGTGCCTCCAGGGCCTCTGCCGCATCCCCATAATAGACTATATCCGTATTCTGATATACCGGATAACCCGATTTGGAGTAAATGTAAGAGGAGATGCCTGCCGCTGCCGGAGAAAGGCTTTTCTCGGCTTCATAAACAGCGTGATTCTTTGGCAGATGCGGCAAAAGAAAGGCATCCACCTCCTCGTATCGCTTTCGCATTTTCTTGGTGCCGCCGTTGATACCTACCAGTAGATAAAAGGCCACACCGAAAACAGGAAAAGAAGCGATCAAAACCACCCAGGGCATCTTCAT
>CAVEOK010000103.1:0-2028 GCA_963617415.1 Oscillospiraceae bacterium
AATACATGATTTCCGATTTTCATGCTACTGACGCAGGCTCCGCTTATGGGTGCTGCTACAAAGCTATCTTCTCCCAGATTGTCACCGAACAATTCCTTCAGGAGACTGTTATAGTCGTCTGTAAAAGGCATCGTATGATTCAGCTTGAACATTACCTGGCTTGCCCGTATTGCTTCCTTTGACCCTTCCGGATTTGGAATACGTATATCTACTCTGATTTCTTCACATTCCATTCAACATCCCTCCTGAATCCATTTTTTCAGTGCAGCTTCCGCATCATCTACATTGCTTCCATAGATTGCAATCCCCTTCTTTACATCAGCACCTTTTGCTGCCTTCGCAATATCCCGCTCTGTACCAGAAAGACCGCTGCCTTCATGGGTGCAGAATGGATGAATTTTCTTTCCGAAAAAGTTGTAACTTTCCAGAAAAGTATAAACCGCCATCGGCATGGTTCCCCAATAGTTCGGATAGCCGAGATAAATCTCGTCATAATCGTCCAGATCCTCAGGAAGAGAAACCAGCTCCGGTCTTGCATTTTCCTGCTTATCTTTCTTTGCCTGCGCTATGCAGGTATCATAATCTGCCGCATAGGGAATCTTCTGCTCGATCTTGAAAAGATCGGCTCCTGTAAGCTCTGCAATCATATTTGCAGCTTTTTCTGTGTTTCCCACCTTGATATATTTCTTAGTTCCACCGAAATAGTTCTCATCGGCTCTTGAATAAAAAGCTATAAGTTTTGCCATAATTATTTACACTCCTTCAAAATTTCGTAGATGTCCTCGTGTGTTAGTTTCATACAACAGCCTGCTGCGATGTTTGTAGAATCAGCAACCGACCGAAGATCGGTATCCGCAGGAATGCCCAACTCCGAAAATGAAGTAGGAAGCCCGATTTCCATGATAAATGCTGCCAAGGCATCCACTCCGGCAAGCGCAGTCTCTTCCTCACTTCCCTTAGAT
Organism: Oscillospiraceae bacterium; assembly: GCA_963617415.1. GTDB lineage: Bacteria > Bacillota > Clostridia > Lachnospirales > Lachnospiraceae > RUG14243. The sequence continues at coordinate 963 of CAVEOK010000103.1, forward strand.
GCAATGCCCCAGACCTTTTGTGCGAAGCGTGCAAAGCGTGCTGCACCGGACTTATAAATACGACGGTACAGAACAGGATGAATGACCGCCAGTCCTGCACCATGGTTGCAATTGGTATAAGCGCCAAGCTGATGTTCTATCTGATGGCACTGGAAATCCGTAATCTTTCCGATTTTTAATATACCGTTTTCTGCCATTGCAGAAGCCCAGGCCAACTCGCTCCTTGCTTCATAATTTTTCTCATCTTTCATCAATACTCTGATGTTGCGTATAACGCTGCGCATGACAGCTTCATTGATGTCATCAGACAGATTATTTTTATCCGGCTTGCCAAAATATGTTTCCATGGCATGACTCAGGGTATCAAAAGCACCGGAGATGAACTGCTTCATGGGAACGGATCGCGTGTATTCCGGATCGAGAAAAGCAAAATCCGCCTGTGCACCCCAAAGTGCACCTTTAATCTTTTTCTCCTCGTTAGTTATGACTGCACCGTTGTTCATTTCACTGCCAGTACCGAACACGGTAACAATGGTTCCCAGTGGGATAAACGCTGTCGGGAGTATGTGTTTCATATTCTCCATCTCCCAAATATCCTCATCCAACATTGCCTGGGCTGAGATCACCTTACAACAGTCAGACACAGAGCCACCGCCCACGGCGAGAATAAGGTCAACCTGATTTTCACGAGCCAATTTCACACCCTCTTGGGCTTTTTGATAGGTAGGGTTTGGCATAATACCGGCAAACTCCACAATACGCTTGCCTGCAGCACTCAGAATGTCCATAATCTCGTCATATATGCCGTTTTTCTTAATGGAACCGCCCCCATAGGCAAGCATAACGGTTTCGCCATATTTTTTCAGTAAGCTTTCAAGGTACTCCTGCACGCTTCCTTTACCGAAATAAACCTTCGTCCTGTTTTCATAGATAAAGTTCTTCAAGACTGCTCTCCTTTCTTTCCCCAGTTCAATATTCCTGTTTTCATGGCTTCTTCGTATCTTGATATTTTGTAGGAAAGACGATCCATCGTCTCTTCAATCTGGGCTTTTTGCCTTTGCAATAT